>DATJCX010000048.1:0-41275 GCA_035497735.1 Brumimicrobium sp. | reverse complement strand
ACCGTCAGGAATTGGCAACTTCACACAATGTTAATTTAAAACCCGTTATCTTATTCAAAGCCAAACGAACCATTAAAGAATCGGAAGAAAACAAAGTAAATTTTCATCAATTAATCGAAGAACTTTCGGAACGAGAAATAGAAAAAATCAAGAATACTTCTACGGTTTCAATCGTACAAAAGGCATTTCATTTTTTTGCACATAAAGGGATTTCAGATAACGAAATTGTGAATCGAATCCAGCGAAACTTCAAAGAAGAAAACTGTTTAAGTGCCAATAATGACAAAGAAGCAGAACAAAATCAGATTTTACTCAATACCTTAGAAGATGAAAATAATCCCATTCGAGCAGTTTTTGCCGTTCAGAAACTCAATGAAGGCTGGGACGTGTTGAATTTGTTTGATATTGTTCGACTGTACGAAGGCAGAGATGGAAACAATAATAAACCGGGGAAAACCACCCTTTCCGAAGCGCAATTAATTGGTCGTGGCGCACGATATTATCCGTTTGCGTTAGAGGTGGGACAAGATCAATATACCCGAAAATACGACGATGATATTTCCAACGATTTAAAGGTTTTGGAAGAATTGTATTATCACACCAAAGAGGATAGTCGCTATATTTCAGAATTGAAAAAAGCCTTGGTAGAATCTGGAATTTACGAAGATGAAGAGAATTTAGTGACCAAACAATTAACGTTGAAATTGGAGTATAAAAAGTCTGAACACTATCAAAAAGATTATGTTTTCTTCAACAAAAAAGTACCGAAAAACTTCCATAACATCCAATCATTTTCCGATTTAGGAGTTAAAAGAACGGATTATCGTCACACACTTTCTTCGGGAATTGGCAGAATGTCGAGTGCTTTTTTTGAACTGGAAAACCCTATTTCCAATGAAGAAGTAATAAAAGGAAAAGAGGTCTCAATTTCGGCCATTCCGACACATATTATTCGTTTTGCATTAAGCCAGAATCCGTTTTTCTATCACGATAATCTAACGCATTATTTTCCGCACCTCAATTCCATAATGGATTTTATAGAAAGTAAAGACTATTTAGGTGAATTAAAAATCACGTTTAAAGGAACGCACAACAGACTTCAAGACATTACACATTTTGATTATTTACAAGCATTAAACGGACTTTTACAAACCATTGAAGCTGAAATAAAAGGGAATTCAACCGAGTACGAAGGTTCTGAATTTATCAAAAAATATGTGCATCAAGTTTTTACAGACAAAGAAATCCGCGTACGAAAAGGAGACGAACGAGAAGACGGACAAGAATCTTTAATTGCCAACGAACCTTGGTATGCGTACAACGCCAATTTTGGAACCAGTGAAGAAAAAAGTTTCATTGAATTATTCGCCAAAAAATTTGAAAGTTTACAACAACGTTACGAAGATATTTATATTCTTAGAAATGAACGAGAATTAGCGATTTACGACAAACAAGGACGAAGATTTGAACCCGACTTTCTTTTATTCTGTAAAAAAAAGAAAGAAAATATCGCTTATCAAGTTTTTGTCGAACCCAAAGGAAAGCACCTTATTGCCCACGATAAATGGAAAGAAGATTTTTTGAATGAAATCGCAGAAGACAAAAAATTGATTGAGATTCATTCGGATAAATATTTGCTGACTGCTGTTCCTTTCTATAATTATGATAATGAAAATGAGTTTAGAAAGGCCTTGGAAGATGTTTTGGAGGTTTAAATTGAGTTTAGTTGTAAATTCCCTTCAACACCGAGACAGATATTCGTATGCTCAACATAAAAGATGAAAACAAACCAGTCGATATCCAAAATATTAATTTGTTGTCTTCATGTCAGATCGAAAAAAATAAGACAAAAAAACCATGCTACTATATCTTTAACATAAGTTATAGATAGTATCCAGTAACATGGTTTCTTCTACTTACAATTACGAACTATTTTACAATAAATTGCAAAATAGATTTTGTATTTTCTGTTAAGATATGTGCAAAATAAACACCTTTACTCCAATCACCAACAGCAATTGTAGTTGATTTATTCGGAAATTTAAACCTCGTTCCACAAAATATTTAGTAATGCCATATTTGTTTCATTCGTTAAACTTAGTTTATTCGTCAGTCGTACTTTTATCAAATCTTTCATTTGGCAGTCCAATCAATCCTCTTAAAAATCCATGAATAATGCCAATGGGTAAGAGTAAAAAACCAACGATAAGCATTCCCAACTCATAGATTAATGAACTTCCTTTATATTTTTTTCCTTGTAATCTGGAAAGAAATGCACTAAAAGGAATACCATACATATTTCCGGCAATCATTAATTGAGAAGCTGATAGAATAATGGCTGCTTCTTTTTTGCCATATGCTTCTACAATAGAATCATAAGCATATTTTTTAGGAAATCCTCTTGAGTCTGCAAAGTGCTGCCCAAACATGATGGCTTTTACTTCTTCCTCCCTCGTGAAATCACTTCCACCACTTAAAAAACTAGTTATTTCCTCATTGCTCATTCCTAATTTTAAGGCCATTTGTGTATGTTGATAAGAACAAGCTGCACAACCATTTACTTCGGTTATAGCTAGTTGTATGCGTTCCAAAAAGTGCTTGTCAACTAATTCCGTTTTATTATTCCCAATTAGTTTTGACATTGCTCTAGGTGCATAAACAAAGGAGCAATACAATTCTAATAAACTAAACTTTCGTTTAAACTCATTCCTTTGGACTACTGATTCTGATAGACTTACTTTTTTTGACATTTGAGGTTTCTTATGATTAATGATTTTTTGTTTTACAGAATGCTATTAATAGTTTGAAAACAATCCCTTATCCTTCAACATTATCTGTAATCGAAGATATAACACTAATCACAGAGAAAGGTTTAATCAAAGCGGTTTATGCAACAATTGTTTATTTGTTTGAATGAGAATGTCACAATTAAGATTTTGCTTAACTATCTACATTACACAAAAAACGGGAAATTCTTTTGGAAAATCCCGCCTTTCAATAAAAACTTTATTGGATAAAAGTGATTAACCATCTACTCTGAAAGAAACTTTACAAATTACTCCATAAGTAGTGATCTTTCCATCATCTACGTGACATTTGAAATCTTTTACCCAAACAGAATCAATGTTTTTGATTGTTTTAGAAACTTCTTTAACTGCATTTGCTACTGCATCATCAAAACTTTTTTCTGATTTTGCAATTACCTCAAGAACTTTAACGATAGCCATAATTATAAAATTTAATATTAATAAATGTAAAATGATGCAAGTGAGCGGATAGTAATATACCTGTTGTTTGGTAGGTGCTCATCTAGTGTCATTATTTTGAACTTTCAATATACAAAAAAAATATAACTATCTGGTTATTAAGCTGCAAAATAATATAAAAAAAAGTAGCCAACTCAATGAGATGGCTACTTTGTAGAATTCAACGTAAGATATCCTCCTAGTTATAAACTGATTCTTTCTTAAACTTAATAGCTAATAATGCATAGAAAAGAGCTCTGTATTTGTTACGGTTTGAAGCACCTAACTTTTCAACTACTTCTCCAATTGCTTTGTCTAATTCTGGACCGTCATTTAAACCTAGCTTTTTAATTAAGAAATTCTTCTTAACCGTTTCTAGTTCATCCGGGTCACTTGATGCAATTGTTTCTGCATCTTTATTGTAGATAGAAGGTCCTAAACCTTTAGTTACTTTCACTAAAAAATCTTCAGGAATACCTAATTTAAGATTCTTGTTTTCTGCTAAGTATTTTTCTACTGCTTCATCAAATTTACTCATATTATTTTATTTTATTTTACGATTAGTTCTTGCTAAAGTAAGAATATTATTACATTTATCCTATGGATTTAAGGTTTTTTATATTTTTACTGCTCTTCATCTCAAACCCAGTTGTTTCCCAAATAAACACATTGAATAGCGATGTAGAAATTGAACTTTCCTTAAAAGGAAAAGTAAAATCTTTTTATAAAACAACGATTTTTGTTTATCAAGACCCTGAATCAAATTCAACAAATAAGGAAAGATTCCGACTGAACGACATCCATCTAACATTTGATCAAAGAGGAAACTTGAATACACAATTCCACTATTATGCGGATGGAAATATCAAGGCAATAAATAGGTTCGATTCCAATGGAAATAAAATAGAAGCACAAGAAAACAATTCTCAAGGAAAACAAAGTGACCGTTGGTTATATGTCTATAATTCCGATAATAAACTGACGGAAATAAAAAAGTATGATGAGCAAGATGATCTTGAGTATCGCCACTTGTTAACGTACAAAAACGGAAAAGTTACAAAGGACGTTAAGTACAAAAATATCAATGACATCATCAGTGAGAAAGTCTATGAATACAACACAAATGGGAGTTTGATCGGAATTAAGGCTTTCAATTCTAAAGCACAAATAAATTGGGAAATACAAAACAAATACGATGCAAAAGACAGACTCATTGCGCTTAAGAGCATCAATGACAAAGGAAGAAAAAACTATTACTCGGTTTATGCTTATGATGAAAACGATAATAGAACGCAAGAAATTCGCTATGACTTAAATGATGAAATTATCTTTACACATATCTATCGCTACGATAACTTGCACAGAAAGGTAGAAGAAATGGAATTCGATGCTTTTAATCATTTGGCAAGTAAGAAAAACTACTATTACCATAAAAAGGGATATATCGAAAAAAAATATGACTTTACTTTTAAAGCAAAAAATGAAATAGATGATGTCACCACCATAACATTCGATAAAAATAAAAACATTATAGAAAAGATGTTGACAGATGCAATTGGTAATGTGTTGAAAAAGCAAACTTTTAAATACAATTCAAAAAATCAACTTCTCTCCTCTTCCTATTCAGATTTTCAAAATGAATACCACCACAACATGAAATATAGATTCAACTTAAAAGGAAATATTTCTGGTGGAAGCAATAAAACTGTTCAAAACGATGAACTTATCGTCGAAAAGTACCATTATCAATACCTTTATGATAAGCAAGGAAATTGGGTGAAAAGAATACGAATTGTTGATGATAAACAGACAAAAATAGAGGAAAGAAAATTAGAATATTATTGATTAAAATCAACTTATTTTCTCCCGGAAAACATTCCATCATCAAAATACATTTCACTTAGCTTAAAATAGCAAAACTTTATTTAATTTCGGCGCCACATATTAAACGATAAAGGTGGAGAGATTCAAATACCATATCCTGATGCACGTCATCATTCTTGTCTGGGGTTTCACCGGCATTTTAGGGAAATTAATTTTACTGCCACCAGAAATTATCGTTTGGTATAGAATCATCATAACTGTAATTAGTTTACTAATTCTATTTCCCATATTTAAGGTTCCTTACCTACTGAAAGACAAGAAAGATTTAGGAAAGTTAATGCTTGTAGGTATTATCGTTTGTTTACACTGGATTACGTTTTACAAAGCTATTTCATTGTCCACTGCTTCTTTGGCCGTATTGTGTTTATCGACAACGACATTGCACGTTTCGTGGATAGATCCTATCATCATGAAGAGACGATTCTCATGGATAGAATTCCTCTTCGGTGTCTTGGTTATTTTCGGTATTTACTATATTTCTGCTGATTTTAGTGCAGCAGAATACGAAGTGTTGGCTTATGGACTTACATCTGCTTTATTAGCAGCATTATTTTCCGTTTCCAACGCCAAGTTTGCCGAGAAAATCTCGTCTTCTCAGATCATTTTGTATGAAATGATTGCCGGAGTGATTTTCTTAACTATCGTCTTATTCTCGAAAGGTCAACTAACAGCTGCTAATTTAACAATGACAATTTCAGATTTCTGGTGGTTATTATTCCTAGGAATCGTTTGTACAAGTTTGGCTTTTGTGCTGATGGTGGACGTGGTCAAAAAACTAGGCGCTTTTACCGCTTCGCTAACCATCAACTTGGAACCAGTTTACACCATGGTTTTAGCAATTCTCATTTTAAATGAAAACGAAATTCTTGGAAAAAAGTTTTACTTGGGTTCGGCGATGATAATTTTAGTAGTAATTGCCAATGCTGTTGTTAAGTCTAAAATGAAGAAAAGACTGAGGCGAAAACTAATTTAAAAGACCTTAATATCAAATAAAAAGACAATAGTTTACAGAATCAGCGTTTCATTTAATATCTTTGCTCTCTTTACAAAGAAATATTTTAACAATTATGGACAAACTGATAGCTCAATTTCCTAAACAAATTGCAGACGCATTAAGCATTGCAGATTCATCTGAGTTTTCCTTTAATGGAAAAAAATCGTTTGACAATGTAGTTGTTATTGGTATGGGAGGCTCTGGAATTGGAGGAAAAATGGTAGCACAGCTATATGCATATCAAATCAATGTTCCTATTGTTTTAGTACAAGACTATCAGTTGCCAGGATTTGTAAATGAAAATACTTTAGTGGTTGGCTCTTCCTACTCTGGAACAACAGAAGAAACGCTTATCGCTATTGCAGAAGCAGAAGAAAGAAAAGCAACAATTGTAGGAATTAGCTCAGGAGGTGAACTCGTACAATTATGCATAAAAAAAGGCTATGACTTTGTTCGTTTGCCTGCAGGAAATCCTCCACGTAGTATGGTGGCTTTTTCTATGATACAATTGGTAAACATTTTAGCGCAAGCAAAAATCATCAACGAAGATGCTTTAGATGATTTTAGAAGTTGTCGCCCTTTATTGAATAATGAGTTAATGACCATTAAGCATGAAGCAAAACTTTTAGCAAATCATTTCTTTCAAAAACAAGGAATTATCTATACAGATGCGGATTCGGAAGCTGTAGCTATTCGAACGCGTCAACAAATCAATGAAAATAGTAAGCAGTTGGTATGGCACCATGTCATTCCAGAAATGAACCACAACGAATTAGTTGGATGGGGTCGTGGAAATGACGACTACGCAGTTCTTTTTCTTGAGTCACAATTTTTAAACGATAGAAATAAACTTCGCTTCAAAATCAACAAAGAAATTATCAGTGAAAAGACGCAGAACATTCTGACCATTCATGGGAAAGGAAAGAATTTAGTTCAAGAATACTTTTACTTTATTCACATTGTTGACTGGGCTTCTGTTTTCTTAGCGGAAATGAACAAACAAGATGCAGTTGAAGTCAGAGTAATCGATTATTTAAAGGGAACTTTAAAAAACTCATAACATCATGCCTGTAGAAGTAATTCTCGAAGATTTAGGTAGCATAGATTATAAAAAAGCTTGGGATTATCAAGAGGATTTGTTCAAGCAAAACATAGATATCAAGATTGCTATTCGAAAGAATGAAACTACAGAAAAAACAACCAATTATTTGCTTTTTTGTGAGCACCAGCATGTTTATACACTTGGAAAAAGTGGTGATGCTAGTCATTTGCTCATGTCGGAAGAAAGATTGGAGGAAATTGAAGCAACTTACTATAAAATCAATCGTGGTGGTGACATCACTTATCACGGACCTGGACAGATTGTAATGTACCCTATTTTTGATTTAGACACTTATTTCTTTAGCGACATCCACAAATACATGCGCTACCTTGAAGAGTCTGTAATTCTTACTCTAAAAGAATACGGAATCGAATCTGGAAGAGTGGAAGGGAAAACAGGCGTATGGTTAGGAATCGATTCTCCACAAGAAAGGAAAATCTGTGCATTGGGCGTAAAAGCTTCAAGATGGGTGACTATGCATGGAATTGGTTTCAACATTAATACAGATTTAAATTATTTTAATTACATAGTTCCTTGCGGAATTGAAGATAAAGGAGTAACTTCACTTGAGAAGGAGCTTGGTCATCCCGTTGATATAAACGAGGTGAAAGAGAAGCTTCAAAAAAATGTCGCTACTGTTTTTAACTTGAACTATGTCCAAAAAAAATAAAACTTCCAGTAAAATAAAACGTTTCCTTGCCATTTTTATCACGCTTTTTGTATTGCTCAATATTGGTATTGTTATGAGCGGAAAAACGTATTTATACAAAGGCATTCAATACACTTATCTAAAAGGAAAAATGGGTCCTGGAATTTATGATTCTATCATATTTCCTGTTCGCATAGCTAAAAATTCTGCGGAAACGGAAAGTTGGACTAAATCACAACAAATAGAACTAAGTGCTGAAGCTAAAGAACTGCTTAAATCCACAAAAACCACTTCCTTTTTGATTCTAAAGGATGGAGAAATCATTCATGAATCATATTATGAAAAACACAATGAGTCGGTAAAAAGTAATACCTTTTCCATGGCCAAGAGTTTTATTGGTTTATTAATTGGAATAGCAAAAGACGAAGGAAAAATCAAGAGTTTCGATGACTTAATCACTGATTATATGCCTTTTAATCTTCCTGGAGATGAAAAAAGAACGATTCGCCACTTATTGGGAATGTCTAGCGGACTAGATTGGGGCGAAAGTGGTGCTAATCCATTGTCTGACAATGCAGAAGCATATTACACATCAAATTTAAACGAGCTGATGCAACGCCAATCTTTTGTTGGTGAACCCGGATCATTCGAATATAAAAGCGGAAATAGTCAGTTGTTGGGAATCATTTTGGAACAAGCAACAGGCATGAGTCCAACGGCTTATTTTGAAGAAAAAATATGGTCTAAAATTGGTGCTGAAAATGACTTTTACTGGAGTTTAGACCAAAAAGATGGAGAGGAAAAAACCTTCTGTTGTGGTTATGCTACAACGCGCGACTATGCAAAAATGGGTCAATTGCTATTAAATCATGGAAAATGGAACCAAACAAGCATTATTAAGAGTAGAACGTTAACTGAGTTAACAAGAGCTTACAATGACTCGACGACCTGGTACGGACTACATTTCTGGATTTATCCAAATCCAAAACACCCAGCAGTTTACTACCGTGGAATTCTAGGTCAATACATCATCGTTGTTCCTTCCTTAAACGCTGTACTGGTAAGAACAGGTCATAAACGAAAAGGAAACTTCTCAAATACAGACGGTAAAGCACAGAGCCATGACGGACCTTCAACTGAATCTTATAAAGAATATCATCCAATGGATTTATTCGATTATCTTGAAGTTTTAGAGCAGGTTGTGACAGAGGCGAACTAGGTGATATTAAAAACATCTGAACATTCGTTCATTTATCGCACTTTGGTTTATATATTTGCACTTTAAGACGATAAACTAATATGAAAGAGGAATTAAGAGGTCCAGAAGTTAAAGGAGTTTCAGTTGCTGTAGTTCACGAACAAAGTGAAGACGGAGCAATGGTGTATAACGTTTATTTCATCAACGAAAGAGAAGATATATTAGAGCAAGTTTTAGTGAGTTCTAAAGGTTATTCCATTGATGAAAAAACGGGTGAAAAAACACAAACCAATATGCTACGCCGTTTATTAGGTCTTATTTTACCCAAAGAATATGTGAAAATCGAACCGATAATGGAAGATGTATTCGGCCTAACAAATGAATTTTTAGTTAGCTACTGGATAAACGACATCCTTTATGATAAGAAGTTTATTTTCCTTCCTGAAACCATCAAAAAAGAAAACTTTACGATAATTCCGTTGATTGATAAACCAGGTGTTTTAATCGGTTAGGAATACTACCATTGCGGACAAGTACCACAATTGTTTTTAGGATTAGCAAAAATGTTAAATCCTAAACTTATCGTTGGAGAAAGATAGCCCACCACTTGTTTAGCTGTGTAATTGCCAGTTGTTGCTAATTTTAACTTAGCTTGACTCAACAATCCTCCATTCAGGCCTAATTGAAGGTAAATATATTGGTAGAAATCCATTTGGATACCAACATTCATAGTTAAACCAAAGCCACTAACTGAAGTTGAGCCTTGTGAGGTGGAAGAGTCGTAAGTACTTTCTGGATTTGACAATAAAATTCCACCTTTAATACCGTAAAGTGTCGATAAAGCAAATTCAGATTTCTTTGTTCTTCCCAACATATCATTTCGTTGAATTCCTATAGAAATGTAATCAATTCCTTGCTTTTGAACTAAATTATATTGATTCCTATCTAGTAAAATCGTTTCATTCACACTACCGGAGTAAAGAGAGTTTGAACCAGGCGCGAAAGTTCCTTTTAACCCAACTTCCTGCTGATCTTTAAAGAAGGTATTGTACCTATCGTAACTCAGAGTAATAGCCCATTTATTGGCAATAAAGTAACCGATTTTAGCGCTAAACTGTGGAGAAGAGTCGGAGAAATACTTCCCCATGCTTTTTCCTTCCTCGTTGTCGCTTAAACCAACATTTTCTAGGGTAAATTTGTAATTGTTTGATTCAAAACTCACATCTGGCCGGGTATAAGCACTACGATTATAACCAAACTGACCAAAGAGTGTTCCTTTCCCATTGGTGTTTAACTTCGTTTTACGCTGTCCAAAAACAGGTTGTAAACTGAATATTAAAACAATAATAAGTGCATATATTCTCATAAATCAGATTGCTTATTTACTTTTTACGCTCTTCTAATATACCTCATCACTTCAAAGGTAATATTCGTAAATAAAATTTTACTATTGGCATTTCGTTCAACATAATAGTGAGATTCATCAAACAGTTTGGTGAATTCTTTCACATTATTACCCGTAATAAAACGTGCGAATTTTGACAGAAACTCAGTCTCCTTGGTAGAAGTTCTCATCAATTTTCCTTGCGTATAATTTTGCATCAAACTTTGACGAATCATGTAAAGCGAATATTTAATAAAATGCTTTTGTTCTTCTCTTCCAATGGCACCAATTTCCTCCGCCCATTTCATCATGCTCATCACATCTTTGCTGTAACTAAAACGCATTAAGTTAACAAAACGTGTAAAGTTTGTATTCTCTGCTCCTCCAGCTTCCAACAATTCTAAAGCCAATGAAATACTTCCTTCCGAACGAGAAGAAATACTTTCAGCTAAGTCTTGACTAATACTTCTTTTTTGTAGAAATTCCATCATTTCCGCATCATTCAACTGCTTCACCTTGGTAATTTGAGTTCGACTCAAAATCGTAGGCAAAATCTTCTCTTCAGATGCTGCTATAAGAATGAAAACAGTCTTGTTAGGTGGTTCTTCGATGATTTTCAGCAACTTATTTGAACACGCATCATTCATTTCTTCTGCTAGCCAAATAACACTTACTTTGTAGCCTCCTTCAAAAGATTTTAGGGTTAATTTCTTAATAATTTCCACACTTTGGTGAACAGAAATAATAGGAGCTCTCCCCTTGTCATCAGACTTTAAAATCCATTCGTTTAAACTCAAGTAAGGATTTTCCTTCACCAAAGATTTCCACAAAGGAAACTGAACATCAGACGTTTTCGTTTCTGCTTGAACAGTAGGAAAAGAAAAGTGAACATCTGGATGTTGCATCTTCTCCATCTTATTGCATGAACTACAAGTCCCACAACTATCTGTTTCCTGTCTGTTTTCACACATCAGGTACTGAACAAAAGCCAAAGTTAAAGGTAATCCACCATATCCCAAATCACCCAATAACAAGTGCGCATGAGAAACTTTTCCCTCACGTGTATCATTGATAAATCGTTGTTTGAGTTCGCTATGACCAATTATCTCTTTAAAAAGCATAAGTTAAAGATAGTTATTTCAGATGAATTATAATTTAAAATACAAAAGTAGTTTAAAATATCGAGTTTTAACCTTTGCCTACCCTCGCAATTCTTATACGTTAACATTCATTAGCTTAAGCTTAAGTAAAACTAAATTGTCAATTACATATAATTTACGTAATTTTGTAATCTGAAAATAAAAATACATAAATACAAATCAATGAACGAAACAAAGCAACAATTGAAATACAAGGTAAAAGATATCAGCCTTGCAGATTGGGGAAGAAAAGAAATTAAATTAGCTGAGGCGGAAATGCCAGGTTTAATGTCGTTACGTGAAGAATTTGGTGCTTCGAAACCACTTAAGGGTGCTCGTATTGCTGGATGTTTACACATGACTATTCAAACTGCTGTTTTAATCGAAACATTAGTTGAATTAGGAGCTGATGTAACTTGGTCATCATGTAATATTTTCTCAACACAAGACCATGCAGCAGCGGCGATTGCAGCGGCAGGAGTACCTGTTTTTGCTTGGAAAGGAATGAATGAAGAGGAGTTTGACTGGTGTATTGAGCAAACATTATTTGCTTTTGAAGGTGGTCAACCATTAAATATGATTTTAGATGACGGTGGAGATTTAACCAATATGGTTTTTGACCGTTTCCCTGAATTAACAAAAGATATCAGAGGACTTTCTGAAGAAACAACTACAGGAGTTCACCGTTTATACGAAAGAAAGAAAGCAGGTACATTAGTAATGCCAGCAATCAATGTAAACGATTCAGTTACTAAATCTAAATTTGACAACAAATACGGATGTAAAGAATCATTAGTTGACTCAATTCGTCGTGCAACAGATACAATGATGGCTGGAAAGGTAGCTGTTGTTTGTGGTTACGGAGATGTTGGAAAAGGTTCTGCTGCTTCATTAAAAGGTGCTGGTGCACGTGTGATTGTAACAGAAATTGATCCGATTTGTGCATTACAAGCTGCAATGGATGGTTTCGAAGTTAGAAAACTTGACAACGTTGTAGATAGAGTAGATATCGTTGTTACTACAACAGGTAATAAAGACATCGTTGTTGACCGTCACTTCAAAGCGATGAAAGACAAAACAATCGTTTGTAACATTGGACACTTCGATAACGAAATCGATGTTGCTTGGTTGAACAAAAACGCACAAAACAAAACTGAGATCAAACCACAAGTTGACTTATATGAATTAGGTGGAAAGGAAATTATTCTTTTAGCTGAAGGTCGTTTAGTTAACCTAGGTTGTGCTACAGGTCACCCTTCTTTTGTAATGTCTAACTCATTTACAAATCAAGTGTTGGCACAGTTAGAACTTTGGAATAACTCAGATAAATATGAGAATGATGTTTATATGCTTCCAAAACACCTTGATGAAAAAGTTGCAAAATTGCACTTAGAGAAAATTGGTGTTGAGTTAGAAGAACTTTCTAAAGATCAAGCTGCTTACATTGGCGTTGATGTTGAGGGACCATACAAACCAGAACACTATAGATACTAGGATTAATAAATCTTATAAAACAAAAAAGAGAGTGGGTTTCCACTCTCTTTTTTGTTTTTAGTAAAGTCTATTATTAATTGTCAACCTTTATTATAAGCTTATTCTAAGCGTTTAAAAAAAGACGACCAAGTGATACCCTGAAAATGATAGAACCTGTCTAAACGCCCCTTTTAAAGTGCTAATTTCTCAATAGCTTCCACTATCGATTCATCATCTACACCTAAACCTTCTTTTTGAAATGCAAGTTCACCATTTTGATCAAACACACTTATGATATTAGAATGTGAGAAGTCAATTGGCGAGATACGTTTGTATCCAACTCCTAACACAGAAGCAAATTCTCTTGTATCCTCAATGTCTCCTCTCAAGAATACCCATTGATCAGAATCCATATCATTGTCCTTAGCAAATTTTTTCATTGTTTCAGGTGTGTCCACTTCTGGATCTATACTTACAAACACGTATTTAACTTGTTTATTCGTGCTTTTAGAAACTTTTGAATGTACACGTCGAACGTCTGCAATTAACCTCGGACAAGCTGCTTTACAAGTTGTATAAATCATTACCGAAACGATAATGTCTCCTCTAAAGTCAGCTAATTGAATTTCTTCTCCGTTCTGATTGGTCCAATTGGACGGCAAGTGATAAACAGAAAGCTCAGGTAACTCACCTGAAAAGTCAGTATCTCTTTCAGTTTTCTGCTTTTCTTCCGTCACTTCTTCTGTCGGTTTAGAATTACAACTGTTAAATGTTACTGCAAGCATTGCTGCACTCAACAAGAAAAACACTGCTTTTTTCATATTTTTTTATTTTATAGATTTAGCACATCTAAATCCTAAGTTTCTTATGGAATATTTTGCTTTTACACTACCTCGAAAAGCATAGCGCATAAATGCGGCATAATTCATCAAATCTTTTGCTCCCACTGCAGCACCACCACAGAAAAGATCATTACTTCCCTCCAAGTCACTACGTGATTCACCTGAAATAAGGACAGAATTAAAATCCTGTGTCCATTCCCAAGCCAAACCATGCATATCCCAAACTCCCCAGTAGTTTTTGAAAGTGCTACCCACTTTTTGGTTATACGCATTTGGCTTTTCATACCAACTTAAAATAAACTTGTTATAGTTTTCTTTTACACGCGCATCTTTTGTGTCTTGATCGGCATTGGCAACATATTCCCATTCGTCAATAGTTGCTAATCTTTTGCCTTGACATTCACAATATTTCTTTGCGGCAAACCAGGAAACATTCGTTACTGGTCCGTCTAGTAATTCCCCTACATTAATTGTTAAATCTGTATTGAAATGACTCAAGTAAGATTCATCCGCGTAAAGTCCAATAATTTGCGACTTCCTCCATTTCGGATTTTCTCTTAAAAACTCAATATAATCTCTATTTGTAACTTGATAGATATCAAGATAGAAGTCCTTTACCTTTACAGTAGCAGAATCTGTTCCGTATAAAGGAATGTATGATCCTCCTTTAATTAAAGCCATGTTTTCTGTTTGGCTGTAAACAGTTAAGGAAATCAAAATCGTAAAAACCATCAAAATACCTCTAGAAAACATGACTGTAATTTTATTAATTATTATTTAACTATGTTTTAAAGAAAGTAGAGGATTGAACCCCTACTTTCTAATTTAAACCATTTTATGAATGCGCTTTTTATTTCATTGCATCTAAAACCATCTGAGTAGTAACATTTGTTCCGTTGTTACCCCAGCTGTTGTAAATGTAAGTCATAACCGCTGCAGTTTCTGCTTCAGTAATACCTTGCGCAGGCATCGCACTGTTATATTTCTTTCCGTTTACAGTGATTTCACCCATTTTACCACGTAAAACTACTTGAATTGCACGATTAACATCGTCGTTTAAGTAATCTGCTTTAGCTAATGGAGGGAAAGCTCCTTCGATTCCTTCTCCGTTTGCTTGGTGACAAGCGAAACAAGTTTTACCGTAAACTTTCTTACCTAATTCGATTTTCTCTTGTAGTGTTAACTCAACAGTTTCAGTTGCTTCTTTTTTCTTGCTCGCTAAGTGTGGCATTGTTTGGATACCTCCACCTTCAGGTAAATAAATACCTTCTTGAATCGTTCCTTTAAATACCTTCGGATTTTCTGGTCCAGAAACATTCATTACTCCTAATGCTCCTTTGTTGAATGCTCTAAAGATGGAGTGGTCAACAAGTACTAGTTCTCCCGGTACATTCACTTTAAACTCTACAATAGCGGCTCCACCAGCAGGAATCAAAGTTGTTTGAACGTTTTCGTTAATGAGGTCAGCTCCTTCAACATAAACTTTGTCGAAAATCTCTCCAATAATATGGAATGATGATACTAAGTTTGGTCCACCGTTACCCATATAGATACGTACAGTTTCACCAACTTTAGCAGTTAAGGCACCGTCTCCAGTTAACGCTCCAACTCTACCGTTAAACACTACGTAGTCAGCATCTTCTTTAATTGCTTTACGCATGTCGAATGCTTGTAATCCTTGTGCTCCGTACTCTCCTTCTGTGTAGAAGTCACCTTGCATTACGTAGTACTCTCTGTCAACTGGTGGTAAACCTTCTTCTGGCTCCACTAAAATTAAACCGTACATCCCGTTTGCAATGTGCATTCCAACTGGCGCTGTAGCACAGTGGTAAACATATAAACCTGGGTGTAATGTTTTGAACGAGAATACTGTTTCACGTCCTGGTGCAACAAAAGAAGAAGCGGCTCCTCCTCCTGGTCCAGTTACAGCATGCAAGTCAATGTTATGCGGCAACTTGTTGTCTGGGTGGTTTTTCAAGTGAAATTCTACCTCATCACCTACTTTAGTTCTAATGAAACTTCCTGGTACTGATCCACCGAATGTCCAGTAGATATACTCCACTCCGTCTGCCATTTCTCCAACTCCCTCTTGAATTTCCATATGAACAACTAATTTAGTTGCCTTACGGTTGGCTGTAGAAGCCGGTACAAATGGTGGTGCAGTAAGCTCAGCCATCATTTCTCCTTCTACCTTAATGTCTTCCGCATTAATTTTTGTTTTCGTCGTTTTTGCTTCTTGTTTTCCTTCACATGAAACCATCATAGTTCCTACTAGAAAGAAAGAGGATAAAGCTAAGATCCCTACTTTTAAATTTGTTCGTTTATTCATAACTCTTATTGTTTAGTTGTGACAAATATAATACGCTTTTCTAATTAGGATATTAAAATCCTTATATATTAATTAGTTTGCGTCAAATATCAGTTAAGTAGCACAATAAATTGACAAGTTCCCACAAAGACTAATGACGAATGTCATTTTTTTGTCATAATATGTGGCTTTGGTTGTTTCTCATTGTTTTTAAGTTAATTGGACTGCTTTTTCTTCTGTTTTTTATCCTGCTTCTTTTTCATCTTTTTTGCTGCCTTAGATAAAGACTCAGATGGTTTTGCATCACCTCTGTGACACATAATACATTTAACATGATCGATCTTTTCCGGTTCAGGACTATTTGCCCAATTGAAATTCTCCGCATTAATCTTTCGCGTCATCGTAATCATCTGTCTAGCATATTCCTTTTCTTTCTTATCATCACTCGCTGCATCAAGGTCAACTCCCTTCTTAACGTGACAATAAGTACATTTTACACCTAAAGCTTGATTGTACCCTTTCATAAGTCCAAGTAAACTGTCTTTAGTGATGTTTTGAGGTAATACCTTCAGATTTACCCACTGACCTTCGCCGTCGCTGTTATTATAAGGCGAAACTGTACCTTCTGTCGTAAAAGAGGTCAGTATGGTAGCCATTGCGAAAATTCCCGCTAAGGTGGTAAGGTAAATAATGGATTTTAAGTTTTTCATATGTGTAATTTTTATAGTTGATATAAATATAAGAAAAGATATAGGAAAATAAAAATGGAGGAAGGAGTAATAGAAAATATTTAATCAAAAAATTGTCTTACTTTCCTTTTAAAGAATAAACATAAACTAGGTACTCATAGGTACTCAACTTAATAAAATGCTTTCGTGATTGAAATAAACTTACCAAGCTGAATACCTAATTTTCAGTAACCAAAATTTATAAATTAAACCTTTCTTTTGCCTTTCTCCAATTTTTACTTAGTATAGGTTTATTTACACTTGTTTCTCCATTAGATAGCTCTCCTGAGAAATGACAATATTTTTCTGGAAAATCAGGGTTTTTGAATTTATTCCACATTTTGAATGCTTTAGATTCGTTGGCATAATATTTTGCGTGAAGCCTTTTTTCATGTAAAACCTCAATATTTGGAAACTGTTTAAAGAAATCAAAATCTTCCTGCTTCATACTTTTAGACATATCATCTTCGTTTTTACCAGTGGTTTAATACTGTTCAACTGAATACGATTGAACGAAGAGATGTCACGATCAGTTTGCTGAATGAAAGCAAAGAACCTGTGGTGATCTGAAAAATAAAGAACTGCTGGCCCACTAAAGTGAAGTACTCAGATTTAAAAGTTGAAGGCAATGAAGTAGCAATTTCCATGTCGCGAACAGTTTTATATTTAACGCCAAATTCTTCCCAGGTTCCCCCATTATTCGAAGTATTCTGTAATAAAGGTTCGAGTTTATCCATTGACATTACGAATTTTAATTCATTTGATTTTCCTTCTTCAAATTCCTTCCTCATCCAGAATTCATAAAAATACCAACTTTCGACCTATTTTAACTGCTATATACTCTTCCTTTCTACTAAATTCATTCAAAACAAAAATTATTAATCCAACTTAAGTTTTAAAATTAATCAAAAACATTACTTTTGAATTTGTCAAATTAAACTGAAATTATGGGAAGAGCATTTGAAGCGAGGAGAGCATCCAAAGAAAAAAGATGGGGAATGATGTCTAGAGTATTCCCTAAATTGTTGAAAGCTGTTACGATGGCCGCTAAAGAAGGTGGTGATGATCCAGCAATGAACGCTACGCTTAGAACGGCAATTCAAAACGCGAAAGCACTTAACGTTCCTAAAGATAATATAGATAGAGCAATTAAAAGAGCGTCTGCAAAAGATGTTGAAAACTATCAATTGATCAATTACGAAGGAAAAGCTCCTCATGGAGTTTTGGTGTATATTGAATGTGCAACAGATAATCCAACACGTACAATAGCAAACGTTAAGGCATACTTTAATAAAGCAGGAGGACAAATCGTTCCGAATGGTTCCATGGAATTTATGTTTAACCGAAAGGCAGTATTCGAAATCGATGCAGAAAAGGGCGTAGATTTAGATGTAGAAGAATTAGAGTTTGAACTAATTGACGCTGGATTAGAAGAAATTGAAAAACTGGAAGATGGTAGTATTGAAATACTTGGAGATTACACGAGTTTCGGTACGCTTCAAACAGCCTTAGAAGAAAAAAACATAGAAGTACACAAAGCAAGTTTAAAACGTTTTCCTACAACACCAATTCATTTAACTGAAGAGCAAATGGAGGAAATCGAAAAATTGCTTGATAAAATTGAAGACGACGACGATATACAAGCTGTCTTCACAAATATTGAATAAATACACACTATAACTGATAATTGCGGTGTTTTTAAAGCAATTAAAACTCTTTTAAAACACCGTATATTTTATACCAATGAATTATATTGACATCATCATCGCAGTTCCATTAATATATGCCGCTTGGAGTGGATTTAGAAAAGGCTTGGTGATTGAAATATTTACTTTGCTTGCACTACTTGTTGGAATTTACGTGGCTATTAATTTTTCCGACTGGACTTCAAACTTTATCATAGAACAGTTTGATATCGAAGGTAAATACCTTCCTGTTGTCGCTTTTACGCTTACCTTTCTTGCGGTTGGAGCAATGATTTATTTTGCTGGTAAGATGTTAGAAAAAATGCTGCGATTGGTCAACCTTAGTTTCGTGAATAAACTGCTTGGATTAATACTCGGGCTGATTAAAATGGTGTATATTCTTTCTATTCTAATCATTATAGTAGAAACATACGATGAAAGAGGAAGTTTTGTTAAAACTGAATTGAAAGAAGAGTCTTTACTGTATCATCCGTTAAAAGGCGTAGCTATTTTTACAATTCCTGCGATGGAAAATAGTAAAATTTGGATAAAAAATAACGTAAGCGAAATTTTGCCTAAAGAGGATAAACTTCCTGAGGGTCGAGAAATATAAGTTTTACTTACTGCTTACTACTTGCAATCCGACAACAGAAATAATCAAAGTTACTAAGAAAAAAACACGCCAGAAATTCACGGCTTCATTAAAGAAAAAGATACCCGAAATAACCGTACCGATAGCGCCAATTGCACCCCAAACGGCATAAGCCGTACCTACTGGAATGGCTTGCTCCCCTCCCATTGCCTTATATAACAATACCATACTTAGACTAACGCAAATGGCAAAAGACACCATCCACATCCAAAATTCTTTTCCCGAAGTTTCTTGCGCTTTTCCTAAACTAACAGCAAAACCTGTTTCAAATAATCCTCCAATAATTAATAAAATCCAATTGATACTCATCTTACGCTGTTTTTTGCCAAAGATAAAACAAAGTAATTCAATTAAAGGCGATATAAGTATTGACAACTTAAATTATCCAAAAAGAAAATGCCTTTGTTCTAATATTATTTAAAACATTACTTTTGTTAAAAACGAAAAAGATGTTTATTGATACCCATGCGCACTTATATGTAGAGCAATTTGATGAAGACCGTGATGAAATGGTGAAAAGAGCCATAGATAATGGTGTTTCAAAGCTATTTTTACCCAATATTGATATCGCTTCTATTCCAAAAATGGAGCAGATGGTGAAGGATTATCCTGGTGTTTGTTATTCAATGATAGGAATTCATCCTTGCGATGTTGTTCAAGACTGGGAGAAACAATTGCAAGAAATGAAATCTTATTACAAAAAAGGTCATCATATTGCTATTGGAGAAATTGGTATTGATCTTTACTGGGATAAATCGCTTCAGAAAGAACAAACCGAAGCTTTTCGTGCTCAAATTCAGTGGGCGAAGGAAGAAAAATTGCCAATTGTCATTCATGCAAGAGATTCTTTCGATGAAATTTTCGAAGTCGTTGACCAAGAAAATGATGAACATCTTTTTGGGGTTTTTCATTGCTTTACAGGAACAGAAGAACAAGCCCGTAAAATCATCGACTACGGTGGTTTTAAAATGGGAATTGGTGGTGTTGTTACCTTTAAAAATAGCGGTGTTGATAAGGCCATTCAAAATATAGATTTAAGTCATTTTATTTTGGAAACTGATGCACCTTATCTAGCGCCAGCTCCTTACAGAGGAAAGAGGAATGAAAGTGCTTACATTCCGCTAATTGCCAAAAAATTATCGGATATTTACGCAGTAAGCGAGGAAGAAATAGGTAGAATTACCACACAAAATGCCCTGAATTTATTTAATATAAAAGCATAGAGAATGGAACAAGCTAAAGTGTTATTGATTTATACAGGAGGAACAATTGGAATGATTGAAGACAATGAAACGGGAGCCTTGATTGCTTTCGATTTTCAACATTTAAGTGATCAAATTCCTGAATTATCACTTATCAACGCAGAAATGAATGCTGTTTCTCTTGCTATGCCTATAGATTCATCGGATATGCGCCAATCTATTTGGGAAGAAATTGCTTTCCACGTGGTAGAAAATTACAATGAATATGATGGTTTTGTTGTACTTCACGGTACAGATACAATGGCTTATTCTGCATCTGCTTTAAGTTTTATGCTGCAAGGACTGAAAAAGCCGGTTATTTTAACTGGGTCTCAATTGCCTATTGGAAGAATTAGAACAGACGGTAAGGAAAACCTCATCACTTCTATCGAAATTGCCGCAGCAAAGGACAAAAATGGCGAAAGTTTAATTCAAGAAGTTGCCATCTTTTTTGAAGACTATTTATACAGAGGAAATAGAACCACTAAGGTTTCTGCCAATGCTTTTGAAGCTTTCCTTTCTCCCAATTATATTGAGTTGGCTAAGGCAGGAATTGAAATTCGCTATAATAAGTCAGCGTTTTTTAGATCTGAACTTCCAACCTTAGACTATCGTCCTAAAATGAATAATAAGGTGGCGTTAATGAAAATTTTCCCAGGAGGAACAGTCTCTGTTTATAAAAACTTATTTGATGTTGAAAAAGTAAAAGCAGTTGTAATTGAGTCTTTTGGAGCAGGAAATGTTCCCAATAACACAGATTTCTTTAATATGGTAGAAAATTACATCAAAAAAGGTGGAATTGTTATCAATATCACTCAATGTTACTCCGGTAGTGTGACCCAAGGAATGTATGCAAATAGTACGCAGTTGAATAAACTAGGTGTTATCAGTGGAAATGATTTAAGCACAGAATCTGCCATTACAAAAATCATGTATTTACTTGGAAACTATGACGATACACAAACCATTAAAGATTTAATGCAAGTAAGTTTAGTAGGTGAAATGGGAGATAATAATAATTAGTTTCCGCTAATTATCTTTTTATTCCAATTCATTAACACGATGGCTGCTAGAATAACTGCAATTCCAATCCATTGAATAATCATTACCTTTTCATTTAATAACACATAAGCCATGGTAACTGAAACTGGTAATTCTATCGAAGAAACGATACTTCCTAAACCCAATCCTGCATTTGGAAAACCTTTGTTTAAAAAGATAGGTGGGATTATCGTTCCAAAAACAGCCAAGAACAAACCGTAAGTATAGAAAATGGAATAATTAAAAGGTCTAACAACCGGTGTTTTTCCTGTTACTTCGGTATATAATAACTGAATAGATTCAAAATTTGTTGGTCCCACTTGCGAGAAGAACAAAAAACTAATAATGATAACACTACCACCTAATAACATGTATAAACTTTTTTTGGTTGGTGATAAATGTGTTGCAATTTTATTGGCTGTAAACATCGTTATCGTATAAGAAATAGCTGCTAAAATTCCCCAGAAAATTCCTCTTGGATGAATACTTGTTTCCATGTTGATAACATTGGTTGCTAATACTGTTCCAACTAAAACAATAATCGTTGCAAAAACCTTTTTGACACTTGGTAATCTCTTGTTGAGCACACTCTCTACCACAACGCTAAACCAAACAGACTGCATCAACATTACGATGGCAATGGAAACATCGATGTATTGAACAGCTAAATAGTAACATAAACTTGTACCACCATAAGATGTTCCAGCTAACATTAGTTTTAAAATATCATTTTTAGAAGCTTTTGCAATAGGTTTTTTCTGAACTAACTTTCTGATGAACAACAGTAATAATAAGCCGAGAATTCCTATTGTAAATTGAGCTGTAGTTACTTCCGCTGTTGAGTAACCACTATTGTAGGCGATTTTCACAAATGTAGCAAGCATACCATAGAATGACGCGCCTAGTGCTACATATATAACTCCTTTTAAAATGTTGTTGTTTTCCATATAATGACAGCAAAGTTACCTTTTTTTGAGAAAGAAAAATTCAGTATAGTTGTTAAATTCACTTTAATTAATATTTAATTTTTATTGAGAAGTCTCAAGTAATTCCGTAAAGCCGCTCGATTTGTTAAATAAATCTTACATTTAGCCGTTATAACTGCTTATAAACAGCTATCATTTAGAATGAATCTTTATTCAAATAAACAAAAATGGAAAGTTGCGCTGCTTTTTATCGCTTTGATATTAGTAGGTGCTTCTTTATACATTACCAATAACATTCTTACGGAGGTTGCAAAACGTGAACGTGAACGTGTCACACAATGGGCCGATGCACTAAAAAAACGAGCAGAATTAGTTCGCTTAACCAATAAGTCTTTCGATGAGTTGAGGAATAAAGAACTTTATCAAATGCAGTTATGGATTGATGCTACAAAAGAAATTTCTCGAAAAACTGATTTAGATAGTCCACAGTCTTACGACTTTCCATTTTCTATTATCAACAACAATAAGGATATTCCTGTAATTGTGTTAGATCAAGATACCAACGTGTCAACGTATATCAATCTTCCTTTTACAACAGATGATTTAAACAGTTTGTATCCAGAAAAAAATACGACAGAAATCTATGAAATATTCTCAGATTCTTTGGTTAAACTGGCTTATGATTGGGAAAAAAACAATCCACATTTCACTATAGAAGTATATGATGATTTGTTTATGTCCTATTATTACAACGATTCCAGAAAAATTATACGCTTAGAAAGAGAAAGGGATTCCCTAATCAATGCTTTCAATAAGGAATTGATTGAAAACGCAGAGTTGGTTCCGGTAATATTAACAGATAGCACTAAACAGCGGGTAATTGTTTCTAATTTACCAACTGAAAAAACAGATAGTTTACATATAAAGTCAACTTTAAGCGAACTAGCCAGTAAAAACGAAGCCATTCAAATCGTCTTTTCTGAAAAAGAAATCAACTATGTATTTTACGCACCAACACCTGAATTGGTACAGTTAAAATACTTTTCGTTTATTCAATTTATCGTAATCGGTTTATTTATACTAATTGCATATATCATCTTCAATACCTTTAGAAAGGCAGAACAAAATCAAGTTTGGGCTGGAATGGCTAAAGAAACTGCACATCAATTGG
This sequence comes from Brumimicrobium sp., assembly GCA_035497735.1. GTDB lineage: Bacteria > Bacteroidota > Bacteroidia > Flavobacteriales_D > Crocinitomicaceae > Brumimicrobium. Next base: position 17,613 of record DATJCX010000048.1, on the reverse strand, counting down.
GAACGCCAATTTCATCCTTAATGGCTTGGGTTCATATATTGGAAGATATGCATGATACCAAGGATATCGCCAAGGAAATAAATAAGGATGTTGAACGTTTATCGCAGGTTACAGAGCGATTTTCTAAAATTGGTGCAAGTACACAGTTAGAAGATAAAGACATTGTCTTTACGATTAAAAACTGTTTAGAATACATGCGTACAAGATTTTCAAAGAAAGTGAGTTTAACTTTTAGTTCCACTGAAAATGAAATCATTTTTCCTCACAACCCATCATTAATAGAATGGGTGATTGAAAACATCACCAAAAACGCTATAGATGCGATGGAAGGAGAAGGAAAGATTGATGTTAAAATTTCTCGAACAAATGGTCATATATATATAGATATAACAGACGATGGAAAAGGGATGACTTCAGCACAACAACGTACGGTATTTGAACCTGGATTTACCACCAAAAAGAGAGGTTGGGGCTTGGGTTTACCACTCGCAAAAAGAATTATTCATGAATACCACAATGGAAGATTGAAAGTACTTGAATCTGAAATAGGAAAGGGAACAACTTTTAGAATTACCTTGAGTATTTAGTAAAAAAAATAACTCTACTTTTCATTATAAAACAAAAAAGCCAGTAAATATTTACTGGCTTTTTAATTTTAAAGTATCTTATCTATCGACAAGCAATTTTATCAACTCTATTTTGGTGTCTTCCACCTTCAAATTCTGTTGTAAAGAATGTATTAACCATTTCTATACCTTCTTCTATTGTAACAAATCTACCAGGCAATGCAAGAATATTAGCATCGTTGTGTTGACGAGCTAGTGATGCAATTTCATTTTTCCAGCACAGTGCAGAGCGAATTCCTTGATGTTTGTTAACAGTCATATTGATACCGTTTCCACTACCGCAAATAACGATACCTAATATACCCTTATTCTCCTCAACATGAGTAGCAACAGGGTGACCATAGTCTGGATAATCAATACTATCTTCAGAATAAGTACCGTAATCTTTAAATTTATAACCCAATTCTGAAAAGTGCGCAATAATCGCCATTTTAAGTTCAAATCCGGCGTGATCACATCCTATAGGTACCATTTTTTCCAACATTTTATTATTTATTTTTGAATTAACAATTAGCACTACTTATAAACAAAGCCCTTTTTTGCCACTTCTCAACACCTTGATTCTATTGATATGTCAAAAACGAGTTATCTACAAATATATTAACAAATTGAAAAACAATTGTTAATTACTTTCAATAAGTTTCTCTTGTTTTATAAAATAATTTTTCCAATCAAAAATGATAATGAGAAAGTCAATAGCAAGTTGTTATTTATTCTGAGAAGATATGAACAGCCAACAAGGGCTAATTATACCACTTTTTAAAAACTTTTTATCAACTCACCTAATATATGTATATTTGTTAATAACCCTATAATTATAAGAAAATAAACAAGTTATAAATTTTAAACTGTGTATAACCATGCTACTTTTTGTTAACTACATAGAAAACAAGAAAAAGTAAAAAAAGTAATACAGCTATTAACACCCCTAATAATAATAATAAAAAATCTTTTAAACTTTTTATCTTTTATTATATATAAAAAGAAGAAAAAAAATACGATTAGGAATATTGAAATAAAATCCCTATCTTCTTTTCAATCCCTCAAAAAAAATCTATTAATCGCTTATAATCAAGGGTTAATCTATTAATTATGATGATTTATATAAAGGTTAATCTTTTTTTCTGTACTTTTGTTAATAGAAAAAAAAGACCAATATTTATTTCAAAATAATATGACAAAAATAAAAATTTTAGTTGTTGAAGACGAATCAATAATATCAAAAGATATACAACATAGTTTAAAACGTTTAGGCTATGATATTGTTGGTGCTTCTGCAACTGGTGAAAAGGCAATAGAATTGGCAGCTGAAAAGAAGCCAGATCTTGTTTTAATGGATATCATGTTAAAAGGTGACATGAATGGTATTGAAGCAGCCGAAGTAATCAAAAGAGAACATGAAATACCCGTTATCTTTTTAACGGCATATGCTGATGAGACAACCTTAGAGAAAGCGAAGGTATTGGAGCCTAATGGCTATATTATTAAACCTTTCAAGGAAATTGATCTACACAGTTCAATCGAAATCGCTCTTTACAAGCATAAAAAGGAAAAAGAAGTTGAAAGGGAAAGAAATTATCTATACACAATTGTAGAAGGAAAGGAAACGCAAGAATTTATTTTTGTGAAAGCGAATTCTAAATTAGTGAAGTTAAATACAAAAGATATTTATTTCGTAGAAGCCTTAAAGGATTATGTAGTTATTAACACAAGTGAAAAACGCTATACAATTCATTCTACTATGAAAGATATTGAAGCAAAATTAGGGGAAGCAGAATTTATTCGTGTTCACAGATCTTATATTGTTAGAATCGATAAAATTTCAGCGATTGAGTATCCTAATTTACATTTAGAAGATGAAAAAAAGGAAATTCCGATTGGAGGATCTTACAAAGAAGCATTAATGTTGAGATTAAACTTGATTTAAACGTTAAACGCAAAATATTTAAACAAAAAAAACTGAAAGTTAATTTAACTCTCAGTTTTTTTTATGCTTGTTATTTTTTTATTCCGCAATAATAAAATCAACTTGTTTTCTGAAAATATCGACGGCTACAATTTTTATTTTCACCTTATCTCCGAAATTATATTTGAAGTTGGTATCTCTTCCTACGATTTGGAATTTCTCAACATCAAAGAAATAATTGTCATCCGGTAATTTTGTAATCGGAACCATTCCTTCACAATAGTTTTCATCTATTCTTACAAACAATCCAAAATCAGTTAAACCGGAGATAGTTCCAATGAACTCTTCCCCTATTTTATTTTTTAAGAATTTTGCCTGGAAGAATTTATTTGATTCTCTTTCTGCTTCAATTGCTTTTCTTTCTTGCGCTGAAATATGCTTACTTATTTCATTTAATTTGTTCCCGTAATTTTTAGTTTTACCTTCTAATTTATCTTGTAAAATACGGTGAACCATTAAATCTGCATATCTTCTAATTGGAGAAGTAAAGTGTGTGTAATAGTCGAACGCTAAACCATAATGACCAATGTTATAAGTCTGATATTCAGCTTTTGACATAGAACGGATTGCCATGTTTTGAATTAGATCATATTCCGGTGTATCCTTAATTTTATCTAAGAATTTATTAATTTTTTGAGCTACGGTATCCATGTTTTCAAAATTGATATCGTATCCAAACTTGTCAATAAAAACTGAAAAAGTATTTAATTTTTCTATCGCTGGTTTGTCGTGGCAACGGTAAATAAATTGTGAATTAGCTCCTTTATTTTCTGGTAATTTTCCAACAAATAAAGCGACTCTTTTATTGGCTAATAGCATGAATTCTTCAATCAATTTATTCGCATCTTTCATGATACGTTTGGCAATTCCAATTGGATTACCTTCATCATCTAATATAAATCTAATTTCTTCAGATTCTATAGATAACGCACCATTGTCTATTCTTTCGGCTCTTAGTTTTTTAGCGATTTTATCCAATCCCAATATAGCTGCAGAAAATTCATTTTCACCACCTTCTATAACTGCTTGAGCATCTTCATAAGCCAATCTCTTATTTGAACGAATAACAGATTTTCCAAACCATTCCTTTATTACATGACCATTCTTATCCAATTCAAATAAAGCTGAAAATGCAAATTTATCTTCATCAGGACGAAGTGAACAAGCAACGTTTGATAGTTTTTCTGGCAACATAGGAATTACCCTATCTTCAAGATAAACTGAGTTAGCACGTTTATATGCCTCAATATCTAAAGCAGAATCAGGCTGAACGTAGTGACTAACATCAGCAATATGAACACCTACTTCAAAATTTCCATTTTCTAATACTTCATAAGATAAAGCATCATCAAAATCTTTCGCATCAACAGGGTCAATAGTTAATGTTAATTTATTTCTAAAATCTTTTCGTTTCTTAACTTCTTCTGGATCTAGTTCAATACTAATTTGATCTGTCTCTTTAAGAACTTCTTCAGGAAATTCTGTATTAAATTCATTCTTAAGTAGAATAGAAACCATTTCAGTTTCATTGTCTCCTGGTTCTCCTAATACAGCCAATATTTCTCCAAATGGATTATCAACACCCTTAGGCCAAGATGTTATTTTACCTATAACCTTCTGACCATGTTTAGCTCCATTCAATTTATCTAATGGAATATATAAGTCAATTGAAATTTTTGTATTATCGATATTTAGAAAAGCAAATTTTTTGAGGATATCAATTGTACCAACAAACTGTAGTGTTTTTCTTTCAATTACCTTAATAATTTTACCTTCTATTTTTTTCTTTCCTTTCTTTATGACTTCAACTTCTACAGTATCACCGTTTAAAGCATTAAAGATATTTTCAGGTTGAATATAGATATCTTCTTCTAATCCGTCAACGAGTATGTAAGCTGCTCCTCTAGTTGTTGCATCAACAATTCCTGTGTAAGTAGCTTTAGCTGAATCATTAAATATGAAATACCCTCTTTGAAATTCATTTAGATAATCATTGTCTTTAAATTCCATTAAAACTGTAAGAATGAGTTTTCGTAGGTTTTTGTCTGTGATTTGTAAAATATCACTTATTTCGCTTGCTGTATATTTTTGATCTTTTTCTTTTTCAAAAATTTTACGTATTCCAGACTCTATTATTTTTTTATTGTAGTTTGATTTTTTTTCTTTTTTTCTTGACATGCAAATTATATTATTCATAATAATTTTAAAAACACAATAGTCTTTTAAAACTTTAACGTAAATATATTATTTTCTATAGGTAAACTTGTTTAAATTCTTTAGAATTGTAAAATTTATAACTAATTTTGGCAAAAAAACATGAAAAACTTACTTTTTGTTGCAACTGTATTGATTTCTTTAGCCTTACCTAAGAATATTTTTGGTTGGGGAATGACCGGTCACCGCGTGATTGGTGAAATTGCAAGTAAGCACGTAAATAAAAAGACTGAAAACCATATAAAAAGAGTGTTAGGTTGTAATACTTTAGCACAAGTTTCGGATTATATGGATGATATAAAATCAGATAGACAAGAAAGATACGATACTTTAAATGCTTACCATTATGTATCTATTCCTGATGGAATGAATTATGCAGATGCTAATAAAAATCCAAAAGGCGATGCAATTGTAGGTTTAAGAACAGCTATAAACTTATTGAAAACTGGAAATTTATCTCCGGAAGATGAAGCATTCTATTTGAAAATTGTTATTCACATTGTTGGAGATTTACATCAGCCATTGCATATTGGAAGAGTTGATGATAAAGGAGGAAATACGATTAGTGTTTCATGGTTTGGAAAAAAATCAAATCTTCACAGAGTTTGGGATAGTGATATTATCGATGGTAAATTATTAAGTTATACTGAATTAACAGCCTTAATTGATCATGCTACTCCGAAAGAAGTGAAAGAACTACAAGCAGCCACAACAGATGATTGGATTCAAGAAGCAATGGATTTAAGGCCTACAATTTATGATTTCGAAGAAGGTAGAAGTTGGGAATACAAATACATGTATGTGAATTGGGAAATTTTACAAAATCAGTTGATGAAAGGTGGAGTTCGTTTGGCAGGTATCTTAAATGATATTTACGGTTAAGAATTTTATTCTTGTACTCTTTTTCTAATGACAAAAATATAGCTTAAAGTTGGATGTGGTTCTATACTAATATCTAATATATTTTTTCCATTTACTTTTCTTCTCCATACTTTATAAGTATTTGACTGTATGGGATTTGAATCATGAATAAATGAATTTTCTATTAGTAAATTAAAGGTTAATTCCTTTTTTGTACTAAAGATAAAACTTCCTTTTTCATAACTATTTTGAAGAGGAAAAAACTGTAAAGTAGTATCTAATTGCGTTATTTTTTGACCTAACTTTTCGATAGATTTTTCGTTATTTGTATCCCAAATTTGAATAGCAGTAAAAAACTCATTGATTGTTTTAGCTTGAATATCAACTTCAACTGCCTCTATTTTATTGTTGTTTATTTTTCCTTTTGTATCATTATTACAAGCATATAAAGTTACTAAAAATCCACTAAGAATAAATAATTTCACCTTCATCAACAAGCGCATCCCCTTTCATTTTTAAAAATAATTGGATCAAAGCTACTACATCTTTTTCACAGTAAACTTTAATTCTTTCTAAATCTTTTTCCTCGTAATAAACCCTTGCAACATCTGCTCCTGATATATCATCTTTAGGTGTCGGAATGTTGAATATATGACATAATAATGGCAGTGAAGTATAGTTTTTATAATCTCCAAACTTCCATAATTCCAAAGTATCTAAATGTGCAATTTCCCAAGGTTTTTTACCCGCAATATTTAATAAATTTGGAAGTTTTAAACCATTGATTAACATTCTTCTAGCCATGTATGGAAAGTCAAATTCTTTTCCATTATGTCCACACAAAAGATGATAAGGTGTGTTGTAATGATCGTTTAAAAGCGCTGCAAATTGTTTTAACAATGTTTCTTCATCATCGTGATAGAAAGATTTTAATCGTATTTCTTTTCCTGTTGCTGTTTGTCTTACGAAACCAACAGAAATACAAACGATTTTACCAAATTCTGCTAAAATTCCTCCTCTTTCATTGTATAATTCTTCTACTGTTTTTTCATCTGAAATATGAAAACGTACTTTTTGATTGAATAATGAAGCAGTTGTTTCATCTAATTCATTAAAATTATATACTTGAGGAACTGTTTCAATGTCTAAGAACAAGACTTTTTCTAAATTTATTTTTTCTAACATTCTGAGCCAATTTTTTGTTAATAATGGGGTGTTCTTTTCTCTTTCAATAGATTAAATTTAATAAGAATAATTTCAAATTAACCTATTTTGTTTTAATAGTTCTCATAATTTGCTAATTTTGATAGTTATAGTAGTTAATTTTAATTATTATTTATTTTTTTAATTTTTATATTATGAACAAAACAATCGAAAAACTTTTAAATGAGCAAATTACATTAGAAGCTTCTTCAAGTCAAGTATATTTAGCAATGGCCTCATGGTCTGAAAACAAAGGATTAAACGGTACTGCAGCATTTCTTTACAGACATAGTGATGAAGAACGCATGCACATGTTGAAACTTGTTAAATTTATCAATGAAAGAGGTGGAACAGCTATTATTCCTGCTTTGACAAAACCGAAAGTTGATTTTAATTCGATGTTAGGAATTTTTCAATCTTTATTAGCTCACGAATTGGAAGTTACCGCAAGTATTAACAACGTTATTGATGTTTGTTTAAGCGAGAAAGATTATACAACCCACAATTTTATGCAATGGTACGTTGCTGAACAATTAGAGGAAGAAGCATTGGCTAGAAATATTATTGATAAATTGAAATTGATTGGTGAAGATACTGGTGGATTGTATTTATTCGATAGAGATATGGAAAGCTTTGATGTACAAACCAATGGTATGTAAATCGACATTTTAACATTATACTATGCTAACTTATTATAAATGAGTAATTTAAAAACTCATATTTTTATTTTTTTATTATGTATTGGTCTTGTTTTTTCATTTTCTTTGAGAGGACAAGACCATATACAATTTAAAAATTATACCATTAATGACGGCTTATCCCAAAGTTCTATTTCTTGTATTTTACAAGATGGAATCGGTTCGTTATGGATTGGTACTCAAGATGGTATTAATCGATTTAATGGAAAAAATTTTGAAGTCTTTTCTTCTGACAAAGGATATGATATTTCGAATGAATTTATCAATGTCGGTTACAAGGATAGTAAAGGAAATATGTGGTTTGGAACCAAGAATGGTTTAACCAAGCACAATCCTTTGTTGGTTCAATTTACCGCGCATACTATAGAGAATAAAAAACTAGATATTACCGCTATTGAAGAGGATAAGGATGGTAATTTATGGATAGGTACATTTTTCGGTGAAATTTATAAGTATAATAATAAACAACAAAGTTTCAAGCTAGTTGATAACAACGTTTTTAGTTCTAAGATTAATTCAATTCGTCTAAGAAATAATCAGTTGGTTATTGTTTCTGATTTTGAAGGAATTCTCATAAGTGACAATGAGTTTAAACTGAAAAAAATTGTTGAATTTGGTGTTAATTATGATGATTTTAGCATTTTAGGTTTAATTGAGAATAGAGAATACGATATTGTTGTTTCTACCAATAAAGGAATATTCTATTATGACGATAATATTAAATTATTTGTACCTATTTCTGGTTTATTCGGTGCTATTGCTGATAAAAACATTGTAGATATTACCTATTTATCAAAAAACAAAATTTTAGCGGCCAGTGATAATTCAGGTTTATACCAAGTTACGCGCAATGAAAAAGATAGTATCATTATATTAAATTATTCCAGTGATATATTTCAAAAAGGTTCTTTATTATCTAATAAGTTAACGGGAATTTTTAAAGATAATCAAGGTGTTATTTGGCTTACTTCTGATCAAGGATTAAGTAGTTTTAATCCCAATTATATTGGTTTTATGGGCGTTGGAATTTCAGCGCAACCCAACAATGGTTTACCTTCCTCTAATGTTTGGGGTTTTGCCGAATCTGACAATGAACAATATCTATTTATTGCTGCCGATCATGGTATTTCATCTTATGATAGAATTCATCATAAATATTACCATTATCCACGTGGAAGTATTCAAAATGAAGATTATACAGCTTTAAACGTTTATTATATCAATGATAATAAACTGCTTGTTGCTTGTATTGATGGTTTATTTGAATTGACCATTGATGCAACCAACAGAAATAATTTTAAGTATAAAAAACTAAATCACCAAGATGAAAGTTTACGTGGTTTTGATTTAAGTTATATCATTGTTCCTTTTAAAAATGACAATCAGTTTCTAATTGGAACCAGAAGAGGTATTTCTTTATTCGATTACGATAATCTTGATTTTTATTATTTATACAATCAACCTGATGATCCAAATACTATTGGTCCTGGTTCGGTTCGTTTTATTTTTGAAAATGAAGGTAAATACTACGCTTCTCCTTCTGGTGGTAATATTTATGAAATTACATTTGAAAACAATATCCTAAAAGCCAATTCGGATAATGAGTTTAAAACCTTAAATAATGCTTCTAGCTATTTTTATAGTGTTTTAAAAGATAAAAACGGTATTTTTTGGTTTGGAACAGCAGGTGATGGTTTAATCAAATACGATCTTTTAAATAAAGTATATGTTCGTTTTGATAAGTCTAAAGGATTGCCAAATAATGTGATTTATGGTGTAAAAACTTCTACTATTAAATCAAATTACATCTGGTTATCTACCAATAAAGGTTTAGTTGCTTTTAACATCCTTAACGAGCAATTCTTTAATTTTACGGAGAAGGATGGACTAATGAGTAACGAGCTAAATTTAGGAGCTAATTTTGCGGCTAAAAATGGAGATTTATATTTTGGAGGAATTCAAGGGTTTAATTACTTCGATCCTGCAAAAGCTTTTTATTCTAATAAAAATATCCGTGTTTATTTCTCTAGTTTAGAAGTGGATAATCAATTGATTTTACCTTCAGAAAATGGTTTAATTACTCAAAATATAGCTTTTACCAAACACATTCGTTTGCCGTATAACAAGAAGAGTTTACGTTTACGGTTCTTTGCGAATGACTTGGGTAATCCTGATAGAATTGAGTTTAAATATGTTTTAAAAGGAAAAAATGACATAGAAGAAGAATTAGGAACTTCCAATGAATTGCGTTTTCCAAGTCTATCGCCAGGCGTTTATGTGATTCAAGTATATGCACGTTCTTCTAATGGAAATTGGAATAATTATCCAGCAGAAATTACCGTTGAACTAGAAAAACCTTTCTGGGCAAAATGGTGGTTTTATGTAATATGTGTTTTAATCATTTCTTTATTTTTCATGTATCGAGTTAGAAGAAGAATCGAAGAAGGAAGACGTCGCCAAGTGCGTCTTGAAATGAAAATTGCTGAAAGAACGCGTGAATTGCGTAAAAAGAATGAGCAAATTCAATTGCAAAGTAATCGATTGATTCAACAAACCGAAGAATTAGAAAGAGAGAAAGAAAAGTCAGAACGTTTATTAAACAACGTTCTCCCAAAGGAAACAGCGAGTCAATTGAAAAAGGATGGTAGAGCTGCTGCCCGTGATTTTAAGAAAGTCTCTATTATTTTCACTGACTTTGTCGGTTTTTCCAAGATAGCTGAAGATATGTCTGCTAAGGATTTAGTATCCATCTTAGATATGCATTTTAGAAAGTTTGATGATATTATTGAAAACAATAACTTAGAAAAAATAAAGACCATTGGTGATGCATATATGGCAGCAGGTGGTGTTCCTATTCGAAATAAAACAAACCCGATTAATACTGCCTTAGCTGGTGTTCAGATTAAGTATTACATGTTGCAGCATAAAGCAAGTCAAATTGCAAAAGGTGAACCTTATTGGAAGTTAAGAATTGGAATTAACACCGGTTCTGTTTCAGCTGGAGTGATTGGTTCAAAAAGATATGCATACGACATTTGGGGAAGTGCTGTGAATAGAGCGCAGCGAATGGAACAACTTTGCGAGCCAGAAAAAATTGCTATTTCACAAGATACTTTTGATTACATTGAACCTTATTTCGAATGTCAAAAAATCGGGAAGATTAAAACCAAAAGTGGTGTTAAAATCATGATGTATGAGTTGATTTCGATCAAACCAGAATTGTCTATTGATGGATTAGGGATTGAGCCGAATGAAGCTTTTCATAAACTGGTAAATCTTCACCACTTTAGTAAAATTAATTATTCAAAAGCGGAGCGTTTCGTTATGGATAAATTGAAGAAAGAGCTGAGTTCAAAATTACATTATCACTCAGCCGAACATTCTAAAGATGTGACTCGTCAAGCTGAACGTATTGCCATTAGTGAAGGTATTACGGATGAGGATTTATTCTTATTAAAGTCGGCTGCTTCTTATCATGACGCTGGTTTTATTGAACAGTATGAACACAACGAACCTATCGGGGCAAGAATGGCTGCTGAAATTCTACCAAAGTTTGGTTATACGGATAGCGATATTCAAAGAATTAAGGAATTAATTTATGTTACCTCTGTTCCGCACAAGCCAAAGAACAGATTGGAGGAAATTATATGTGATGCTGACCTTGATTACTTAGGAAGGGATGATTTTCATGAGATAGCGGATAGATTACGTCTAGAATTGCGTGAGCATGGTAAAATTGACAGCGATAGAAAGTGGGATGAGATTCAAGTTAAGTTTTTAGAGCAACATCGTTATTTTACAAGAACATCGATTGAAACGCGTCGTCCAAAGAAATTAAAGCATTTGGAGGAAATCAAACAGAAATTAAAAACCTTTAATTACGTAGATTAGTTCGTCCTACTGAATTTTGATATAACATAAGTCAAGCAATATCTTTTACATTAGTTAGATCATTAAGTTGATGTGGTAAATATGTTTTTAGTTGGCTGTATAGGCGATTTAAATAAGCTTTTAAGCTATCAACTTTATTTGTTATTTATTATATATCAATAAAATTTTAATCGATTTAAACGCAAATATACCTAGTACTAGGTATATTTATTTAATATCCACTTCTGTACATTTGTAGCACCAATACGAATATATTCTTATCTCGCTATCAAATTATTATTGAAAGATAATATCCAAACCTACTAGTACAAAAAAAGTTGTCCATTTCTGAACAACTTTTTTAATTTTATTTATTTTGTTTCTTATTTGAACAGAATACTTGCTCCATACGGAGTATCCATTGGATTTACAACCAATACTGGAATTTTAGCATCGTTTGTAATCATGTATTGTTCATAGTTTGTATTGAAAGCACTGCTAAACAAGTTGTTTTTATTTAAGTTCATGATTGAAATTAAATCTGCATCTTTTTCAATAGCAATTTTAACAACTTCTTTATCAAAACCATTGCTTGGTGCAACAGTTACCGTCATTTCAATTTCTCTTTCTTCAAAGAAACGCTTAGCAAATAATACGTTTGCATCTACTTTGTTCTTTAAAAACTCATCTGTTTCATTTGGTGTTACCACATGAACGCGAGATTTAAAGTACTTAGCCATAGAAGCTACGATCGCTAATTTTTGTTTAGTTTCTCTGTGTAAGTCTAATGGCACAACGATGTTATCGTATCCATTACTTCCAATTTGTGTTTCTTTTTGAACAATCACAAAAGGAACGCTAGAGTTTGTAATCACTTTTAATGCGTAAGAACCGGCAATGTGTTGCCATCCTGCTGCTCCGTGAGTACCCATGAAAATTAATTCTGCATGGTGTTCTGCTGCGAAATCTCCGATATCTTCAAAGATAGTTCCTAAACGAACTTTCGGGATAATTTCAATGTTTTGTTGCTTATTTGCTTCAACGATTTCTTTTAGCTTTGCTTCCGCTTCTTTAATATCCTTGTTTTTAGATATTACATGAAGTAGATAAATTTTTGCATCAACAACTTTAGCTGTTGTGATTGCATGGCTTAATGCGTTGTCTGCAACCTCTGAAAAATCGTGAGGAACGATAAAACTTTTGTTGGACATGTTTTGCTTGGTTTATATAGTCGTTACAAATTTAATGAAATCTTTTACTTTTTAAGCGTATTTACGACTTCAATATAAGATTTTTTTTAGAACTTTCTAAATTTACTGATATTTTAAACTGTTTATGAATGCTGTTGAAGTTTTAAAACAGAATGGCAAATGGTTTAAATCATAAATAGAATATAAATAAAAAAACCCTTAACTAATTTATAGTTAAGGGTTTTGGAGGTCCCGAGCGGATTCGAACCGCTGTACAAGGTTTTGCAGACCTCTGCCTAGCCGCTCGGCCACAGGACCTTTTTTCCTTTTAAGGTGTGCAAATATAAAAATATATTTTGAATTTACAATTTAGAACTGCAAATTATGCGCTAGAAACGCTATTATATTTAATCTTCGATGATAATCGCAACGTTATCCACATCTCCGCCAATAGGAGGACAATGTTTGATTATTTTGACTTTTGAAGTTAACAAGCCTTTGACTTCATTCTGTAATCTTTGTCTAATTCGAAATCCTACATGCTCTATTAATTTAGAACGTATAGCCATTTCTTCCTTGACGATTTGATTAATCTGAACATAATCTACTGTATCTGCTAGATCATCGCTTAAAAACGAAGCTGAATAGTCTGCGGTGATGGAAACATCTACTGTGTAGTTTCCTCCAATCTTCTTTTCTTCTTCCAAACATCCATGAAAGCAATAAAGTTGAATTCCGTTAACTTCAATTGTTTGTTTCATTTTCCTTTTATTTTTTCAATTGTGGATAAATTGACTTGCATTCTCTTTAAGGTTTCTTCTTTTCCTAATAAAGTCGCAATTTCAAACATACTTGGTCCCATACCTTTTCCAGTAAGAACCAAACGGAATGGTTGTAAAACTTTACCTATCCCTGTTCCTTTTTGTTCTAAATATGCTTTAAATTCTTTCTCAATTGTCTCAGCATCGAATGTGTTGATATTTTCTATAATGGCTGTCCACTCTCTCATAAATTCGAAAGTTTCATCATTCCATTTTTTATTGATTGTTGCCTCGTCAAATTCTGTTGGATTACCAAACAAGTAGTTTCCTTCCGTGAATATGTCTTCAACAAATGTTGCTCTTTCTTTCATTAATGTACAAGCAGTTTCTAAATATGCATCAGCTACATCTTTTAACTCTTCTTCATGTTTTTCACGTAACATTGTTGCTAATGAACTTGGTGATTCTGCTCTTAAATATTGTTGTTGGAACCATTTTGTTTTATCTGCATCAAATTTTGCACCTGATTTACTAACTCTTTCCAATGAGAAAGCATTAACCATTTCTTCAAGTGTAAAAATTTCTTGTGTCGTTCCTGGGTTCCATCCTAAGAATGCCAACATGTTGATAAATCCATTTGGTAAGTATCCGTTTTCTCTATATCCTGAGTACTTCTCTCCTTCTGCTGTAAACCAGTCTAATGGGAATACTGGGAATCCTAAACGGTCTCCATCTCTTTTAGATAATTTACCATTTCCGTCAGGACGAAGGATTAATGGTAAGTGCGCAAACTGTGGTGCGTCCCAACCAAATGCTTTGTATAATAAAACGTGTAATGGTGCTGAAGGTAACCATTCTTCTCCTCTAATTACATGTGTGATTTCCATTAAATGGTCATCGATAATGTTGGCCATGTGATATGTTGGTAATCCATCACTCTTATATAAAACTTTGTCATCAAGGTTGTTTGAGTTTACAACTACCCAACCGCGAATGATGTCTTCAAAGCGAATATCTTCATTTCTTGGCATCATAAAACGGATAACATATGGCTCACCACTTTCTAGTCTTCTCTTCACTTCATCTTCTGGAAGTGTCAAAGAGTTTTTCATGGAAGATCTTGAAATAGCATTGTATTGCCAGTTCGGCATCTTCATTTTTTGTGCTTGCTCACGCATTTCATTCAACTCTTCAGCTGTATCAAATGCATAATATGCTTTACCTGTTGCAATTAATTGCTCAGCATAAGGCTTGTAAATTTCTTTTCTTTCAGATTGTCTATATGGTCCAAACTTTCCTCCATATCCTTGTCCTTCGTCTGGTTCTATTCCACACCATTTTAAAGATTCGATTAAGTATTCCTCTGCTCCTTCTACATACCTAACTTGGTCTGTATCTTCAACTCGTAAAATAAATGTTCCATTATGCTTTTTAGCAAATAAGTAATTATACAATGCTGTACGAACACCTCCAATGTGTAATGGTCCTGTTGGAGACGGTGCAAATCTTACACGAACTGGTTTATCTGACATATCCTTTTTAAAATTTTTCACAAATATATAGGTTTCCTATGCTATTTGTTAATATCATTCGAAAGAATTTTAGTTTTTGTTGATTTTTCAGCAAAACAGCGTTTAATTGTTAAAAACAATGCGTTTTTTGTTAATTATGAAGTATTTATTTATTTTATGACAACTTTTATACATAATGTTTTTAACAAGTTATACCTTTATAGGTTATTCAATAAAAACAACAACATTAATTGGCTAAAGAGTTCATGGCTAACTTTGAAGAATTACTTAATCAAATAGACGCGTTTATCCGAAAGTTCTATAAGAATCAAATGATAAAAGGGATTTTACTTTTCCTTATCATCTTCTTATTTACATTTTTGATGGTGACTGGTTTGGAGTATATCGGTCGATTCAATTCTTTTGTGAGGGCTGTTCTGCTGTTTTCATTCATTGGATTAAATGCTGTTGTCTTATTTAGTTATTTCGTTATTCCTTTGTTGAAATTACTTTCATTCGGAAAACGAATTGATAAATATCAAGCTGCGACAATTATTGGAAAGTTTTTTCCTTCCATAGATGATAAACTGTTAAATACTCTTCAGCTACAAGATGCTTCTCAAGCGCAACCAAAAAACATTGAATTTCTAAAAGCGGGTATTCAACAAAATGCTGAACAATTAAATGCTTTTACTTTTACTTCGGCTATTGATTATTCTACCAATAAAAGGTTCTTAAAATACTTCCTTCCAATTTTAATGACGGTTGTATTAATCGGCGTTGCTTTCCCGAGCTTTTTTAGTGAAGGTTCTCAAAGACTGATTCAGTACAATCAAATTTTTGAACGTACACCAGATTTTACTTTTGAATTACAAAACTCTGATTTAATTGTTGAAGAAGGTGAACCATTAGAAATTGTTGTTGTCTTAAAACCGCTACCTGGTAAAGCACTGCCTGATAAAATTTACATTGAAAGTAGTGAAGGAAATTTTTTAATGAAAAAAGACGCAAACAATAAGGCAAGTTATACTTTCAATAATTTAAGAAACGATGTTCAATTTATCTTTCGAGCTGTAGATGCACATTCAAAATCGCATCATATTAAAGTAATCAAGCGCACTTCTCTGGGTCATCTAAAAGTGGATATTGTTTATCCTGCTTATTTGAATCAAGCAAATGAAACCATCGATAATCCTGGAGATTTAATTGTACCAAATGGAACGAAGTTGATTTGGAATGGCCTTACTAAGAATGCTAAAAAACTAAATATTGTACTAGCAGATTCTACTTTGGAATTCAAATCCTCTGGTTTTAGATTCGAACAGAAAGTTTTTAATACAACTGAAATTGCGTTTGTTTTAGAAAACAGCGAAATATTAAAACATGATACGGTGTCATTTCATATTGATGTGATCAAAGATGAATATCCAAGTATTCTTGTTGAAAGTCGTACCGATTCGCTTTCTCCAAACAAAGTTTACTTTACCGGAGCTGTTAGTGATGATTATGGTTTGTCTCAATTGATTTTTACTTATACTATCGAAAAAGCGAATGGACAAAAAATTTCTAAAGATGTAAGTGTTCCTGGAATCGATGGAAGACAGTCTCCTTTTTCTATGACTTTTAACAAAGATGAATTGAGTTTAGAACTAAAAGATAAGTTGACTTACTTCTTTACAGTTTATGACAATGATGGAGTAAATGGCTCTAAGTCTACGCGCTCAAATATTTTTGTTTATAACACACCTTCCTTGGAAGAGTTGCAAGAACAACGTAGTGATCAAAAAGAAAAAACAACAGAAGATTTAAAAGAGTTAATTCGCGAAAGTGCCGAATTGAATGAAGAGATTTCACGCTTAAAAAAGGAGTTGTTAAATACAAAGAGTCCTTCTTGGCAACAACAGCAACAATTGAAAAATTTACAAAAACAATTGGAACAATTACAACAACGAATGCAAAAATCCAAAGACCAAATGAAGTCTTCATTTGAGGAAAAAGCTAAGTTGGATCCACAAGATGAACGCTTGTTAGAATTGCAACAACAGTTAGAAGAAATGTTTGACGCTTTAATGGATGATGAGTTAAAAGACTTGTTGGATGAATTGCAAAAAATGATGGAACAAAACATGACGGAAGACATGTTGGAAAAACTTGAAGAATCAGAAATGTCATCTGAAGAAATGGAACGACAGTTAGATCGTACTTTAGAAATGTTGAAAAAGATGGATGTTGAAGAACGCGTAAAAGACCTTCAAAATTCATTAGAGAGTTTATCTAAAGAGCAAGATGAATTGCGTGAGAATCTAGAGGAACTTTCCAAAGAAGAGGGACAAAAAAAGCAAGAGAAATTAAATGAGAAGTTTGATAAAATGAAGGATCAAATGGATAAATTGCTTGAGAAAAATGATGATTTAAAACGTCCCCTTACTTTAGATGGATTAGATGATTTGATGGACGATATTTCTAAAGACATGAAAGATGCGAAAGAAAATATCGATAAAGAAAATAGTAAAGGAGCAAAAGAAAAACAAGAAAGTGCGAGTGATAAAATGCAACAAGCAGCATCACAAATGCAAGCACAAATGCAAGCAAGTCAGGAAGACCAGAACGAAGAGGATTATGAATCCTTACGAGCATTATTGGAAAACTTAGTTCGCTTAAGTTTCGACCAAGAAAATAATATGTTAGCATATAGAGGTACGGATATTTTCGA
>DATJCX010000047.1:0-258336 GCA_035497735.1 Brumimicrobium sp. | reverse complement strand
CAATCGCACCTTCAAATCCAAAATAGGGTGGAAGAACGGTTATAAAAATCCAAGCATAGAAACTATAGGCAAAGACTTGAAAAAGGCTATTTAAAGCTACCAAACCAGCACCGTATTCGCTATCACCTTCAGCAAGGTCGTTCCAAACCAAAACCATTGCAATACAACGCGCTAAACCAATTAAAATAACGCCTACCATGTACTCTGGATAATCTCGTAAAAATGTAATTGCTAAAATAAACATTAAAATGGGGGCTACTATCCAATTTAGAAAAAGTGAAATGGAAAGTATTTTTGTGTTTCTAAAAACTTTTGGAAGAAGGGCATAATTCACCTTAGCTAAAGGAGGATACATCATTAAAATTAATCCTATGGCTATGGGAATGTTTGTCGTACCTCGACTCATTGAATCAATAATGCTAGGAAATGATGGAAAGAAATATCCGATTCCAACGCCTATTACCATAGCCATAAATATCCATAAGGTTAGGTAGTTGTTGAGAAAACTCATTTTTTTCATAGATTTTTGTTTTTTTGTTTAATATGTTTTTTTCTGTTCAATTATGCCGGTTATATTACACGATAGTTTAACGGTATTGTAGATGGTGCCAAATTTTTCTATGTTCTTTTTCAACAATGGTATATTTAGGTTTTCATCAGAACTATAAATGGTTAATTTGTAATCAATATCATCCATTTTTAAAGGTTTTTCTGTTCGCTTAGCTGACACGTTTACCGTGGCTTTGGAATATGTGAAGTTCATCATAGATGAAAAACGTTCAACATTTTTAAGCATACAGGAAGCAAAAGCTCCTAAAAATAGTTCTGCAGGGTTAGGCAACTCTTCAGAAGAAGTTGAACTTGTTCCAAAGTTTATTTCGCTTTGCTTTATTTGTATAGTAGCAGTATCATTTGAAATGGATGAGGCCTTAATTTGGTATTCCATGTTTATTTCTATTTTGGTTAATGTTTTTTAATATTGTTGAGAGACTTTTATTTGCGAGAAAACATAAAACAGTTCCGTTGCAATTTGCAGACTTCGTTCATTATATTTTGCTGCTTTTTGCGATGTGTTGTCAAAATCTTTAGGGTCTTCATAAGTGATTGCAATGCGTTTTTCAGCACCGAAAATAGTAGGACAAGTTTCATTTGCAGAATCACAAGTCATAATTGCAACAAATTCAGACTTAGGGTTAAAATCGTCATCCCACTTTTTAGAATATCCAATTATTGGATGCCGATTGTATGCATATTTAATACTGTAAATTGAATTCTCTTGTTTTGAAATGACTTTGATCTGAAAACCAGCATTTTGTAAACTTTCTGCAACCAAAGGGAAAAGCGCAGTACTTTCTGTGCCGCCAGAGTAACAAAATATATTTCGAATATCGAAATAATAGGCTAGTGTTTGTGCCCAAACTTGTGATAAATGGCTTCTTCGTGAATTGTGAGTGCAGATAAAATTTAGCCGAATTTCTTGATGATTTGAAGTTTTTGACTGAATATAGTCTGCTAAAATACGTAGCGTTGTTTTGCGCTCAACTGAAATCGTTTCAGGATTTAATGTCTTAATTACTTCTTCAATTTCTGAAAATAATGTTGGTTTTGTTGTTGACATATTTCTTAATATTTAATAATAGTTTAACAACAATCTGCTTCAGGAATGTCTTGATCTAAAAATTGTTGCATCATCATCTTCATCTTAGTCCAGTTTTCACTATCTATACAATAACAAATTTTGACTCCTTCAACAGTTCCTTTGATTAATCCTAATGTTTTTAATTCTTTTAAATGTTGGGATATCGTAGGTTGAGCAAGTCCAATTTCTTCAGATAAGTCACCACAATAACAAGCGTCTATTTTAAATAATTGTTGTAAAATTGCCACACGAGCAGGATGCCCGAAGACTTTTGCGAATAAAGCGATTTCTTTTTGCTCTTTTGTGTACATGTCTTTTTAACTTATAGATTGCTTTATTGCAATATTACGATTAATGCTTAAACTAGCAATGATAAAATTGAAGTTTTGAAAGAAATTGTGATAGGAGAGATTTTAGAAGATATACTTTATCCAATTGTTCTTGTTTGATATTAGAGGAAGATACGCCTTGTTAGAAATTTATGTAGAAAGCCAATTTTACTTCTACGATTTTTCGTTCATACTTTATTATTGCATTCATTTTTTTAAATTTTAAATTTCCAAGCATTCGTTCCAACTAATAAAAGCTACAAATTTAGATAGTTAAAAGCTTAACTTCAAACAGAAGACAACTGCACAAAAAATAAGTCAAAAAAAAAGCTGCACCGATAAGGTACAGCTTAAAATATTAACCTGTAGAAGTTAATTTTTGATCCGTAAGTTATTTAACGGTAAACTAATTCTAAGGTTACAATTATTTAAAATTATTTTTCAAATAGTGCGATAGATTCAATGTGACTGGTGTGTGGAAATTGATCTACAAGACTAATTTTCTTCGTTTTGTAGCCATTTTCCTCCAATGTTTTAATATCTCTTGCTTGTGTAGATGGATTACAAGAAATATAAACGATTCTTTCAGCACCTAGTTGGATTACCTTTAACAATGTCTTAGGTGCAATTCCAGCGCGTGGTGGGTCCAAAACAATCGTGTCTATTTTCCCTTCAAAATCTGGGTATTCTCTTAGGAATTTCCCAACGTCAGCAGCGTAAAATTCAACATTTTTAATGTTGTTTCGTTTTGCATTTCGCTTTGCGTCTTCTATCGCTTCCTCAACGATGTCAACTCCGATAATTTTTGTGTTCTCTGCTCTTAAAGTCAGCAATTGACCTATGGTTCCTGTTCCACAAAATAAGTCCATGACTACTTTGTTGTCTAAATCTCTTTCGCCTTCAAAAACATAGTCTAATGCCTTGTTGTATAGAATTTCTGCACTGGCTGGATTCGTCTGGAAGAAACTTTCCATACTGATTTCGAAAAATAAACCATTCAACTTTTCAATGACATGGTCTTTACCGAAAATTAACGTGTAAGAACCGTTCTCTATTTTCGCTCTGTCAGCTACGTTATCGTTTATCGTATGCTGAAATCCTGCAATTCTATTACCTAGTTTTTCTTGTAAAAATTCACCAAAGGCTTGAACATCAAAACTTTTCTTTCCTTTAGAGGAAGTGACTAAGTTGAGCAACAGTTTATCTTCGTAAAAAGACTTTCTAACAACCAAATGACGGAAGAATCCTTCTTTTTTTGGTGAATGCCAAGCTGGTAGATTCGTCGCCTTTAAATAGTTTCTAATTTCAATAAGAATTGTTTCAAACTCTTCATCAAACATTCCAGATGGCTTTGCTAAGTTTTCTACCTTCCACCAAGTTCCTCTGTGTTTAAATCCTAAAGCAAAAGCATCGTCGATATCTTCATCTGTTTCCATGTCATGCTCGATACATGAAAACGAATATTCCATTTTATTTCTATAATGATAATGTATAGGAGAGGAGATCATCTCATCAAAAAGTTCCTCTACATTTTTTAATTCTGCAATCCTGCGGTAAACTTCTAATGTCGTTTTTTGTTTGTATTCTTCCTGAATATCAACAGGAACGTGTATGTAAGGTGCTCCACTAATTTCTTGGTATTCAGAAATGATTTCATGTGGTGAACGTTCTAGTACTTTTACTAAAGAACATTCTGCATGTCGTTTTCTTTTTTTTACGATTCTCGCCAATACTTTTTGACCAGGGAAAGTATT
Source organism: Brumimicrobium sp. (assembly GCA_035497735.1). Taxonomy (GTDB): domain Bacteria; phylum Bacteroidota; class Bacteroidia; order Flavobacteriales_D; family Crocinitomicaceae; genus Brumimicrobium. Next base: position 254,614 of record DATJCX010000047.1, on the reverse strand, counting down.
GCTAACGAAAAGAACATACGCACCATTTTCATTGGTTATACGAGCAATTCCATTGCCACCAAAAGCGAAATCCTCGATTTCTAGCTCTATTATATCTCCTCTTTTTATATTAATCAAAATAAAATTTTTATAAATGCACCAAAAATAAGAACTGTGTTCTTTTATTAACTTCCCTTCTTATTGTAAATTTTTGGCGAAGATACGACTTTTATGTGGAAAGGTCCTTGTTTTATAAAGATACAAGCTATAATGTCAATTCAAGTTAATTCCTTCATGTAATTGATATTAGTGTAAAGTATCATTTTTCTATTTTATCAAAAGATGTTACAATTCCTTTAATTAAAGCCGAACTAAATCCATTGTGTTCCATTTCATTTAATCCTGCGATTGTACAACCCTTTGGAGTCGTTACCTTGTCAATTTCATATTCTGGATGTTCCTTGCGTTGAATTAAGAGTTCCGCCGCTCCTTTAACAGTATGTGTTACAATATCACTCGCTGTTTTCGCATCAAAGCCTATTTGAATTCCACCCTGAATCATTCCTCTAATAAATCGTAATACATAGGCAATTCCGCAGGCACCAAGTACGGTAGCTGAATCCATTAAATCTTCTTCAATAAATATGGTGTTTCCAATGGTGTTGAAGCAAAGTTTGATTGCTTCTCTAGCTGCTTTATCGTCTGTGATAGATGAAACGCATGTCATAGACATACCAACATCCGCTGCTGTATTCGGCATTGCTCTGAAAAGCGGCGTAGGAGAGTTGATAACTTCTTGAATTTGAGCCAACGATATGCCTGTTGCCAAAGAAACTATAATATGTTTTTTCGGATTAAAATACGCTTGAAGTTCTTTCAATACTTCTAGAATATTATAAGGCTTTAAAGCAATAATGATGATTTCAGCGTTTTGAACTGCATAAATATTATCGCTCATTACTTGAACTCCACTTTCTTTTAGGTGTTCTAAGGCATGAATATTTCTTTTGGTAACAATAATATTTGTCGGGGAAACGGATTTTTCTGTTAGAATTCCATTTAAAATCGACAAACCTAAATTACCACAACCTATGATAGCTATCTTCTTATTTTCCATTATATGTGCTACAAAACAGGTCGTTTATTCTTGAAGTTCAGTGAGAAATTCAAATAAACGTTTACATTAAACCTCTAATAATTCCTTTGTCGCTTTTCTTAATAAAATCGATTACTCTTTGCTTGTGTTCATTGTTTGGAATCTCCGCTTCTAAGGCTGCTAATCCATTGGACAAGTTGTTGTTTTGAACAAATAAAATTCGATAGATATCTTCAATCATTTTGATGTCTTCGTCTGAGAAATTTCTTCGTCTAAGTCCAACAGCATTTACGCCTGCATAACTTAATGGTTCTCGAGCTGCTCTAACAAATGGTGGAATGTCTTTTCGAATTAAACTAGCACCACCTACGAATGAATGTGCACCTATCGTTACGAATTGTTGTGCCGCCGCTTTTCCTTCGATAATTGCGTAGTCTTCTATGGTAACATGCCCAGAAAGCCCAACATAATTCGCCAAAATCACATTGTTTCCAATAATACAATCGTGGGCTACGTGAACATAACCCATGATTAGACAATTGTTTCCAATGGCTGTCTTCATTTTATCTTTCGTGCCTCTGTGAATTGTAACGCATTCTCTAATCGAAGTGTTTTCACCAATCTCAACGGTTGTGTATTCGCCTTCGAATTTTAAATCTTGCGGAATTGCACCTATGACAGCACCGGGAAAAATTTCACAATTCTTGCCCAGTCGAGTTCCCGGGTAAATAGTGACATTGGGACCTATATGACAATTATCTGCAATAATTACATCTTCATAAATAGAAGTAAAAGCCTCAATGGTTACGTTTTTTCCAATCTGAGCTTTAGGGGAAACAAAAGCTAAATTACTAATCATTTTCTTCTTTGTCTTTAATTATTTGTGCTAGCATTTCAGCCTCAACAACAATTTTTCCATTCACATAACCTTTTCCAGCCATGTTCACTAAACCTCTTCTGATTGGTGACATAAGGATAAGCTCGAATACAATAACATCCCCAGGGATTACCTTTTGTTTAAACTTAACGTTGTCGATTTTTAAGAAATATGTTGAATATAAATGTGGTTCATCCACCTTACTTAAAGCAAAAATCCCACCACATTGCGCCATTGCTTCTACTTGTAAAACTCCTGGGAAAACTGGGTTTCCAGGGAAGTGTCCCGTAAACTGAGGTTCATTCATCGTAATGTTCTTCAATCCAAGGATAGCGTCTTCTGTAATTTCTAATACCCTATCAATTAATAAGAAAGGGTAGCGGTGTGGTAATATTTTCTCGATATCATTAATGTCGTACAAACATTTTTCTAAATCGAACTCACGAGGTGCTGTTTTTTGCTTTTTAATCTGCTCTTTTAAAACTTTTGCAAAACGTGTATTACCAGAATGTCCTGGACGTGCTGCTAGAATATGAGCCTTAATTGGTTTTCCTACTAAAGCTAAATCCCCAACGATATCAAGTAACTTGTGACGTGCTGGTTCATTTTCGAACTTCATCTTATAGTTGTTCAATGTTCCAATTCCGCCAACTTCAACCTTCAATCCTACTTTCCCAAGTATTGTAGCCAATTCATCAAGTTCCTTTTGACTTACATCTTCTCTTTCAACAAGAATAATCGCATTGTCAATATCACCTCCTTTGATTAAACCGTTTTTCGCTAAAAACTCTAATTCTCTAAGGAATACAAAGGTTTTACAGGTTGCAATTTCCTTTTTAAATTCAGAAATTTTATAAATAGCAGCATGTTGCGTTCCCAAAGCAGGTGAGTTGTAATCAACCATTACAGTCAATCGATACTCCGGGTCTGGAATTGCTAGGAATTCGATACCTTTTTCAACATCTTCCCACTTGATATTTTCATTTAATTCAAAATATTCTCTTTCAGCAGTCTGATCAATAATTCCAGCAGATTCTATTGCATTGATAAAGGGAATAGAACTTCCGTCCATAATTGGAATTTCTTGACCGCTGATTTTAATCAAAGCATTGTCCACTTGCATTCCATAAAGTGCTGCTAAAACGTGCTCTGTTGTATAGACTCTGACACCATCTTTCTCTAAGGTCGTACCTCTATCGGTAGAAACTACTAAATCTGCATCTGCATTGATTATCGGTTCTCCTTCTATATCCACCCTTTGGAATTTGTATCCGTAATTCTCTGGAGCTGGGCAAAGTTCAATCGTTACTTTTTCTCCTGTATGTAATCCTACTCCGATTAATCTTACTGACTCTTTTAATGTTCTTTGATATTCAACCATAGCTTATGATAACTGTGATAGTTTTATGTTATTTTAATTTATCTTCTAAGTTTTGTAAACGATTTAAAATCATAGGTAATCTTCTGAAACCTACAAATGATTTTTTGAAATCATCGATTGGAATTCCAGGTGAACCCATTAAGGTTGTTCCTTCCTTCTTCACACTGTTTGGAATACCAGATTGTGCAACAATTTGTGTTTTGTCTGCAATTTTTATATGTCCGCTAATTCCAGCTTGACCACCTACGAGTACATGTTCACCGATTTTTGCAGAACCAGCAATTCCTGCTTGTGCAGCAAAAGCAGAGTTTCTCCCCACTTCAACATTGTGGGCGATTTGTACTAAATTGTCAACTTTAACTCCTCTGCGTAGAATTGTAGAACCTAACGTTGCTCTATCAACTGTACTGTTGGCACCAATATCAACAAAATCTTCTAGGATAACATTCCCGATTTGTGGAACTTTCTGGAATTCTCCTTTTTCATTGGGAGCAAAGCCAAATCCGTCTGCGCCGATAACTGCACCTGCGTGAATTAGACAGTTGCTGCCAATTACACAACTATGGTATATCGAAACGTTTGGATAGACGACTGTGTTATCTCCGATTTTTACATTGTCGCCAATATAAGCGTTTGGATAAATCTTTACATTGTCGCCAATGACTACATTTTCACTGATGTAAGCACTTGCACCGATATATACGTTTTCACCAATGCTTGCAGAATCTGCTATAAATGCGTTCTTTTCAATTTGTGGTTGTTTTTCGAATAACTGGTTGTACAACTCTAACAATTTAGCAAAACAAGAATAGGGGTCTTCAACTTTGACCAAGGTTAAGCTAGCAGGTAGCGCTTTTTCTGGTGTGAAAGTTTTGGCTACTATCGCAATAGATGCTTCTGTATCATATAAATGAGACGCATACTTCATATTGGCTAAGAAAGTCAATGTATTTGGCTTTCCTTCTTCAATTTTTGAAAGTCCTGACACTTTTATGTCAGCATTTCCAACGACTTCTCCTTCTAAGAGTCCGGCTATTTGTTCTGCTGAAAATTCCATTCTTCGAAATTATAAAATTTGTTGGTTTAAAAAACATGTAAAGGTACTACTTTTCCACAATGGAATCTTTATTATTAACATTAGCTGCTGGGTAGCATAAGTAATATTTCTCTACAGGCTCTGATAAAGCATGAATGTTAAAGTTGTCTGCGGCTTTGCTAACATCCTTAATATGACCATCTTTCATGTAGAGATTTATGTTTTCAATGTTCTCATTGTAAGCGTTATTTCTTAACATATCTGTATGAACGAAGAATTTCGCCTCCTCGTTTGTTAAACCGTAAGTTTCTTTTATTTGTTGAAGTTCGTAGGTTACTCGCTTTTCTGAAAATGGCTCTTTTAGAATTTCTATTTTAAAAAGTCGTCTGTTAATCAAAAACGTCGATAGATTTGATAATACCTTGTCTGAATGATTTTGCCAGACTTTTACAGCACCCATGATGTCAAAGTCGTCTAACTGTGCAAATTGATCTAGAATGTGCTTATTCGCCTTTAACTGGTCTAAAGTGAAATTGTTTTCTAAGAAATATTTAAAAGCTGGACTCGAAAACACATCTTCTCCATTGTGTACTAGGAATTTAGCGCGTCTTAAAATACTCGTCAGTAAAACCTCTGAAGAAACAACAGTCTTGTGCATGTAAACTTGCCAATACATGATGCGGCGTGCAACTAAAAACTTCTCTATGGAATAAACTCCTTTTTCCTCAACGACCAAATTGTCATCGACAACGTTAAGCATAGAAATGATTCTATCACTTCCAATAACACCTTCAGAAACACCGGTGTAAAAACTATCTCTGTTTAGATAATCCATTCTATCCATGTCTAGCTGACTAGAAACTAACTGGTGAAGAAAAGGTTTTTCATATTTATTCTCGAAAATCTCAATAGCCATTGTTAACTGACCACTAAATTCTTCATTTAATCTTTTCATAAAAAGAAGTGAGAGTTCCTCGTGACTGACTCCTTTAATAATATCATGTTCCAAGGTGTGACTAAATGGACCATGACCGACATCGTGGAGTAAAATAGCGAGTAATACACCCGTTTCTTCTTCTTCAGAAATATCTATTCCCTTATATTTTAGCGTTTGTATGGCTTTCATCATTAAATGTGTCGCGCCAATGGCGTGATGAAATCTGGTATGCAACGCTCCAGGATAAACCAAGTGGGAGAGTCCCAACTGCTTGATTCTTCTCAGTCTCTGATAGAAAGGATGCTCGATAATATCGAAAATAATGTCTTTCGATAAAGAAATAAAACCATAAACTGGATCGTTTATAATTTTCTTTTTGTTATTTATGTTGAGGTTTGGACGCAAATCTGTATTTTTATATTTTGGTAAATTTAAAAAAAATCGTGTAATGCAAGCAAAAATTCTTTGGGCAGATGATGAAATTGACTTATTAAAGCCACATATTCTGTTTTTAAATCAAAAAGGTTATGAGGTTGATGCAGTCCATAGTGGGAATGAAGCCATAGAAAAATGTGAGAATTCGGTGTATGACATTGTTTTCTTGGATGAGAATATGCCGGGAATTTCAGGATTAGACGCTTTGGATAAAATAAAGGAACTTCATCCGCACATGCCAGTAGTAATGATTACGAAAAGTGAGGAAGAAAGTATAATGGAAGAAGCAATTGGTGGGAAAATTGCCGATTACTTGATAAAACCGGTAAACCCAAACCAAATTCTATTGACGCTAAAGAAAAATTTAGATCAAAGTAAGTTGGTTTCTGCTAAGGTAAATACAGATTATCAAAGAGAGTTCCGCCAAATAGGAATGGACTTAAATGATAGATTGAGTGCCGATGAATGGAAAGTAATGTATAAAAGGCTAGTGAATTGGGACCTTGAGTTTGCAAAAATGGAAGATCAAGGTATGTCCGAAGTCTTCGATATGCAAATGAAAGAAGCAAATCAAGCTTTTGTGAGATTCGTGGAAGACAATTATTTAGATTGGATGGACGGCGAAGAAGGAAAACCGCAAATGTTACACACTTTATATAAGGACAAAATTGCGCCTATCGTAAAGAAGGAACAGGTTTACTTATTTGTGATTGATAACTTGCGTTACGACCAATATTTGGTGATTCGTGAAGCTTTGAGCAAGTACTTTACTTTTGAGAATGAAGATATCGTGTACTCTATTTTGCCAACTGCAACGCAGTACGCTAGAAATGCCTTCTTTGCAGGACTGATGCCTAGCGAAATTCAAAAGAAACATCCAGAGTATTGGGTAGGAGAAAATGAAGAAGGAAGTAAAAATAATTTCGAAAAGGACTTGCTTCAAAAACAATTGGATAGACTGGGAAGTGATGCGAAAACAGCGTACAGAAAAATTCTAGATATCGAGCAAGGTAAAAAACTAGTGGAAAACATTAGTCAACTTAAAAACAATGACTTAAACGTGATTGTTTACAATTTTGTTGATATGCTTTCTCATGCAAGAACGGATATGAAAATGATTCGTGAATTAGCGGATGATGAAGCGGCTTATCGTTCGTTGACAGCGAGTTGGTTTGAACATTCTCCGCTGAATGATATGTTAAAAGAAATCGCGAAGACAAAAGCGAAGGTTATTATTACAACAGACCACGGAACAGTTAAGGTAAACAAAGCTGTTAAGGTAATTGGATTAAAAGATACCAACACCAATTTGAGGTATAAAGTCGGGAAGAACCTGAACTATAGTCAAAAGGAAGTGTTTGAAGTCAAAAATCCGGATCATGCCTACCTGCCAAAGGACAATATTTCAGATGTTTTTATTTTCTGTAAAAACAATGATTTCTTTGTGTATCCAAACAATATGAATCATTATGTGAAATATTACTCTGATACTTTTCAACACGGTGGATTGTCTCTTGAAGAAATGCTGATTCCGTATGTGGAAATGAGAGGGAAATAAATTGTAGAAGATGGTTTTATACGTTAATAACTTAGAGGAACTAGAAACGATCAGCAAGGATTTAGTTGAGTTGTTTCATGAGCATAAAATTTTTGCATTTAATGCAGAGATGGGTGTTGGTAAAACAACTTTTATTTCCTATCTTGCTAAGGCGATGGGAATTGAGGAACAGGTGAGTTCGCCCACTTTCGGATATGTAAATGAATATTTAAGTCCTGATTTCGGAAAGGTTTATCACTTCGACTTATATCGATTGAATAGTGAAGAGGAAGCTTATGATATCGGAATTGAAGAATATATTTATGGCGATAACATAGTTTTTATTGAATGGGCAGAAGTTATTAGGAACCTTTTACCCGAAAGTTGCGTATGGGTTAATATGAAAAAAGAAGACGATGAGACTCGTACAATATATATGGAAATATGAGGACAGATCCAGAGATTATAAAAAGCTTGATGAAGGAAGGGAAATTACTTCCTCAAGAAGAAATGTTAGCGGTTGCAAGAAAGAAGAATAGACTAAAAATTGGAGTTCCAAGAGAATTGTCTTTTCAAGAGAGAAGGGTAGCATTGGTGCCTGAAGCTGTTTCTTTATTAGTGGCAAATGGTCACCAAATTCTTATCGAAACGAAAGCTGGAGAAAACGCGAGTTTCTCAGATAAAGATTATTCCGAAGCAGGTGCTGAAATTATTTATGATAGAAAAACTATTTTTCAATGTGACTTAATCTTTAAGGTTTCACCGCCTATTGAAGAAGAAGTGGATATGATGGGAATGAATCAAACTTTGATTTCTGCGCTTCAAATATCTATGCAGCCCAAAAAAGTGCTTCAAAAAATGATGCAAAAACGTGTCACTGCGGTGGCATGGGATTATATGCGTGACAATTCTGGACATTTCCCAGTTGTTCGCGCAATGGGTGAAATTGCTGGGAATACCTCTGTTCTAGTTGCTGCAGAATTACTAAATTCTTACAAGCACGGAAAAGGAGTGATGCTGGGAGAGATTGCTGGAGTTCAACCAACAGAAGTGGTTATTTTAGGTGCTGGTACTGTGGCAGAATATGCTACACGTTCTGCACTTGGATTGGGATGTTCTGTTAAGGTTTTTGATAATTCTCTAGAGAAATTAAGAAGATTACAAACTTCGGTAGGTCAGCGTATTTATACTTCTACATTACAACCAAAAGTATTGAGCAAGGCGTTGATGCGTGCTGATGTTGCTATCGGTGCTGTTCGTTCGCCATTTGGAAAGACGCCTTTGTTGGTGACCGAAGAAATGGTGAGCAATATGAAGACCGGAGCAATTATTATTGATATTAGTATCGATCAGGGTGGTTGCTTTGAAACTTCAGAATTGACCAATCATGAAAATCCAACTTTTGAAAAATATGGCGTAACGCATTACTGTGTACCTAATATCGCTTCACGTGTTTCTAGAACTGCTTCTTTCGCTTTATCGAATATCTTTGCACCTGTCTTAGTAAGAATGGGAGACAAGGGTGGTTGTGCTGCGCTTATTAAAAATGATTACGGTTTTAGAAGTGGTGTTTACATGTACAGAGGTACGCTTACAAGTGAAGTTTTAGGTAAAATATTCAATTTAGATTATAAGGAAATTGAATTGCTTGTAATGGGAATGTAGATTGTCGCTATTTTATTAGGTGAAATAAGATTGAATGCAATTGTTTAACAAAGACATTTTTTTGTTTCTTTGGGCAAAATAGAGAATTAAGAGCGAAATGGAAGGTTTAGGAAGAAGGTTAATATATTATTCAATTGGTTTACTGATTGGAACATTGTTTGTCGTTTCTATGTGGGGAAATAGAAGTTGTACTTGGTTACCAAACAACAGAGTGAAGAAGACAATTTTGCATAAATTGATTGTTTTTCCTGAGAATCAAATTCCAGCTTTAGAAGAGTTAGGTATCAATAGAGATAACATTTATAACTTCTTTTTAAAGGAAAAAATAGACTTCTTTAGTAGTATTAAAAAGCAAGGAGATTATCCCAAAGTTTATGTCTATCACACCAATGATACGATAAAAAAACGTTTAACCTTTACTATATTTGAAGATAGTTATATCACTGCAGTTCATGTTCTTGAGGATGATGAAGAGCCGCAACAACATATGGAGTTGGGAACCTGGGGAAGAGTAGTTGGCGTACCACGTGATTCAGCTTTGGTCTTTATCGATAAGTCTTCTTATACGCAATGTAAGGCTAGTAAATTAGCTAGCAACGACCTGAAACAAATTACAAAAGATATTAAGTACACAGGTAAAATTAATTTTGATCAAAGTGACCTCTTGCTTCCTAAAGCAGAAATTCAATTGTACTTTACTCAAAATGATACTTTAGAGGTACAAGCTCAAACAATTTGGTTTGAAACTAGAATTAATATCAAAGACTTTATTTGGGATGAAACACTTGATTGCGAGGATAAATTCGCGAAATAACTTCTATTATCCTTGAAATTCAACTTAAAATTATTAATTTTGATTTTTGATTTTAGTTGATTTATTTAAACACTAGGAAATGGAACGACTTTTGCATTTCCCACTAATAATTATGATAAAAACGCACATTACAAGATTACTCGTACTTTCCATATTTTCTTGCTTTACGTCTTCAACACAGGCGCAAGAAATTGATATTGCCTATGATTATCAGGTTATTAGAGCATCAGGTGAAATTCCTTCTTTGTTAACGAATTCATTTGAGGATGTTATTGCATCTGAAATCGACCCTAGTATTATCACAAAAGAAAAAGACCAACAAGAGTACGCTCAGTTTGTCGAATTGGCCTTAATGAATATGTTTAAGTCCGGAGATGTTTTATTCGGCGATCCATTGACACAATATGTTGAAAAGGTAGGACAAAAAATCTTAAAAAACACTCCGAATATTGCCAATAAAATCTCATTCTTTGTTTTAAAAAGCAATTACACCAATGCCTTGATGATGGAACCTGGTGTTGTTTTCGTTACTACGGGAATGCTTGCTCAAATTGAAAATGAAGCGCAATTGGCTTTTGTTTTAGCACACGAAGTTTCACATTATAATGAAAAACATTTACAAAAATCGTATGCCAATAGAAAGGATAAAATATTAGATGATGACTTTTCATTCTTAAAGTTATCCCAAATATCAAAAGAACATGAAATCGAGGCGGATGTGAACGCTATTAAAATGTATCACGATGCTGGATATAGTAAGGATGAGATAGATATTACTTTCTTAGTCTTGATGTATTCCTACCTTCCTTTTGATGAAGTAAAAGTAGATCCTTCTTTCTTTAAAAATGAGAATATATATATTCCTACTAGTTATTTCCCTGAATCCTCTAATCCTATCAAAGCTTTTGAAGACTATACAGATATTCTAAATACGCATCCGAATATTAAAACAAGAAAAGCAGAGGTTGCAAAAGCGGCTAATGAGTTTAAAAATTGGCAGAATAATAAAAACTTCTTGCCAAAAGAAGACTTTGAACGTGTTCGTGATTTAGCGCGATTTGAAACTGTTCGTATGCGCTTATTGAATGGAACTTATGTTAAAGGTTTGTATGAAACCTTTATTCTAAATGAAAAATATCCAGAAAACGAGTATTTAGCCGAGTTGAAAGCTTCTTTTTGGTTAGAAATTAATAAAATCTATCTAGCTGGTGGAAAACGTTCATTCCTGAAGAATACAAATAGGATAGAAGGTAGTATTTCTTCCTTGTATTATTTCTTTAATCAGATAGATAAAGAGGAGATGGGTTTACTTTCTATGAGAATGATTGAAGATGTCTATAAATTATTCCCAGAGAGTAAAAACATTCAAGGCATAAGAGATTTAGCAATAAAAACCTTAGCTTATAATCGTTCATTGGATGTGAAAACACTTGAGAAGATTAGCTTTTATGATGCCTTGGCTTTAGGGGAGAAAGAGAAGTTGGAACAAAATGGAATTGAAGTTGATGTGGAAGAAGTTAAATCAAAGTATGATAAAATTTCTCAAATTCAACAACAAAATAGTTCTTCACAAAGTGTTCGACCTTTAACGGATGAGCATTTTGCTTATTACTTGCTAGATGACCTCGTTAATAATGAGGATTTCATAACAGCGTACGAAGCAAAGCAAAAGGAATATATTGAAGAAAGAATAGAAAATAAATCCAAAGAGGAAAAGAAAATCGATAAAAGAGAACAAGAAGTTTATGTCTTAGCACTGACTCATTTTTCAGCAACGAAGAAAGGTTCTCTAGCGCCGCTTGAAGCTTTTAAATTTGAAGAAACATTCAATAATTTAATCGAAAAGAGGTTGAGTAGAGTTCAATTTGAGGATTTTCAATATCGTTTATTTACAGATTTTACTGTCGAAGAATACAATGTTCTACCTATTTTGTATGACTATATTCTTTTCCAAAGAAATTCAACTGGGTATATCGGTGGATGTTATCCTGAGCAAGAAGAAGCTCAAAAACTTTTTGATAGGTTTAGTGGCTCAACAGTGGTTTTCTTTTATGCAGACTTCGTAGCAGAAGGAAGACAAATGAAGGGAACAATGTTGGTTCTTGATACCTTGACAAATGAAGTTGAAAACTATAATTATAAAATTAAAGCAAGTATTGGTGTAAATGGAGTGAATAATTTATTGCTTCGATTATTTCAAAATATTAAAAAGTAAAAAATAAAACAAATGAAAAATAGAAAAATGATTGTTGCACTATTTTTTTCAGCGTTATTTAGTTTTTCGCTGAGTGCACAAAACGTCAAATTAACTCCGCTAGAAACGTATAAGAAATATACTTTCGTTGGAGCGATTGAAAAAAATGTATACTCATACGGTGGGAGAGATAGAGAGACAAGAGCTGAAATTATGGTTGCATCGAAAGGTGGAAATGTAATTGCTCAAACGCCAATGACATTAAGTATGAATAATAATCATTATAAAGCTGAGTTTTATAAGGTTATTGGGGAGCACTTAATTGCATGTTATGTTATTCATGATGAAAAAAGTGGAACTCCTAGTTTATGGATTCAACAATATGATTCGAAATTAAAGAAGTTAAACGAAAAGAAAGTTACTGATTTAATTAGTGGAACTATTGAAGCTAAACAAAACCTTGCCAACTTTTTGTTGGGTGTATCTAAAGAGAAGTTTATTCAGGAAGTTACTATTGACTATAATGAGGTTGATGATAGTTACCTAGTTCGTTATAACTACCAAGTTGATAAAGGTGAAGGTTTATCGTATGCAAAGGTTGTACTTTTGGATGGTAGTTTTGAAGAAATTAATGAAATGATGTTTTCTGCAACTGACAACAACCACATTATTGTGTTTGAAGATATTCAAATGCTAGCCAATGGTGATGTTGTTACAGTTGTTAAGGAACTTGCAAGAGAGAAAAAAGGTGGTAGATTCAATATGCTATCTAAATCATCTCTAATGTACTTCCCTAGAAATGAAGATCAAGACCCTCGTTTTTTAGAGTTAGCACCTAAGGAGCAACGTGTTTTAAATTCATTTATCGGAAAAACATTGGATGATAAAGGTCGTTTGGCGTATGCAATCGCTTCAAAAGATGAAGACGGAAAGTCACTTGATGTTAACCTATACAGATATAACGCAGAAAAAGATGAATTAGAAAATACGCATATTGAGTTTGATAATTCTGAAATGAAGCCTTCTATCTGGGTTAAAACTAACATTGATATGAAAAGGTTTGACCTAGGAGGATTCCAATCTTTAGAAGATGGTTCAGTTTATCTTAACTTAAATGCAAACTATGGTTACTATACTAATAAAGGTGATTACTATGATATAGACAGAGGTGTTTTAGCTGTTAAAATCAATGCTGATGATGAAATTGTTTGGCAGGTTTATCTAGATAAAGTATCAAAGGTAAGAGGTACTTCAGGATTGAGTGGGGCTATTGATTTTGTTGATGCAAGTGGAAATTACAATATGATATTCAATATGTCAGATGATGTATACCAAAAAAATCAAGATATTTTAGCTGGAAAAACAATTAAACCTAGAGCAAATGAAATGTTCTATACAGCAAAACAACAATGTGTTAGACATGTAACTTTTGATTCAACTTCAGGGAAAGTTAATCTTAAAAGCGTTCAAATACCGAATGTAAAGGGTGGAGCTATTTATATTAGCCGTACAGAAGATTTTGGTGATGGAACATTCCTTGTTAGTGTTTTATCTAAAATATCTATTGTTCAGATGTTGTTAAAGATATAATGCTTTAATCTGTAAAAACATATATATACAAAAGCCGATGTTCAAACATCGGCTTTTGTATTTATGGAACTTTGACAATCCTTTTTACGATTTAAACGCTCTAACAAACTCCCAAAGCACCACACCAGCGCATACAGAAACGTTTAAACTATGTTTCGTACCAAATTGTGGAATTTCTAACACTTGGTCAGCAATATTTACCAACTCTTGTTGAACACCATCTACTTCGTTTCCGAAGATTAAAACATGCGCTTGATTCTGATCAATTTCAACGTTTTGTAGGAAGGTAGTTTGCTCTGTTTGTTCAACAGCGTAAACTTTATAGCCTTTTTCTTGATATGTTTTCATGAGTGAAACCAAATCCTCATGATGTTCCCATTCAATTGATTCTGTTGCACCTAAAGCTGTTTTCTGTATCTCTCTATGTGGCGGTTGAGCCGTAATTCCACCTAGTATTACTTTCGATACATTGAAAGAATCTGCCGTTCTAAAAAAGGTTCCTACATTGGCTAAACTGCGAATATTGTCTAACACGACAATCAAAGGAAACTTTTCTTGTGCTTTAAACTCTTCTACTGACGGGCGATTTAACTCCCAAAGCTTTAGTTTTTTGTTCATAATTTTTGATAACTGTTATGCGTGTTTCAGGGCTTTCCCCAATAAATTTGGTATGTTTACAAGTTGCAATTTATAAATATATAAAGAAGTAATTCATTTTGGCAAAGACAAAAAAAGAAAAATCGGAAGAAACTCCTTTGATGAGGCAGTATAATGGAATAAAAGCCAAGCATCCAACCGCTATGCTATTGTTTAGAGTAGGGGATTTTTACGAAACTTTTGGGGAAGATGCTATAAAGGCTTCTCGAATTTTAGGAATTATTTTAACAAAACGTAAAAACGGTGCCGCTTCTCATATTGAGTTGGCTGGTTTTCCACATCATTCTTTACAGGTTTATTTGCCAAAGTTGGTGCGCGCTGGTGAACGTGTTGCTATTTGCGACCAATTGGAAGACCCGAAATTGACTAAAACAATTGTGAAACGTGGTGTTACTGAATTGGTAACACCAGGTGTAGCATTAAACGACCAAGTTTTAGAACAAAAAAAGAATAATTTCCTAGCAGCTGTTCACTTAGGTAAAAAAGAGAATGGTGTGGCTTTTCTAGATATTTCTACAGGAGAATTTCTTATAGCACAAGGAAACGAAGAGTATATCGATAAACTAATGCAAGGTTTTGAGCCTTCTGAAGTGCTATACTGTCGTCAACAAGAACGCAAGTTTAAAGATACTTTTGGTGACCGTTTTTATACTTTCCGCCAAGAAGATTGGATTTATTCAGAAGACTATGGAAGGGAATCCTTAAATCAACATTTTAATACGAAAAACTTAAAAGGTTTTGGAGTTGAAGAGTTGACCGAAGGAATTATCGCTGCAGGTGCAATTATGCAGTATGTTTCTTATACGGAACATAAACAGTTGGGCCATATCACGAAAATTTCAAGAATTGAAGAGGATAAATATGTTTGGTTGGACCGCTTTACTGCAAGAAACTTGGAATTGGTTTTCTCACCGCATGAAAATGGTGCGACTTTACTTTCTGTTTTAGACAAGACTTCAACGCCAATGGGCGGGAGAATGATGAAGCGTTGGTTGGTTCTTCCACTGAAAGATTTAAAGGCGATAGAGAACCGTTTGGACGCTGTTCAGGCCTTGATAGAAAATGATAACATCGCTTTTGAGTTAGGAGAACGCTTAGGTGGAATATACGATTTAGAACGTTTGGCGTCCAAAATTGCCGTTGGAAAAGTTAATCCTAAGGAGGTAAATCAGCTAAAAAACACTTTACTGGAAATGCAACCGATACGTGCGTTGTTGAAGGAAACAAAGGTAAATGCTTTAGTAAGTATTGCTGATCGAATAAATCCATGTGAGGCATTGACAGATTTGATTATCGGGCAATTACACGAAGACCCTGCCATTCAAGTTGGAAAAGGAAAGGTAATCGCCGATGGATATAATGCAGAATTGGACGAATTGAGAACCTTGTTGGCGACCGGTAGAAATTACCTAGAAGAGTTGCAGCAAAGAGAAGCAGAAAATACGGGTATCACAAGTTTAAAAGTTGGGTACAACAATGTATTTGGTTATTTTATAGAAGTTAGAAACACCCACAAAGATAAGGTTCCAGAAGACTGGGTTAGAAAGCAAACTTTAGTAGGTTCTGAAAGATATATAACGGAGGAACTTAAAATCTACGAAGAGAAGATTTTAGGAGCGGAAGGAAAAATTGAAATTCTAGAGCGTCAATTGTTTACTGAATTAATGCTAGCAATGGCGGATTACATTAATCCGATTCAATTTAATGCTTTCTTAATCGGTCAGTTGGACTGTTTCGCTTCTTTTGCGAAGATTTCTAAGGATAATAACTATGCACGTCCAGAAATGAATGATGGCTTTGCTATCGACATTAAAGAAGGTCGTCATCCTGTTATTGAGCAACATTTGAAGTTGGGTGAAGCATATATTCCAAACGATGTGTTTTTAGACAATGAAACACAGCAAATCATTATGATTACCGGACCAAATATGTCGGGTAAGAGTGCGATTTTGAGACAAACTGCTTTGATTTCAATCATGTCGCAAATTGGTTGTTTTGTTCCTGCAAAGTCGGCTAAACTAGGAATCGTTGACAAGGTATTTACTAGAGTAGGTGCTTCTGATAATATTTCTTCTGGAGAATCTACTTTTATGGTGGAGATGAACGAAACAGCTAGTATTCTAAACAACCTTTCTCCTAGGAGTTTGGTGCTTTTGGATGAGATAGGACGAGGAACGAGTACGTATGATGGAATTTCAATCGCTTGGGCGATTGCCGAATATATTCACCAACATCCAGCAGCAAAATGTAAAACTCTGTTTGCAACCCACTACCATGAGTTGAATGAAATGACGAATAAATTCCCTAGAATTAAAAACTATACTGTTTCTGTCAAAGAAGTTGGAACAAAGATTCTCTTCTTAAGAAAACTAATCGAAGGCGGAAGTGAACACAGTTTCGGAATACACGTAGCAAAATTAGCAGGAATGCCTAATGCCGTTGTGGAACGTGCTACAAAGATGTTAAAGGAGCTAGAAGCTTCAAACCGAGGCTCTGATAGAGAAAAGGTAAAAGACGCAGGTAATGCAGATAATATGCAATTGAGTTTCTTCCAGCTAGACGACCCAGTTTTAGAAAATATTCGTGAAGAAGTTTTAAGTTTAGATATCGATACCTTAACACCTGTTGAAGCGTTGTTTAAACTCAATGAAATCAAGAAAATGGTGGGAGGGAAGTAGTTACAGAGTAATAACACAGAGTGAGAAAGAAAATGAGAGCAGGGGAAGGCTACTGTTAATTATTTACTCTTCCTTCCAAGCGCTAGACTTCGATACATTTACGTGCCAGCCTTCGATACATTTTCCTCCTACTCGTCGGAAAACACTCAGTCTGACAATGTAAGTTGGGCTTTTTCGAAAGGTTTTGTCATGCCTTCGATACATTTACGTGCCAGCCTTCGATACATTTTCCTCCTACTCGTCGGAAAACACTCAGTCTGACAATGCAGAGTTGAACGTTTTCGAAAGGTTTTTTTGTCATACTGAGTGATTTCAAGAGGAACGAATGAAATTGTATCGAAGTGTGACAATGCAGAGTTGAACGTTTTCGAAAGGTTTTGTCATGCCTTCGATACATTTTTATATTTTCTACCGAAAATCTAAAAACACTCAGTCTGACAATGTAAATATTAATATTTCGAGAAATTCTATTGTTATACTGAGTGATTTCAAGAGGAACGAGTGAAATAGTATCGAAGTGTGACTACTCAAAAATCCTCCCCCCTGCCCCCCTCCAAAGGGGGAGTCAGACGCAGTCCTCCGATAAAAAAAACTACAGAATCTAATTTTCCAATGCGAAAGGATAAATTTTATTGAAATACAAAGGCAAGAGACTCGGTATCTCCCCCTTCGGAGGGGGAAAAAGGGGGAGGAAACACCGTCCTCCGATAAAAAAACTACATAACAAAAACTCCAATGCGAAAGGATACTTCTTATTGAAAGATAAAGGTAAGAGACTCGGAGGAAGCGCCTAGGAAACATCATCGGGCACCCACAGCTCGAAACAACCGTAAAAATTAAAAGTGTTTGACGACATAGGAGGAGTATTTTAATTTTCGGTTGTAAGAGCTAGAGGGTCGGTGATTTTTCTAAGCGCTAGACTTTTTTACTCATTTCTGTCTGTTTTTATTTGTATTCGTGAGCTCCCTACGGTCGGTTGTTTACTTTTTTTGGCAATGAACCGAGCTTGCGAGCTCATGAATACTATTGAGAAGCAATTAAATTATGAATAAAAAAAGTAAAAAAGCCAAGCCTTATCCTTCGATACATTTTTCTCTACATATCAAAAAACAATTTAAAGTTATGTCGTTGAAAACGAAATGAGCATCCTCACACATTAAAAAACTCTCCATCCTCAGGAATAAAAACTTTTTCAAATATCTCTTGTGCTTCTTCCTTGTGCTTATCCATCGTTTTGTAGCGTGCTGAAAAATGTCCGATAATCAATCGCTTTGCATTGGCCTTTAATGCAATACTTGCAGCTTGTTTTGCTGTGGAATGATACGTTTCATGTGCTCTATCTGCTTCTTTATCAATAAATGTCGCTTCGTGATAAAGTAAATCTACATTTTCTATATGTGGGATAATATCTAGAAAGTATGAAGTATCCGAACAGAAAGCATAAGACCTTGAAGGTGTAGGAGGTAAGGTAACATCCTCGTATTTAACATGCACTCCATTGGTGTCAATCACATCTTCACCTGCTGTTAGCTTATTGATGTAAGCAACGCTAATTCCTGTTTTCTCAAATGCCTCGTTATCTAAATGGCGCTTTCCTGGCTTTTCATCGATACGATATCCCTGTGTTTGTATTCTGTGGTTAAGCGGGAAAGTTTTGATTGTGATAACCTTGTCCTCGTAAACAACACCCGAATGGTTGTAAGTGAATTCGGTGAAATGTATAGGCATGACTTGTCTTAAACCTGCTAGTTTGTAATTCATCATTACAAACTCTTTGATACCTGTGGGACCAAATATTTGAATCGGTTTTGTTCTTCCTAAAAGTTGCATCGTTCCCAGTAAACCTGGAAGTCCAAGTATATGATCACCGTGCAAATGTGAAATTAAAATGAGTTGAATGTCTTGAAATTTGGCGCCAAACTTACGCATTTGTAATTGCGTTCCTTCTCCACAGTCAATTAAGATAAGTCTTTGTTTACAGTTGACTAATTGGGAAGTTGTTCCTCTAGAAATTGTGGGAATGGCTGCACCTGTTCCAAGAATTTTAACAGTAAAACTCATTGAATTAATCCATCAGTTTTTCTGCTTCCTCCAATGTTTCAGTAATGCTGAAAACACGGTGTAATTGAGAGATTTCAATCATCTTTCTAACATTCGACTGTAAACCGGTTAATACAAATTGACCATTTGCATTTTTGCATAAACGGTTTCCAGCAAGAATTGCACTCAGTCCTGTAGAATTGCAATAAGCTGTTTTGCTTAAATCTATGATGATTTGGCTAACATTGTCTTTGTTTAATTCGATAAATAAGGCTTTCAATTCAGGAGAATTAATCGCATTTAGTTTATCAACCTCACTGGTGACGATGCTATAATTTGGTTTTTTGGTTATTGTAAAATTCATTATAATTACGGATCACTTTATAACAAAGTTAATAAAATTTCTTAACGTGATATCTTTGAGGCTAATAAGTAAATTACTGCCATTCTAATTGCAACTCCATTTTCTACCTGTTGAAGAATAATAGATTGCTTACTGTCGGCAACATCACTTGTGATTTCAACTCCTCTGTTAATTGGTCCTGGGTGCATTACAACGAGTTCTTTGTCTAAACTGTCCAGCAATTTCTTGTCCAAACCATAGAGCATAGAATACTCTCTAAGCGAAGGAAAGAATTGAATTTCTTGTCTTTCTAATTGAATTCTCAACATGTTTGCCACATCCGCCCATTCTAATGCTTTTCTTAAGTCGTACTCTACTTTTACCCCCAACTCTTTCATGTGTTTGGGAATTAAAGTGGTAGGACCGCAAACCATTACTTCAGCACCTTGTGATTTTAATAAGTGAATGTTTGATAAAGCAACACGGGAATGAAGAATATCACCAACGATGACAACTTTTTTGCCTTCCACAGTTCCCAACTTCTCACGAATTGAATAACTGTCTAAAAGCGCTTGGGTTGGATGTTGATGTGTTCCGTCACCTGCATTGATAACACGGGCATCAACTCTTTCTGAAAGAAACTTAGCTGCTCCAGGATTTGGATGACGCATGACCACCATGTCCACTTTCATCGATAAGATATTGTTTACCGTATCTACAAGTGTTTCTCCTTTTTGCACTGAACTAGAACCAGAACTGAAGTTGACCACGTCGGCGCTTAATCGCTTTTCTGCTAGTTCGAAAGATAGTTTTGTTCTCGTAGAATTTTCAAAGAAAACGTTGGCAATGGTAATGTCTCTTAAGGAAGGAACTTTCTTTATAGGTCTATTAATAACTTCTTTAAATCGGTCGGCTGTTTCGAAAATAATTTCAATATCTCTTGGTGTAAGATTTTCCGTTCCGAGTAAATGATCAACACTTATATTATCCATTGCTTTCTGGGGTAAATAATAACACTTTGTCTTCGCCATCGTATTCAGCCCATTGAACGGAAACCTTCTCAGAAACTAATGAATCTACGGTTTTTCCAATATAATCAGCCTGAATAGGTAGGTGGCGTTTAAATCTTCTATCAATAAAAGTTAGCAGTTCAACTCGATTTGGACGTCCATATGCCAACATTGCATCTAAACCTGCACGAATAGTTCTACCTGTGTAAAGTACGTCGTCGATAAGGATAATATCCTTGTTTTCTAATGAAAAGTCGATGTTTGTTACACTTGGAATTGTGGGGTGGGAGTGTCTCCTAAAGTCATCACGGTGAAAGGTAATGTCCAAAGTACCACATTGAATGTTTTCCCCTAAAATTTCTTCGATTAAAACTTTTATTCTGTTTAGAACACGAATACCTCTTGGCTGTAAACCAATAAGAACAGTGTTTGAGAAATCGTTGTGATTTTCAATGAGTTGGCGACAAAGTCGCTGCAAGGTGAGGTCAAACTGTTGTGCGTTGAGTATAACTTGCTTTTCCATTGGCTCAAAGATAAAACTAAAGTCTTACAATTGAAACAGAAACAAGAAAAAATATTTTCAATTCTTATGAATGAATTGGACGGAATGGTGAAAATGCTTGTACTTATAGAAATCGTTTAAATTAAATACCTGCTCTGAGTATAATGAAATAAAGGATTTTATGTCAAAAGGTTAGTTTGCAATTGGACGTTATTTCCCCGAACCTTTAAGTACAATCAATACGGTGTAAAGCAATATTTTCATATCGATGGCGATTGACATATTCTTAAGATATAACAAGTCGTATTTCATACGCTGAAGCATCTGGTCAACGTTTTCTGCGTAACCGTATTTAACTTGTCCCCAAGAAGTGATACCTGGTTTTACTTTCGTTAATTGTAAAAATTGTGGTTCTCTTTCGGCAATTTTATCGATAAAGTATTGACGTTCTGGACGAGGTCCAACCATCGACATTTCGCTTTTTATAACATTCCAAAATTGTGGAATTTCATCCAATCTAACCTTTCTCATAAAGCGACCAATTGGAGTAATTCTACTATCGTTTTGTGATGACAATTGCGGTCCTTTTTTCTCTGAATCAACATACATTGTTCTAAACTTAATGATGTTAAAAGGCACACCATTTTTACCAATTCTTTCTTGTAGAAAAAAGACGGGACCTTTAGAAGAAGTCTTAACAAGTATGGCCAAAATGAGGTAAACAGGAATGAGAATAATAATGGCTACAAATGAAAAAACTAAATCGATTAATCGCTTGATAACGAATTGCCAATGAGGCATCAAGTCTTCGTTTACTTCAATTAGTAAAGCACCGAAAATATTGGTCATTTTCACACTTCCACTCAACAAGTCATACATGTTGGCAGTAATCTTAATCTTGATATCTCTTCCTTGAATTCTGGAAACAATTCTCTTTAGTTTTTCTTGTTCCGAAGAGTCCAAAGCGATGATTACTTCTTCAATTCTATACTCGTCAATAATCTTTTCCAAATCATCAACATGTCCAAGGTGTGGAATCTCTTCTATCAACTCATTATCGATTCCATTTAAGTTGACAAAACCAGCGAAAAGATAACCTGTACCTTTCGGTAATTCATCAATTTCTTTGTAGATATCAATGGCTTTTTTTCCACCACCTATAAGCAGCGTTCTAAATCCTGTTTTTTTTCTGGCAATTTGCTTCACCAAGTAAAAGGTGACGATAAATCTAGGTAGAATAGAGACAAAGGTGTGAATGAAAAAGAGGGAAAGAAGTAATTTATAATAATCCGTTTGCTGTGCTATTTCATCGTCTAATAGCAAGGCGAAGAAAATCAATAGCGAACCAATAAAATAAGCTTTAAATGAAAAGGAAAGAATGCGCATCATGTACATTCTTCTTAGGTTGTTGTACGTTCCCAAGAAGTAATACAAGGCAATCCAGAAAACAGGAACAATAACTAATCCAACATATAACTGATTGGAAACTTCAAAGTCAACTTGCTCGATGGCATGTTTTCTATAATAGAAGAATAATAGCCAAGCGATTCCAGCCGTTAAGAAATCGAGCGTAATAAATAAAGCTTTTAATTTTCTTTGTTTTGTCATGATTTACGGATATATCAATTTGATATTATCGATATACAGGTATTTGGAAGCTTCCTTATCATCTAACAATAATTTGAATTGAACTTCATTGATAGGCGTCGTTTGTCGGTATGATACGTTCTCTTTTAAGTCAAGATAAGCATGTTTCCAAACAGCTTTGCCTTCTTTTTGCGGACGAACAACTACGAAGTCATCTTCATAGTAATTTCCATTTCCATAAGAGATGGTGCTTATCAACATTGAGTTGGTATTCATATAGTCGAACTCTAAGTAAACTTCTGAACCTAACTTAGGTAGAACGGTTTCAAAAGAGGTCATAAAAGCAATGATAGAATCTTCATTGTTTAGAATAACTTGACCGTATTTATCTCCCCATTTTAAAATTTCAGGGTCGTCATTTCTACCAATTGTTGCTGTAGATTGTTCCGCTACATCAATTTGCATACTCGGACTTTCGAAGTCTTCGATCAAGAAGTTTAAACTGGAGTAATATCTTGTTGTTGGAGCGATAGAAACAGTGTCATTCAAAAACAAAGTGATTGGTTTCTTGTATTGTTCCACAAAAGGGTAACGTTTTTTCTTGTGACTCTCAAGATTATTGATGATTCCTGGAATAAGAATAAAATCATGTGTTCCTTCAGCAATAATCGGAATTTTAGCAGGCAATTCAAACGCACCTAGGAATTTACCGTCCATGGTAATAAAAACTTCAGATAAGTTATGAGACAATTCTCCTTGGTCATTCTGCGCATCTGGATTAGCAACCAAGTCCCATTTGTCAATCTTCAACCAAGAAACTTGTGGCTGTTGTTTTGCACATGATAATAATAAGGTAGAAATTAAGGCCACTAAAGCAATTTGTTTCATTCTATCGGTTTTATATAGGAACGTGAATTTTTATGGTATATTATTTACAGTTTGAAAATCTCTTGGATTTATATTTTATCCATGATTTGTTCTGCCACTTCCAAGGCCAATAATCCGTCTTCTAAGGAAACAATTGGTAGGGTGTCGTTAGCGATTGCTTCGTAGAATGATCGTAACTCTTCTTTAATGGCATTTGTTTGCTCTATTTCCGGTTTGTTGAAGGTTATCTTCTTTGAAGGTTTTCCATTCCCCATTTCCATAATCATATCGAATGGACCAGGTTCGCCAACAACGGTTTCCATTTGAACAACTTCCATTTCTTTGGTAAGAAAGTCAACACTGATGTAAGCGTCTTTCTGGAAAAATCGAGATTTCCTCATATTTTTCAAGGAAATACGAGAAGCTGTTAAATTGGCAACACAGCCATTGTCAAATTCTATTCTTGTATTGGCAATATCTGGCGTGTCCGAAACAACTGCAACACCTGATGCTGAGATTTTTCTAACGCGTGACTTAACAACGCTTAAAATAGCGTCAATGTCGTGTATCATCAAGTCTAGAACAACTGGAACGTCCGTTCCTCTAGGATTGAATTGCGCCAATCGGTGTGTTTCTATAAACATTGGTTGATCCAAGTAGGGTAGTGCCGCTATAAAAGCAGGGTTAAATCGCTCTACATGTCCAACTTGTACTTTTACTTCCGCTTCTTCGGCTAGTGACAATAAAGTTCGAGCTTCGGAAGAGGTATTAGTAACTGGTTTTTCTAAGAATACATGTTTTGAATGCTTGATAGCTGTTGCAGCAATTTCAAAATGTGAAATCGTTGGTGTAACAACATCAACACAGTCAACTACAGCTAATAATTCCTCAACGGTATCAAAAGCCTTGCAATTATATTCTTTGGAAACTTCTGCTAGCATTTCAGGATTGGAATCGTAAATCCCAACCAATTCAAAGTTTTCAGAAAGTTCCTTAATTAGACGTAAGTGAATTTTACCTAAATGTCCAACACCAATTAAACCAATTTTTAACATCTATAATCTATTTTTTACAAATATATACTTTGTATCAGAGCGAAAGTAGATGTTTTATCCTTTGTTATTAACACTTTGTAGGTTAAAACTCAAAAAGTGGAGGAAAGAATAAAAAAAAGCTTTTCTAAAATGTTGATTTACAAAAGTATTGTAAGAATTTTCTCAATTTGAAGGAAATTTTTTACTTTTTCTGGCTTTGTTTAAATATAAATGTCTATCTTTGCAAGCGAATTCAGCGAATGAGTTGAATATGATGAGTAAATGGTGACTGTAGTTCAGTTGGTTAGAGCGTCAGATTGTGGTTCTGAATGTCGTGGGTTCGAATCCCATCAGTCACCCAACCATTAGAAGGAAAGGATTGTTCGAAAGAACAGTCCTTTTTTTTATGCCTTGTTTTTTAAAAAATAAGAACCTTAAAATGCTTGAATTGAATGTACAAGGCTTAATTGTTTTGCGCTTATTCGAATAGAAAGAAAAATAGCGTAGTGTTTAGTCAACGATAATTGGTATCCAACTTAACGAATACAGAATGCTACTTAAAAAACTGTTCATTGAAGTTGATCAGATACAATTTATCCGTTGCTCTTGTTAAAGCGGTGTATAACCATCTGAAATAGGAGCTGTCCAACATTTCTTCTGTTAAATATCCTTGGTCAACGAAAACGGCATTCCACTGTCCACCTTGGGATTTGTGACAGGTTACCGCATAAGCGTATTTGACTTGTAATGCGTTGAAATAAGGGTCCGCCATAATCAATTCGTAGCGCTTTTGCTTGTTTCGCTCGTACGCATAGTCTTTTTCAACTTCAAAAAATAAGTCTTTCATTCGACTTCTTGAAAGATTGGGCGTTTCAGTGTCTAGAACTTCTAACATGATTTTTACTTCAAAAGCATCGAACTCTGGATAGTCGATGAGTTCAATCTGCGCTGTTACAAAGTCAAAGCCATAAAGTGTTTCTCTTCCTCTGATTCTAACAACTTTTATCGTTTCTCCATTGGCGATAAATCCTATTTTATTGTCGTCTCCTAACCAGAAGTAGTTGTTTCTAACAACCATCAATAGGTCATTGGACACGATTTTGTCTTCGTACCAGAAAATACGGGCTCTAATTTGTTGATTAAACAGATTGGCGCGCTTGTTACTTCTTGTTATGACTAAGGTTTCCGTTTCTCCGTAGTTGGAGTAGGCCGAACTCAAAACATCTTCCATTTCTGCACCATCTAACTTTATTAAATCGTTTTTCCCGCTTAAATCAAAGCTCGGATAGACGCTTTCTGCAGCAGAACGCAAGGCCGTAGCATTTTTTAAGATGTCGGAATTGGACGTTTGACGAAGTACTTTTGTTAACTGAAATTCTTGAATTGTCAATTGGAAATAGTGACTCTGCATGTAGTCACTGTTTAAAGCCGGACTGTAATCGGAACCAACTGGTGGAAGCTGTCCTTCGTCACCGATCAGTATCATTTTACAGTTTTTTCCATTGTAAACGTAGTTGACAAGATCTTCTAGTAAGTTACGAGAACTGATACTGCCTTCGCTGTTTTGTGTATAATCACCAATCATGGAGGCTTCGTCAACTAAAAACAAAGTATTCGTATGTAAGTTAGGAGCCAAGCCCAGTTGAATACTGCCACCTGCGATTTTCTGCTTGCGATAGATTTTCTTGTGAATGGTGTAGGCTATCTGACTTGAACGTTGGGAGAAAACTTTGGCAGCTCTTCCTGTTGGTGCAAGTAATACAGATTTCTTTTTTAATTCCGTCAAGGCTTTTACAAAAGCGGATAGTAAGGTGGTTTTTCCAGTTCCAGCATACCCTTTTAAAATAAAAAGCGCCTGACTATTGGGCTGTGTATAAAAGTCACACAGTTGGTCCAATAACTTTGCCTGATCTCTGGATAGCTCAAATTCAAAATGTTTTTTCGCTGCTTTATATAGTTCTTCGTTAATGGCCATAACACAAAGATAGTAGAATAAATCCCACTTTTGTGTAGTCGGAGTTTTGCAATTTCAATTAAGGCGTAATTCCCTACAAGACATTGGCAATTACTTTTAACGCTGCTTCCATTTCTCCTTCGTTTAAATGACCAAATCCAAGGCGCATTGCCGTAATGTCTTTGTTCTGATAAAAACAAATTCTAGGAATTAAAAGTTGTTGATTTATAGCTGCTTTAGATAAGTCATTTAAAGAAATACTTCTGTTAAATTTAATCCAAAAAGCCAAGCCGAATTGAGGAATGGTGTAGCTGATTTCATTGCCTAAATAGGACTTTAATAACTGTTCAAAAGCTTGCTTTCTTTGTGCGTAAACTTTATTGCTCTTCCATAAAAAGCGATGGATGTCTCCTTCTTTTATCATTTCCATTAAAGCTTGCTCTGTTGTAATATCACCTTTGGAATCCATAAAGCCTAAGTACTTTTCAACTTCCAAGATTAAGTCTTCTGGTCCGATTATGAATTCTCGTTGAAATGACGGTGTTAAGAATCTTCCAAAACTTCCCAGGTAAATATGATTGCTTTTTGGGTTGCTAGAAATTAACGGAAAAACAGGAGTGGAGTTGTGGTGAAATTCAAATTCACTGTCTTCTTCAATTATGATAAACTCATAGGCTTCCGCAAGTGCTAAAAGTGCTTGTTTTCTTTCTGCTGAAAAGCTATGAGAACTTGGGTAATGTTGTGCTGTATTGATGATTACGCAACGAATTTCTCCTTTCTTAAAATTCTTTTTGATGTAAGCAATATCCATTCCTTTTTCATCTATGGGAATGCTGATGATCTTCGCGCCTGCCTGCTGGAAAACCATGTTGTTGAAGAAGTAACCAAATCCTGCTATTAGAACTGTGTCCTTTGGTTCTATTAATAACTGAGTCAAAATATACAAAAGTAATTCCTTGCTTTTTCCTATTGAAAGTTGCTGAGAAGAAATGTGTAAGTTGCGCGTTAAATTCAAGTAGTAACTGAGCTGTTCTTTAAAACTTGGTAAAACACGTACTTCACTATTGGTGATATTTTGTTGAATGTTCTTCCGTTGTAAGGCGCTTCTGTATATTCTTGCAAGTTCCTTGCTGTCTATTAGTCGATAATCGGGCTGACCGTCGTTGAATTTTAACGCTACATCACTTTTCTCGAAAGGAGAGGTGAGTAGATAAGATCTTTTAAAGTTGAAATTAGCCGTTTTTAGATACTTATTGGCTTGTTTTTCTAAAATTTGTTCGCTTTTACTGCTTATTTGTGGATTTTTCACAAAACTACCAACACTGGGAATGGTTTCTATCCAACCTTGTGCTTGTAATTCCTCAAAAGCTGCAACAACGGTCTTTCTGTGAATCTTTAAGTCCTGACTAAATATTCTTGTTCCAGGAAGTTGAGCATCTAAAGGCAATATACCTCTTTGAACGGCTTGTATAAAACTGTAAACTATCTGTAGGTAGATAGATTCTGACTTTCTTCTATCGATGCTAATGATTTCCTTTACGGCTAACTTGACTGGACTACTCATATTCTGACAACTGGACTACTTGTGAAGTGACAAATGTAATAATTTTGCCGAAAACTTTTGAAAACATATTGAAATTCAAATTAAACCCAAAAAAAATGAAGAAGATATACTTAGTTGGATTATCAGTTATGCTAGCGTCGAATTTTTTCGCACAAGAAGCTCCTGATACACTTAATTTAGAGGAAATCACCATCTCTATTGCTGCAACACCAAAGAAAGACTATGTCGCTGGTGTTCAAACATTGACAATTCAGGAAATAAAACAATTGCCTGTTACTTCTCTTAATGAATTGTTGGCTTATTTTGGCGGTGTTGATATTCGTCAACGTGGACCGATGGGAACGCAAGCAGATATCAGTATAGACGGTGGAACTTTCGAGCAAACCTTAGTGATGATTAACGGGGTTAAACTCAACAATTCACAGACAGCACACAACATGCTGAATCTTCCTATTCCTTTTGATGCAATCAAAGAAATTGAAATTATAAAAGGTTCTGTGGCTTCGTATTATGGAATCAACTCGCTAACTGGAGCGGTGAATATCATCACAAAAAAAGAAGATTACTCTTTTATTGAAGCGGATATTTATGCTGGTTCATCTTTCCAAAAACAAGACCCGCGAGAAGGTAGCGGAATTTATGGTGGAGGTGGAGTTTCTGTAACAGGAAATTATGGAACGAAAAAACAAAGTCACTTATTTTCTGCTTTAAAGGAAAATTCAAACGGACATAGGTACAATAGTTACGGTGATAAGGTGAATTTGCTTTATAGTGGTGAATATCGTGTGAATAAAAACAATTCAATTCAACTTTTCGGTGGTTATGCCGATAATAAATTTGGAGCAAATGGTTTTTATGCGGCTCCAGGGGACAGTAATTCTGTAGAATTTGTAAAAACTGGAATTGTAAGTTTGTCCTCCGAACATAAATTTGGAAGATTTAGTCTTAGTCCTAAACTGAGTAACCGCTACGATGAGGACGATTACCGTTATTTTAAAGACAATCCAAGTGTTGCCCGCTCTATGCATTTTACGAATGCTTTAATGGCGGAACTGAACGGGGAAGTGGCAACGAAAATCGGAACCTTTGGCTTGAATTTAACAACTAGATTTGAAACAATTAATTCTTCAAATATTGGAAATCATGATAGAAATAATTACGGAGCAGCTGCTAGGTATTTTAAAACGTGGAAGCAACTTGTTTTTGATGTTGGCGCTTATGTGAATTACAACTCAAGCTATGGATGGCAAGTGTATCCTGCAGCAAATATTCTTTATACTATCAACAAGCAGTGGACAATTTCTGCAGTTGCAAGTTCGGGACAACGTATTCCATCTTTTACGGATTTATTTCTCAACCAAGCACCTGGAAATGTGGGGAATCCGAATTTAAGACCAGAAAATGCATGGACTTATGAGTTGAATGCTTCTTATCGCTTAAAAAAAATGACAACTGAAGCTGGGTATTTTTACAGAAATATTTATGACTTTATCGATTGGACAAGAGATTCTGAATTCGTTCCGTATTCTCCAGAAAACTATGGAAACGTAAAAGTACACGGATTATATGGACGTTTAAGACAAAGTTTTGTCCTGCAAACCAATCACCGATTGGGATACTTTGTGAATTACCAATACCTTCACCCAATTGATGTGGAAGTGGATGAAAGTCAGTCGAAATATGTGGTAGAATCACTAAAACATCAGTTGATTGTGGGATTGAATTATAGCTATAAAGACCTTTCTGTTCAACTAGGAAATAGATTGATTCAAAGAGAATTGAATAAAGCTTATAATTTACTGGATCTTAGATTGAGTTATAAAGTCAAAGGAATTACAATTTATACAGACATCACCAATCTTTTAGATGCACAATACAGAGAAAGTGGGGCAGTTCCAATGCCAACAAGATGGTATAAGTTAGGAGTTCGCTATTCTTTTAGTGCTAAGAAATAGTCGAAAATTTAAATTGTAAGAAGCTGTCTCAAAAGAATAAAAGTTAAAGGTATTTCATCCAAAACTTTCTTTTGAGATGGCTTTTTATTTGACCTATTCCTTTCTTAATTTCTTCAATCTAAACATTTCATCACGAAGTCGGGCAGCTTCCATAAAGTCGAGTTCTTTCGCAGCTCGTTTCATCAACTTTTCTGTTGTACTAATTGCTTTTTCAAGTTCTTCCTTATTCTGATATTTTTCATCTGGATCAGCAGCAATTAATTCTTCCTCTTCTTTCGATTTATAGTTAAATGCAGTGTCATGGGACTTGTTCAAAGCTGTTGGAACCAAACCGTGTGCTTCGTTATACGCAATTTGAATCGATCGACGCCTATTTGTTTCATCTATCGTAACTTCCATCGAATTGGTCATCTTGTCAGCATACATGATCACCAAACCATTTACGTTTCGCGCTGCTCTTCCAACTGTCTGTACCAGTGAACGAACGTTTCTTAAAAATCCTTCTTTGTCAGCATCTAGAATGGCGACTAAACTCACTTCCGGTAAGTCTAAACCTTCACGCAATAAGTTTACACCGATTAAAACATCGAAAATTCCTTCACGTAATTGACGTAATATTTCTACTCTTTCCAAAGTATCTACTTCACTGTGGATATAGCGACATAGAATGCCCATTTTATCGAAATATTTCTGTAATTCCTCCGCCATTCGCTTGGTTAGCGTCGTCACCAATACGCGTTCTTTTAATTCAACACGCTTTTGAATCTCTTCTATTAAATCATCCACTTGATTTAGACTTGGTCTTACCTCGATTATAGGGTCCAATAAACCAGTTGGACGAATCACTTGCTCAACGATAACACCTTCTGATAAATCCATCTCAAAGTCAGCTGGAGTGGCACTTACATATATAGTTTGATTCTGTAAGGTTTGAAATTCCTCAAATTTTAATGGCCTGTTGTCCATGGCTGCTTGTAAACGGAAACCGTATTCTACAAGATTGGTCTTCCTAGAAAAGTCTCCTCCATACATGGCACGAATTTGTGGCAAGGTCACGTGACTTTCATCAACAACCATCAGATAATCCTTCGGAAAATAGTCCAGTAAACAGAAAGGTCGTGTTCCTGGCGCTCGTTTATCGAAATAACGGGAATAATTCTCAATTCCAGAACAGTAACCAAGTTCCTTGATCATTTCTAAGTCGTACTCTGTTCTTTCTTTTAGTCTTTTAGCTTCCATCGGTTTTCCCTGACGCTTAAAAGCTTCTACTTGAACCCACATGTCTTCTTGAATTGCATCAACAGCTTGTCGAGTCGTTTCTGGCGAACTCACAAAAATATTGGCCGGATAAATATTGATGGCGTCTAATCGTTCTAAAATATCATTTGTTTCAGGGTCGATGGTGAATATTTCTTCAATATCATCACCCCAAAATTCTATTCTTATTCCATAATCCGTATAAGCTAAGAATATGTCAACGGTATCTCCATTTACTCTGAAAGTTCCACGCTTGAAATCATCTCCCGCACGTGAGTAGAGATTTTCTACCAATCGAAATAGAAACTTATTCCGCATAATAGTGTCACCACGCTTTATAGGAATGATGCTTTTTTCAAATTCATTCGGATTCCCAATACCGTAAATACAAGAAACAGAAGAAACAACAATCACATCTCGTCGGCCTGAAAGTAGGGCAGAAGTGGTGGACAACCTCATCTTTTCAATTTCATCATTGATGGCTAAATCCTTTTCGATATAAGTATCTGTTATCGGTAAGTAGGATTCTGGCTGATAATAATCGTAGTATGAAACAAAATATTCAACTCTGTTGTTTGGAAAAAACTGTTTAAACTCATTGTATAGCTGTGCAGCTAAGGTTTTATTGTGTGAAAGTACCAAGGTTGGTTTATCAACGTGTTGAATCACATTGGCGATGGTAAATGTCTTTCCACTTCCCGTCACACCTAACAAGGTCTGGTGCGGAATTCCATCTAAAATCCCCTTGCTTAGTTCTTTAATTGCTTGAGGCTGGTCTCCAGTTGGCTCAAATGGTGAAACGAGTTTAAATTCCATAGTGCAAATATACGTATCTATCTTTGAATTTTAAATGCTAAAGTTCTGGTATCTAATAAAAAAAAATGCTGAGCAATGAAGTCATCGCTCAGCATTTAGTCTAAAATTTTTCCTTGAGAAAAACTTACGGTTTAACCGTAAAACTTAAAGTTGTTTTAATTTCAACACGTCTGTTTTTAGCTCTACCTTCTTCAGTATCATTATTTTCTACTGGTTTAGTATCACCAAATCCTTTACTTGAAATTCTAGAGGCATCAATTCCTTTTGCGGTTAAGTATTCCTTAACAGCAACTGCTCTATCTTTCGATAATTTTAAGTTTAATTCTTTGTCTCCAACGTTGTCAGTATGACCTTCAATTGAAATAGCAAACTCTTTATTTCTCTGCATTAATTCGACTAAACGGTCTAAGTGTCCGTAAGATGTTTTAACGATTGTATTTTTTCCTGTGTTGAAGTAAATAGCTCGAGAAATTTCACGGATAACTTGTGTAGTTTCTTTAGAAACAGGACAACCGTTGTTCGACCAAGTTCCATACTCCTCTGGACAATCATCATACTTGTCAGGAATTCCATCACCGTCTGTATCCACCAATTCCTCAATTTGCTCTCCGCTAGCATTTACTAATGCACCTTTTGGTGTATTTGGTTCTTTGTCGAATTTGTTAGCAACTCCATCATTGTCGTCGTCCTGTAATTGCTCTTCAATTGTTGCAATACGGTTACGAAGTTTTTCATTTTCATTTTCCACTTCAGATAAATCAACCTTCACAGGACCTTTTCCTAATTCAGTTGGTGTCCAGTCTGCATGTCTCTTGTTCTTACCAATGTAGTAAGTTATACCAAGAGAAACATCAAAGAAACCACCAATTGAATTGATTTTCTTGTCATCAGTAATTTTTTCTACATAGTTAAATGTTTTGTGTTGTCTGAATGTCGCGTTTGTAGAAACATCTCCAAACAATGCCCAATGGTCAGATAAACGAAGTTGTGGTGTTAGACCCATTTTAAGAACAATCATATTGTCTACTTTTGATCTATCCATATCTTTACGTGTTTGGAACATCGCTCCATAACCTCCACCTCCATGTAGTAAAAGACCAAAACGGTTATGTAATTCATGGAGTCTAATAATGTCTCCTATATTGATAACGCTTTGAACTGTTACGCCAAAAAAATGAGTCTTGTCATGTTTCCCGTTCGTTTTTAAACCTGCAAACGCCATTTGATCATACCCTACGCCAAATTGAACTCCCATACGGTTGTTAATCATGTAGCGAGCATTTATCTCATGGTGACCTAAACTAATGTTTCTTAAGTTATTGTTTGAAACTGCTAATGGTCTAGCAAAGAAATGACTTCCAAATCCATAGCTCAGCGACCATTTATTCATTTCCTCTACTTGAGAAAATACGGTGCTTGTAAAAGCGAATGTTAATGTTAAGAAAGTGATAAATAATTTTTTCATATTTTAATTGTTTGAATAATTTTTTACAAAAATACTACATTTAACTTAAAAAGCAAAAGAATTCTTAAAATCGAGAGTTTAACCTGATTTTTATCATTTAATGGTACTTAGATTATTAAGTCTAATATATAACCGGTACATTTGCACTTTTAAAATATTGTAAAAGTCTGCATATTTTTTTGTAATTACCTAGCGATGAGTGATTTTGTGTGCGAAAGTACGGATTGGTTTGTTGTAAGGACAAACTCAAGACATGAAAAAAAGGTTGCTTGCCTCTTAGAGAAGCTAAATTATCAAGTTTATCTGCCAATTCAAAAACAATGGAGAATTTGGAGTGATAGAAAAAAACTGATTGAAGTTCCTTTAATTCCTGGTGTGATCTTTGTTCATGACTGCACCGTTAATAAGGAAAAATTGTATTCTGTTCCTGGATTTCATTCAATTTTGAAATTAAATGGTGAAATCGGTCGGGTTAAACCAAAGGAGATAGAACAATTGAAGTTAGTTTTAGAAGAATATGAGGGAGTTAAAAAGGTTGAAAATTCAAGATTCTCTCGTGGAGAAGAAGTAGAAATAATAGCAGGTCCTCTTAGAGGTTACTTTGCAAAAGCAGTTGAGGATGTCAATAGTTATAGAGTTATAATATGTATTGAAGCCTTAGCTGCAAAATTTGTTGTTAATCTCGCAAAAAGCAAAGTGAGGAAATTAGTTAAATAACTTATCGTTACTCAAATATTAAAAAGTTATTTAATCCTTTTGCTGTAGTCTTAAATGGGACTGAGAGTGGCGAAGCCATGTTTAAAAGGATGGTTTTTGTGTGAAAAAATAAGTGTAGAATAGATATTATGAAGATAGGAATTATTGGGTTAGGTTACGTTGGTTTGCCTTTGGCGAGATTGTTTGCCACGAAGTATGATGTGGTAGGTTTTGACATCAACGAAAGTAGAATTAGTGAGTTAAACAAAGGAATCGACACTACTTTAGAAGTAGAAAACGATATGCTGCAAGCAGTACTGAAAAGTGAAAACAATTTAGGTGTTGGGCTTTATTGTTCAACGAAGATGGAGGACTTACAAGATTGCAATATGTATATTGTTACTGTTCCAACGCCTGTTGATGAACACAATCGTCCTGTTCTTATTCCATTAATCAAAGCCAGTGAAACCGTTGGGAAAGTGATTAGAAAAGGGGATATTGTTGTATATGAGTCAACAGTTTATCCAGGTGCAACGGAAGAAGATTGTATTCCTGTTGTTGAAAAGATTTCAGGTTTAAAGTTTAATACTGACTTCTTTGCTGGCTACTCTCCTGAAAGAATTAATCCGGGAGATAAGTTGCACACAGTGGATAAGATTCTAAAAATCACTTCAGGTTCTACTCCTGAAGCTGCTAAAACGATTGATGATTTATATCGTTCTGTGATTACAGCAGGTACGCATCTAGCACCGACAATTAAGGTAGCGGAAGCAGCAAAGGTGATTGAAAATTCTCAACGTGATATTAATATCGCATTTGTGAATGAGTTGGCGAAAATCTTTAATTTACTAGAAATCGATACACATGCTGTTTTAGAAGCTGCTGGAACGAAATGGAACTTTTTACCTTTTAAACCAGGTTTAGTTGGTGGTCACTGTATAGGAGTGGACCCTTATTATTTGGCGCAAAAAGCACAAGAAAAAGGTTATCATTCAGAAATCATTCTTGCAGGACGTCGCTTAAACGATGGAATGGGTAATTATGTGGCTTCGCAGGTTGTAAAAACTATGATTAAAAGGGATATCAATATTCACAATGCTAAGATTTTAATGTTGGGGATAACTTTTAAGGAAAACTGTCCGGATGTTAGAAATACAAGAGTGGTTGATGTAATAGATGCTCTAGAAGATTATGGTGCGGTAGTTACAACTTTTGACCCTTGGGCAAGTATTGAAGAGGTAAAACATGAATACAATAAGGAAATTGTGAATCAATTACCGAATGAGAAGTTCGATGCAATTGTACTAGGAGTAGCGCATAAGGAGTTTATGAATCTTAACTTAAGAGATGGGTTGAGTGAGAAGGGGATTATTTATGACGTGAAAGGAGTGTTGGAAGATGCGGATGTGAGACTTTAGGAGACTGGGAGTTTTGAGAGGGGGAGACAGGGAGACTGATGAGACAGGGAGTCTGGGAGAGTTTTGAGATGTGGAAACGAGGAGATGGGGAGAGGTGGAGATGTTGAGACGCGGAGACTGGGAGTTTTGAGAGGGGGAGACAGGGTGACTGATGAGACAGGGAGAGTGGGTGACTGATGAGATGGTGAGAAAGGGAGGATTAAGTTTGAAATTTTAAGGTTATGGGAAATATAAAATCGCATAAAGAATTAAGGGTTTATCAATTGTCTTTCGAGGCAGGAATGGAGATTTTTAATATTACAAAATCTTTTCCAAAAGAAGAGAGATATTCTTTGACTGACCAAATTCGTCGTTCTTCTAGATCTGTTTCAGCGAATATTGGTGAGGCGTGGAGGAAAAGAAGGTACCCGAAGTCTTTTGTTGCGAAGCTTTCTGATTCTGATGGAGAAGGTGGAGAAACCCAAGTTTGGTTAGACTATGCTTTGGCTTGTGGATATATAGAGGAAGAAATATACAGTGATTTAATGAGAAAATACGATAATATCCTTGGAATGCTGGTGACGATGATGAATCAACCAGAGAAGTGGAGTGTTTGAGAAAGGAGACTTTTGAGACGAGGAGACTTTTGAGACGAGGAGAGTGTGAGAGTAAGAGGAGGAGACTTTTGAGAGTGGGGGACTTGGTGAGGGGTGACGGGAGAGATTGGGAGAGTGGGAGAGTAAGACGAGGAGATGAGGAGAGTGGGAGAGGAGGAGAGGAGGAGAATAGTTGACGAGGTGACTGGGGAGATAGAATAATGCAATTTGAAAGTAAAATATTTGGTTAAAAAACAACATGAAAAAAATTTTAATCACCGGTGGTGCTGGGTTTATTGGTTCTAATTTAGTGGAACATTTTTTAAATAAAAACTATAAGGTAGTTTGTTTAGATAACTTCGCTACGGGACATAGGTATAATATCGAAGATTTTTTAAGTGATAAGGATTTTACTTTAATTGAAGGGGATATTAGGAGTTTAGAAACTTGTCAGAAGGCTGTTGAAGGCTGTGACTACGTGTTGCACGAAGCGGCTCTAGGAAGTGTGCCAAGGTCTATCAAGGATCCTTCAACTACGAATGATGTTAACATTAACGGATTTCTAAATATGTTGATTGCTGCTCGTGATGCAAAGGTTAAACGTTTTGTCTATGCTGCTAGTTCGTCAACTTACGGTGACTCTGAAAGTTTACCAAAAGTGGAGGATGTTATCGGTAAACCATTATCGCCTTACGCTATTACAAAGTATGTTAATGAATTGTATGCTGATGTTTTCGCAAAGACTTATGGAATGGAATGTATTGGTTTGCGCTATTTTAATGTTTTCGGAAGAAGACAAGACCCAAATGGTGCTTATGCAGCAGTGATTCCATTGTTTGTAAAACAACTGATAAATCACGAATCGCCTACAATTAACGGTACAGGTGATTATTCAAGAGATTTCACTTATATTGACAATGTGGTTCAAATGAATGAACTGGCAATGTTAACTGATAATCCAGCAGCTGTTAACCAAGTGTACAATACAGCAGTAGGAGACAGAACGACTTTAAATGATTTGGTTGCTTATTTAAAGGAGCATTTAAGTAAATTTGACGCTAAAATAGCAGAAGTTGAAGTTGTTCATGGTCCTAAAAGAGTAGGAGATATTCCGCATTCTTTGGCGAGTATTGAAAAAGCAGAGAGAATGTTGGGGTATAAGCCGAGTTATAAGATAGGAGAAGGGCTGAAAGAGGCGGTGGATTGGTATTGGGAGCATAAGGAGGCTTTGTGAAGAGGAGAGCTGGAGAGGGGACTTGGTGAGAATGTGAAGTTTAATATAAATTATGGCTAAAATTGTTTGTCATACGGAATTAAGGGTTTATAAATTATCGTTTGAATTAGGAATGGAAATTTATGAATTGTCTAAAACATTTCCTCGGGAAGAAATGTATTCGCTTACTGATCAAATCCGTCGTTCTTCTCGTTCTGTTTCGGGAAATATTGCGGAAGCATGGCGAAAAAGACGTTATCCAAAATCTTTTGTAGCTAAATTATCTGATTCGGATGGGGAGGCTGCAGAAACACAGGTGTGGCTCGAATATGCATTAGGCTGTAATTATATCGGTCAAGAATTGTTTAATGAATTAAATAAAAAATACAATCACTTATTAGGAATGCTCGTCACCATGATGATTCATCCTGAAAAATGGTCTTTGTAAATAAATATTATAAAAATAAAGTTTATCAATAAACTATATGGAAACAAAAAATACAAATCCAGACGCAACGTCACCAAGTCACCAAGTCACCAAGTCACCAAGTCATAAAATAGCCGTCATCGGTCTTGGTTACGTAGGTTTACCCTTAGCACGTTTGTTTGCGACAAAATACCCAACCGTAAGTAGGTTGTAAATTCCAAGTAAATTGAGTAACCTTAAAAAACAAGCAATTAGTGGCGTAATTTGGACCTTTGCACAACAATTTAGTGTGCAATTAATAAATTTTGGTGTGCAAATTATTTTAGCAAGATTATTGATGCCAGAAGATTTTGGATTGATTGCAATGCTTATGGTTTTTATTTCCATAGGACAGTTTTTAATGGACGGTGGAATGACAAGTTCTTTGATTCGAATGAAAGAACCAAAACAAGTTGATTATTCTACCGTTTTTGTCACGAATTTTGGAGTTAGTTTAATTATATATGCACTTGTTTTTATTACAGCTCCTTTTATTGCTGATTTTTATGGACAAGAGCTTTTAAAAAACATTTTACGTGTTTTTGCACTTACCTTTGTTATTCGGTCTTTAGTGGCAGTTCATGTGGCAAAACTCACTAAAGAGATGAATTTTAAGACACAAATGAAGCTCCAAATTCCATCTACTATTATAGGGGCTATTGTGGGAGTTGTAATGGCATATTCGGGTTATGGTGTATGGAGTTTAGTTTGGTTAAATTTGACCCAGACAATTGTATTTACAATTCAAAATTGGTTTTTTATAAAGTGGAAACCGTCTTTAATGTTTGATAAAAATATATTCAAGTATCATTTTAATTTTGGTTACAAGCTAACCCTATCAGGATTGCTTGATACTATTTATAATGATGCATATAGAATCGTAATAGGAAAGTTTTTCTCGCCTGCACAAGTAGGTTTTTTTAACCAAGCAGAAACAATGAGATTGTTCCCTGTACAGCAAATCGGTTCAGTAATGGGGAAAGTGACTTACCCGTTATTTTCCAACATAGAAGGAGATGATAAGTTACGTTCTGCTTACAAAACCACAATGAAATTGGTGCTTTTTGTAGTTATTCCTATTATGTTAATCTTAATTTTAATAGCAGAGGAAGGTTTTGTGCTTTTATTTGGAGAAAAATGGTTGCCTGCGGTACCATACTTTCAAATATTGGCGATAGCATCTATTATTAGACCAATAAGTTCTTATAATTTAAACATTTTAAAGGTTAAAGGGAGAAGTGATTTGTTTTTAAAAGTAGAGATAATTAAAAAAGTAATAGGAATTATTGCCATTGCCATAGGCTTACCTTTTGGAGTGATGGGGTTAGTTATATCATTAACAGCAGTATCGTTCCTTTTTACAACAATTAACATGTTGTTTTGTGGGAACTTAATTAATTATCCCTTGTTAGCACAAGTAAAAGATATTTCAAAACTGTTTGTTTTTGGTGTTATTGCTTACCTTATCTCATATTTGGCTTATATTTCAATTATAAAAAATCTTGAAAATAATATTTTAATTATATTAGTAGTAAGTTTGTTGTTTACTATGCTATATTTACCTCTTGTCTGGTTTTTTGAGAAAAACCTAGTCAAGCAATTAAAATCAATAATTAAAAAATAGAATGTTTAAAACAGATATACTATTTACAGGATATTATGGACATCAAAACACTGGTGATGATGCTTTTGTTGAGGTTGCTTCGTGGGGAGCAAAAAAGTTTTGGAGTAAAGATAATAACCGATTTTTAGCGAGATCATCGCGATTACCTAAAACTATTATTCCTAATAAAGGATATCCTTTTGAAATGAAAAGAACATATGGTTTTCAATCCAAAATATTATTAAATAACACTGATGCTTTTGTTTATGCTGGTGGTTCAACTATACATAGTGAGTTAAAATCAAATAACATTCGATGGAGTGCTATTCAAAAAAAGATAAGAGGAGAAAAATTGAAGTTTGGCGGAATAGGCGTGTCTATAGGACCTTTTAAGTCTGTAAAGGATGAAAAAGCAATTCAGTCTTATTTGAAGCAAATGGACTTTCTTGCCTTAAGGGATCAAACTTCATTTGATTTTGTTAATAATATAGATGGCTTACCGTATAAACCTATTAATTCTTTTGACTTGGCAGCGATCTTACCTGAGATTTATACAAATTATAAACAAGAAGAAGCTATAACTACAAAAAAAATTATTGGAATTAGTGTTTGTCGATATGAATCGCTACAAAAGGATATGAACATTAAGCACGAAGAAATGCGAAATTCGATGATGATTAGTCTAATTAAAAATTTAGATAAAAAAGAAAATATTCATTTTAAATTTTACATCATAAATGGGAATAACAAAATTGGCGATTTAAGTTTAACTAATGATACGATTTTACTCTCTCAACCTAAAAGTTATGAAGTTGTTTCGTACAACAGAGAAACTCGTCAAATTTGGGAATCAATTGCAAAATGTGACTTTGTGATCTCAACTAGATTACATGCTGCTATATTTGCGTGTTTTGCTGATACACCATTTATGTTAAATGAATACCATCGAAAGTGTGAAGATTTTTTATATAATGTAGGGTACAATGAGGATTATAGACTTCATAATAGTGAATATGATGTTAAAAAAACAACTAATCATATTTTAGATATAATTAATGATAAAAGTAATTACCTAAAACCTTCAAGGGTTAGTAACATGCAAAAATTGGCTAAGCTAAATTTTACAGAAATAAAACTATAATATGTTTTCAGTAGTAATCCCTTTATATAACAAAGAGCTAAGTGTTAGAAATACTATAAACTCTGTATTAGACCAAACCTTTAAAGAGTTTGAAATTGTTATTGTGAATGATGGTTCAACCGATAATAGTTTGGAGATTGTACAACAGTTTAAAGACGATAGAATCCGAATTATTGACAAACCCAACGGAGGAGTTTCTAGTGCTCGTAACCGTGGAATTAAAGAAGCAAAATACGAATGGATTGCCTTTTTAGATGCAGATGATTTGTGGATGGAGGATAAATTAGAATTTGTAAGAAATGCAATTAGTTTTAATGATAATATTGAGTTGGTTTTACACGCTTTTGAAACAACTATTGTCCACAAGAACAAAACTATTATAAATTGTTACAGGAAAGAACAAGGGGTTTTACCTTCATTGTTACTTGCAATAGTTGATGGCTTAAAAATACAAACCAGTACTGTAGTCGTTAAAAAAAGTTTATTTGAAAATCATAAACAACTTTATTTTAGACTTGGCGTGAATAACTCCGAAGATAGAGAAGTATGGTATAAGTTGGCTTGTTTAAAGGTGAAAACGGTATATTTGTCAAATGTACTTTCTGAATATGTTGTTGATGATAATGTCAATTCACTTACAGGCAATAAAAACAGAAAATATCATTTCTTGAAAATGGAGGAAAATATTTCTCAATTTTTAGACATAATAAGCGACAGTGAGAAAGCGTTATTTGTTAAGAATATAAGAAGCTTTAATACAAGAGCAATTAAGAACTATTATGTGAAGCTGAATAAGTTTCCTAAAGAGTTTCAGCATCATTTATCAAGTTTTAGATTTTATTTTTTTAAGAATTCTGCTTTCCTCCCTAAAGTACTTAAGAGAGCTTTAATTACAATGATTAGATAATGATTAAAAAGTTTGTTCATTTATTTAAAAGACTATTTTGGTCAGCAGAGAAAAATGCGAGATTTCAGGGTGTGAAAATTGGTGAGAACTGCGATATCCAAAACGTTTCATTTGGTTCAGAACCCTACCTAATTGAGATAGGAAACCACGTACAAATAACTAGTGGAACAAAAATTTTTACTCACGGGGGTGGCTGGGTATTCCGTGATCAATATCCGAAATTAGACTATTTCGGAAAAGTTACTATAAAGAACAATGTATATATTGGTAATAACTCTATGATAATGCCCGGTGTCACCATTGGCAATGACGTCATCATTGGTGCTGGTAGTATAGTAACCAAATCAATTCCAGATGGGAAAATTGCAGCTGGAAATCCTGCTCGTATTGTGGGTGAAACCAAAGATTTTGTAGAAAAAATAAAACAATACGATGTTGGTTCAAAAGGGATGAGCTATGAAGAAAAAAAGAAGTACTTGTTGAGTTTGGGGGAGGATAGGTTTATAAAAAAATAATGGAGAATTATAATTGAAATAATATTGATAAAGTACTTTATTTTATGATTCCTTTTCTGTTCTTGTCTATATTACTGTTAGGAGGTTCCTTTACAAATCGACGCACTCAAAGTTATTTAGTTATAGCTTTTGGTTTTATATTGTTTATTCTTGCCGGTTTTCGTTCTATTTCGGTTGGTACCGATACAGAACATTATAAGCAGTATTTTGATATAATAGAAAGTGGTTATTTCCTTCCCGTGGAGGTTGGCTGGGTTTATTTAAACAAATTAATTATATTTCTGGGAGGCGATTTTCAGTCGTTGCTAATAGTAACTTCAGCTATAACAATATTCCCTATTGTTTATATACTCCGAAAGTATAGCTATGCGCCTATGTTTTCTTTGTTCCTATATTATAATTTATATATATACTTTTATTCCTTTAATATATCTCGACAAACTTTGGCTGTTACTCTTGTTTTTGTAGCAATAGTTTTTCTACTGAAAAATAAGAGTTTGCTCTATCTTTTGTTCGTTGGTATTGCCACACTATTTCATACTACCGCTTTAGTTGCACTTCCTTTATTTTTTGTAAACCGAATACCAGATAAAACATTTATATACGTTTTAGGAATATGCTTAACCGCATTACTTGGTTTGCTTTTACCTATTCAATTAGCAGCCTATCTCAGTATATTTGGTTACGCTAATTATTTTGAAAATTATGAATTTGGAAACGTTGTCGGAAACGCATTAATGCTTGTACTTTTAAATGGGTTTTTCTTTTTTGTTCTAATGAACATAAAAGTTAAGGACATAAATTTTAAAATTTACTTTGTCTTTATATTGATATCTAATTTACTAGCACGAGTACCATTTAATGGTAGAATTGTAATGTTTTTTAGTATATTCTTATTATTATTTTTTCCATATTTTATACAGAATAGTAAAATAAAGGAAAAGCCACTTTTATATTTCATTATTACTTTATACGCTCTGGTTATGTTTTTTAGATCATTTGGTGCTGGAGAAATCTTACCTTACGAAAATGTTTTATTCAATATATGAAAGATCTTATTCGAAACCTCCTTTTTTTATTTATCACGTTTAATGGAAATCCCAGCTTCTCTCAAGAAGCTACTTGGTATCTACCATGGGAAAATAGAATAAATAAACTGGTTGAAGACTCCGTTTTAGAAGTACCGATAATAAATCAATACGCTAATTATCGAATATTAGAGATATCTTCAAAAGATACCGTAACGTTGAGTAATATAACTATTGAGTCAAATAACAGCGAGGTTAAAATATATTACGCACCCATAGTTTTTGATTATAATGGCCGTGAGATATTAGATGTTTTAAAACCAGTTGATCAAGTGACTATTGGCGCCGAAAGAAATCATTACTTTTTTATTAAATTTACTGGGAAAAAACCAGGGTCCGAAACAGTTTCGGTTAACATACATAGTAAGGATTCAGTTATTTATTCAACTAAAAATATTTATGTGTCGAATGCTGTTAACAACTTTCCCTTCAGCATTAACACTTGGGCATATTTTGACTATGACTTCCTGACGAAAGGTATAAGAGAACAAGTAATACAAGATCTATATGATAGCAAAAATGATTTCCTAATCATCCCTCATTCTTATTTCCCTAAAGTTGAAAAAGATATTGACGAATTAAGAATAGATAAGCTTCGCGAGTATATTAAAAATACCGACGATAAATTTAAGTACTATGTTTTGTTCTTTGATTATAGATCTGAATATACTTCTATTCTTTCGGACAAATGGAAAAAGGACTTTTTAGTATGGATAGAGAAAATAAATAAAGTTTTTGCTGAGAATGGAGTTTCTGAAAGTAGAATCTTACTTTATCCTTACGATGAACCACAAGGCGATGCCATAAATAAGGCCTCAGAAATGTATGATTGGATTAAGTCTAACAATATTAAAAATCCTTTATATGTTACGATAGGAGGTAAAGACAGGAAAAAAGCTCTACGTTTAGTACAAAAGACTGACTTTGCTCAAATTGCATCCAGTTTAGTTGAAAGTGTTTCAGCAACTGATTCTAAAAGAACAACCTTGTTGTTGTATACTGTAGCTGGCTCTAGCAGAAATATTCGACCAATAACTTATTTGCGATACGCTGGAAGAGCATATAAATATGGAATACAAGGAATTGGCGTATGGCATTACTCAAATATGAAAGGTGCTTTTGATGTCGACTATACTATCGATTTATATAAAAAACCATCTTGGGAGCTTGAAGTCTTAAAAATTAATAAAGATTACTCTCTGATATATAGAGAATCAGATAAGTTATATTCAAGTATACGGTGGAAAGCACTCTCTTACGGAGTAGATGAATATCAATTTTTTAAACTTTACGAAACTATGCATGGCAAGACAAAAACAGATGGGATAATACATGATATATTTAATAGTAATGTTATGGAGAACCATTGGGAGAAAGTTAAACTACAGTTTATAAAAAAAATGTAATAACTATGAAAATACTCTGTGTAATAGATAGTCTAGGTTCGGGTGGTGCTCAACGTCAACTTGTTTCTTTAGCCAAAGGTTTTAAAGAAAAAGGACATGAGGTTTTATTTTTAGTATATCATCCCCAAGACTTTTATAAGAAAGAATTGGAGGAGGCGGGCATTAATATAACATTTATCATTGAGCCTAATTATGCCAAACGGCTTTTTAAAATGAGGAAGTTCATAAGAGCTGGAAAATATGATTCTGTACTTTCATTTTTAGAAGCAGCAAATTTTATTGCAACTGTGTCAGGCTTACCTTATAGAAAGTGGAAGTTAGTGGTCGGTGAACGTAGTGCGAATCCAAATATTATGAAATCTTTTAAATTAAGATTTTATAGATGGTTTCATGTGTTCGCAGACTATGTTGTTGCTAATTCTCATGCAAATTTGGATATAGTTAGAAAAATCAATCCATTACTATCTAAAAAGAAATGTAAAGTTATATATAATGCCGTTGAAATTCCAAAACAATCAAATGTTCTTCCTTTAAATCAAA
Source organism: Brumimicrobium sp. (assembly GCA_035497735.1). Lineage (GTDB taxonomy): Bacteria > Bacteroidota > Bacteroidia > Flavobacteriales_D > Crocinitomicaceae > Brumimicrobium. Next base: position 209,776 of record DATJCX010000047.1, on the reverse strand, counting down.
AATTTAGAATAGTTATTGGTGCTAGTCATAGAACATTGAAAAATCTAGATGGGTTGATTGAAGCAGTGAATCTTTTACCTGTAGAAAACAAGAAGAAATTAATAATCGATTGGTATGGAGAGAAGAATGTAGATGATTCTTATTCTTTAGGTTTAAAAAAAATAGAGAAGTATAACTTACTTAAAAACTTTAATTTTCATGATCCTACAACTAATTTAATGAATGAAGTTGCGCATTCTAATGCAATAGGTTTATTTAGCTTTTATGAAGGATTTCCAAATTTCATCTGTGAAGGAATGGCATTGAATAAACCTATAATTTGTTCGCCTGTCTCAGATCTTCCAAAATTACTAAAGGATAATATAAATACATTCTTCTGCGATCCATCACAGCCACAATCCATAGCGGACAGTATTATTAAACTTATGGATATGAAAGAAGATGATATAATAAAAATGTGTGAGGAAAATCAAGCTATCGTAAAGAAATCCTTTGCAAAGAATCAAATAGTGAATGAATACCTAGATTTGCTTAGCTAAGATGAGAAATAATCGTAAAAACGTTTTAGTACTTGGTTATTTTGGCTATGAAAATAATCAGTTAGATGGACAAACTGTGAAAACGAGAAACATCTTTACGTTGCTTAAAAGTAAAGAAAGAAGTTTTTTTAAAAAAGTTTCTTATTTTGATACACAAACATTTCAAAAGAGTAAGATTAATTTAATAAGAGCTTTTACGGCTATTTCCAAAGTGGATTTATTATTTTATTTACCAGCTCATAACAATTTGAAGTGGATTTTCCCTTTTATATTTATATACTGTAAACTTTTTAATATTAAAATACATTATATAGTAGTAGGAGGATGGCTGGCTGAGTATTTAAAGAATAAACCTTTGCATAAATGGATGCTTAAAAGAATAGAAGGTATTTATCCTGAGAATATTGAATTGGTCGAAAACTTAAAACAGCATTACCATTTTACCAACGTTTATCAACTCCATAACTTTAGGATAGTCGAAACAAAAACTCTTATTCCAAATAAATCAGAAAAGGTAAAGTTAGTTTTTATGGCAAGGGTTCATCCATTAAAGGGTATAAACACTATTTTTAAATTAGCTGAAGAGTTAGTCAAAAATAATATTGTAAATGTTGAACTAGATGTGTACGGTCCCGTATTTCCTGATTACGATGCAGATTTTAAATTGTACTTAAATAAAACTAACTTGGTTAGATATATGGGGGTATTACAACCCGACGATATTTATAATACTCTTGTAAATTATGATCTGATGTTGTTCCCAACGCAATATTTTACAGAAGGTTTTCCAGGTTCAATTCTGGACTCTTATATTGCGAATGTACCAGTCATAGCAACGAATTGGAAATATGCACATGAGTTTATTGAAAACGAAAAGTCTGGTTTAATAGTAGATTTTGGTAATGAAGAAGAGTTTATAGCAAAAACAATAAACTTAATCCAAAATTCTAAAGCACTAGAACAACTTAAACAAGGAGCAGCATTACAAAGTGAAAAGTATAGCCCAGAACATGCATGGAGTATTATTAAAGATAATATTTGACTTCCTAAATATTTAAATATAATAAGAATATGTTAATTACAATTATTGCAGGTGCTCGTCCAAATTTCATGAAAATAGCACCAATAATTCACGCTATCAAAAAAACAAGGAAACAATATTGATTTTTCTGAAATTAAAATGATTCATGCACATACATGGTACAGTGACGGTGGTGTAGCTTATTTATTGTCAAAAAAATATAATATTCCTTATATTGTTACGATTAGGAACTCGGATTTAAATGTTTTTCAGAAATATTTGATTCACGAACGTTTGTTTGGACGTAAGATTCTTGAAAATGCGAAAAATGTTATTTTAATAGCAGCTTCTTATAAAAAGAGAGTTATAGAGTTGCTTTCACTTTATAAAATTAAGAATAGTTTGCTTTCTAAACTGCAGATAATACCAAATGGAGTGGATGCTTATTGGATAAACAATGCTTTAGAAAAAAAGACAAAAATAGAAAATAAAATTTTCAATATATTATTCATAGGGAAATTTAACCGAGGAAAGAATGTCCTTGCCCTACAGAAAGCAATAAGTGAAATTAACAAAAAAGAAAAACGAGTTCATTTGCACTTAATAGGAGGTGGAGGCAATGTTCATACCGAAGTTTTGAAACAAGTTAACCTTTATAAAGAAATAATGACTTATCATGGGAAAATATTTGACTTGTCAAAATTAAAAGAACATTTTGAGAATGCAGACATTTTCGCAATGCCCTCCAAACACGAAACGTTTGGTTTAGTCTATGTAGAAGCTATGTTACAAGGCTTGCCAATATTATACACAGCTAAAGAAGGAATTGATGGTCTTTATCAAGAAAAAATTGGAGAAAAAGTTAGCAAGCAAGCAGGTGCCTCAGAAATTAAACAAGCAATTTTGAGATTGATAGATGATGATGTTGAGTACGAAATTCCAACTCATAAATTATTAGAAAATCATAATTGGGAAAATATTGCATTATTTTACCAAAACATATACAAATGAAACTAATCTACCTCCATCAATACTTTAAATTCCCTTCTGAAACAGGCGGAACTCGTTCGTATGATTTAGCTAGTTCATTCTTAAAGAATGGAATTAAGGTAACTGTAGTTTCTTCTACATCTGATTTAAAGTATAAGTCCAATAAGCGTTGGACCGTCATAGATAAAGAAGGACTTAACATTCATTATATTTATTTGCCCTATGGGAATCATTTGTCTTACTTTAAGAGAATAGTAGTTTTCTTTAAGTTTTTATGGTTTTCAACCTTTCGATTGTTGAAACTAAAAGGAGATTTAGTTTTAGCCACTTCAACTCCATTGACCATTGGAATCCCTGCTTTGATTAAGAAATGGTTTTCAAATACTCCTTATGTTTTTGAAGTTAGAGATGTATGGCCAGAGGCGGTAATTGCAATTGGCGCTATAAAAAATAAATGGATGCAGAAAATCCTGTATAGGCTTGAAAAGTTAATTTATAAAAATGCATCTGCTATAGTTCCACTTTCTACGGATATGCAAAAATCTATCGTAAGCCGTTATCCACAATTTAAAGAAAAGACTTCTATAGTAATCGAGAATATTGCAGAAGTCAATAGGTTTCAAAATGAAGCTGTAATTGATTTAAAGGAAATTATAGGTTTTAAACCACGTTTTTCGGTTTTATATGCTGGAACTTTCGGGAAAGTAAATGGTATACATAAAGTAATAGAACTTGCAAAGAAAACTATATTAATGGACAATCAATTAGTGTATATCCTTATTGGTTCAGGTGCTGAAAAAGAGAATATTATTGATTTAGCACGTAAGAGTGAAGTGTTGAATAAGAATGTCTTTATTATGGAACCAATCTCTAAAGGAGAATTATCATTGTGGTACAACGCTGTGTCGATGGGTTCTTCTTTTGTGATTGGTATTCCAGAACTTTGGGCAAATTCAGCCAATAAATTTTTTGATACGCTAGCAGCTGCCAAGCCTGTTTTAATAAATCATGAGGGTTGGCAAGCGGAAACCATTCGCGCTAAAAATGTGGGGTATGTTTTACCATTTGAAATTACAGAAGAAGTGGCAGCTGACTTTGTAAATTATACAATGAATAATTCGAAATTAAATGAACAAGCTAAAAACGCTTTACTTTTAGCAAAAGAAAATTATTCTTTAGAAGTTGCCACAGAAAATTACTTAAAGGTATTTGAAAAAAACAAAAAAGTAAATGTATAAAAATTATTTCAAGAGAATATTTGACTTCCTAGCAGCTCTTTTCGGCTTACTAATACTAAGTCCAATATTTATAATCGTTACTGTAGCTTTGTTTTTCGCCAATCAAGGCAAACCTTTTTTCTTACAAGTTCGCCCGGGAAAAAACGAGCACTTTTTTACGATTATTAAGTTTAAGTCAATGAATGATAAAAAAGATGCAAATGGTCGTTTACTTCCAGATGAACAGCGACTGACACCTGTTGGTGCATTTGTTCGTAAAACATCTTTAGACGAGATTCCGCAACTCATCAATGTGCTAAAAGGCGATATGAGCTTGATTGGTCCGAGACCTTTAAGAATTCATTATTTACCACTTTATTCAGAGGAGCAGAAGAAACGTCATAGTGTTAGACCTGGTATAACAGGTTGGGCACAAGTGAATGGAAGAAATGCGATTTCTTGGACAAAGAAATTTGAATATGACATTTGGTATGTCGAGAAAATATCATTTTTATTAGATTTTAAAATTCTTTTCATGACAATCAAAAAAGTATTTATTAAAGAAGGAATTTCAAAAGAAGGAGAGGTAACAACAGTTCCTTTTGATGGTAAAAATTAGACTATGAAAGATAAAGCTATAATTGTAGGAGCTGGTACTTATGGACAAGTGTATTCAGAATATCTAAATATTGAATATGATATCGTAGGATTCATAGATGATGATAAGAATTTAATTGGTAAAGAAGTTAATGGAATAAAGGTATTAGGAAATTTCAAACACTTATTAGAGAAAATAGATAAATCGATAGCTGTTTTTATTCCTATAGGAAATAATGAAGTAAGAGGGAGGCTGTTAAATCAAATGGAACTATCTGGCTTTTCAACTCCTAGTTTTATTCATTCAAGTGTTGAAATTCATCCTACTGTTTATTTAGGAAAAGCAGTATATGTACTTCCAAATTCTTCTATTATGCCTTTTTCATTTATTGAAAACCATGTAATGATAAGCATGGGAGTTAATATAGCTCATCATACACACATAGAGGAAGGTGTCTTTTTGTCCCAAGGAGTTAACGTAGGTGCATCTATTTTGTTAAAAAAATCAGCATTTATTGGAATTGGAGCAACGATTATGACAGGTGTTAAGGAAATTGGAGCGTATTCGCTAATCGGTGCTGGTTCAGTTATCATTCAAGACGTTCCTGACTACGCTGTAGTAGTTGGTAATCCAGGAAAAGTGATTAAGTATTCTCAAGTTAAATAGCACTTTCACTCCTTGACTTTTCATTCTTCATAAGTTAAAAAAACACAATAAAATCTAAATCTATACAACAAATTTTAGGGCAACAATAAAGTTGCTTAATTTTGATATATTACCATCCATACAGAATGATTAGACGAATATATCGTCTTCAACTCTGCGAAAAAAATATTTATTACTCAATATGCAAGAAAAAATCTGGCTTTCTTCTCCTCACATGAGCGGTGAAGAGCAAAAATACGTTAAAGAAGCTTTTGATACTAACTGGGTTGCACCACTTGGTCCCAATGTAAATGGCTTTGAAAAGGATTTGGAACACTATCTTAAAAATGATGTTCACGTGGCTGCATTAAGTGCTGGAACAGCTGCCATTCATTTAGGACTAATTTTGTTGGGAGTTGAAGCAGGTGATGAAGTGATTTGTCAATCTATGACTTTCTCTGCTTCGGCAAATCCTATTCTTTATCAAGGTGCAATCCCCGTGTTTGTGGATAGTGAAGAAGAAACATGGAATATCTGTCCAATTGCTTTGGAAGAAGCGATTCAAGATCGTATCGCAAAAGGGAAAAAGCCGAAAGCTATTATCGCTGTGCATTTATATGGTATGCCCTACATGCATAAGGAAATTAAAGCGGTTGCAGAGAAATATGAAATTCCTGTTTTAGAAGATGCTGCAGAAGCTCTTGGTTCTGTGTATCAAGGTCAAAACTGTGGAACTTTAGGGGATATTGCAATACTTTCTTTTAACGGAAATAAAATTATCACAACTTCTGGTGGAGGTGCATTGGTAGCGCATGATAAAAAACTAAAGGAGAAAGCAGTTTTCTACGCAACACAAGCAAGAGATGAGGCTCCGCATTATCAACACAGTCATATTGGTTATAATTACAGAATGAGTAATGTCGTTGCTGGTATCGGTCGTGGTCAGATGGAAGTGCTACAGGATAGAGTAGAGGCGAGAAGGAAGAATTTCCAATTTTACTTCGATTCAATAGGTAATCTTCCAGGTTTTCAATTTGTTCTGGAAACAGATGAAAATATAAGTAATAGATGGCTTTCTACGGTATTGATTAATGAGGAAAAAGCAGGAATCAATACAAGTGTTTTGAGAGAAATCTTAGAGAAAGAAAATATTGAGACCAGACCTTTATGGAAACCAATGCACTTGCAACCAATATTTGAAAAATATCCATATTACGGGAAAACAGTAGCTGAGGATTTATTCAAAACTGGTTTGTGTTTACCGAGTGGATCTAATCTCACACATATTGACTTATTAAGAGTTGTAAATGCTATAAAAAATAGTTTAAAAAAATAAAACACCTTTACTCAAATTTTACTCATAAGTGGAAAAAAATATAATAAACGATATAACAATCCTGGCTTAAGTCTAATTAACAAATTGTTATACAAATTTTAAAAATTAACAAACATTGCAGTTAAACTAAAAATTCAATTTCCCTTCAACCAGGAAGTTGTCTATGTATTAACTACATACCAACTTATTCTATGAAGATATCAAATTCACTCAAACAAAAATTAAAACAACAGACCCCACGTTGGATCGTGTTGGGAATTGATGTTTTATTTACCATCATTACATTCTTTATTTCATACTTCGTTGTATGGCAATCAGACTGGCAGAAGGGACTTGATGTTACTTTTCCAGTGTTTTTATTTACGATTGCGTTTTACTGCTTGTCATTCACTTATTTTAAAATTTACAGAGGATTTGTTCGCTATACTGGACTAGTCGATATTTTAAAGATTGTGCAAGCCAATGTGGTTGCTTTTACACTGAGTCAAATTGCCTTTTTTGCGCTTAGAGTTTCTTACAATACACCGTTTTTACAACGTAACTTCACGTTGTTGGTGGTGCATTTGTTATTGACCGTTACGCTTTTAGTGTTCTTGAGAATTGTATATAAGTATCTGTATGAGTTTTATATTCAGCCACATGCAAGAAATCGTAATATTTTAATCTATGGCGCTGGAAGTTCGGGTATCGTTACCTTAAATTCTTTAACGACAGAGAATCCAAGAGGAAATCATATCGTTGCTTTTGTTGATGATAATAAAAAACTTCACAGAAATAGAATCAATGGTGTAAAAGTTATTTCTCCTAGTAAAGTCACGCAAGAATATATTAATTTACACCATATTGATGAAATAATCATTTCAATTCAAAATATTGGCGCTAAACGACTGAATAGTATCATTGAAAAATTTGATGACCTGACTATTCCAATAAAAATTGTTCCGCCAATTGAAAAATGGATAAACGGTGATCTGCAGGCTAAACAGATTAAACAGGTGAATATTGAAGACTTGTTGATTAGAACACCAATTAAGTTGAAAAAAGACTCGATAAAACAAGAGGTGAATGGTAAGGTTGTCCTGGTAACTGGTGCTGCTGGTTCTATTGGTAGTGAAATTGCCCGACAATTGTTTAATTATAATTGTAAAAGAATTGTATTGTTGGACCAAGCAGAATCAGATCTTTATGATTTGCAGCAAGAATGTTTTCATCAAATTGGTGCTAATAATTTAGATGTCGAATTTGTAATAGGGGATATTCGAAATCCTTATCGTGTAGAAACGGTTTTCGAAGGGTTTAAACCCGATATAGTATTTCACGCAGCGGCATATAAACACGTACCTTTGATGGAGGACAATCCGTATGAAGCGGTTACAACAAATATCAAAGGAACAAAGCTAGTGGCTGATGCTGCTGTTAGATTTGGTGTTCAGAAATTCGTGATGGTTTCTTCTGACAAAGCGGTTAACCCTACAAATGTTATGGGAGCTACCAAACGTGTTGCGGAATTATATGTTAGCCATCTCGCTAAGAAGTCAAATAGCACTAGTTTTGTCATAACGCGTTTTGGGAATGTTCTTGGTAGTAATGGTTCGGTTATTCCTTTGTTTAGAAGGCAAATAATGAATGGTGGACCGCTAACCGTTACAAATACTGAGGTAACTAGATTCTTTATGACTATTCCTGAGGCTTGTCAACTTGTTCTTGAAGCAGGTGCAATGGCAAAAGGAGGGGAAATTTATGTTTTTGATATGGGGGATCCTATTAAAATATTTGATTTGGCAAAACGAATGATAAAGTTGTCTGGGTTGAAATATCCTGAAGATATCGATATTAAAGTTGTTGGATTGCGACCGGGCGAAAAGATTTATGAAGAATTGTTAGCGAATGGTGAAGATACACAACCAACACATAACGAAAAAATCTTAATCGCACACATTAGAGAGAGTGAAGTTGATAACTTTGATGAAAAAATTGATGAACTTATTTCTATGGAGAAAAAAGGAAGTCAAGTTGAGTTTAATTTAGAATTGGTGAAAAGAATTAAGGAGTTGGTTGCTGAGTATATCTCGCAAAACTCACTATTCACCGAATTGGATGATGAAAAATAAAATTACATTAAATAGAGTTTAATATGTCTGGAATTATAGGATATACTGGAAACAGAAAAGCAGTTGAAGTGCTAACACACGGTTTAAGTCACTTCGAATTTAGAGGTTATGATAGCATTGGTTTAATGGTTTTGCAAAACAATACCTTTGAAACAAGAAAACAAGCTGGAAAATTAAAAGATTTTTTAGCTACAAATGATATGATGCCTTTAAAGGGAAGTATTGGATTGGCGCATTCACGTTGGGCAACGCATGGAGAAGCGAACGAAGTTAACGCACACCCACATTTGTCTAACTCAGGTAGATTAGCAATCGTGCACAAAGGAATCGTAGAAAATTACTCTAGCCTAAAGGGAAAGTTAAAGGATGAAGGATATTCTTTTGTCTCTGAAACGGATTCTGAGGTTTTGATTAACTGGATAGAGCATATTATGTTTTCAGAAAAAATCACTTTACAAGAGGCTATTCAAGTTGCTTTAAATCAAGTTGTTGGTGCTTATTCAATTATCGTGATGGATAAGCAAGAAAAGGAACTTTACGCTGTTCGAAAAGGTGCACAGTTAATGATAGGTGTCGGCGAAAATAATAGTGAATTCATCATATCTACAGATTCGTCTCCATTGGGTAAGTACATTAAGAATGTTATCAATATGGAGGAAGAAGATGTCTATCGTTTGGTGGCTAACGAAGAAATTAAGGTGATAAATCTGAATAATAATAATGTCAAAAATCCAATTGTTGAAAAGTTGGAGGAGGAACTTTTCGTGATTGAAAAAGATGGGTTTGAACATTATATGCATAAAGAGATTTATGAGCAACCGAATGCTATCAAGGAATCTTTTAGAGGAAGAATGAATGCAATCGAAGGATGGGTTCGCCTAGGTGGGGTTAGAGAGTATGAAAATAGATTGACCCAAGCAAAGAGATTTTTATTTGCTGCTTGTGGAACGTCACTGCATGCTTCTATTGTTGGACAGTATTTGATTGAACAATTAGCGGGAATTCAAGTGGCAGTCGAACATGCATCGGAATTCAAGTATCGTAATCCTGTAATTGGTGGTGAAGATGTTTTTGTGGCTGTATCGCAGTCTGGTGAAACGGCAGATACGATTGTTGCTATTGAATTGGCAAAGGAAAAACAAGCGCTTATTTATGGAATTAATAACTCTGTAGGTTCTACAATTTCACGACTTTCTCACGCTGGTTCTTACACGCATGCTGGGAAAGAGATAGGAATTGCTTCTACAAAGGCTTTTACTTCGCAGTTGGTTATCATTACTTTAATGGCATTGCAATTGGCGGATAAAAAGGGGAGAATTTCTAAAACGAAATTGAGTGAATATATTTCTGAATTGGATAACATTCCTAAGAAAATTGAGGAAATATTAACCTTGGATGAGCAGATTAAGAAAATCGCGAAAGTTTATGCTGAGGCGAATAATTTCTTGTTCCTTGGAAGAGGTGTGAATTATCCTATTGCTTTAGAAGGTGCCTTGAAGTTAAAGGAAATTTCATACATCCACGCAGAAGGTTATCCTGCAGGTGAAATTAAGCATGGTCCAATTGCGTTAATCGATGAAAATATGCCTGTAGTATTTATCGCTACCAATATCAGTGCTCACGATAAAATTGTTTCTAATATTCGAGAAATTAAGGCGAGAAAAGGAAAGGTGATCGCAATTATTAATGAAAGTGATGATTTGATTAAAAATTTAGCCGACCATTATATTGAAATTCCGAAAACTGAGGAGATTTTCACACCATTACTTTCTGTGGTGCCACTGCAACTATTAGCGTATCATATTGCTGTGTGGAGAGGCGCAGATGTTGATAATCCAAGAAACCTAACGAAATCTGTAACCGTTGAATAATTCAGATTCTGTACATTCTTTAATCTTGATTGTCTAAGAATTACCGTATATTTGCAACTTTTAAATAAATACAATGAAATATTTCTATTTTAGTCTTACAATTATTTTACTTGCGGCTTGTGCTCCAAGAAAAAAAGTAGTTTATTTCCAGACTGATTTACCAGCAGAATCAAAGTCTAACTATACACCAACTTTAAAGAAAGATGACCTATTGTCGGTAGTTGTTACTTCAAACGATCCGGAAAGTACGATTCCTTTTAATCTTCCCGATACGAGAATGAATACCAATAGTGGATATACTACTGGAAGTCCGGAAAGAGTTGGTTATTTAATCGATGAAAATGGAAATGTGAACATGCCTATCCTTGGAAGTGTTCAGGTGGCAGGTTTAACAAGGGTTGAGGCGACTGAATTATTGCAAAATAAGTTGGCGGTTTACCTAAAAAATCCAATTGTCAATATTCAAATTCTGAACTTTAAAATCACCATTCTTGGAGATGTGGATAAACCTGGTACATATAAGATTCCAAACGAAAGAATGACGATTCTAGAAGCTTTGGGACTGTCGGGTGACAATAATATTACGGCTTATAGAAAAAATCTTCTTGTCATTAGAGATAATGATGGAAAAAAGGAACAATACCGTATTGATTTAACGGATAGTGAATCTATTTTTCTTTCGCCAGCTTATTATCTAGAACAAAATGATGTTATCTATGTTGAACCAAATATGTCGAAACGTTCAAGTGGTGCATTCTGGAGAACTTCTGGTGCCATATTTATTTCTATTGTTGGTGTAGTTATTTCTACTATCAATTCATTTGTTAAGTAAAACAAGTTTTTGAATAAAATTTTATTATGAATTTAAACGAAAATCAATCGAATCAACAAGAAGTTGAAATGTTTGATATCAAACAAGTATTGGAACGTTATATGCGTCACTGGAAGTGGTTTGCATTGTCAATATTTACTTTTTTAGCGATTGTATTTATTTATCTAAAAGTAACGATTCCAGTTTATAATACTTCAGCTAAATTATTGGTTGAAGACAAAAAATCTGGTGGCGGTTCTGGCGAATTAGCTGTCTTTAGTGATCTTGGATTATTCTCGAATACTTCTTCTTTAGCCAATGAAGTTGAAATTTTGAAGTCACGAACTTTGATTGAAAGGGTAGTAGATGATTTGGATTTGCAACGCAAAACATTGGATTTAAATTTTAAATTCCTAGGTGTTAAACCGATTGAATTATATGAAAAAACTCCTTTCGCTGTTGTTTTTGATGACTCCTTGCAAACAGAAAACTTCACCTTTCATCTGAAAATTGATAAAAAGGATAGAATTGAAGTGCAATACACGCTTAACGACATAAAAAGCGATAAGAAATTTAAAATCAACTTCGATGAACAACTAATTCTTCCTTTTGGTGAATTTGTATTTCAAAAGAATCCTGAATTTAAAGCGGGGAATTATGAGTTTACCTTTATGTCAAAGGATAGAGCGATAAGCAATGTGCGTAAAAACATTACCGTAAATTCTATCAGTAAGGAAACGTCGATATTGATGATTTCAAATAATGGTACTGTTCCTAGAAAAAGTGAAGCCATTATCAACTCTTTAATTCACCAATATAACATTGATAAATTAGAAGATAAAAACGAAATTACACAGAAAACAAGTGCTTTTATCGATGAAAGAATGAAAATCATAACAGGTGAATTGTCTGATGTGGATTTCAAAAACATGCGATTTAAGAAAGAAAACAACTTGTTTAATGTTGAAACAAATGCGTTGACTTCGCTTAATAAGGAATCTTCAATTGAACAAGAAATAATTAAGTCTGGAATACAATTGGACTTGGCGAAATTTGTCAATGACTATGTAAAAGAGCAAGAAGATAATTTAGAAATATTACCAAGTAACTTAGGTTTTAGCGACCCTTCAATTTCTGGTTTAATTGACGCGTATAACGAGTTGGTTTTGAATAGGATTAAGATACTTTCAAATTCGACTGAACAAAATCCAATGGTGCGTGATATCGACGATCGTATAAAAGGTGTTCGTAGTAGTTTAAGAAAGAGTTTGGCCAATCTCATGCAGGTGGCTGAAATGGAACTTAAGTCGCTTCGTGCGCAAGAACATGTCTATAAAAATCAATTGGCGCAAGTGCCGGAATTCGAAAAGGAATATCAAGATATTTTAAGGGAACAACAAATCAAGGAAACGCTTTATTTATATCTTCTACAAAAACGAGAAGAAAATGAAATCGCTGCTGCAGCTTATGTTTCTAACGCAAAGGTGGTTGATTATGCTTATACCGAAATAGTGCCGATTAAACCTAAGTCTAAAATTATTTACCTAGCAGGTTTTGTGTTGGGATTATTCTTCCCCGCTGGAATTTTGTATCTAACTAGTTTACTCGACACAAAAGTGAAAAATCCACGTGATATCGAAGAGGCTGGTCTTTCTTATTTAGCGGTTATTCCTAAGGTGGATACCTTAAAACAAGAACTTGCTGCTAATTTCAATCCTTATTCACCACTGGCGGAATCGTTTAGAATGTTGCGAACAAATATCGGATTTACCTTGCCGCCAAATGAGGACGGAAAGGTGATTTTCGTTACTTCTACGCTTGCAGGAGAAGGAAAAACACTTATTTCGACAAACATAGCGCATTCATTTTCGCTGATTGGTAAAAAAGTGTTGCTAGTTGGAATGGACTTGAGAGCACCAAAAATTCATGAAGTCTTGGATATATCTTTTGCAGAGGGACTTTCCAACTATTTAAGTAACGCTTCTGATGATTGGCAATCTTTCCTGAAAAAAGGTGATGATAATAATAATAATAATAATTTTGATGTGTTATTGGCCGGTTCAATTCCGCCAAATCCAAGTGAACTTTTAGTGAGAGAAAAACTGGATGTTTTCTTTGAATCTGCTCGTGAAATCTACGACTATATCATTGTCGATACCGCGCCTGTTGGATTGGTTACAGATACAGTAGTGGTGAGCAAGTTCGCAGATAGCACAATTTACGTTATTCGTGCCAATGTGATCGATAAGCGTATGTTGAAAATACCTTTAGATTTGATTGAACAAAAGAAGTTGAAGAATGTTGGTGTGGTTGTAAACGATGTGAATTTAGATAGAACGGAACAGAATTACGGTTACGGTTACGGTTACGGCTATGGACACGAGAAGAAAGCCGGTAAAAAAGGAAATTGGTTTAAGAAAAGTTAATTCTTTCCCGACTGGTTTTGTTTGCTAATTCACTATAAAAATCGGATATGGAAAAGAAAATAGCAATAGTTAGTGGTGCAAATGGAAATTTAGGAAGTGCAGTTGTCGATTATCTTTTACAGGAAAATTGGCAAGTAAACGGACTTGTTCACAGCAAGAAGGAGGAAAATCCAAATCCCAACTACCATGAATTAGAATTGAACTTAATGGATGATTCTTTATCAGAATCTTATGTCCAGGAAATCATTAAAGAGCGCAAGAGAATCGATAGTCTTGTTTTAACCGTTGGAGGATTTAAAATGGGGGATATCGCCAAAACTTCCTCTGCGGACATAGTGGAGCAATTCAATCTCAATTTTCTCACTGCTTACCATCTTGTGAAACCAGTTTTAAGTCAGATGAAAACACAACAGCAAGGAACAATCTTCTTTGTTGGATCTTTTCGTGGTCAAGATACTACGAAAGGTGGCAAGTTCGTAGCTTATAGCTTGGCTAAATCACTCTTATTTTCTTTAGCTGACATGATTAACGCAGAAGCGAAAGAAGAAGCGATAAAGGCCTACGTAGTTGTCCCCAATACGATTGATACACCGCAAAACAGAAAGGCGATGCCGAATGCTGACTTCAGTCAGTGGGAAAAGCCAGCAGATATTGCTAAAATCATTGGGAAATATACAAGCGACTATGATAAAACGACAAAGAATATTCTAATCGTAGAAGAGGGGTTGAAGTTATTGTAAAATTTAAGTGTAATAAATCAGCAACAAATTTCGTTATTGACTTTTTATAGTTGGTTTTTGAGTGCTCAAAAGGCTGAAATTGCAAATAAGTGCCCAAAAAAAGTTAATCTTAGATTGAAATTTGCGTTTAGTAGAAGAATTATTATATTTTTGCGTCGATGAAATTTTTTAAACACATATCTTTCTTGCTTCTGATGCTCATAGCTATCAGTTCTTGTAGCGAATATCAGAAAATCATTAAAAGTGATGATTATGAACAAAAATTCCAAGAAGCTAATAGTCAGTACGATAAAAAGAACTACGATAGAGCAATTGCTTTGTATGAGCAGGTTTATCAACGTTTCCCTCGAACAGATCAAGGTCAAGTAGCTTATTTCCGTATGGCTAAATCCTATTTTGAATTAAAGGATTATTTCATGGCGGGTTACTATTTCAACCAATTCTCGATTCGTTACCCTTTTAGTGACAATGCTGAAGAGGCGACTTTCTTAACAGCTATCTGTTCTGTAAAAAACAGTCCAGCCATTACATTAGATCAAGAGGAAACAGAAATAGCATTAAATGATTTACAACAATTCGTATATCGTTTTCCGAATAGTGTGCTAGTTGACTCGTGCAACAGAACAATGGATAGATTGCGTTTTAAGATAGAAACAAAGCGTTTCAACGCTGTTAAGTTGTATAGTAAAATGCAAGAGAATAGAGCTGCAGTAGCTTCTTCAAAGTCTTTTATAGAAGAATATCCTCGTTCATTTTACATGAGTGAAGTAGCGGTTATTCAGTTTGAGAACTCATACGAACTTGCTATAAATAGTATTTTAAGCAAAAAGAAAGAGCGTATTGAAGATGCTTTGGAAACTTATTCAAAGTATAAACATCTTTTTGAAGAGAAGAAATCAACAGCGGATAAGGCTAGAAAATTACAAGAAAATTTAGGTAAAGAATTATTGAAAGTAGAAGAGCAATATGCTTATAATGAAATTGTGGAAGCATTCCAAAAATCAAATTCTACCTCAATACAGAAAAAAGTTCGCTTTCTAGAGGAAACTATAGCAAGATTTAATAACTTTGCAGAAAAGTATCCCAATTCAGGACTGGTGGAAAAAGCTAGGGGCTTCCACAAAAGAGCGGAAAAGGAATTAAGTAATATTTAAAATTAGAACGAATATGAGCTTTAAATACAGTAAGGCAGAACGCACAACAATTACTCGTGATGTTGAGAAGTTGGAAAGAGAGACTGAAAACATCTACGAATCAATTGTAGTTCTTTCTAAAAGAGCTGATGAAATTAATAGAGAATTAAAAGAAGAGTTGACTTCAAAATTATTGGAATTCGCTTCTACGACAGATAACTTAGAAGAGATTTTTGAGAATAGAGAGCAAATCGAAATTTCTCGTTTCTATGAGCGCTTGCCGAAGCCAGCTGCAATGGCAATTGACGAATTAGAAAGAGGAAAACTAGTAATTACTAGTCCAGAAGCATAATTCAGATTTTTTTTAGAATGCTAAAAGGAAAGCGTATTGTTATCGGGGTAACTGGTGGAATCGCAGCCTATAAAATTTCTTTTTTAATAAGATTGTTAAAACAATTAGGGGCAGAAGTTAAATGTATTTTAACTCCTGCCTCTTCTGATTTTATAACACCGCTTACCGTTTCTACTTTATCCCAAAACCCTGCTTATATTGAGTTTTGGAATGAGGAGAATGGAGAATGGACCAATCATGTTGAATTAGGAGCATGGGGAGATTTAATGGTCATTGCACCATTAACAGCAAATTCATTGGCGAAATTAGCGAATGGTTTCTGTGATAATCTACTAGGAGCCACTTATCTTTCTGCTAAATGTCCAGTTATGATTGCACCTGCAATGGACCTGGATATGTATGCGCATGCTACAACGGAAGAAAATCTAAAGAAAATTGAAGACCATGGCGTGAAAATTATTCCTGCCGAGGACGGCTTCTTAGCTAGTGGCTTAATAGGGAAAGGTAGAATGGCTGAACCGGAAACAATTCTTGAAGAAATTAAGAGTTTCTTTGAGATTTCTGATTCTATGAAAGGTCAAAAAGTGTTGATTACCGCTGGTCCAACTTATGAAGCAATAGATCCTGTTCGTTTTATTGGAAATCATTCAACAGGAAAAATGGGCTTTGCCTTGGCCGAAAAATGCTTGGCAAGAGGGGCAGAGGTTGTGCTGGTTACAGGTCCAACGCAACAAACTTTACAACACAAGAATTTAACGAGAATTGATATAAAGTCTGCAAGAGAAATGTTGGCAGCTGCTCAAACACACTTCCCTTCTTGTAACGGTGGTATTTTCTCTGCAGCTGTTGCAGATTACCGTCCAAAAGAAGTAGCTGATAAAAAGATTAAAAAGAATGATGAGGAAATGACCATTTCTTTGGTTAAAAATCCTGATGTTCTTCATACGATTGGTGAAACAAAAAATGAGAACCAATGGTTGGTTGGGTTTGCCTTGGAAACCAATGATGCACTTGAAAATGCAGCTAAAAAATTAAAGAAGAAGCATCTAGATTTAATTGTAGTGAATACGCTAGAAGATATTGGCGCAGGATTTGGTTACGATACAAATAAGATAACATTATTGGATGTTAACAATAAAACCACTAAATTTGAGTTAAAATCAAAGAAAGAAGTGGCTAATAATATTTTAGACTATTTATTGAATTTAAAGAAATGAGAATAGTATTCCTTATCGCTGTCCTGTTTGTAGGAAGTAACATTATACTTGCACAAGAATTGAACTGTCAAGTTACGGTTCAGTCAAATCCAGCTTTAGATGTAACAACCACTGAAAAAGAGGTGTTTAAAGAAATCGAACAAGCAATTTTTGACTTGGTAAACGAAACTTCGTGGACCAGAGATAAATTTGAAGTGGAAGAAAGAATTAACTGTAATTTCCAATTGTCAATTGTTGAGATTGCTGGTAACTCGTTTAAAGCAACGATGCAAATTCAAGCGACAAGACCCGTTTACAATACAACCTATAACACGACTTTATTTAATTATCTGGATGAGGATGTTTACTTCACTTTTAGAAGGGGAGCTAAGTTGATTTATTCTGATAATCAATACACCGAAAATTTAACCTCTATTTTAGCTTTCTATGCCAACTATATTCTAGGACTAGATGGAGACTCTTTTGCTTTAAAAGGAGGAAGTCCTTATTTCACAAAAGCACAAAATGTTGTATCCCTTGCACAAGCAAGTATGACGCCTGGATGGAAGTCCGACGATAAAGGTAGGAAAAATAGATTCTGGCTGATTGATAATACCTTACATGAATTATTCAATCCATTGAGAGAGTGCTTTTATGATTATCATCGAAAAGGTTTGGATAAAATGTACGACAATCCAAACGTAGCAAGGGATGAAATTAAAATGGCTTTAGATAAATTGATTTCAGTGAATTCTGCACGTCCAGGATCAATCAACCTTTTGATTTTTATTCGTTCAAAAAGAGACGAATTAATGGGAATATACAAAGAAGCTGAAAGAAAGCAACAGACAGATGTTGTGAATACTTTAAAGCGTGTTGACCCAACAAACTCATCTAAATATCAAGAAATTATTCAGTAATGTTAAGTCAGATTTCTGTTAGCAACTTTGCTCTAATTGAAAATGCTAAACTGCCCCTAAATAACGGTTTTACAGTAATTACTGGAGAAACTGGTTCAGGAAAGTCGATCTTATTAGGTGCTTTAAAGTTAATTCTAGGTGAACGTGCCGACTATTCTGTTATTCGTGATGAAAGTAAGAAAACGGTTGTGGAGGCAATTTTCAAAATCGCAACTAAGGATTTCTCAGACTTCTTTAAGAAAAATGATTTAGATATTGAAGAAGATACCATCATTCGAAGAGAAATTAATGCAAATGGTAAGTCTAGAGCATTTATCAATGATACTCCGGTTCAATTAAACCTGCTAAAGGAGTTGACCGAACAGCTTATTCATATTCATTCCCAACACCATACCTTAGAATTAAGACAAACGGCATTTCAAAGAAATATTCTCGATGTCATTGGTGAGAATGAAACCATTTTAAATGAATTAAGCGTTTTGTTTAACTCGTCTAGAAGTTTATCTAAGGAAATTCATGAACTCGAAGATAATAGAGCTAAAATCGCTTTAGAATTTGAATTCAATAGTTTTCAATTAGAGGAATTGAGCAAACTTCAACTTAACCAGCTGAATTATGAGGAGATTGAAAAGGAAGTTGAAAGAGCTGAACAATTTGAAGAAATAAAGGAAAATTATCAACTGATTGTTAACGCAATTGGTGATGACAATGGGGTACTAGATGCCTTGAATAGAATTTTAAATTTTAAGAAAGTCAAAGACCAAGTGCTTGAAGAACTTTCTGAACGCATCAATTCAGTACAGATAGAGTTAAAAGACATTGTTGCCATCGCTGAAGATGAAGTCAGTGAGATGACTTACAATCCAGAAGATTTAAGTTTAAATATCATTCGACTAGATGCTTTTAATAGTGCCTTAAGAAAACATAATTTCACTTCTCAAGAAGAATTGAAAGACTTGGTTGAAAAACTACAACAAGAAGTGGATAGTTCAGGCAATATCGAAGAAAAAATTGAGCAAAAACAAAAGGAATTAAATAAAATACTAGAAAAAGCCAATAAAGTTGCCAAGGATTTATCAGCGCGAAGAATTAAAGTGGCAAAGACCATTGAAAAGCAAGTGTCTGAATTATTGAGTCACTTAAAACTAGATGGTGCAACGATTCGTTTTGATGTGGCCGAAGCAGCATTGCAAGAGCACGGAGCGGATAACATCACTTTATATTTCGCACCAAACAAAGGAATGGCACCACAACCAATCGAAAGAGCGGCCTCCGGAGGAGAGTTGTCTCGATTAATGCTTGCCATTCAATTTCTATTGTCTCAAAAACAACAGTTGCCTACCGTGATATTCGACGAAATCGACACAGGAGTTTCTGGAGAAGTAGCCCAGAAGATTGGAGCGCATTTAAAAAGCATGGGAGAACATATGCAATTGATTGCTATTACGCATTTACCGCAAGTAGCAAGTAAAGGAATGAATCATATTTTAGTAAAGAAATCAGATGTTAAAGGAAGAACAGAAACTTCTTTTCAGATTTTAGATACGGAAGAAAGAATAGAAGAAATTGCCAAATTAATGAGTGGAAGCACTGTTAATGAAGCAGCATTGTTAAACGCAAAAAACTTAATGAATGAATGAGAAAAAATTAATAGCTCTCGGGTTGACATTTACAACATTGGGAATAATTCTAGGAGCAATGGGAGCGCATTATTTGGAAACATTAGGAATTGAACCAGAACAAATAAAAAGTTTTGTGACAGGAACAACGTATATGTTTTATAATGGGATAGGAGCTTTGGCTTTGGCGGGAATTAACAACAAGTTTGACTTCGACATGAATACACAATATCGCTTCATTATGTACGGAGCAATTTTATTCTCAGGTTCAATTTTCGGACTGGTATTGTTGCCACAATTAGGCATAAATATTAGTAGAGTCTTAGGACCTATTACGCCAATTGGAGGGTTCATGCTGATTATTGGCTGGGGTTCATTATTAGCGAGATATTTAGCAACCTATAAAAAATAAGGGTATAACTTGTCGATTGATAATGAGTTATTAAAAATGTGGATAAATTAGACTAATAAATTTGTCTTCTTCAAAGTATAAACATTAAATTTGCATCAGTTTTTAAAAGAAAAATCAAAAATTATGGAAGAATTTGGTAAGAGAGGTTCAAATGCCAATTTAAAAGAGGATTTAGGTTTGAAGAACCTAGGGAATGTTTATTGGAACATGAGTCCTGCTGAGTTAGTTGAAGACACAATCCTATTAGGAGAGGGGATTCTAACTGATTCAGGTGCAGTAGCTATCAATACAGGTAAGTTTACAGGACGTTCTCCTGAAGACCGCTTCATCGTTTTTGATGATACAACTAAAGACGCTGTGTGGTGGGGGAAAATAAACAAGAAGTTTGACTCAGATAAATTTGACGCTCTTTACAATAGAATTAAAGCTTACTTAGTAGGTAAAGATGTTTACGCTAGAGATGCTTATGCTTGTGCGGACGATAATTATAGAACAAATATCCGTGTTATTACCGATTTACCTTGGTCAAACATGTTTGCATACAATATGTTCTTACGTCCAACAGATGAGGAAATTGAAAACTTCACTCCAGAGTGGCACATCGTTGCAGCAACTAATTTCTTAGCGGACCCAGAAATTGACGGAACACGCCAAGAAAACTTTGCTATCATTGACTTTACAAGAAAAATGATTATCATCGGAGGTACAAAATATACAGGTGAAATTAAAAAAGGTATTTTCTCTGTATTAAATTTTGTATTGCCTCATGAAAGAAATGTACTTTCAATGCACTGTTCGGCTAACGTAGGTAAAGATGGTGATACTGCTCTTTTCTTTGGTCTATCAGGAACAGGTAAAACAACGCTTTCTTCAGATCCAGACCGTCGTTTAATCGGTGATGATGAGCACGGATGGGATGAGAATGGTAGTGTGTTCAACTTTGAAGGTGGATGTTACGCGAAAACAATCGACTTATCTGCTGAAAAAGAACCACAAATTTACGAAGCAATTAAATTTGGAGCTATCCTAGAAAATATCGGATTTGTTGATGGAACTTCAACTCCTGATTATTCAGATGGTTCTATAACTCAAAATACGCGTGTTTCTTACCCAATTTATCATATCGATAATATCATGGAACCTTCAGTAGGAAGAAACCCGAGAAATATTTTCTTTTTAACAGCTGATGCCTTTGGAGTTTTACCTCCAATCTCTAAGTTGACAAAAGAACAAGCGATGTACCACTTTATTTCAGGTTATACAGCTAAAGTTGCTGGAACAGAAGCTGGGATAACTGAGCCACAAACTGTTTTCTCTGCTTGTTTTGGAGCGCCTTTCTTACCTTTACACCCTGCAAAATACGCAGAGTTACTTGGAAATAAAATTGAAAGTGAAAACGTTAATGTTTGGTTAATCAACACTGGATGGTCTGGTGGTGAGTATGGTGTTGGTTCTCGTATTTCTTTAAAATACACAAGAGCAATGATTACTGCAGCGTTAAATGGTGAGTTGGATAATATTGAATTTGTTACTGATGATATCTTTAACTTAGCAATGCCAACAGCTTGTCCAAACGTTCCAACGGAAGTTTTAAATCCTAGAAATACTTGGGAAGATAAAGCTGCTTACGATAGAAAAGCATCGCATTTAGCGCAACAATTCGTTAAAAACTTTGAAACTTTTGCTCAAGGTACATCTGCTGAAATTTTAGCGGCTGCACCAAAAGTATTGGTTTAAACTGTTACGATACTTATAAAGAAAGATAGCTGTCTCAAAAGAACAGGTTTTGAGATAATATAGTGGATGTTTCAAAAGTGAGGGAAATGCATAAGTGTTTATAATGAGAACGAAACGAGCATACTAAAGTATGTTATGGAGTTCGAAATTTGAAAACAACTAAGCAGTTTACCAGGTTTGAAACATCCATTTTTTTATGGTATGTTATTTGCTTATATTTAGTTTGAATTATTAAAAACACAATTATGAAAATATTTACTTCTTTATTCGCTATGTTGTTCGTGTTGACAACTTGGGCGAACGTACAGTTAAATCCTGTTCAATATAAAAAACAAGATTCTGATCACATCAAGGAAATTCTTAAGTCGTGGCACAAAACAAAAGGTGAGTACTTATATGAAAGTATTTCTGCTTTAGTAATGAATGAAGAGCAACCTACAAGACCGAATGGAGTAACACAAACACCATTTGAGATGCTTCAGTCTATGGGAGACCAAAGAATTGATCGCTTATCTCGCGTTGCAGAACAAGAATTGGAAAATGAAATCAAAGCAACTAGAGGTAATAGAGAAAATTACTATTGGAGAGAATGGAATAGTTATGTTCAGTCTGCAAAATGTTCTGATGTTACAAAGGGAAGGTCAAACGGAGATCCGCACATGACTACTTTTGATGGTCAAAAATATGACTTCCAAAATGCTGGTGATTATTTGTTAGCGGGTTCAATTAATGATCGTTTTATGATTCAAACACAAATGTTCAGACCAAATAACAGTACAACTATTTCTCAAAATGGAAAAATAGCGATGAATGTTAACGGGGACGTTGTAGAATTTAAAGATAGAAAGATAATTACCATTAATGGTGAATCTGTTTCTGATAAAGGAACTACCTATGTCTTACCACAAGGAGGTGCTTTCGAAACTGTTTCTAACAACAAGTTTAGAGTTAAATTCCCAACTGGTGAGCAAGCTATTGTTAAACGTAGAGGAGGTGCTGTAAATTCAATGTATGATGTAGAGGTTTACGTTTCTACTTGTAACGATAGCGAATACTACGGTTTACTTGGAGATAATGATGGAAATCCTAAAAACGACTTGATGGTAGAAGATCAAAGAAGTACGTATGATAGAGACTTCTCTTCAACAGACTTTTCTTACGAAGATAATTTTGGAGCAAATAGAAGAAATCCTGCTGTGAGAAGCGCTAAACAATCTCAAGGATATTATATTTCACACATCTTTGGAGATAACTTTATGTTAGACGACCAAAGTTCATTGTTTGCTGAGAAAATGACAAATATTCCAGATGATTTTCGATACCCAAGTGAGCACTTAACTTTAGCGGAACTTTCTGATGAGCAAATTGAAGAAGGAATTAAAAAAGCACGTGAAGCTGGTGTAGCTGATGAGGATTTATTTGCAGCTGTTTATGACTATGGACATATTGGATTAGAGCCAGAAGCAGATACGGATGATTATACTTCTCCAAAGAGAAAGAGTCCGAAAGAGCCTGTTATCGAAGATGTGAAAACAAATCAAGGTAATCAAAAAACAAATGCTGGAAATACAAGAACTAACACAGGAAGAACAGTAATTATTGTTCCATCAACGCCTAGAACTCCTGTTTATAGACATCCAGGAACACGTCATCCAAACAATAGCTATCCAACTGGTAGAACGCCACAGAATAGTAATCCGAGACCAACTGGAACAGCTGGTTCAAATACAAAACCAAACCAAGGCACGAGTACAAATAGAAGAACACCAACAAATACAGGTGGAACTAGAACGCCAACTGGAGGTAGATAAGGAATAAAATAATAGTGAAAATAAAGACTGTCCAATTCGGGCAGTCTTTTTTTGTGCAATATATTTTTGTTAACTATGGCTAATTTCCTTAAATAATTCATTTGATTCAGTGATAGCTATAGATTTTGATATATATTTGTTTCTTTTCTTAAAAAGAGAAAACTGAACCAAGGTTCCTATATTATGATGAAGAAATTTTATAAGTTTTTATTAAATACACTGCCAAGACCATTATTGATTCGCTTGAGCTATGTTTTTAAAAGAATTGCACCTTTAATTTATAGAGGGGATAATGTAGCGTGTCCTGTTTGTGAACGTTCCTATAGAAAGTTTTTATCCTACGGATCCAACGTGGCGCATAGAGAAAATGTGCTTTGTCCTTACGACTTAACCTTGGAAAGACACCGCTTGATGTGGTTGTACTTACAACAGGAAACGGATTTCTTTACAGCTCCAATTGAATTGTTGCACATCGCTCCTGAACAGTGTTTTTATGGAAGATTTAAAGAGCAAAGTAATTTAAAGTACTTAACAGGTGACTTAAATTCTCCTATTGCTGACATTCATTTTGATATTCATGATATTCCATTAGAAGATAATAAATTTGATGTTGTTTTTTGTAATCATGTAATGGAGCACGTAGAAGATGCCTTGAAAGCTATGCGTGAGGTTTACCGCGTGATGAAACCTGGTGGATGGGCAATTATGCAAGTTCCACAAGACTTTACACGAGCAGAAACTTACGAAGATCCAAGCATTACTTCTCCGGAAGACAGAGAAAAACATTACTGGCAAAAAGACCACGTTCGTTTATTTGGAAGAGATTATCCAGATTGGTTGAGAAAAGCCGGATTTGAAGTCGAAGAGTTTATCGCTTCAGAGGAATTTACCAAAGAAGAAATCGCTCGTTTTAGATTGGCAGAGACAGAAATTCTATATATCGCTAGAAAAAAAGCATAAAAAAGATGGTTTTAAAGGTTGAACAAGTACAGTTTTCATACACGGTTGGAAAACCTGTGTTTTCTAACGTTAGTTTTTATGTTCGACCTGGAGAAATAGTTAGTATTGTTGGTCCAAGTGGAACAGGAAAGTCAACTTTACTAAAATGTATTGCTGGTTATCTTTCTTTAGAAGAAGGGAAGGTTTTAATTGAAGGTGAGGAAATGATCGACCCGAAGCATTTGCTTAAAATGGGGCATCCTGAAATTGCACTGGTTGACCAATTGTTTGAACTGGACGATTATTTCACAGTAAAGGAAAATATTTACAATCAATTGCATCATTTAGACCTAGCAACTAGAAATAGTTTTGTTGCGGAACTTATTGGTGTGTTTGAACTCGAGGAAGTAGCACATCTACAATCAAAAGATATTTCAGGAGGTGAAAAACAAAGGTTAACAATGGCTTGCGCTTTGGCAAAAGAACCAAAATGTATGTTGTTAGATGAACCATTTGTGCATTTTGATGTTCATTTACATAAGAAGATAGGAGATTATCTTAAAAAATTAGTAGAAGTCCGACAAATGGCCGTACTTTTAGTTACACACAACGGAACGGAAGCTCTTGCTTGGTCAAAACGCATCTTAATGATGAAAAATGGCAAAATGCAATCGAAATACACACCGGAACAAGCTTATTTTAAACCCAAAAGTTTGTACGAGGGTCGATTCTTCGGTGAATTAAATAGTGTCTATATTCAACAGAAGCAAAGGTTGTTTAGACCTATCGAATATGCGCTAACGCAAACCGATATTTATCAGAATGAAATTGAAGTGACCTTCCTGAATGCAGATTTTAAAGGACCTTACTTCGCTAATTATTTTAAAATAAAAGGAGGGAAGGAGATTGTTTTATATTCCCTCGAAAAACTAAAGAATACGCATAAAATATATGTCTAGGCAAAGAAAAAAAAGAAAACCAAGAAAATTATCATGGCCGGAGTTTTTAGAACTAACAAAAACAAGTTTTAAAGAGTTCTTCCAAGGTGATAGTTTTATGCATGGTGCTGCCTTGGCCTACTATGCCGTTTTCGCCTTGGTTCCTATCTTATATTTAGCTATTACTGCTTTCGGAAAGTTTGTGGGACAAGACAGGGTGATTGAAATCGTTGGAGACCTACTAGAAGCAAACATGGGAATTACTGATGTTTCTGCTTTTACTACCTTGATGTACAAATGGGAAATAGGAGCAGGAGGAACACCCATCATTCAGTTGGTTGGTTTGATTGCTTTGATTTTCACCTCCACGGCAATGTTTAATTCCTTGAGTAAAAGTTTGAATTCTTTCCTAGGCGTGAAGCTAAATAAAGAGAAAAGTGCACTTTTGCAGAATTTATTAAAAAGATTGATTTCATTTGGTTTTTTAGCCTTATTCGGTACAGTTGTCATCATTGTCTATTTCGCCCAATCTATTATTATTGCTGTAGGAACTAGGGTACTGTCTGACGGTAGTCCAATACAAGAATTTCTTTATTCTCTCTTGGAGCATGTTTCTATTATCACGATTAATTTTGTTGCCTTTTCATTTGTTTTCAAATACTTACACGATGGATATGTAAAGTGGAAGTTGGCCGCTACTGGTGCTATTTTTACAGCCATCTTATTGTATTTCGGACAGTTGGTACTCAACTATTATTTAGCGAATTACTTCTTTGCGAAAAATAGTGGAATTGCTGGAACATTACTAGCCGTTTTAACTTGGATTTTCTATACTTCACAAATCATATTCTTGGGAGCAAAATACATGTCCGTTTACGCAAGAATGGTCGGTATGCCTATTATGTCCAAGAAATAAGTGAGTTTCAAATACGATTTTGATGTACACATCATTTTGTTAGTATTAATCTCCCTTATTTTCTATGTATTCATTGAATTTTTCAGTATTTTTGTGACTTTATAAATCGGTAAAAAATTACGCATGAAGATTTCATATAATTGGCTTAAAAACTACGTTAAAACAGATCATACAGCAGAACGTCTTAGTGAGATATTAACGGATACAGGTTTAGAAGTTGAAGGCTTAGAGAAAATAGAAGGAGTCAAAGGAGGATTGAAAGGCGTTGTTATCGGACAAGTAACAAGCTGTGTTCAACATGAAAATGCAGATAGATTAAAAGTGACTACTGTAAATGTAGGTGGAGAAGAAGATCTTCAGATAGTTTGCGGTGCACCCAATGTAGCTGAAGGTCAAAAGGTAATTGTTGCAACGGTTGGTGCCACTTTATATCCAACTCCGGAAGAACCATTTAAAATTAAGAAATCTAAAATCCGTGGAGTAGAATCTGCAGGAATGATTTGTGCAGAGGACGAATTAGGATTGGGTCAATCTCATGACGGAATTATCGTTCTTCCAGAAAATGCAAAAATCGGTCAACCAGCAGCTGAGTACTACCAACTAGAAGATGATTATAGAATTGAAATAGGATTGACACCAAACAGAAGTGATGCTTTAGGTCACCTTGGTGTTGCTCGTGATATCGTTGCTTACAATAGAATTCATAATTTAGAAAATTCATTTTTAAGAATGCCTGACATCAGCGCCTACAAGGTGATTGAGCAAGGTAGAAAAGTTAAAATAGATGTTGACTCGCCTGACGATTGTCCACAATATATGGGATGCGTTGTTTCAGGAATCAAGGTTCAACCTTCTCCAGATTGGTTAAAAAATGCATTATTAGCTATTGGATTATCCTCTATCAATAATGTGGTAGATATTACCAATTTCGTGATGCACGAATTAGGTACGCCACTTCATGCTTTTGATTTGTCGAAAATCGGAGATAAAATCGTTGTAAAGAAAGCAAAGGAAGGAGAGGAATTCGTAACCTTGGACGGTGTTAAGCGAACTTTATTTGCAAATGACTTGATGATTACAAACGGTAATGAAAATCTTGCAATTGCAGGTGTTTTTGGTGGTTTAGATTCCGGAGTCTCTGAGAATACAACAGATATCTTTATCGAAGCTGCTTACTTTACACCTGTTTCGGTTAGAAAAACAGCCAAACGTCATGGACTAAATACGGATGCTTCTTTTAGATATGAAAGAGGAGTGGATCCTAACATGGTGGAATTTGCTATGAAGCGTGCTGCAACTTTAATTGCTGAAGTAACTGGTGGAATGATAGCGCATGAACCAATACCGTATTCACCAAAACATATTGAGTCAAATGAAGTGGTATTCAGTTATTCAAAATGTAATAAGTTAATTGGAAATGAAATTCCTGTTGATATCGTAAATGATATTTTAAATGCTTTAGATATTAAGATTATTCATAACAATGGAGACAATCTAAAGCTTAAAATACCTACATATAGAGTTGACGTAACGCGTGAAGCAGACGTTATCGAGGAAATATTACGTATTTATGGCTTCAATAAGATTGAAATGCCAGCAAAATGGAATATTAGCTTCTCTAATGATAATTTAAGAAGCGAAGAGAAACGAATGAATGCAATTGCTGACTTATTGGTTGGGAAAGGTTATTTCGAAATGATGACCAACTCTTTAACTTCTAGTCAATATGTAGAAGAGAATGGTGGGGAAGCATTATCGAACAGCAATTCTGTTCGCATGTTGAATCCTTTGAGTACAGATTTAGATGTGATGCGCCAGTCAATGATTTTCCAAGGACTTGCTGCAGTAGTACATAATAGAAATAGACAGAATTCTGACTTAAAACTATTTGAGTTTGGTAAGATTTACCAAAAGTTTGGAGATGATTATAACGAGAATAAGCGTTTGTCTATCTTCGTAACTGGTGCAATTGAAGCAGAACAATGGAATGCGCAAAAAGGTGAGACATCTTTCTATACGTTAAAAGGAATTGTTAATGCGATTCTAGAACGTCTTGGTTTAGCTGCAATGATTTCTACAAAGAGTTTAAAGAAATCTATTCTAACGGATGGAGTTCAATTGTATATTCAAAAGAATAAAATTGGTGAAATCGGATGGACAAGTTCGAAAACGAATAAAAGTATTGGTTTAAAGCAAAGGGTTTATATCGCTGATTTAGATTGGGATATGATTATTAGTTTAGGGAATAGAAATAAAGTTCAATTCAAACCCCTTCCAAAGACTTTCGCGAGTAGAAGAGACTTTTCGTTACTATTGGATAAGGATGTGACTTTCGGTCAAATAGAAGAAGTTGCTAGAAATACCGATAAAAAACTTTTAAAAGAAGTGGGCTTATTTGATGTGTACGAAGGAAAGAATCTTCCTGAGAATAAGAAGTCATATGCTGTTAGTTTTCTATTCCAAGATGACGAGCAAACCCTAAAAGATGAGCAAGTAGATAAAATAATGGAAAACATTCGTGTACAACTTGAAAAACAGTTAAAAGCTGAATTAAGATAGGTTTATGAAAAAACAAATATTCGTAATCGCAGCACTGTTTATTAGTACTATAAGTATTTCGCAAACAGAAAAGAAAGTTCTTTTCATTGGGAATAGTTATACAGGCTCAAACGACCTTCCTAAGTTAGTGTCCAACCTAGCGCAAGCGGATGGAAATTCACTTAACTATCAAGCATATTCTCCGGGTGGAAAATTATTAAGTCAACATTTACAAGACGCAACGACTTTAAATTATATTTCAAGTGAGGCTTGGAATTTTGTTGTTTTGCAAGAACAAAGTCAGTTACCATCTTTTCCAGCTTCACAGGTGGAAAGTGATTTTTATCCCTATGCAGAAGCCTTGACAGAGAGAATTAGAGATAACAATCCTTGTTCTATTCCACTGTTTTTTAATACTTGGGGAAGACGAACAGGAGACCCGCAATGGGAAGGTATCAACACTTTTGAGAAAATGAATATTCGTTTGTACAATGCTTATGAACATATCACTGAAGAAACTTCTAGCATGATATCTCCAGTTGGAATCGGATTTGCACATGTTAAGAATGATCCAACAGCGGTCGTAGATTTTAATAATTTATATGATGTAGATGGTAGTCACCCAAGTATTCATGGTTCTTACTTAGCTGCATGTATTTTTAATAATATCATCTTTTCTAGTACGTCCTTAGAAAACACTTATATTCCTTCAGGGATGAATCAAGCGGAAGCTGCATACTTACAATTTGTTGCAGATAGAGTGGTTTATGAAGTGGATTCAGTGAGAATAGATTTCACACCTTTGACAGAAAATGATTTTACTTTTGAGTTGACAGATAATACCATTTCTTTAACACCTGTTGTTACTGAAGGTGACTTTGTAAGCTGGAATTTTGGTGATGGGAACTCTTCTCAAGTAGAAGAAGCTGTTTATATCTATCAAGTAGGAGGAAGTTATAACGTTCAGTTGGTTACAGCTAACGAATGCTACACAGGTACCGTTACTAAAATTGTAGATATTTCAATGTTGGGCTTAAATGAAGAAACGACTTCTTCATTTAAAGTGTATCCAAATCCTTCGATAGATGGAAGAGTGTTTGTTGAAAATAAAGGCAAGCCTTATTCAGTTTACACGGTTTTAGGTGAAGAAATTTACACTGGAAGCTCTGAAAACATTCAATTAGCAAAAGGAGTTTACATTTTTCAGCAGAATGATGTAAGTAGAAAACTAATTGTTAATTAGTTTATAAAGCGATTATAAGATTAAAGAAAAGCGAATAACATTAAAGTTATTAGCGATTTAAAAAAAAAAACAAAAAAAAGAAAAATGAGAAAGTTAACTTTAACTATGATAATGATGTTTATTGGTTTAACAGCATTTTCACAATTTGGAATCAAAGGAGGAGGTGCCTTTGGAGTTGTTACTAATACTAAAAATACAAATCCTGCTTATGGAGGTTTTTACGCTGGAGTAACTTACAATATTACTGATGATTTAAGAGTGGAAGCTTTGCTGGAAGGAATGTTCCGTTCGAAAAATTCTGTAACGTCAACATTTTTGCCAGTTACATTTGGAGCTGATTATAGTTTCTTAAGTGGTATGGTGAGACCATTCGTTGGTTTCAATCTTGGTTCTTACACTATTTCAAGTAAAACTAAATTTGCTGGATCTAATCAGAATTTCTCTGTTTCAGGTACGCAGTTTGGATTATTTCCAAAGGTAGGAGTGAACATTGCATTGACTGATAATTTACTTTTAGACATCACAACAAAGTACCATGTTATATTTGCAAAAGGTAATAATTCAGGAACTACACAATTATTTGGGTTAAACCTTGGTGTGAATTACGTATTTTAGTTAGACTGTAGAAGCGAGTCAACTATTTTGATATTTTAAAAAGATGCATTCGTGCATCTTTTTTCATTTTAATTACCTTTCAATTTTGATATACCTTTAAATTTTATATCTTTACGCTTTTAAAATTAACATATATTATGAGAAAGTTTTTATTTACATTATTATTAGTTGCTACAATTGGGAGTACTTCATTTTCACAATTTGGGATTAAAGCAGGATATTCAATGGGGATATTAGCAAACAAAACACCTAATAAAGCTAAAATACAACCAGGATTTCAGATTGGTGTTAACTGGATATCAGAGAACACAAGATTTGACGTAGTGGTTGAGCCATGGTTTCCAAAAGATTCAGTTCAGATGAGTTTAACTCCTATCACATTAGGATACGATTATGTCTTTAGAGACGCAGTTTTAAGACCATTTATTGGATTGAACTTTGGTCTTTATTGGGAAAGAAGAGCTGAGGAAGTATATGGAAATATCATAGTTAATGGCGAACCTTATTTCGGTCTTTATCCAAAAGTTGGTATCGATTACGAAATCACCTACAATTTATATCTAGATGTTA
This sequence comes from Brumimicrobium sp., assembly GCA_035497735.1. Taxonomy (GTDB): domain Bacteria; phylum Bacteroidota; class Bacteroidia; order Flavobacteriales_D; family Crocinitomicaceae; genus Brumimicrobium. Next base: position 178,532 of record DATJCX010000047.1, on the reverse strand, counting down.
CAGCAAAGTATCACATTCTATTTGATCTTGGAGTAGAGAAAGCCAAAAACCCACATTACTTCGGTTTAGCGGTTGGTTTAACGTATAGATTTGGTTAAAAAAATAATAAGCTATTTTAAATAGCATAATCACAAAGGTTTACACTTTGTGATGAAAGTATCGGATGTCTCAAAATCTAGGAACAAAGCACTCAGAATAAGAACGTTAAAAGCATACTAAAGTATGGATCTTGTTCGAAATTTGAATTTTAAGCATAAGTTCTCCAGTTTTGAGGCATCCTTTTTTTGTTTTTTAGCGAATTGATGTGACAATCATCCTAATATATTCGTCTAATTTCATTAAATTTACCGTCTACAAATAAGATAAGATATGTCATTAAAAGATTACAATCACAGCGTTACAGAACGTTTTATGCGTTACGTACAAGTTTACACGACTTCAGATCCAAATTCAACTTCATTTCCTTCAACAGAAAGACAAAAAGACTTAGGAAGAATTCTTGTACAAGAATTGAAAGACTTAGGTTTAGAAGATGCTGAAATGGATAAGTGGGGATATGTGTTTGCGACATTGAAAAGCAATACAACAAATAATGTTCCAACGATTTGTTTCTGTGCGCATATGGATACGGCACCAGATGTTTCTGGAGAAAACGTAAAACCTATTTTACATAAAAATTATAACGGTGATCCAATTGTTTTGCCAGATGATACTTCACAGGTTATTACAACGGAAAAGCACAAATATTTAAAAGAAAAAATCGGAGATGATATCATTACAGCAAGTGGTTTAACACTTCTTGGTGCCGATGATAAAGCGGGTGTTGCTATCATTATGGACTTTGTTCAATACATGATGCAAAACCCTGAAATCAAGCATGGTGATATCCGTATTCTTTTCACACCTGACGAAGAGGTAGGAAGAGGAGTAGAGGAGTTGGACATGGAGAAATTAAACGCAGACTATGGTTATACACTTGATGGTGGAACTTTAGGTTCAATCGAGGATGAAAGTTTCTCAGCTGACGCAGTAAAAATCACTATTCATGGAGTTAGTGAGCACCCAGGATATGCAAAAGGTAAGTTGGAAAACGCACTTAAAATTGGAGGTCGTATCTTGGCTGAATTACCATTGGATAGCTGGTCGCCAGAAACAACTTCTGGTAGAGAAGGATTCGTTCATCCAGGTTCATTTGAAGGAATTCAAGAGAAAGCGGTATTGACTTTTATCATTCGTGATCACCAAACAAGTAAATTGGCGGAATACGAAGAAAGGTTAGAAGGTATTGTTAAGAAAATTATGGCTGACTATCCGAAATCAAAATATGAATTTGAGGTAACTGAGCAATATAGAAATATGAAAGAGGTAATTAGAACAGTTCCTTTCGTTACAGATTACGCAATCGAAGCGATGAAGAAAGCTGGAATTACTCCGAAACCAGAAATTATACGTGGTGGTACAGATGGTTCTCGTTTGTCTTTTATGGGATTACCTTGTCCAAACTTATTTACAGGTGAAATGGCCATCCATTCACGCCATGAATATGTAAGTGTACAAGATATGCAGAAGGCAATGGCTACGATGGTAGAGTTAGTTCAAATCTGGGAGCAACATAAAGCCTAAGGATTAGATTTTACTTGAAAATAAAAAAAAGCATGAATTCGTTCATGCTTTTTGCTTTTTAATATGTTTTTTTGAAATCTTTTTTTTAAAATAACTTCTCGTAATTATCGAAAACGGTCTTAATTCCTAGCGGATATTTCTTCCATCACTTCAAGCATAATTTTAACGGCTTTTTCGGCTTCTTCCATAGAGATGGTTAGCGGTGGACTTAGTCTAAAACTTTCAGGATGCGATAAAAACCAGTAGGTGAGGAGACCTCTATCCATACAGGTAGTCACGATTTTGTTAACGATTTCAGCATTCGGCATATCGATTGCAAACATAAGTCCGATTCTGCGAATTTCTTGAACCAATGGTTGTTCCAATAGAGAATTTTCAATAAATTCTCCAATGCACTCAACTTCCTTAAAATCGATCGATGATAACACTTTCAAAGTTGCTGCTGATGCAGCACATATTACTGGATGTCCAGCAAATGTTGAAATATGTCCCAATATCGGATCAAAACTAAAAAGTTCCATTTTTTCTTTGCTACTAACCAAGGCTCCAACTGGCATTCCACCTCCGAGTGCTTTTCCTAAAGTTAGAATATCAGGTACAACTCCAGAATGTTCAAAAGCAAAGTTTTTTCCGGTACGACCCATACCGCATTGAATTTCATCATACACCAACTGCGCTCCAGTTTCGTCACAACGCTTACGAAGGGCAGTTAGCCACTCTTTCGTAGCTTGGCGAACTCCAGCATCACCTTGTATGGTTTCGATGAATACACCGGCTGTTTCACGAGTAATTTTCTCTAAATCTTCAATTGAATTAAAGCGAATGAAGTTGACTTCCGGTAAAAGCGGGTAAAAAGGCTTCTTTTTGTGTTCCTTGTCTGAAAGACTTAAGCTCCCATTTGTGTTTCCGTGGTAAGCGCCGTGACAAGAGATAATTTCTCTACGACCCGTTACACGTTTACATAACTTAATAGCCGCTTCATTGGCTTCCGTTCCTGAGTTAACAGGATAAACCATATTCAAATTAGAAGGAAGAATAGCAGTTAATCGTTCTGCCATCTCCATTTCCGCATCTTGAATAAATTCGCCGTAAACCATTACGTGCATATGTCTATCCAATTGCTTTTTAATCGCTTCAATAACAGTCGGATGATTATGTCCTACGTTGTTGACAGCAACGCCAGCTATAAAGTCCAAATAGGCCTTTCCGTTTTTATCATATATATAACTACCTCGAGCATAATCAGCTTCGATTAACAATGGAAAAGGACTAGTTTGTCCCAAGATAGTTTTAAATTTCTGTTCTTTTGGACTTAAATTCTCCATGGCGCTATTAGAAAAAGTATTTTATTTTCTGTTAATTACCTTTTTAGCAGCTTTGATAATGTCTGGTGTATCAATATTGTACTTTGCCATTAGTTCATCTGGTGTTCCACTTTCTCCAAACGTGTCATTCACACCAACATATTCTTGAGGCGTTGGTAAGTTACGACTTAATACTTGAGAAACTGCTTCACCTAAACCACCGTTTAGCATGTGTTCTTCTGCAGTAACAACACAACCTGTTTTCTTAACTGAGTTTAAAATAGCTTCAACATCCAAAGGTTTAATTGTGTGCATGTTGATTACCTCTGCATCAATTCCTTCTTGAGCTAATTCTTGAGCTGCTACGATAGCTTTGTAAACTAAGTGTCCACAAGCGATAATCGTTACGTCTTTTCCTTCGAAAATTACGTCTGCTTTACCAATTACAAATTCTTGGTCTTCTGGTGTGATAATAGGAACTTTAGGACGACCAAAACGTAAGTAAACTGGTCCGTCTAAGTCAGCAATTGCTTTTGTAGCTTGCTTTGTTTGCATATAGTCACAAGGAACAATAACAGTCATACCAGGCAACATTCTCATCATTCCGATATCTTCTAGAATTTGATGTGTTGCACCGTCTTCTCCTAGCGTTAATCCAGCGTGAGAAGCACAGATTTTTACATTCTTTTGTGAATACGCTACAGATTGTCGAATTTGATCGTAAACACGTCCCGTAGAGAAGTTCGCAAATGTACCTGTGTATGGAATTTTCCCACCGATAGTCATTCCTGCAGCCATACTTATCATATTCGCTTCAGAAATTCCTACTTGGAAGAATCTTTCTGGAAATTCGTCTTTAAACGCATCCATTTTTAAAGAACCCGTTAAATCAGCACAAAGTCCAACTACGTTTGGGTTTTCTTTACCGATTTCAAGTAAACCGTCTCCGAATCCAGAGCGGGTATCTTTTTCTCCTAATATTTTAATTTCCTTTTCCATTATAAACTAAGTGTAATCGTTTTGTTCGTATATATATTAAAATCTTGTGTCTTGGTATAGTTGGTCTCCTTTAAATTCACTTGCCTATACACGACTTTATATTTTCCTGGTAGTAAAACAAACTCGTTTTTACTAACTTTTTCGTTTAAGTCACAAACCCATTCAAATTGATTGTTGGACTTGATTTCAAAAATCTGTCCTGTTACCGGTTTGTAAGCATTTAAGTTTACAATTCCAGGTGCATCAATGGAAAGGGTAGTGGTTCTGCTTTGGTTCACTTTTACCGTTTCATATCTTCTTGGTAAAGTAAGCAGCTCAACTTCGTATTCTCCAACGATGTATTTTTGTTCTTCATTGAACTTTTGATGATTCAAGGTTTTTGACTTTCCTTTTTCCATAATACGTGCTTCTACAAAGTCGTATTTTGTCGGCTGACGGAAGTTAACCTTCAACCTTCCTTGGGGTGCATCAATTTCAATTGTGTTGTGCGTATTCTTCTGAATGGATATGTTTTGTTTGCCTTGTTCAGGCAAAGTCTTCACCACTAAATCATATTTCCAATCTGGATTCAAAATAACCGTATCAGGAAAACCTTTGTCGTTAATTGTATGCGTATAGGTATAAGCAACTTCGTTTGTTCCTGCTTTATATAGGAACATAGTAACGTTTGTTTCCGATGGTTTTTTATGAATATCGTTGATGTTAATTTGAACCGTTGTATTCACCAATGCTTTATCAACTACGTTTTTCAAAACTTTCTCAAAAGCGATTGGATCTTCAGCAGATTTGTAATTACCATAGCAGTCGAAATGGGAGAGATAGGACATGTCCATTCCCAAACCAATAACGAAAGGACTAATAGTAATTCCTTTGGCTCTTAACTTATCAGCAATCACACAAGGTTCATCATCACAAGCTTCTATACCATCTGTAATCAAAATGATGATATTACGCGCTTTTCTATCCGGGAAGTCGTCAGCAGCTTGTTCTAGAGAACGTGCAATTGGTGTGGTTCCTTTTGCTAGAATCGTTTTTACCTTGTTAAGAATTAATTGATGATTATTTTTCCCAAATGGCACTTCCAATTTTGTGTCTTCACAATCTTGATAAGTTGCTGTTACAGGAGATTGGTGTCCGTAAACACGCAATGCTATTTCTAAATTAGGTACACCTCTTAAACTATCAACGGCATTGGAAAGAACTCTTTTTGCGGTTGCAAATCGGGTTTCTTTTTGACTCCATTTTTCATTCATAGAGTTGGAAGCATCTAAAACAAAGAGAATACGAGTTAACTCTTCTTGTGCGTAAAAGTTGAATGATACGAGAGAGATAAATAATATAACAAAATATTTCTTCATTTTAATTGCCTTATAGGAGTTATTAATAATCTCCTAATGTTTCTTCTAGTTGACCTAAAGCGTCGTGTAGTTGATCTAAAGTAGGAGCGTTTCCGTGCCATTTATGCGTTCCCATCATGTAATCTACACCTTGCCCCATTTCTGTTCTCATCAACACCATAATCGGCGTTCCATTTCCGCTTAAGAATTGTGCTTTTTCGTAAATATCAATCAAATCACTTATGTTATGACCGTCAACTTCAAGCACTTCCCAGCCAAAAGCTTGCCATTTTTTCTTTAAATTTCCTAAAGACATTACATCGTCAACATCTCCATCGATTTGACGACCGTTAAAGTCAACAGTAGCAATGATATTGTCTACTTTCTTTGCAGCAGCATAAATAGCAGCTTCCCAAATTTGTCCTTCTTGTAACTCACCGTCACCCATTAAAACGTAAACAAATCTGTCGTCGCCATTTAATTTTTTAGTCTCCGCAGCTCCAATTGCCATGGATAGTCCTTGTCCTAATGAGCCTGAAGCAGCACGAATACCAGGAAGTCCCTTATCAATGCTTGGGTGACCTTGTAAACGAGCGCCTAATTTTCTAAATGTAGCTAACTCAGAAACTGGAAAATAACCAGCACGAGCTAATACACTGTACCAAACAGGGGAAATATGACCATTTGAAAGGAAGAATAAGTCTTCATCTTTTCCGTCCATTGTAAAATTGTTCGGATCATGTTTCATGATTTTGTGGTATAGTACTGTGAAGAAATCAGCACAACCTAAAGAACCTCCAGGGTGACCAGAGCTAACAGCTGCAACCATTCTTACAATATCTCTTCGCGTTTGTGAAGCATATTGCTCCATAGTTTTTATATCCATAACAAAAGGCCTAAATATTTTTTTTCAAAAATAGGGTTATTTTATCATATTTTATGGTAGAAGCGCTAGAGAATTTATCAAGACTTTTTAACAAATCAAACTTTCTCCATGTTCAGTGCGTTAAATACCACTTCGACAAGTGTTTTTATTGAACTATCGAAGTGGTTATTATCTTTATATATCTTTAAGACTAAAGTAATCCAGCTCTTCTTAATAAAGCATCTACTTTAGGTTCTTCTCCTCTAAATTTCTTGTAAAGTTTCATCGGATGTTCTGTTCCTCCTTTAGAAAGAATGTTGTCTTTGAACTTATCTGCAATTTCTCGGTTGAATATTCCATTTTCCTTGAAGTATTCAAATGCATCAGCGTCTAAAACTTCCGCCCATTTATAGGAGTAGTATCCTGAAGAGTAACCACCACTGAAAATATGTGAGAAAGCTGTGCTCATTGCGTTTTCTTTAACGTCTGGAAATTGCTGCGTTGGCGCAAATTGTGCAAGTTCAAAAGCTTTTAAGTCAGTGATGTCGCTTGGGTCTCCTCCGTGCCATCCCATGTCCAACAAGCCAAATGATAACTGGCGAACAGTTGCCATTCCTTCGTGGAAATTAGCGCTTTCCTTGATTTTTTCAACCATCTCGATAGGAATGATTTCTCCAGTTTTATAATGTTTGGCAAACAGTTCTAATGTTTCCTTTTCATAACACCAGTTTTCCATTACTTGGGATGGTAATTCTACAAAATCCCAGTAAACATTGGTTCCAGATAAACCTGGATAAACAGTATCGGCCAACATACCGTGTAATGCATGACCGAATTCATGGAATAGGGTAGTAACTTCGTTGAATGTTAATAAGGATGGTTGTGATGCCGTTGGTCTTGAGAAATTACAAACGATTGAAATTTGCGGTCTTTCATTTATACCGTCTTTTCTATATTGATTCTTGTAACTTGTCATCCAAGCACCATTTCTTTTTCCTTTTCTTGGAAAGAAATCTGTGTAGAAAACAGCGATAAATTCTCCGTTTTCATCTTTTACTTCGTACACATCAACTTCTTCATGGTACTTGTCTATGTTATTTAATTTGTTGAAAGTTAAACCGAATAATCTATTCGCAACTTCATAAGCGCCAGCTAGTACATTTTCTAACTTAAAGTAAGGCTTTAACTTCTCATCGTCTAAATTAAAACGTTTTTGCTTTAATAAATTCTCATAAAATGCACTGTCCCATTTTTCTAAACGATCAATTTGATCTAAGTCTTTTGCAAATTCTTCTAGTTCCGAAAATTCTTTGTCAGCTGCTGGTTTTGCTTTTATCAATAAGTCATCTAAAAACGATTTAACCTTAGCAGGAGATTCCGCCATTCTTTCTTCTAAAACAAAATGAGCATGAGATTGATAGCCTAATAATTGTGCTTTTTGGAATCTTAATTGAGCGATTCTAATGGTCGTTTTTTCGTTGTTGTTTTCATTGTCTTGGAAACCTTTCTTACCGTTGGCAATAGCTAGTTCCTTTCTTAATTCTCTGTTTTTCGCGAATTTCATAAAGGGAATGTAACTAGGATAGTCAAGTGTGAAAATCCAACCTTCTTTTCCTTCTGTTTTCGCTAAATCAGCTGCTGCTTCTAAAGCCGCATCAGGAATTCCAGCTACATCCGACTCCTTGGTAAGGTGTAATTGATAGGCGTTTTGGTCAGCCAATACATTTTTACTGAAAGTCAATGTTAATTTTGATAATTCTGTTGAAATTTCTCGTAGTTTCAACTTATCCTCATCGTTTAACAAAGCACCATTTCTAACAAAACTTTTATAGTTGTTGTCTAACAGCATTTCCTGCTCTGGCGTTAGGGTGTAACTTGCTTTTTTGTCGTAAACAGCCTTTACTTTTTCAAATAAATCAAAGTTTAAAGTGATGTCGTTAGAAAACTCCGAAAGTATCGGCGCTGCTTCTTGTGCAATATTCTCTATTTCTTCATTGGTTTCTGCAGAATGTAGGTTGAAAAAGATGGAAGTAACGCGGTCTAAATGTAATCCTGAGAAAGCCAAGGCTTCAATCGTATTCTCAAATGTTGGCTCTTCTGTATTATCAATAATTGCTTGAATTTCTGCTTTTGCTTGGGCTATTCCTTCTTTAATTGCAGGAAGAAAGTCTTCGTTCTTGATTTTAGAAAAAGGCGGTGTTTGGTAACTTGTTTCGAATTGATGTTTTAATACGTTCATTGTGATTGTTCTATGTTTTATACTGTTATTAATCTTGTTTTACAAAGTTACAATTTTACTCATTTTTTAAGAGAAGGGGAAACTTTTAAAGTTAAATCAAAGCATAATATAGAGTGAAATGAGAGAATTTAGCAATTGATAACAATTTTATTACCTTTTATGACTGGGAAAGCCATTGCTCACAACTTTACTTCATGAATGAAAATAGATCGAATTCTCCTTACTATTCATCTTGAAACTTAGATATTATTATATTTGCTGTAGATAGATAGAAAAGAGGATTTTCTATAAAAAGGATTACATGAAAAGCATTAGAGAGGCAGCAAAAGATTTTGAAAGATTAGCAGATGACTTGTTTTCTGAAAATGAAAAGAAGCAAGTTGCTCGTTTGATGCTTTCTGAATATCTTGAGTTGAGTTCTTCCGATTATATTTTGAGAAGGGAAGAGCTTATTCCTACTGATGTTCTTGAGAAAATCAATCAGGACATTAAAAGATTAAATACGGGTGTTCCTCTGCAATATATTCTTGGGAAAACTTACTTCTATGGTCTTGATATATTGACAGATAAACGTGCTTTGATTCCGCGACCAGAAACGGAGGAATTGATCGATTGGGTATTGTCGGAATGGAAAGGGAAAACCGCAACTATTTTAGATGTAGGAACGGGAAGTGGTTGTATTGCTTTGGCTTTACAACATAATTTACCGCAATGTCGCGTAGTAGGAGTTGATATAATGCCGGAGGCGATTGAACTTGCAAGGGAGAATGCTGAAAACTTGAAGTTAAATGTAGAGTTTAAGCAAGCTGATGCACTAAACTTAATAGCAGAGTTACCACAAAAATGGGACCTAATCGTCTCTAATCCACCCTATATTCCTGAAGATGACAAATCATTTATGTTGGACAATGTGCTGGACCATGAACCACATTCTGCTTTGTTTGTAAGCAATGAAGATCCCTTGATTTTTTATAGAGAAATTGCCTTATATGCGAAAGAAAACTTAAATGAGGGCGGTGCCTTGTATTATGAAATTCACGAAGATTTCGCTCTAGAAATGGAAGCAATGCTTAAAGAAATTGGTTTTAAAAATATACGATTAAAGAAAGATTTACAAGATAAATATCGAATGATAAAAATACTTAGTAATCAATAAAAAGTGTTTTATAAATGAAAAAAATAAAGGGTCTTTTATTAAATGATAAATTCATTCTCTTACTTATTGTACTGAATGCTTTCTTCATCTTTTTAGAAGGATTTGACAGTCTGAAGGAGTATGGCTTTTACTTGAGTTTTCTCGACAATACGATTACTACAATTTTTATTTTTGAGATAATCACCAAATTTAGACACCTCGGCAAGAAAGTCTTTATGGCGGATTACTGGAATATTTTTGATACTATTTTAATTGGGCTTTCTGTGCCTTCTTTAATGATGTCGCAAGTTTATGGAGATGCAGGAATGTCATTTGACTTTATTCTGATTCTTCGTGTAACGCGTATTTTCAAATTCATTCGCTTCCTGAAGTTTTTCCCGAATGTAGTGGAAGTGGTAAATGGCGTTCAAAATGCGCTTAAAACTTCGGTTATTGTTTTCGCAGGACTATTTGTTTACCTTTTTATTGTGTCGATATTTTGCACTTTTGTTTATCAAGATATTGTCCCACAACACTTTGGAAACCCTTTAGTTTCTTTCTATACAATTTTCCAAGTATTTACAATTGAAGGTTGGTACGAAATTCCGAATGAAATTGCTGAAAATTCTACCGCTCTTTATGGTGGATTAACAAAGGCTTTGTTTGTTGTTTTGCTGTTAACAGGTGGATTATTTGGAATGTCCATAGTCAACTCAATCTTTGTCGATGCAATGGTAAGTGATAACAATGATGAGTTGGTAAGAAAGGTGAAATCATTAGAAGATAAAATCGATGTTTTATTGGAAAACATGGATGAGAGAAAGAATATTGATAAGTAAAAAATAGATTATATAGTTTATAAATTACAGTTGAAACTTTAAAGATATTTTCAATATAAAAATGTAATTTTACAGATATTTAAGTGAACGATGACAAAAGAGGAAGCTAAAGTAAAAATTGAAGCGTTAACAAAGGAATTAAACCGATTGAACCATGCCTATTATATAGAAAATGTTTCAATCGTTTCGGATTTTGAGTTTGACCAATTGTTAAAGCAATTGCAAGAGTTAGAAGGAAAGTTTCCGGAACTTGCAGCAGTTAATAGTCCTACTAAAAGGGTTGGTGGAGATATTACTAAAAAGTTTAAAACCGTTGTTCATGAATATCCTATGCTTTCGCTTTCCAACTCATACTCTGAGGAGGAGATAGTGGAATGGGAGAATAGAGTTAAGAAACTGGCAGTTGGTGAACTAGAGTATGTTTGCGAATTGAAATACGATGGTGTTGCAATTGGTATTCGCTACGAAAACGGTGAATTTGTTCAGGCGGTAACGCGTGGTGACGGTTCGCAAGGTGAAGATATTTCTGCGAATGTGAAAACGATTAGAACGATTCCGTTGAAATTAAAAGGCGACTACCCGCAAAGATTTGAAATTCGTGGTGAAATCATTTTTCCACATGAAGCTTTTAATCGCTTAAATGAGAAAAGAGAAAGCGAAGGTTTAGAATTGTTCGCCAATCCTAGAAACACTGCTTCAGGCACCTTGAAACTTCAAGACTCAAGTGTGGTTGCACAGCGTGGTTTGGATTGTTTCCTGTATTCTGTTCAAGGTGTTGAAGATTTGACGGATGGTCATTACGATAGTGTAATAAAAGCTGGGGAATGGGGCTTTAAAATCCCTTTACCAAAAAATAATTATCTAAAGAAAACGAATTCGATCGAAGGTATCATGGAGTTTATCCATTATTGGAATGAGCACCGTGCTGAACTACCTTTTGAGATAGATGGTGTGGTGATTAAGGTGGACAGTTACGAGCAACAAGAAAGTCTTGGGATGACTGCAAAATCTCCGCGTTGGGCAATTGCCTATAAGTTTAAAACGGAGACCGCAAGTTCGACTTTAGAAGCGGTAACATATCAAGTTGGTAGAACGGGGGCGATTACTCCTGTTGCCAATCTATCTCCTGTCGCTTTAGGTGGAACGGTTGTGAGAAGAGCTTCTTTGCACAATGCCGACCAAATGGCGATTTTAGATTTGTATGAAAAAGATACTGTTTTCGTAGAAAAAGGTGGAGAAATTATTCCTAAAATTGTTGGTGTAGATGTGGAGAAAAGACTTCCCGATGCAACTAAAATAGAATTTATCGATAAATGTCCAGAATGCGAATCTCCTTTGACGAGATATGAAGGTGAAGCGCAACATTATTGTCTAAACGACTTGGGTTGTCCGCCACAGATTACGGGTAGAATTATCCACTTTATTTCTCGTAAAGCGATGAATATTGATGGTATCGGAGCGGAAACGGTGGAACAATTATTCAAAGTGGGATATATCCACAACAGTGCTGATTTATATTCCTTGAAATTTGAGCAAATTTCCACCATGGAAAGAATGGGAGAGAAGTCAGCAAACAATATTCTTGAAGGACTAGAAAAGTCTAAGGAAGTTCCTTTTGAACGTGTTCTTTTTGCCTTGGGAATTAGACATGTTGGAGAAACAGTTGCAAAGAAAGTTGCCAAAGCATTGAAAAATATCGACGCTATCATTGCTGCTGATTACGAGGCACTAATTCAAATCGATGAAGTCGGAGAGAAGATCGCACTTTCTATTCTGCAACATTTTAAACAAGAAGAGAATTTAAAAATAATCCAAGATTTAAAAGTAGCTGGTTTACAATTTGAAATAGAAGAAAAAGAACTCGACAGCAATGCCTTAGAAGGAAAGTCGATAGTTGTTTCTGGTGTTTTTCATACGGTATCAAGAAATGAATTGAAAGCTTTAATTGAAGCGAATGGTGGTAAAAACGTCGGAAGTATTTCTGCTAAAACTTCTTATGTAGTAGCAGGAGACAATATGGGACCCGCAAAATTGGAGAAAGCGACTAATTTAGGAGTTGAAATTTTAAATGAAGAACAATTCTTAAAGTTAATTGGTAAATAGATGAAAAAGGAATTGGTGATTGTAGCAAAATGGGAAGGAGAGCACGACTTTCAACATTTGAAAAGTTTGATCGAAAAAAACATTTCCGACATAGCTTCATTTTCTTATATACTTTGGGTTAAAAAGGTAGAGAAAAACGTAGATTTACCAGAAATTAAAGATGTTTATTATCTAACGAAGAAAGACTTTAACTTGTTCAGAAAACTGAAGAATGATAAAGTTAGAAAATGCTTAGAAAAAACACCCAACAAAGCTTTACTAATTGCAGTAGAGAAGGAGTTTCCTGCTTTAAAACGCATATTGAAAAATTCAAATTTGCTGACAATTGGAATGGCGAATGAAGATTTACCTGATTTCGATATTTCAATTCAAGATACTGAACTAAAAGAGGGTAAATTCTTTAAACAATTAGATTATTATTTAACTAAAATTCAATTATAATGAAATTTTCAGGTACAGGTGTGGCTTTGGTAACACCGTTTAACAGAGACGGAAGTCTTGACGAACAAGGCTTAAGAAAGTTGGTTGACTTTCAAATTGAGAATGGAACTAATTTCCTTGTTGTTCAAGGTTCAACAGGTGAAGCAGCTACTTTGACAGATGCAGAGAAAGCGCAAACTTTAGCAATCGTTATTGATCAAAATAAAGGTCGTTTACCTATCGTATTAGGATTGGGCGGAAATGATACTGCTGCTTTGGTTAGAGATATTGAAACTGCCAATTCAAATGCAGGTGTAAATGCTTATTTAAGCGCTTCACCACATTATAATAAACCAAGTCAACGTGGAATCGTTGCGCATTATAAAGCATTAGCAAAAGCAGCTAAGAAGCCAATTATACTTTACAATGTTCCTGGACGAACTTCAAGTAATATGACAGCGGAAACTACTTTGGAGTTAGCAAAAGTTGACAACATCATTGGAATGAAAGAAGCTTCAGGAAATATGGAACAAGTGATGCAAATCATCAAGAATGCTCCGAAAGATTTTCTAGTTTTATCAGGAGAAGATGCTTTGGCGATGCCTTGTGCTTTAATCGGTGGTCACGGTGTTATTTCTGTAGTTGCAAACGCATTGCCAAAAGAGTTCTCGTCTATGATGAATGCGGCTTTAAAAGGCGACTTAAAAACAGCCAATGAATTGCATTATAAAATGTTAGACATTACCAATCTTTTCTTTGCTGAAGGAAACCCTTCTGGAATTAAGGCTTGTTTAGAGAATATCGGAATTTGTAATGATACGGTACGCTTGCCTTTAACAGAGGTTAGTAATGACCTGAAAGAGAAAATGAAAGTTGCAATGGCGACTATCAAAGGATAGTTAACTTGCTGAATGTTGTAAAAACTACAAAGTTTTATAATAAAGTACTAGATGTTTCAAAAGATTAGATAGCTACAAGACTTTAGAAATGAGAGCGAAAGAGCCTGTTAGTGTAGGTGATTGAGTTTGAATTTTAAACAAGGTCATAGTTCGCCACTTTTGAGACATCTATTTATTGATTCCATTCGGACTTCAATTCCCAGTCAATTTCTTTTTTACCTATACTTTTCAATATTTCATTGACCTTGCTGAAATGCTTGTTTCCAAACCAATGTCCGCGATTTGCACTTAAAGGAGAGGGATGACCACTTGTCAATATATGGTGCTTTTCGGCATCTATTAAACTCGCTTTTTTCTTTGCAAATCCGCCCCAAAGTAGAAAAATTACATCTTTCTTTTCTTTTGAAATGATTTTGATAACTTCATCTGTGAAAGTTTCCCAACCTTTTTTCTGATGTGAGCCTGCTTGATGTGCTCGAACGGTAAGTGTTGCATTAAGTAATAATACACCTTGTTCGGCCCAACTTGTAAGTTTTCCACTAAAAGGAATTTCAAGTCCTAAATCCTCTTTTTGTTCCTTAAATATATTCACCAAAGAGGGGGGTAATTTAATGCCTTCGTTTACAGAAAAACAAAGTCCATGTGCCTGGCTTACATCGTGATAGGGGTCTTGACCGATAACAACCACCTTTACATTCTCAAATGTTGTTATGTTAAAGGCATTATATACTTGATTTTTAGGAGGAAAAACTTCATGTTCACTGTATTCCTCTTCTAGAAAGGCAAGTAAATTCTGATAATATTCCTTTTCAAATTCTGCTTGTAATATTCTATTCCAAGATGCTGTTATGTCAAACATTATACGATAATTTTCAAAGATTTAGGCACACAGTTTACTGTTAATTGATTGTAAGTACAAGTGATAGGATCACCATCGATATGTCCATGTGTGTCGTGAACGATTAAATTCGCCTTATCTGTTTTGTAAGTCATTACATATTCAGAATTACCAACCTTCTTTAATAAGGAAGAAAGCAATAGTCCCATTAAGGCGAATGTCTTTGGCAATTTTACCATAACAATTTCAATTTTCCCATCAGTTACATCTGAAGTAGGAGATATCACAAAGTTATTTCCGAATTGATTGGTATTTGCAATACAACAAAACAATAAGTTTTTATGCATTTCACCGTTGTAAACGACGTCGATTCCTTTGTAACCACGCCATTCTTTTAGAACAAGTTTGGCATAACTAGCTAAACCTCTTTTGTGATATTCATCAAATCTTTTGGCAACAATAGCGTCGAAACCAAAACCAGATACACCAATGGCTGGATGATTATTGATATCAACCGTGTCCATTATCACAACTTTCTCTCTGTTGATGCGCTGAATCGCCTTTTTTAAATTCAAAGGAATTCCCATATGTCTGGCAACACCATTTCCTGAACCTGTTGGAAGAATAGAGAATATAGTTTTACTACCTATTAAGGCTGTTCCTGCCTCGTTTACCGAACCGTCACCTCCAACTACGCAAACTATATCAATTCCATCTTCTGAAGCTTGTTTACTGATCTCAAAGGCGTGCTTGCGGTATTCTGTATAGATTAGTTCGTATTTAAACTTTGTATGGTCCAAATACTTTTCAATAAGTGGGGGAACTGTATTTTTCTTTCCAACTCCTGAAATAGGATTAATGATAAATCTTATCGTTTTCATTTCACAATCATTGTATTATTGATTAAATCACGATTATAAGTCTGAATAACACCTTTTAATTTATTGCCCATTTCCTGGCTTTTATTCCTATAGAATTTTGTCGAGTCATAATGGAGAAGCGTGTCTATATGGTAATTGTAGAATCCAACCGTTTGGTCATCAATCACATTGATTACATAATCGTCTTCGAAGTAAATAAATGTATTGTCTAAATAATTCACATTAAATGCCTTGTTTTTTTTGTCGAAGTATGAACTTCCAAAGGAATAAACCGCTTTGTTATAACCTGTTAAGTCTAATAAAGTCGGCATGATATCGATGTGATTAAAGATTTCACTTTCTCTTTTAGGCGCTACCTCCTTCATCGGGTCAAAAATTGCGATAGGAACTTGAAAAGCACCACTTGTTTGGTTGTATCTAATCGAATAACCAGAAGGAGTGTGATCGGCTGTAATCACAAAAATCGTATTTTTATACCAAGGTTGTTGTTTTGCTTCTTCAAAGAAGAGTTTTAAACTCATATCTGAATAGGCTATCGACTGTGCTATTGGTGCTGGACCTTTAGGCAGTGTTTCTCGATACTCTTCAGGCACAAAGTAAGGATGGTGAGAAGAAAGTGTAAATAAACCCGCTAAAAACGGTTCTTTTAGTTCGGTGGTAATCATTTCAGCCGTCCATGGCATAAAGTATTCATCCAATATTCCCCAAGCGCCATCGGCCTTGCTTTCATCATTGAACTCCGTTCTACCGTAATAGTTTTCGAATCCTAAATGCGCAGCAAAAACATCGAATTTCATAGAACCGTTTGTCGCTCCATGGAAAAAACCGGAAGAATAGCCTTGACGACTTAAAATTTGTGGCAATGCTTCAATATTGTTTGTTCCGTATAAAGAAGAGATATATGGATTGTCCATTAAACTAGGGATACCTGCAAAGATTGATGGTACAGCTTCAATGGATTTTTTACCATTCGCAAAGCCGTTTTCAAAATACAAAGATTCATCTAGTAAAGAGTCTAAGAAAGGAGTGTAGGGGCCACCGGTTTTTTGACCCAACCACTCATCTCCAAAACTTTCAAGAATGACAATCATTACGTTTACATTCTCACGAATTTTATATTCCGGTGAAGGCGTATAAATAGGCTTTAAAATGTATTCGCTGCCTTCTTTAAAATAGTCTTTTAATTCGATGGATGACTTCCCAAAGGTTTTGATAATAGACAAAGGTGTATTGGCAACTAAAGCAGCTTTTTTAGCAGAAGTTATTTTTGCAGCTGTTAACATATCAGCTGGTCGATAGCCAAATCCACCACGCCCAATAATTAGAAAAAGTAATGTGATAAGGATGAAATTGGGTGCTTCAAGATACCATTTATATTCTTTCTTTAAATAATCTATTGTTTTGCTATATAGATAGTTACTCGCTGTAATTAAAAGTATAAATATAAGTAGAATCCACCAAAAGTCTTTGAGGAAACTTAGAAGTAGTTCACTCATGTTATTTCCTTCTGTCACCATAGAATAGATATCGGCTGTACTACGTTTTAGGGTATATTTGTAATATTCAACATCAATCAAATTCAGTGCAATTACAGTGGTATTTGTTATATGAAAAACAACTTTTAACAGTAATTGATACCATTTCGAAAAATAGAAAGGTAGGGGAAGAACAGATAAAGCATAGAAGGGAATAAAGTAAATTCCTATCGTTATTAGGTCCATCCAAACTCCAGCAAGAAAGTCATAAAGTGTAACACCACTAAAAAAGTTGGCATTGGCCAATAAGAAAATGATACGTGTAATAGTTAGCATTAAAAGCGTGATAGATAAACGCTTAAGGAGGTCAATATTCTTGTTTACAACTGCTAAATTATTGTTCATTTAAAGTTTGAAATTAATAGTTTCGAAATTACTAAAAAAAAGTGCTCGTCCTTGAAAAATAATCCAATAATTATTTAAAATAGAGAGAATCCAACTGCAAACTCATTTTCTTTTATGAATTGATAAATTAATTTTCATAATAAAATCAAACTTATTAAGTTTTGTATATATCCATTATTTTTTGATTATTTTTGTAGGGTTAACGTGAAACTTAACTTATATTTAAAAGAACATATTGATATTAAAGGTATTGATGAAAAAAAGTATTTTATTACTCTTAGTGCTGGTTTTTGGTGCATTTAACGGAGTTCTCTCCCAAAAAGTCACCTTAAGTGGCCAAATTACCGATGGTAGAAATGGAGAAGATATTGTAGGCGCCTCTATTATTGCAACTGATTTAGAGAATGTTGGGGCAAGTACCAATGTCTATGGATTCTATTCACTATCGCTGCCGATTGGTAAACATAGGGTGCTTTATCGTGCGATGGGCTATGAAGAACGTGTTTTGGAGTTGGACTTGACTAAGGATACAGTCATTAAGTTGGAATTGTATCAAGCGAAGGACGTTCAGGAACTAGAAGAAGTTCAAGTAACTTCCAAAAGGAAGAATGATAACATTACTTCAGCACAAATGGAAGTAACCCGTCTCGACCCTAAGTCTATTTCAACTATTCCTGTTCTTTTTGGGGAACAAGACGTACTGAAAACATTACAGTTAACACCTGGAATTAAAAGTGGAGGTGAAGGAAGTACAGGTTTTTACGTTAGAGGTGGTGGTGCCGATCAAAACTTGGTTTTATTGGACGAATCAACAGTTTACAACGCTGCGCATTTAATGGGCTTCTTTTCCGTTTTTAATTCTGATGCGATTAAAGATATTTCCTTACACAAGTCTGGTATTCCTGCAGAATATGGAGGTAGAGTTTCATCTGTCCTTGATGTTCGTATGAGAGACGGAAATAACAAGAAATTCGAAGCTTCTGGGGGAATTGGTTTAATTTCTTCACGACTAACGGTCGAAGGTCCAATTGTAAAAGATAAAGGTTCTTTCATGGTTTCTGGAAGAAGGAGTTATGCGGATATTTTCCTTTTCTTAGCCAAAGATGATGAAGTGAAAAATTCGAAACTATTCTTCTATGACTTAAACTTAAAAGCAAATTACAAGATTGGTGAAAAAGATAGAATTTATCTATCGGGTTACTTCGGTAGAGATAAGTTTTCTTTCAATAAAGACTTTGGATTTGACTGGGGGAATATGACGGGAACCTTAAGATGGAATCACTTATTTAATGATAAACTCTTTGTGAATACGTCCTTAATCTATAGTGACTTCGATTATAAGTTCACGATAGGACAAGGAAAAAGTAGTTTTGGAATGAAGTCGGCAATTAGAGACTTTAATGTTAAGCAGGATTATAACTACTATTTGGATAACAACAATACCTTAAAATTTGGTGTTAACTTCATCCACCATACATTCAAACCCGGACTTATGGAAGCTGGAGAAGATGTTGCGTTTCAGTTGAAAAACCTCGAGAATAAACATGCTTTAGAAATTGGTGCTTATGTTCAGAACGAACAGAAAATCGGAAATCGTTTGGCTTTGATTTACGGACTTCGTTACTCAGGTTTTAACTTTATGGGAGAGGGGATGGCCTATACATTTGATGAAGCAGGAAACATTCTTACAGAAGACTTCTATGCTTCTTGGGAATCAGCGAAGTATTACCAAGGAATAGAACCTCGTTTTTCTGCTAGCTTTATCATCAACGAAAATAATTCTATCAAAGCAGGTTACAACCGTATCTTCCAATACATTCACCAGTTATCAAATGCTACAGCAAGTACACCAATGGATGTTTGGGTGCCAACAACTAACAATGTGAAGCCACAAATCGGTGATCAAATTGCGCTAGGATACTACAAGAATTTCTTAAAAGATGAATGGCAGGTTTCTGTAGAAACGTATTACAAATGGTTGCAAAATCAGATTGATTACCGTCCAAATGCAAACTTAATTCTAAACGAACACATTGAGGGTGAGCTTGTTTACGGCAAAGGAAGAGCTTTCGGAGTGGAGTTTCAAGTAAAAAAGACCATGGGTAAATTCACAGGTTGGGTAAACTATACTTTATCGCGTGCTTTGCGAACTTTTGATGATATTGATGATGGAGTTGAGTTTTCAGCACGACAAGATAGAATTCACGATATTAACTTTGTGCTTTCTTACCAACTGAATCCGAAAATTGTAATGAGTACTAGTTTTGTATTCTATACAGGTGATGCGGTTTCCTTCCCAAGTGCAATTTATGAAATGGAAAACGGACAGAAAGTTCCCTACTTTGGAAAACGAAATGAAAATCGATTGCCAAATTACCACCGTTTAGATTTAGGATTGACATGGTATTTAAAAGAGAGAAAGCACTTTAAACACAATTTAAGCTTCTCTATCTATAACGTTTACAATAGAGAAAATGCTTTTTCAGTTACTTTTACAGACCAATACGATGGAAATGAATCGGGGAATATAGAAGCGGTGCAAACAGCATTGTTTAAGATTATTCCTTCTATTACCTATAACTTCAATATTAAATAAGATGAGAAAAATATTATTCATATTACCAGCGCTTGCTTTATTAGCCATTACTTCTTGTCAAAAAGTAATTAACATAAAGGTGTCTGATACAGAGCCAAAACTTGTTATTGAAGCTAAGTACGACGCCGTTAAGGAAGAGGTTTTGGTGCATATCTCACAAACAGCCAATGTCTTTACAAAAGACACTGTTCCTTATATTTCAGGAGCAATGGTTAAAATAATCGACACAAATGGAGTCGAAACCTTATTGAGTGAGATAGGAAACGGAACTTATTTTCTAGACAATTATTCGCCTATTCACAATAGTACTTATAAAATGGAGGTGAGAATTGATGGGATAACTTATTCGTCCTCAGATTTGCTAGTTCCAATTATCCCGATGGACTCGATGAGTTATGAGTTTCAAGAAAAAAACTTATTCTTAGAAGAAGGGTATATGGTGACTTTCCATTTTACCGACCCATTTGATGAAAATTTCTACCGTGTATTCCAAACAATTAATGGGGAGGAGATGACAGAGGTTGGTGAACAAATGATGTTAACAGATGGTTTCTCTAATGGACTCTCGAGATCAGTTCCTATATATTGGAAGACCTTTGAGATCGGAGACACGATTAAAGTCGACTTCGCATCTTACAGCAAGCAGACCTATCGATATTATAGTGATCTTTTCGCAGCACTTCAAGGAACTGAAATGTCGGCAGCACCAACAAATCCTAAGCAGTTATGGAAAAACGATACAGGAGATAAAATCGAAGTTTTAGGACATTTTACCGCATTTGGTTACGACACTAAACAAGTGATTATAGTCGAATAGAGCAATAGTAAACAGTAGTGATGAAGAATAAGTTAGAAGTTAGGGTATTAGGTACAGGAACATCACAAGGCGTTCCTATGGTAGCATGCAAATGTGCAGTTTGTCATTCTGATGATAGTAAAGACAAACGTTTACGGAGCTCAATACTTTTTACTTGGAATGACGAAAGTTTTGTAATTGATACCGGACCCGATTTTCGTTATCAGATGCTGCGGGAAAACATTCAAAGTTTACGCGGTGTCATTTATACCCACGAACATAAAGATCACATTGCAGGAATGGACGATATCCGAGCATTCAATTATGCCGAAAAAAGGGATATGGAAATATACTGTTCAAAAGATGTTGAAAAGGCTTTAAAAAGAGAGTTTTATTACGCTTTTTTAGAAGATCCATATCCAGGAGTTCCCAAGCTAAATTTAAATATTATAAGAAATAGACCTTTTCAATTAATAGATGGTCCGATGGTAACACCAATTCTTGGGTATCACTATAAGATGCAAGTATTTGGATTTAGAGTTGCAAACTTCGCATATATGACCGATGTCAATCGTTTTCCTGATGGAGAACTAGAAAAGCTGAAAGGTTTAGACGTATTAATTCTAGATTGTCTAAGAATAGAACCGCATATTTCCCACTTAAATCTAGCAGGTGCATTAGAGGTAATTAAGTATATTCAGCCTAAAATGACCTATTTAACACACATTTCTCATCTTTTTGGTAAACACCAGAATATAATGGAGATGCTGCCCCAAAACGTAGAGCCTGCCTATGATGGCTTAAGATTAAGCTTGTAGAAAAATTCCTAAAAAAATGTTAATAATTCACTTTTTATTAGGAATTAATGAATCATTCTATTACATTTATTTACTGAAAGGTGGTAATGAGCTATTGAACGGTCTAATTTGTTAAAATTTAAACTTTTTACAATAATTAGATTTAGAAGTAGTTTTAGTCATCATAATTATAAACTAAATAATTGATTTATGAAAAAAAATGTAGTTTTAGGTTGCGTAGCAGCTATGTTACTGTTTGTTGGAGGTACAGTAAATGCACAAACATTTGCTGAAGTTGAAAAGCCAACTCCAGACAATCCTTGGTCTATTGAAACAAACATCTCAGCAGGTCAGGCTGGAATTAATTGGAACGAACCAGCATTACGTGCTCGTTACTTCTTTAATGAAAACTGGGCAGCTAGAGTTCAATTAGGTTTAGGAGATGGTACAGGAAGCCCTATGAGTTTTTCTAGAAATTTCTATCAAAATGTTGATGGAACTGGAGAAGTAGGAACATTGAAAATTAGTGGTGCAGCATTAGTTGCGCAAATAGGAGCTGAATATCACTTTCTTGGAACAAGAAAACTAGATCCTTATGCAGCTTTAGGTATTAACTTCGGTGGTGGTACTAGGAAAACTGTAGGTACAGATTTTGATGGAATTGGTTACAACCCTGCTGTTCAAATTGAAGAAAAAGAAGGTCATTCACTTTTTGGAGCTGATTTAGGTTTAGGAATGGACTTCTTCTTTGTTGAAAATGTTTATGTTGGTCTAGAGTTAGGAGCTGGGTTTATAGCGAAAAACACAAAAGATGGAACAGGAACACAAACAATTGACATGGGTGGAGGAACTACTGTTATAAACAATACGTTTACTGCAGGTAAAAAAGAAGCTTTTATGTCTACATACGCGACTTTCCGTATTGGATGGAGATTCTAGTTTAAATAAAATTTGATTTTTTAAAAAGGCTACCATAACGGTAGCCTTTTTTTCATTCCAGAAGGTTTAGGATAACAGTATAATAAATATTTTATTTCATGGGTGATAAATATTATTCAAGAAATAATACTATTTTTATTGAAATAATTATAAAATGAAACTTATGAAAAAGATTTTTTACACGGGAGCGATAGCAGCTGCTATATTCTTTTTAAATGATGTGAAAGCACAAGGCTTTTACACGGATGTTAACATCGGATACGGATGGGGACTAGGAGAGTCTAATTTAGGAATGAAAACCTACGATGACTTCATTGAAGATGGCGATACAGAAGAAGCGATTTACGGAACATTGGGGGGCGGATTGACAATTGCTGTAGCTCCTGGATATATGATTAACGAATATATCGGAATAGAACTAGGTGTCAACTACTTTGTTGGTGAGAAGAAAGTTATTAATGAATTGACAACTTCCTTGGACACTAGATACGATAGAACAACAGCAAACTCTAATCAGTTGCGTATTTTACCTACTTTGTTTCTAAGGACAGGTGGTGATAAGTTTTATGCATATTCTAAATCAAGTTTGTTGGTTCCAGTATTGGGAAGTACAATTGGCGTTCGTGAAGAATCAAAAGTTGACCCAATTAATGGAGTTTTATTAGAGAGGACATCTACAACAACAAACGGTTCTTTCACCGTAGGATTCAGAGGTGCTATTGGAATGGGATATCAGATAACAGAGATGATAGGATTAAACCTAGAAGTTGCTTATACATCTTTATCGATTAAACCAAAAAATCGTACCGTTGATTCGTACACAATTAATGATACTGAACTTATTGCGGATTTTCTACCTTATGTTAAGGATATTGAATATGTTGATCAATTGAATTCTAGTTCAAATAACAGTTCGTATAATCCAAATTTCAGTATGGATAAACCAAAAGAAGAGTTAGCTACAAAGACTAATTTTAGTCAAATTGGTGTAACTTTAGGAGTGAAGATTAGTTTCTAAGCCTTAATAAAGATTTTTTAAGCCTGTTAAACTCGTTTAGCAGGCTTTTTTTATGTAAATTTGTATCTTTGGAACAAATAAAAATAGAAGATGAAAAAAATAATTGGTTTCTTAATTATCGGTTTGGCAATCTTAAACTTTGGATGTCAAAAGAGTTTAAGTTCAGAAGAACAATTAGAAAAAGATATCACTACAATAAAAAAATATATTACTGAAAAAGGTTTAGATGCTGTAAAGACTGACTCTGGACTACATTATGTAGTTACTTCAGAAGGTTTTGGTGAATATCCTGTTAAAAATGACAACGTAACTGTTAGATATAAAGGATACTTTGTAGATGGAAAGACATTTGATGAAAGTTCGGAAGAAGGAATTACTTTTAATCTACAACAGGTTATCAAAGGATGGACAGAAGGAATACAGAAGTTTAGAGAAGGAGGAAGCGGTATCTTATTAATTCCATCACAATTGGGATATGGAGATAAAAATCAAGGAGGAATTCCAGCGAATTCAGTTTTAATCTTCGATGTAGAAGTTTTAGAAATACAATCTTAGATAGGTTCTTTGATAACTATTGAAGTTATTGTTAGAATCTTATTAGTAAAAACCTTAAATTAGTGTCATGTTTGAAGACGAAGGCGAAGAAGATTGGTTAACACCTGACTACAAAGAGCAATTACAGCTTTTTGAAAAGATGTATGCATCAAATCAATATCACTTTATTGATTCTGAACATATTGAATTTATATTGGATCATTTGATTGCAACAAATCAAATGAAAAAAGCAAAATGGGCGGCAGAAAAAGCCTTAGAGCATTTCCCTGCAAATAGCTCAATTCTAACAAGGTATGCGCAAATTCTTTCCTCTATAGGGGAAGTGGATGCTGCATTGACCTTGTTGTTAAATCTAGAGCGACTTGAGCCAAATAGTACTGAAATATACATTTCTATCGCAACTTGTTACAGTCAATTAAAAGACAGCAAACGAGCAATTAGATATTTCAATAAAGCTTTTGTACTTTCTGATGGTGAAGAGAAAATCGACATTGCTATTGATTTAGCGATGGAATATGAAAATAGCGACGACTATCATTCGGCGATAAAAGTTTTAAATGAAACTATCTCTGAAGGTAACTTGAATGACCTATTGGTGTATGAGTTAGCACATTGCTATGAAAAAGTAGATGATTTCGACAATGCCATTAAGTGTTTCAAAGATTATATCGATATAGAACCTTATTCTTATACAACTTGGTATAATCTAGGTAATGTCTATGCTAAAAAGCAAAAGTATGAAGAAGCTATTTGGGCTTACGATTATGCTATTCTAATTAATGAAAATTTTATTCCTGCTATCTATAATATTGCCAATACATATTTTGACAATAATCAAATAGAAAAAGCCTTGCAACATTTTCAAATGTGCTTAGATTTGGACCAAGAAGATCCACTTGTTTACTGCTCAATTGGAGAATGCTACGAAGAACTAGGGGATATGGAGAAAGCTTATGAAATGTTCCATAAGAGTACCGAACTATTCCCTGCCTTAGGAGAAGCTTGGTTGGGAAAAGGAATCATGAGTGATGTTTTAGGTTTTGGAGAAAGAGCGATTCAAGAATTGCTCGTTGCTGTAGATATAGAGCCGTTTAAAGCCGAAGGTTGGAATGCTTTAGCCAATGCTTACGAATCTACTAAGAAACCAGAATTGGCGCTCGTAGCATACGAAAAAGCAATAGAGTTGGGAGGGGATGACAAGGATATCATAATTGATTATCTTTCGTTCTTAACGACCTTATCTATCGATCATGTTTATGATGCTATTGAAAATAATCAGCAGATAAAAGATAACAATGTTGTTAAACTGGTGTTGACTTTCTCTTTTTGGATGTTGGATGAGACACTAAAATCACAATTAATGTTTGAAAGTCTGGTTGATGAAGATGTAGCTATCGCAAAAGACTTATTTTACTACTTTCCAGAATTGGAAACAGATACATATTTTAAGAACAGAATACAAGAATTACAAGAAAATAAATAATGAAGAATTTCGAATTAAATTTTATACCTGACAGAGACATAAAACCTAGAGAAGGTGGAGTAACCATGATGATGGATAAGGGACTTAGTTTTAGTGAAACTGAGGCTTTTATAGAAGCTAATGCTGAGTACACTGACTTGATTAAGTTTGGCTTTGGAACTGCTTACTTGACAAACAATTTAAAAGAAAAGATTAATCTCTATAAAAAGCACAACATCAGGCCGTATTTTGGAGGTACTTTGTTTGAAGCATTTTATGCCAGAGGAATGTTTGATGACTACAGAAGATTATTAGATGAGTTCGATATCGATTTAGTTGAAGTATCAGACGGTTCAATCATAATTCCTCACGATGAAAAGTGTGATGCTATTAGAATATTGTCAAAAGATAAAACTGTTTTATCTGAAGTTGGTTCTAAAGATGCAGGAATTTTAATTTCTCCAAACAAATGGATTAGAATGATGTCTGCTGAACTTGAAGCTGGTTCTTGGAAGGTTATTGCAGAAGGAAGAGAAAGTGGAAATGTTGGTGTTTTTAGACCAAATGGTACTGCTCATACGATGCTTATTAATAAGATTATAGCGAAAATTGATCCAAATAAGATTTTATGGGAAGCTCCTCAGAAAAATCAACAAGTTTGGTTTATCAAATTGTTTGGTCCAAACGTGAACCTAGGAAATATCGCTCCAAACGAAATCATTCCTTTGGAATGTTTAAGAGTTGGACTTAGAGGGGATACTTTTTTCGAGTTCTTACCAAAGGTTTATGCAGATCGCTTAAAGCAAGTGAATACTGAGGAAGAAGAAGAATAAAAATGGAAGTAATTGATTTGTTAAAACCTAAGTCCGTAGAAAATGTGAAAAACATTGAAGGACACAGTGGTGCTATTTACGATATTATTTGTTTCGAAGGCAGTCTATTTACAGCCAGTGCAGACAAATTTGTAGCGCAATGGGACATTGCTGAAGGAAAACAAACAGACTTCGCGGTAAAACTAGATTATTCATCTTATTGCTTGGCGTATTCTCCAAAGACTAATTTATTAGCGATAGGAGGGAATACAGGTGCTATTCATGTAGTAGATATAGCAAGGAGAGAGGAAGTGAGAATGTTGACACAACATAAAGCTTCGGTATTCTCCTTGAGTTATAACCCTATTAAAGGTCATTTTTATTCAGGAGATAGAAATGGATACTTTTGCGTTTGGGATTCAGAAACTTTCGACTTGTTGCTGACTTTGCCATTTGAATGTGGAAAGATTAGAAAAGTAGCAATGAGTGAGAATGGCGAACAAATAGCAATTTGTGGTCAAGACGGCTGGATAAGGATTTTGGAAACAGAATACTTTAATCAGCTGGTTGAATTTGATGCGCATAAGGACGGAGCGAATTGTGCTTTGTTTGACGGTAATCATTTATACTCAGGAGGAAAAGATGCTCATTTTCGCAAGTGGAACTGGAAAGAAAAGCAAATGCTAAGAGAAATACCAGGTCATAATTATGCCGTTTACGACATTGATTTTTTAGACAATAAAACGAAGATAGTTACCGTAAGTTTTGATAAGACAATCAAACTATGGGATACTGAAACTCTTTCCATAATAGAAAGAATTGAATATAAAAATGGAGGACATCGCCATGTTGTCAATCGAATTGCGAAAATATCTGAACAGGAGTTCGCAACTGTAAGTGATGATAAGAAGATTAAGATTTGGAAATTAAAAGCATAATATAAGTTTAAAGCATAAAAAAAAGACGCAATTTGCGTCTTTTTAATTTTCAATTGAATTATATCTAGATCTTTCCAGCACCTTCACGAACCATTTCCGGTTCATCTCCTGTACAGTCAATTACTGTTGATGCTTCAATTTTTCCTTGACCACCATCAACAATGTACTTTACGCGCTCTTCAAACTGTTCGTAAATCGTATAAGGGTCGATAAAATATTTCATATACTCATCTTCTTGGTTGTAAAGAGAAGTCGTCGCAAGTGGATTTCCTAAAGCTTCAACAATTGCGATAACAATGTTGTTATCTGGAATCCTCACCCCAACTTCTTCACGTTTCGATTGGAAAGCTTTTGCTACATCACTTGTCGCTCTTAAAATATAAGTAAAAGGACCTGGAAGTGTTCGCTTCATCAATTTAAAAGTCGATTGTGGCATTAATTTAACATATTCAGATATCTGACTAATGTCTTTGCATATGATTGAGAATTGCGTCTCTTTTAACTTTTTTCCTCTAAATTTAGCCAACTTTTCTAGAGCCGCTTTATTTTTCATGTCACAACCAATCGCATAAACTGAATCGGTAGGATAGATGATGATTTCACCATTTCTTAATTCTTTTACGATATCCTTTATCAGTCTATCGTCTATGTTGTCTTTGTTAATTTCGATTAGCATATTTTTTTAAATTTGATATTTCATTAAATATAAAAAAAATAATCCAAATAACCCTTTTTACATCTTTTTATCTACTCTTAATTATCGTTAAATGAAAGATGGGATTCTCTTTCGAAGATCCCATCTTATATATTTTTTCTAAGAAACCTTTTTATTTCTTGTTTTTTGCTTTTTCCTGTTGGATTCTTTGCATTTCTTCTAAACGCTCTTGGAATTTAGATTTACCTTTCTTTGCACCATTTGCTTTATTCGCTTCTTTTCTTTCTGCCATCTTCAGTTTTAACTTGTCTTCGTCAACAAAGAAGTGCTTAATTAACAACATTGTTAAAATTGACATCAATGTTGAGATGAAGTAATAATAACTCAATCCAGAAGAGAAATTGTTAAAGAAGAAGATCATCATAATAGGGAAGAAGTACATGATGATTTTCATGTTCGGCATTCCTGGCTGTGATGCTTGCTCCATTTGATTTCCACTGTTTAAAATAGTGTAGAACAAAGTTGTTCCAGCCATTAATAACGTGAATAAACTGATGTGGTCTCCATACATCGGAATGTTAAATCCGAAATCGTAAATAGAGTCATAACTTGATAAATCCTCAGCCCATAAAAAAGACTTCTGACGCAATGCAAAAGTACTAGGGAAGAATCTAAACACAGCGAATAAAATCGGCATCTGAATCAACATAGGAACACATCCTGCTAGTGGACTAGCACCTGACTCTCTGTACAAAGTCATGATTTCCATTTGCTTTTCAGTAGCTTGGTCTTTATTTGGGTATTTAGCATTGATTTCATCAATCTCTGGCTTTAAAATTCTCATCTTCATTGAAGAAGCGAACATTTTCCATTGGATCGGTGTCAATACTAGTTTGATAACTACCGTAAGAATAAGAATAGCGATACCTAAGTTCATTCCGAAAGCTGCTAACCAAACGAATAATGGTTGAATTGCATAGATATTAATCCATCTAAATAATCCCCAACCGTAGTTCAATAAGTTCTCCGTTTTGTTATTATAAGCTGCTAATAAATCATAGTCGTTTGGTCCAAAAAACCATTTCATTTCTACAACACCATTTTCTGTATTAGCCATTCCAAGGTTTAAACTTGCGCTATACCTTTTAACGTGTGTTGAGTCTTTACTATCCGATTCTTTGTAACCTGAAACACCTAAAATTGTTCCTTCTTTTTTAAATCCATTCTCAGGCATTAAAATAGAAGAGAAGTAACTTTGTTTAAATGCTACCCAGTCCATGTCAACCTTCGAAATATATTCGTCATCCTTTGTTTCACTTAAGTACTTGTATGAACCGCCTTTCTCATGGTAGAAAACTGTAGAAGTATTTCTTTGTTCTGAAAGTAAACGTTCCGACTTTAGTAAGTCAACATTAAAGTCTAAGTAAACTGTCTCAGCTTTTACGTCTTGACCAAATCCATTTAATTTAATCTCGTAATTGACATGATATTCATCTGGAGCAATTGTATAAACTTGTTCGATAGACTTATTTCCTTCAACCTTGGCAACAAATGAAATGTAACTATCAGTTTGTTTAGTAACTTTAAAATCTAACTCATCTGAATTATAAATCGTGTTACCTATCTTAAAGTTCACATTGTTTGAAGCTTTGTCTTCTTCGAAAAGTAGGAGCGGAGTGATTTCTTCACTTTCCTTGTTTTTCATGAAGTCATCGTATGTCTGATGATTTTTCAAGCGAACAGACTTAATACCACCACCTTTATTGGTAAGAACAATATCCAACTGAGAGTTTTCTAATTGATATGTTTCCTCTTGTGCTACATTAGCTGTGCTTTTCTTAACTGGAGTTTTAACTTCAGTAGCAACAACATTTCCTAAACTATCTAAAACTTCATCATTCTCTGCATTCAATAAAGTAAGAGAATCAGTAATTACATCTTCTTCAACAGTCTCAGTAATACTTAAGTCTTTACTTTTTTCTCCGGCATCTTTTAAGTTCTGAACAATTTGTTCTTGCTCTGCTCTTTTAGCCCTCATTTCCTCCTCAGAAGGTTTGTTATAGAAGGTGAAAACTACTAGAATAGCACCAATTAAACCTAAACCAATAATTGTATTTTTATCCATTATATATATTAATTACTATTTAATTTATTTCTTTTTTTGATTGTTCATCATAGCTTTAACAAAGCTAACAAACAATGGATGTGGGCTTGCAACAGTACTTCTGTATTCTGGATGGAATTGAACCCCCATATACCAAGGATGATCTTCTAATTCAATAGCTTCAACAAGCGAAGTTTCTGGATTCGTTCCTGTTACTTTTAAACCATTTTTCACAAAGTCATCTAAATACGCACTGTTAAACTCATATTTGTGACGGTGACGTTCATGAATTACCTCCGTGTTGTATGCATCATACAAGTTTGAGTTTGACTTTACTTCACATTTAAATTGTCCTAGACGCATTCCTCTATCGTCTGCACCAACGAAAATTGCCTTTTGCTCATCCATTTCTGTGATAACAGGGTGTTTTGTTTCTTTTGAAATTTCAGAAGTGTTTGCATCATCCCAACCGATAACGTTTCTAGCAAATTCGATAACAGCGCATTGAAAACCAAAGCCTATTCCGAAGAAAGGTACTTTTTTCTCCCTTGAATACTGTGCGGCAATGATTTTCCCAGCAACTCCACGTTCTCCAAAACCAGGAGCAACAAGAATGCCGTCTAATCCTGCTAGTAATTCACTTACGTTTCCTTTGTTTATGTCTTCTGCATGAATCCACTCGATGTTTACCTTACATAAATTAGCAGTTCCTCCATGAATGAAAGCTTCGCTTATGGATTTGTAAGCATCTTTTAATTCTACATATTTACCAACTAAACCTACAGTAATTGAAGAAGTTGGATTTTTAAGATTGTCTAAGAATTGTATCCAAGAAGTTAAGTCTGGCTTAGACTTTCTCGATAGATTTAATTGTTTTAATACAACTTCATCTAATTCCTCTTCCTGCATCATTAATGGAACGTCGTAAATAGAGTCTGCATCCATTGCTTCGATTACAGCTTCGGTTGCTACGTTACAGAAACGCGCCATTTTCTGACGAATATCTAAATCTAATTTATGTTCAGTTCTACAACATAAGATATCAGGTTGAACCCCTAATTCTAACAATTGTTTAACCGCATTTTGTGTTGGCTTGGTTTTTAATTCCCCCGCTGCTCTTAAATAGGGGACAAGCGTTAAGTGAATAACGATACAGTCTTCTGGGAATTCCCATTTCATTTGACGTAAAGCTTCAACAAAAGGAAGCGATTCAATATCACCAACAGTACCACCTATTTCAGTGATTACGATTTCAAATTCACCACTTTTACCTAGACTTTGAATTTTGGCTTTGATTTCATCTGTGATATGAGGAATAACTTGAACAGTTTTCCCATCAAACAAACCATTTCTTTCTTTATTGATTACCGCTTGGTAGATACGACCACTTGTAACGTTATTTTCTTTCGTTGTAGTAACATTTAAGAAACGTTCATAGTGACCTAAGTCCAAATCGGTTTCTGTTCCATCATCTGTAATGTATGATTCTCCGTGTTCATATGGATTAAGTGTTCCTGAATCGATATTAATATACGGATCTAACTTCTGAATAGTTGTGCTGTAACCTCTCGCTTGCAAGAGTTTAGCTAATGAAGCGGAAATGATTCCTTTCCCTAATGATGATGCAACCCCTCCAGTTACAAAAATATATTTTGTTGAATTTGACATTGGTTTTTTTTGAATTTGTAACAACGGGGCACAAAGTTACAACAATATTGTAAGGCATAGCCAATATTTTAAGGATTTTTTTTTCATGAAAGTAAGTCTAGAGGATGGTTGGGATGAATAAAAAAATTAACAATTGGATTTCATTTTTTTATTAACAAAAAACAGTGCCACAAAATAATTCAAATACATTAAAAAAATACGAGAGGAAAGCTAGCGCATCACCTCTCGTATCAACCTAATTTAACCACCTAAATCATAGCTAATTTATGCTTAAAAACTTAAAGTGCCAAATATACTTTTACGTTTTTCCATATGTTTTACAATTTCGATTGAGAAGAGGAGATCGTTCTTAATCACTGCCCAATGAATAAGCCGACTCTATGAACCTGAGTTCGATTCTTCTCTTGGATTCATTTCACTAGTTATTAGAGTTATATGAAAAAATATTCTCTTATTTATCAGTTTTCCAATAAATAGCCATCTACTTCAGGTTTTTCAATCAAAATAGACCGCTATTTTTTTCCTAAAAAATCTTCCTATTTTATTTATTTATTGAAATATGAAACTCAATTTTATAATCGAACTCAGGTTATGAAATCAAACTCCTAAAGAGTTTAAGGATTTTTCACTTTATAATTCTTTCATTATTTCAGCCAATTTCTCAATAGTAAAAAGCTTATCTTTTAAATGATAAACAGGAACGGTAATCATCAATTCATCTAGTTCAAATTCTTGAATAAACTGAGCTAATTCTTGCTTTACTTTTTCCTTTGTTCCTACAAATGAATACTTTAATACCTTTTTGATATGCGCTTCTTCCTCTCGGCTCCAATGTCCATCCATAGACGGAATAGGAGCTTGTAAATATCCACGCTGATTGCGTATCAATCCAAGAAACATGCGATAAATTGTCGTTGATATACTATGCGCTTCTTCATTCGAATCGGCAATTACCACATTTACTGCTGCCATTTTATAAGGTTTTTTCCCTTTTGCCAACATGTTGTTTTCATAAATGTCAAATGCTGCTTTCATTTGTGTAGGAGCGAAGTGACTTGCAAAAGCATAAGGAAGTCCTAGTTCTGAAGAAAGATAAGCTGAATCTGTACTTGAACCCAAAATCCAAACTGGAACATCTGTTCCTTCTCCAGGAAAAGCACGTACAATAGCATTGGCGTTGCTTTCTGACATATATTTCTGTAATTGTCTAACGTTAGAAGGGAATTTTTGTACGTTTTCGATAAAATTAGGATTCAATGCTCTAGCAGTAATCTGATCTGTTCCTGGCGCTCTTCCAAGTCCAAGGTCAATACGATTAGGATACAGCGTAGCAAGCGTTCCAAAATGTTCTGCAATTACCAAAGGGGAATGGTTGGGTAGCATTACTCCACCTGATCCTACGCGAATACGCTCTGTTTTACCGGCGATATGGCCAATCAAAACTGAAGTAGCGGAACTGGTTACACTTTTTATATTGTGATGTTCTGCAAACCAATATCTTTCAAATCCATTCTTGTCAGCTGCTTGTGCTGTTTTCACTGATTTGTCAAGTGTTTGCGCGATAGTATCTCCTTCACTAACTACGGCTAAATCTAAAAATGAATAGGGAATCATAATTTACTCTTTTTTGTTAGAACAGTATTTAACAGAATATGTTTAGTTCAATGCACTATAAAGTTAATACATTCATAAATCGCTACTTCATCACAAAGATGTTTTTTATTTTAGAAATCAAATAATTTCAGTATATTGTAATAAATTACACTCAAAAATGAAAACATTAAAGTTAATACAAACAACATTATTGATTATAGTAGGATTTGCCACTTTATTTATGAGTGCAGCAATCCTCTTTGACTTCTTTAACATTAGAGAGTCACAGGGAGACTATGTTCAGTTTGTAGTAATCGCAAATTTTGTTTGCGCTTTTCTTTATTTAGCTGCTGTTTCTAGCAATTTA
The DNA here is from genome assembly GCA_035497735.1 of Brumimicrobium sp. Classification (GTDB taxonomy): domain Bacteria; phylum Bacteroidota; class Bacteroidia; order Flavobacteriales_D; family Crocinitomicaceae; genus Brumimicrobium. Next base: position 144,870 of record DATJCX010000047.1, on the reverse strand, counting down.
AAAGGAAATACAAAAAACAGTGCTCGCTTTTTAGGGCTTGCAACACTTATTATGGTAGTTGCTTTTGTCGCTTTATTATTCTACATAGAAAGTGGAAAACCTTATGAATTAAAAACGATAAAGGCCATCACCGTTAGAACTGCCTTTACAGCTTTAATGGCGATTATCAGTGTGTATATATTAAAACAACAATAATTACAATGATTAAATAGATGGGAGAGAAGAAGATCGTAAAATTACTCAGAGAATACAGTGAGAGTCATGAAAATCGAACCAATAAACTGATACATTGGTTATGTGTCCCACTTATATTCTTTTCGATTTTCGGACTAATAAGAACGATGCCAGTACCTGATTTCATGAGTAATACGTCTAGTTATTTCAACTGGATGAATATCGTATTACTGCTCGTTTTACTTTACTATATTAGTCTTTCTATTCCTTTGTTCTTTGCATTTATATTTTGGGCTTTATTTGTTTCTTTTGGGAATGAGTATTTGTTCATAAATATAGGCAGCATTGGCTTATTGATTTTTTCAATTAGTGTATTTATTTTAGCATGGATAGGTCAGTTTGTAGGACACTCGATAGAAGGGAAAAAACCTTCCTTTCTGAAAGATTTACAATTCTTATTAATTGGACCTGCTTGGTTAATGAATTTTATATTTAAATCCATAAAATACTAAGTAATTAGTTTTTACAATTTGTTAACTGAAGTTTAAGTTTAAAAAAAAAAAATGAATTCAAATTAAATCAAGGACAAAACAATCCTTATATTTGTTGAAGGAGTATTTACATATGAAAAAATAAAAAAGATATGAGTTATAAAAATGCAAAATCATTGAAAGAAATTGTTGTAGGCGGTAAAACCTACAAATATTCTTCATTAAAAAATTACAAAGTTGAACACTTACCATTTAGTATTCGAATATTATTGGAGAATGCTTTAAGGAATTATGATAACTTTAGTGTAACAGATAGTCACATAGAGACATTACTAAATTGGAATCCAAAAACGGAGGATACGGATATTCCGTTTAATCCTGCACGTGTTTTAATGCAGGATTTTACGGGGGTTCCAGCGGTAGTAGATATAGCTTCTTTGCGTTCAGAATACATGCGCCATGGAAAGGATGGGAGGGATATTAATCCTGCAATTCCAGTTGACTTGGTGATTGACCACTCTGTTCAGGTAGATTTTTACGGAACGAATTACGCGTATGACAAAAACGTTCAAATGGAATATGAACGTAACAAAGAGCGTTATGAATTACTGAAATGGGCCCAAAAAGGAATGAAAAACTTTACGGTTGTTCCTCCAGGAATGGGCATTTGTCACCAAGTTAACCTTGAATACCTTGCAAAAGGTGTGACAGCAAGAGATGGTTGGTTGTTTCCAGATACATTGGTAGGATTAGATTCACATACACCTATGGTGAATGGAATCGGAGTAGTAGGCTGGGGTGTTGGAGGTATTGAAGCTGAAGCTGCAATGCTAGGTCAAGCAATATACTTTGGTATGCCTGAAGTAGTTGGACTGAAATTAACAGGAAGTATTCCAGAACAATGTACAGCTACCGACTTAGTGTTAACAATTACGCGTTTATTGCGTGATGTTGGTGTTGTCGGTAAGTTTGTAGAGGTATTTGGTGAAGGATTGGATAGATTAAGTGTAACAGACCGTGCGACAATTTCAAACATGTCACCTGAGTTTGGTTGTACAGTTACCTATTTTCCAATCGACGAAAGAACACTTGAGTATATGAGAAAAACCAATCGTTCGGAAGAACAGATTGAAATCGTTGATGCATACTGTAAGGAAAATCTACTTTGGAGAACAGGAAAAGAAGAAATTAAATATTCAAATGTTGTAGAACTTGATCTTTCAACATTAGAACCAACAGTTTCTGGACCTAAACGTCCACAAGATAAAATTCTAGTGAAGGACTTAGATTTTAAATTTAAAGAACTTTTAAAAGATGAATTTAAGCGTGACTATACAGTAAAAGATAGACGTAAAGAGTTTGCTATGGTTACCGAAGGTGGTTCTGGAACAGAATTTACCAGAGGAAAAGTACCAAGCAATGGTCACGACAATATGGAGGTTATTGAAGATGGCGGACAGCGTACAGTTCGAATTAAACAAGAGAATAAAGAATTTGTAATCAGTGATGGAAGTATCGTTATTGCAGCTATTACAAGTTGTACAAACACTTCTAATCCTGATGTAATGGTGGGAGCGGGGCTTTTAGCAAGGAAGGCGATTGAAAGAGGTTTAAGAACAAAATCTTGGGTTAAAACTTCATTAGCTCCTGGTTCTAAGGTAGTTACTAAGTATTTAGAACGTGCTGGCTTGGATGTTGATTTAGAAGCATTGCGTTTCCACACTGTTGGATATGGATGTACTTCATGTATTGGTAATTCAGGGCCACTTCCTCCAGCAATTGCAGAAGCAGTTGATAAAGGAGAGTTAATCGTTTCCTCAGTACTTTCAGGAAATAGAAACTTTGAAGCGAGAGTTCACCCACAAGTGAAAATGAACTTCTTAATGTCACCTATGTTAGTTGTTGCTTACGCATTAGTAGGTCACGTTGATATCAACTTAATGACCGAACCACTTGACTATGATCCAAATGGGGAACCAGTATATTTAAAAGATATATGGCCTTCAAGAGATGAGATTAGACAAACAATTAATGAGTGTATGACTCAAGATGACTTTGAAGAAGTTTACGATGTAATATTTGATGGTTCACAAGATTGGCAAGACTTAGAGGTGAATTTAGATGATAATTACACTTGGAAAACGGATTCAACTTATATAAAAGAAGCTCCTTTCTTTGAAAATATCACAACAACTCCAGATGAAGTTAAGGATATTAAGAACGCACGAGTTTTACTACATTTAGGAGATTCCGTAACCACAGATCATATTTCCCCTGCTGGTTCATTCAGCGAAACTTCTGCTGCTGGAAAGTATTTGATTGAGAGTGGTACTGAAAGAGAACTCTTTAATTCCTACGGATCTCGTAGAGGGAATCACGAGGTGATGATGAGAGGAACTTTCGCTAATGTTCGAATTAAAAACTTAATTACAGACAAGGAGGGAGGATACAGTAAATATTTCCCTACAGGTGAAGTGGATACGGTTTACGAAGTTGCAATGAAGTACAAGAAAGACCAAACGGACTTAATTGTTATCGTAGGAAAAGAATACGGTTCAGGTTCATCACGAGACTGGGCTGCTAAGGGTACTTCATTATTAGGTGTAAAAGCTGTAATTGCACAGAGTTACGAGCGTATTCATAGAAGTAATTTAGTCCAAATGGGAGTTGCACCTTTACAGTTTATCGATGGACAGACACCAACATCATTAGAACTTGACGGTACAGAAACATTTGATATAACAGGACTTGCTGAAGATTTGAAAATTCACAAGATACTTGATGTGAAAGCTGTACATCCGTCAGGAAAAGTTATAGACTTCAAAGTTGAAGCACGTTTTGATGCACCTATAGAAATTGAGTATTATAAGAATGGTGGAATTCTTCAATATGTATTGAGAGAGAAACTGAAATAAAATACAATATTATTTATAATTGTAAATGGTTGTTGAAATATACAACCATTTTTTTTGTCTTGGTATTAGTATTTAACCAGTATTTAAGGATAGAATTGAGAGTAATCTAATGTCACAATCATTCTATTCAGAATGCTGCAAGAATAAAGACTAAGGTTATTTTTTAGGGTATAGCTGCGAATAAATTAGATTAAATACATAGGAATAGTTCTGTCGAAAGCTAATCACGATAGAATTTCCTTAAAGCGTATATTTCTCTTAAATTCAAATACAACTACTTTGTCCTATAATTAATATTATGTTAAATAGATGTTTGTTGAATATTTTAAGCTCTATTTGATTCTCCAACTATATACGATTCCTATTTAACATTAGTCACGTAGTTACCCTACTTTTGAGTATTGTCCTGAATATTAAAATTAATTAACGCATCAAAACACAATGATAATGCTTTACCACATACGTAGCTATACTTTTGGATACAATCCTCTAAAAAAACAGAGCAATTTTTCAAGTGAAAATTGCTCTGTTTCAAAACCTATAAATTATTAGAGATTTACTTTAGTAAAAGTAAATGTCCAACGTATTCGTTATGTTTATCTTTATCCTTTTCTTTTACTTTAATCTTCCAAATATACGTTCCTTCTTTTACGATTACTCCGCTTTTAGTTCCATAACTTCCATTCCAACCATAATTCCAATCATGTGATTCAAAGATGATTTCTCCCCAACGATTGAAGATTTCCAAACTGTATGAATACGGATCAAATCCTGATGAAAAAATCGGCTTAAATACTTCGTTGTAATTATCATTATCTGGTGTAAATGTATTTGGTACATAGAAAATAGTTTCCTCAACAACTACTATTGTCATTTTTGTGGTATCATTACATTTCTCACTTCCGTTTGAAGTTATTAATGTCACCGTGTACTCTCCCCCATTTTCAGTTGGATAATCATGGGAAGGACTAAATTCGTTTGAACTCGCTGTTTCATCTCCAAAGTTCCAAGTATAATCTGTTGCATGAGATGAATTGTTAAAGAAATTAACCGTTGGCGTCAAATTGGAAACCGTCATTGGGTCTGCGGTGAAATCTGCTATTGTAGTCTGTACGATATCTATATAATTAGGAGCTGTGAATGTAGAAACACATCCAACATTGTCTGTAATTGTTAAAGAAACCGTGTAAAAACCGCTATTTGTATAAGTATGAGAAACATTTCCACATCCTTCTACTGTTGTACCATCTCCGAAGTTCCAAACACAATTTGTTCCATTTATAGCACTTGTATTAGTAAAATTAACCTCATGCGGTTTACAACCTGATAATTCATCACCCATAAAACTCGGCTCGATAGGTTCAGTAACGGTTATACTTACCTGATCTGTGTTCTGGCAACCATTGTTATCTGTTCCAACAACTGAATAAACTGTCGTTCCAACTGGAGGATTAAATGAAACACCATTGGTTACATTATTATCCCATGAATAATTTGAAGCACCTGTTCCTGACAATGCAATGCTTGTTCCTTCGCAAATAGTTTGATCAGAACCCGCATCAACCGTAGGAAGTACATTCACTGTTACAATTACTTCATCCGAAGCAGAACACCCACCTAAAGACCCTGTTACTGTATATGTAAAGGTACCAGCTGCTGAAGGGGTGAAGCTTACGCCATCACTCACTCCATGACTCCATGAAATCGAAGCGTTTTCTGGATTGCTTGCAGTTAAAGTTACACTTTCACCTAAACATATTTGTAAATCATTAGGCGCCGTAACCACAGGAGTTCCAATACTAGAAACTATCACTGCCTGCGTTGCTTGACATCCATTGTCATCTGATACTATAATGTTATACGTTCCCTCATTTAAATCTGTAAATTCTCCTGTGTTAATTGTTGAATATGTATTATTAATATTGTAAGAGTAAGGTGCTGTTCCTCCTGTTGGTGTAATTGTAATTGTTCCATTTCCGTTTCCACAAGACTCTGGTTCTACTTCGTATGTAAAGTCAACAGGAACCACTTCAACTTCAAGAGGATAAACAGAAAAACAAGTTGGTTCATCAGGATCTATTACTCGAACCCAATAGGTTCCAGCAGTATTAACAACAGTATTTGTTAATGCGTTGATATCATCATGAGCATTCGGTTGAGAATTGTAAAATATTGGAATCGCAAGTGGCGATGAAGTGGACGCTACAGCATCCTGTAAATCAACCGATTCATCCTGACAAATTGTTAAGTTATTCAGATGTAATGGTGGAGTTACACAACCACAGTCATCAACTGTTACAATAAAATCATAGTCCGTCATACCAGGACACATTCCGATGGTTCCAGTAGATTCAATATGATAATTATAAACTCCAGGTACAGCTGGTGGTGTAATTGTCACAACCGATCCTGTTGTTGAGCTTAAGCCAGTACCAGTCCAAGTGTAAGTTCCGAGTCCCCCATCAGCTTCAATTACGATACTTTCTCCTGCGCAAATCGTGTTATCAATTGCGTCAGTTGTTATATTAATTGGTGTAGCAACGCCATCAGTTGCAACGAATGTATAGTCACAAACATCTCCACCAAAACCGTCAATCATTATATAATATTCTTCACCTGGCGTTAGTCCGTTGGCAGTTACAACATAAGCATTGTTTTGTGCATACATTTCATCTACACAAATTAAATTCTGAACAGCACCACTCCCACAGTTGTTTGCTTTGAAAATCATTATTTGAATAGCTTTATTATCTTCGCAATTATAAACATATACATCAAAAGTGATACTACTCTCATCAGCAGTAAATGTCAGGAAGGCATTGTTTTCAATACTTCCACAGAATGCATTATTCAACTGCGACCAATAATTTGAACCGTAAGAAGATGAAGTTGTCCCACAGTATCCGTTTAAGTTACAAATTGGTGTAGCTGTACAACCAGTATTACCCGGAGGATCTTGTTCCGAACAGTCCGGAAGTCCAGCAGGTGGGTCAACCCAGGTACCTCCTGTTGCGAAGGAATAATTAGATGAGGGTATTATAAATGAAAAGGTGAAAAAAGTTAAAATAATAAGCAATATATTTTTCATAACTAAGTCTTATAATTAATAGTGTTCAATGACTTTCTCATTGATAAAGTTTCATAAAAAATCAACTAAAAGATTTTTTAGGTTCTCTCAGTTTTCTCATTTTTGTTAAAAATACATAATTTTCTTTAACTATATACTTAACGCACTCTAAATGTAATGGTTGCTTAAATATTATATAAAAACACCCCGTTCTTATCAAGAACGGGGTGTTAATTTTAACAATACTATTAATTACTTCAATAAAGTTACGTGTCCTACGTATTCATTGTGTTTGTCTTTTACATTCTCTTTTACTTTTATCTTCCAGATATACACACCTTCCTTTACGATTTGTTCACTTCCCACACCGTAAGTTCCATTCCATCCTACCTCCCAATTATGAGATTCAAATATCAATTCTCCCCAACGGTTAAAGATTTCTAATGTATAAGAATAAGGATCAAAACCAGAAGTAAAAATCGGCTTAAACACCTCGTTATAATCATCGTTATCTGGTGTAAATGTATTAGGAACATAAAAAATATTCTCTTCTACAACTGTAATCACCATTGATGTAGTGTCATTACATCTTGGATCTCCGTTAGATGCAACAAGTGTAACAACATAACTTCCACCTGCCTCTTCTGGGAAGTCGTGAGAAGGGTTTGTTGCTGTTGAACCAGCAGATTCATCTCCAAATGTCCATTCATACTCATCTGCATGCATTGAATGGTTTGTAAAATTAACAGTTGGTGCTATAGTAGATGGATCCATTGGGTTTGCAGAAAAGTCTGCTATTGCCGATGGAATAACCTCTACATAGTTCACTTCTGTGTAAGTTCCAGTACAACCTATGTTGTCTGTTACAGTTAAGGAAACTGTATAGACCCCACTTTGATAATACGTGTGAGAAACTTGATTGCAACCAAATCCTGTTGTTCCATCACCAAAGTCCCAAAGACATTCTACTCCATTGATACTTGTTGTGTTTGTAAAATCCACACTTAAAGGTTTGCATCCAATTAAATTCTCTCCTGTGAAACTTGGTTCCGGATTTGAGTTAACTAAGATTGTAACCTGATCGGTATTTTTACATCCTTGCGCACTTTGCCCTGTTACAGTATAAGTTGTAGAACCAATTGTAGGTGTAAATGGAATTCCATTCACTACGTTGTTATCCCATGTGTATGTTGAACCTCCCGTTGCTGTTAGTGTTGTACTAGTACCTTCACAAATCGCTTGATCGGTACCTGCATTAATATTAGGTAATCCATGAACAGTAACAACTACATTATCTGAAGATGTACAAGCATCGATTGTTGCTGTTACAGTATAGGTGTATGTTCCAGGTGCAGATGGTGTAAAAGTTACTCCGTCTACCACTCCTCCACTCCAGCCAATGATTGCATCGTCAGGATTTGTTGCTGTTAATGTTACACTTTCTCCTATACAAATATCAATATCATTTGGCGCTGTCACTGCAGGTGCGTTCTCCGGATTTAATACGATATTCTGTGTATTTGTTGTAGCACAATCAGCGGAGTTTGTTACCGTAAAGTTTGAATAAGTTCCTTGTGCAATATCATTGATTTGAATCTCTCCGTTTGCATTACTTGTAACACTATTTGGACCAACTGCTGTACCGTTTTGAGTGTATCCAAAAGTGTAGGTTGTGTTTGGTGTTAAACCGCTAAGTACTATTTGACCATCCGAAAGTCCACATGAAGGTGCTGTCGAAGTGATGTTAAATGTAGGCAAATCATGTAAATTCAATACAAATGTAGATGTTGAATTACAAGGAGCTCCTGGTGAAGTGTAGGTTATCGTATAAGTTCCTTCACTCGAGGCTGCTAAGTTTACCACTCCTGTAGAAGGATTGATACTTAGTCCGCTTGGACTTACTGTAAAACTTCCTCCACTTGCTCCTGTTATTGTAGGAGTTGGATTTGTTTCGTCTAAACAGTAGTCGTTACTATCATAAGTAAAATCAGATGCGCTAACTCCTTGGAATGTGCCAGAAACAGTTATTGAACATCCTTTATCATCTATGAAATCAAAAGAATAGTTTTCACCATCTTGCAATCCAGAAACGACAACAGAACCACCATTTCCAACACTAGTTGTATTAAAAGAAGCTGTTGCCGGTGTTAAATTTGATGCTGTGAAATTCGATCCATTAATTGCAGGAGAACCACCTTGTACGGTTGCTGTAACAGTTCCAGCCTGACAATCTGCTGTATGTGTTTCCGTAATTTCGGGAAGGTACTGAACAGCATAAACATCTCCTAGCATGTAACAAGGAACGTCTGTGTTAACATAAGAGTAATAACCTTCTCCTAAGTGATACATAGTAATAGGAACGAAATAGACAGTGTTCCCACTAAAAGTTCCAACTGGGAAACCATTTACAAAAGACAAATCGTTCATATCAGCTAAATCAGCTGAAGACATAAAACCAAGTAAACATGGGTCGTCAATAATATCTTCTGTTGCACTAGGAGTCAATCCAACCGTTGGTGCACAAGAGTAAATTAACCAACCAATTCCAGGGTCATAACCTTCTGCCAATGGCGGGTTATTTGCTAAATTAGGTGCTGTATAATCACCATTTGCTACAATTTGAAATTCATCTCCGTAACAAAGTACATTAGTTCCTGGATTGACACCTGTAGAAGTGAAAGTTCCAATGTTTGCTGAACAGTCACAGTCTGCAGTATTTGTATAATCTATACTACTTATACAGTCTGGATCTGCAGTAAATTGAGCAGTTATATTACAACTTGCACCGTCGGCATTTATTCCAGAAATTGTATAGTTTTGAGGACTTGTAAAAGGCGCATTAAAAGTTGCTGAGTTTCCATTACAATCTTGAATGACTAACTGTCCTGTAGTTGGTGCATTAGTAAATTCTACAATTCCATTAACCTGAAAGGTATTTCCACTTTGACAGGAACCAATATTAACTTCAAAGTTGTTGATTAAACAAGCCTGCGGACAAGTTGGTGCTGTTATCGTTGTTGTTTCATGACAAGCTCCAACCGTAAAGTAAACTTCAATTTCACAGCTTCCTCCATTCGCCGGAAGATCTGTTAAAGTATAGTTATACGAAGTTCCAAAAGGTGCTGAAGCGACTACCACTTGGTTTCCGTTACAGTCTTCTACAATTAATTGGCCTGATTCGGGTGGCGAAGAGACTGTTATCGTACCTGAAACACTGTATAAGTCGTTGACACATGGTGTTGGTGTGGCTGTAAAACTTTCTATTTCACAAGGATCTACAATACTACAATCCATTTCTCCAGCACCTGATGAGCCGGTATTAGTTTGATTAAAGCTTATATATCCATTTTGACCTTCATAGTTTGTAATTAAAACAATGTAAACTTGACCAGCTTGTGCAGCGGGGGGCGTTGAAGCCCCACTTCCCGAGCCTCCAGAGGCTCCAATTCCTAATGTTTCTGTCGTTGATGCGGAGTAACTACATTGTATAGGAGCTATATTTCCACTCATAATCTGGGCACATCCTGAAGCTACATCAGCAAAAGGTCCCCACATAGCGAAATCCACATCCAATCCACTCCCCGTTCCGTTTTGTCCGGTTGATTGCGATAATCCAAGTTGAATTGTGCCGGGTTGAGAAACCTCCATATAATACCAAACTGGATTAGGTTCACTTCCTAAACAACCGTAATTTGCACCGGAAATAGCAACTGTTCCATCACTCACGTTAGGGAAGTTGTAACTCTCATCAGAGCAGAACGGTAAAGCATCTGCACATGGCATTCCAGGATCACCTCCTGACGGGTCAAGGGCGAGTGAATTATTAGATAAACCTAGTGTAAATAATAGTAAAAATAGAATGAAAAAATTGTATTTTAAATAATTAATTAGTTTCATAATTAGCAGTGTGTTATTAATTTATTTTCTTATTAATTTTTAAAACAGTATTCGTATTGTATATTCTATAATACAAGTTCTGACTGCTATTAAAATTTAAGTTGTATTTAAAAACATTGAATGTTTCTATATTAAAAACAGAAATGTTATCGTGAAATATAACCTCTGGATTGTATTTTGATTTAACCATTAAAGTTGAAATATTCGGAACTATCGCTGGAATTTCATTAGCGGTTAAAAACTCACATCTGTCATAAAAGTCAGTATAAAAAGCAACCGCTTCATCGTTACTACCATAGGTGTTGTAATGTTCACCAAAAAGATCTTTTAAATGCTGTGTAATAAGTGCAGCTTGATTACTTGGTTTGGATAATACCTGGTGAGGATATTGTGATTCTTGCCCGTAACTAAATCCAACCAATGCAAACATTAACGTTAGAAGTATTTGTTTTTTCATAATTAACTATGTTTTGTGTTTTAAAGTATTAATTTTTATCTAAGCAAAGTAGTGTGACCTTGATATTCGTTGTGTTTATCTCTTCCTTTCTCTTTAATTTTAATCTTCCAAATATACGTTCCTTCCTTTACGATTTTTCCACCATAAGTTCCGTCCCACCCTACTTGAACATCATGCGATTCAAATATAATTTCTCCCCAACGGTTATAAATTTCTAAAGAATAACCATAAGGATCAAAACCAGCAGAAAATATAGGTTTAAACAATTCATTATAAGTATCTCCATCTGGAGTGAAAGCGTTTGGAACATAAAAGATTAATTCTTCCTCAATCGTTATAACAACTCTCATCGTGTCATTACACTCCTCATTTCCATCAGAAGCAATCAGTGTAACAATGTAACTTCCTTCCTGCTCATTTGGATAAGTATGACTGGCATTAAACGTATGTTCTACAGTTGAATCTTCTCCAAAGTTCCAAGTATAGTCTGTCGCATTTGTTGAAGTATTGTTAAATGTAATTTCTGGATTTTCCGTTGAAGTAACCATTGGAGTTGCGTTAAAACTAGCGATTGGTCCTTGAACTACATCAACATAATCAATCAATGTCAGAGTCCCTTCACAACCTATTTCGTCAGTTAAAGTAAGACTAACATCAAATAATCCTGTTGAAGTATAAGTATGAGAAACATCACCACATGATGTGCTTGTACTACCATCTCCGAAGTTCCATAAGCAAGTTGTTTCACTTGAATTAGATGTGTTTGAGAAGTTAACAATCAATGGCTTACAACCTGAAAGATTAAGTCCTTCAAAATTAGGCTCTGGACTTGATTTAACTGTTACTTGTTGTGTAGAAGAGTTTGGACAATTCGCTCCAACTGTATATCTAACCGTATAAGTTGTTCCACCTACACCGTTTGAAATAACACCAGAATTTGGACTGATCGTCGCTCCATCTGTTGGAGCAGGCACTAAACTAAAAACTCCACCTTGGGTTACTATATTATAAGGAGCGTTCGCAGCACCAGCACAATATTCATCAAAACTAAACGATGCATCCGCTTCAGAACCTACATTGCTTAAAGTAACTGTTCCAGAAGTTTGACAACCGTTATCATCTATAATAACATAGTTATATACCCCTGCAAACAAATCAGAGAACACTCCTGACGTATTTTGCGTTGGCGTACCATTAATATTTATTGCATAGTTATAAGGATCTTCACCGCCTGATGCTGTAAATTCGATTGAACCATTATTTTCTTGACAAGTGGGATGTGTTTCAAGTACGCTACTTGTTACTGTAGTAATGGTTACCACAATTTCATAAACACTAAAGCAAGTTGGGTCACCTTGAACTTCAGCCCTAACCCAGTAAGTTCCACTTGAACTAACCATATTATTAATAGGACTCGTCCCAGCATTTGCGTTTGCTGAAGAAGCATAAAAAGTCGTATTCGCTTGATCGGATCCAACTCCAATTGCAGCGTTTAAATCAGTAGCACCTGGACCACAAACCGAAATGGGTAATATATTTAATACAGGCTCAGTACAAGAACAAGCTTCTGGAGCCGTATAAGTACTTGTCTCCGTACACACTGAAGTCGTAAAATAAGCCTCAACTTCACAACTTTGTCCATCCGCTACTAAGTTTGTTAACTCATAAGTATAAGATGCCTGTGTAAAAGGTGCAGAAGCAACAATAACTTGATTTCCATTACAATCTTCAACAATTAAGTCACCATCTTCCGGTGGATCTGTAAAAGTGATACTTCCAGTAACAGAATAAGAGTCATTATTACAAGGAGAAATTGTTGATGTAAAGTTGGTGATTTCACATGGTTCAACAATACTACAGTCCGTAGACCCAGCTCCTGGTTGTCCAAAATTAGTTTGTGTAAAGGACACATATCCATTTTGACTGTCCCAGTTTGAGATAATTATAATATATACTTCTCCAGCTTGAGCCGGCGGTAAGGTCGTTTGTGTCCATGCATTGATTTGTGCTTGAGAGCAATTCCCTGTAAAGTCTGCGTTGACCGTACTCCCTCCTGTTCCACCAATAGAAATATACTCTACAGCATTCGGAGACCAACTAGATTGTGCAGGATTGGCAGATCCATTCATGATTTGAGTACAACCAGTAGCAACATCATTAAAAGGTCCCCACATCACATAATCTACATCTAATCCACTACCAGCTCCATTTTGACCAGTTGACTGACTAATAGTAATGTTGATAACACCACCTACTTCAATTTCCATAAAGTACCAAATTGGATTTGGTAAATCAGTACCAGGGTGACAACCATAATTTGGCCCTGGAGGTGCGTAAGTATTGTTATTTATATTGGGGAAATTGTAATTGACATCAGAACAAAAAGGAAGTGCATCATCACAAGGCATTCCTGGGTCTCCTCCACCACCTCCAGTTGCAAGTAATGGAGCTGAAAAAGTGAAAAGACTAACAATAACAACAATAGTTAATCGCAGTATATCGTTCATTTTAGAATGAAAAACACCTCTTTTTGTAATCATTGTAGTTTTTGTTTCAATTATAGCATCGATATAAAACGTTTCATAAATCTTATATCTACTTGTATTTGAAAACGTTTATAATTTCTTATAGTTGCCTAAAAGTAGTGTTTTTTCGGATTAAACCTGCTTTTTCTTAGATTAACTTATCAAGAATAAAAAGTTAACAATGATAAGATTTCAAAAACACACTCAAATATTAGTCGATTTTTACAAATAATTAACGCTTATTCTAGTGTGTTATCAGTCTATTTATCTATATTTGCGTTATTAATCATTTAAATACGGGGCTGACATTGGATTTGACAGCAACTGCGGATGATTAGTATAAGCATGTCGAGCCATGTGGTGAGTCTCGTTAATCTCTGGTCACAAACAATAACCGACAATAATATGTCATACAACCTTGCAGCTTAATCAATTAATTGATTAAGCTTAATCCACTCCGAATAATAGTAAGAGGGACAAGTTTCTCGCCGGAGCTCCCGTCTCAAGAGCCCTAGACTACGAGAAATAACCAATTTGAGAATAGCATGAGAGGTCGCCTTTACCTTTTTTGTGAAACCCTAAGAGGATAAGTTGTAGTTCGGGTGTTTATGTCCAGGCTCCAATCGAAAATCGAATCATAAAATAAACATGTAGAAGGCTAGTTGTTTCATTGTTTGGACGAGGGTTCGAACCCCTCCAGCTCCACAAAATTAACTATAACGCACTGATATTCGGTGCGTTATTTTTTTTGAGTAGTTATTTAACTTATTAGTACCCTGATTCAATCTTACTAAGCAAAAGACTTAAAGCATGTTTTTCAATAAGTTTTATCTTTAAGATCACTTGATTTATACTCACCGCTGTTTCTAGCACACTTGAATAGACGAAATTATCCAACATCCATGAAATGACAATTACTTTATCGGACTGAGGGTCTGGATGGTAATCTTCTGAATCTAAGGTTAGATAATTATTTATTCTTTTAAGAACGGATGTATCTGCTAAACGAACATTCTCCATACTTTTTCCGAAGTCTTTTTCACTTTCAAAAGTTTTAAAAACAGACGTCTCTCCTTCAAATGAAAAATTCCCTAATATGCGAAAAACGGCATTCTTATACGCTAGAATTTCATTCTCAATATCTATCCCTTCAGGTTGGGGATCTAGAAAGTCTTGGCCAAAAATACGTTGATATGGAACTGTTCTATTGCTTAAATTCTCAATTTCGTTGATTGATTTTAGAGACCTAGCTTTACTGGTGTAACTATCTCTTACTACATAGTCTTTATCCGTATTGTCTGCTAATCGTGCGATAGTATTCATTTCCTCCAATAACACATCTATTGTCAAAGCAGAAACTTTTACAATAGAATCAGCTTTTTGTTTCCAAAAATTCAATTGGCTTAAATCTCTTTTCCCCATTATTAGGCGAGCTTTTTTTGCTTCAAAGGAAAAAATATATTCATTGATATCTCTATCAACATCTTCAATTAATTGTGCGATGGTATTATTTGATTTTATTAAAATGTCGTCTTTTTTATCTACAATATATTCTATTCCTAATTCTTCCTCATTGGAAACTTGAGAAGCAGCTACGAAAGAAAAACAAAAACCTAATAAAATCAGTGTGTACTTATTCATTATAATACATTAATTATTAAACAACAATATGAAACTATCTTGTATTTCCTTCTGGGAAACCAACTTTATTAGGTTGTGTATTTAGCATAGGCAAGACAGCCTTTAGGATTCTATTTCTACGACCAGTTGTATCAATTGGTTCTACAGGGTAAGAAACAACTGCTTCCAACCAAGCGTAGGTATTAACACGGAAGTAAACATCTGCTTCATTTCCTGTAATGCTCTTTTTGGGAAAACGATTTTTAAAATCATCATCTGCTCCTTTTTTTAAACATTCTTCAACAAAATCAAGATCACTTGTATAGGAAATCTGAACTGCGGTCTCATTCCAAATAAATGGTTCAAAATCGCCAGAATAATTCACTACTTTATCTTTTAAAATCAAACTATTCGGAAAGCGGATTATTCTTCCACTCGTTCTGTCGTTTTCTAAATAGTCTCCACTACATTCTTTAATAATAGTATCTAGGTAGCTTACCTCAACAACATCTCCTCTATGTCCGGAAATTTGTATCCTGTCTCCTACCTTATATGGTTGGCGGAAAATAATGTACAACCAACCGATGAAAGAAGTAATCGGAGCTTGTAAAGCAAAACCTAAAACTAAGGAAAATATACCCAGTCCAGCCAGTGTAGTATATGGTTTGGAGAACAAGAAAGAAACAATAACTAGAATAATAACTACGCCAGAAACAAGTCGGAGAATCCTTCTTAGATTGTACTGCTCTCCCCTCGACTGATCCATTTTATCAATAAGTCTATCGACAAGCGTACGTATTAATAGAACAATGCAAACAACTGCTAAGGCTCCGGTAAGATTCTCTAGAAAAGTTATATACTTATGAATAGGTTTGAATAAATCTAATCCAATTAAGTAGTGTAATGCTAGAAATACTCCAATTCCTGTACCATACATCAATACATCTTTGTTTCTTTTCGATTTATTCATTGAGGATTTCTTGTTTATATAGGTGCAAAAATACAAAATAATCTTTGGAATGAAAAACGTGAACCATAAAACAAATTCAAAAAACAATTTCTTTCTCTCTTAGATAAGAACGCCGTAGTTTTTAGTCAGAATAGTTTAAAGCAAAAAGAGTGTACCTAGTATAGATACACTCTTTGAAAATTATTTAAGCGTTATAATAAACGCGTGAATTTTAGTTTTTTGATAAGTAGTCAGCTGTACCTTCAGAAGTTGCTGTCATTGCAGTATCTCCTTCTTGCCAGTTTGCTGGACAAACTTCTCCGTGGTCTTGAACGTGTGCATATGCATCGATTAAACGTAAGTATTCGTTTACGTTACGACCTAATGGCATATCGTTAATGCTTTCGTGGAAAATTTTTCCTGTCTCATCGATTAGGTAAGTTGCACGGTAAGAAACCATGTCACCTTCATAAACGTAATCTTCTAACTCTTCGTCAAATACTTCTTGCGCATCTAGAATATCTAACATAGCTGCTAAGTTACGATTTGAGTCAGCGATTAATGGATAAGTTACTCCTTCAATACCACCTTTGTTTTTTGGAGTCGTTAACCATGCAAAGTGAACTTCTGCTGTATCACATGATGCACCGATTACAATTGTATTTCTTTTTTCGAATTCAGCTAATTTTGACTGGAAAGCATGTAATTCTGTTGGGCAAACGTATGTAAAATCTTTCGGGTACCAGAAAAGTACAACTTTCTTTTTGTTGTTAATTGCCTCTTCAAATACGTTGATTTTAACAGTTTCCCCTTTATTGTTCATTGCATTTACTGCAATGTTTGGGAATTTTTTTCCTACAAATGACATAGTTATATTTATTTATGATTGTTTACTATTTTCATGCAAAGATAGTGTTTTTAACGTGATTTCTAACGATTTTAACACATTTTAATCCTTAACATAAGGAGTTGACAAAAATAGTGAATTTATATTAAATCACATTTATCCATGTACCTACTCTATGGTGAAAACTTAGGATTCACGCAATTCATACTTTTGTTACTTTTCGGATTCAACTTCTTCTCTTACTTCACTATTCATTTGTCATTAATTTCTTAATGATAGCAGATAGAAATTAAATTGGAAAAAAGTACTCACTTGAAAATCAAACTATAAGTCAGAGCATCATTGCCTTGAATTATTACAGTATATAAGTGTGATTTGAATTGAATAATCATTATATTTGCCCTTCATTAAATTTAAAATGATTTTATGGCAACTACAGCAGATATTAAAAACGGATTGTGCATGATGCATAACGGAAAGATTGCTTCCGTAATTGAGTTTTTACACGTAAAACCGGGTAAAGGACCAGCTTTTGTTCGTACAAAATTGAAAGAAATTGAATCAGGAAAAGTATTAGATATTACATTTTCTTCAGGACACAAAATTGATATTGTACGTGTTGAAAGAAGACAGTACCAATATCTTTACGAAGAAGAAGGTCAAGGATACCACTTCATGAACTTAGAGAATTACGAGCAAGTTTTAATTCCAAAACGTTTAATTGAAAAACCTTTGTTCTTAAGAGAAGGAATGATTTGTGAAATTCAATTCCACGCTGAAGAAGAAAATCCACTAACTGTAGATTTACCAACGTATATCGAAGCTGAAATTACTTATACTGAACCAGGTATTAAAGGTGATACTGCTACTAACGCATTGAAACCAGCCACTATTGATACAGGTGCTGAAATTAGAGTTCCTCTGTTCATCGATACAGGTGAAAAAGTTAAAGTGAACACATCAACAGGTGAATACATGGAAAGAGTTAAATAATTCTTTCATTTACATATTTTGAAAGCCCGACAAATCGGGCTTTTTTCTTTTTGATATATTACTTCCGTCTATTTTTTTATAACTAAACAAGTATGGAAAACTTAATTTTAATTCATGGGGCTTTGGGAACTAAATCAGAGTTTGATGAAGTCCTTCCTTTATTATCCAAGCAATACAATGTAATCTGTTACGAAATTCCACATCATGGGGAATTGCAAAATAGCGATAACAGTTTTGAAATAAAGGAACTAACAAGGCATTTCTTAAGTTTTCTAAATGAAATGGGTCCAAGTTATGTGTACGGCTTTAGTTTAGGCGGATACATCGCTTTAACAGCTGCATTGTCAAACGAAACAAACTTTAAAGGTATCGTTACGCAAGGAACGAAGTTTAACTGGAATCTCGAAGAAGCGAAAAAGGAAACAAGTTCATTATCTGTTGATTTCTTATCAAACAATGCCGAGTCTTTCTATTCCTATTTAAAAGATCTGCACGGAGAGTATTTGCCGGAATTACTCGAGAAAACAAAGAACTTCATGCTCGACTTAGGAGCAACTCCTACCCTTTCACCCTCAACTATTGGTCAACTTAAAATTCCAGTTAGAATTACAAGAGGTGGAAAAGACAGAATGGTTACAAAAGAGGAAAGTTTATCCATCACTGAAGCATTAAGCAATGGACTTTATTTTGAAGTACCGCATATGGTTCATCCTTTGGGATATATCGCAGCCAAAAACATCGTAAGACATATTCAAACACAAATTGAAAGTTTCAATTACCAGCAGATAGAAACGCCTTATGGAAAAATGACATATTGTCAGTATGGAAGAATTGAAAACAAGGAACAACCCATCGCTCTCTTTCTACACGAAGCCATCGGATCCATCGCGCAATGGCAAAATTTCCCAAAAGAATTAAGTGAATCCCTATTGATACCAGGAATTGCATTAGAATTTCCAGGATATGGATTTAGCGAAGCCGAAGACAAAGTTAGAAATGAGCAGTACTTACATGAGTTTGCGTTAAACTATCTCCCAGCTTTTATCAAAGCCTTAAAAATAGAGAATCCCTTGTTTATCGTAGGACATTCTGACGGAGGAACAAATGCGCTACTCTACAGTTCTGCTTACCCTGAAAGGGTTAAAGGAATCGTGACTTTAGCAGCACATTATATCAATGAAGAAGAAACACGTGCGGGGATCCAACCAGCTGTTGATGCATATAAAGCAGGAAAGCTTAAAGGACTGGAATTTTTCCATGGTGACAAAACAGAGCGCCTATTTTTCGCATGGGCTGAGACTTGGAATTTAGAGGGTTTTAAAAAATGGGACATTACTAAAGACATTAAAGGGAATCCTGTACCAGCTTTAATCATTCAAGGTGATAAAGATCAATACGGAACCGATCAACAAGTGAATGGCATTGTGGAATTACTAGAAAACGCAGAAGAGTATTTCGTAGAAGATTGTGGTCACGCTCCTCATATTGAAAGACAATGGGCGGTTATTTTGGCTATTTGTCAGTTCTATTTTACTTTAGATCAATAGCTGTAACTATTTAACTGAAAGAAGTTTGATGGATAAAATATTGCATCAATAAAACTCAAGCCTTAACCACTTTAATAATTTATCCATTCAATAGTTAAGTACAATTTAGACTTCTCTTTTCTATTTCGTACAACCAAAAATATAGATAAAAAAATAGGACTTCCAAAATTGAAAGCCCTATTTTACATTTATGATTTAACGCATTACTTACGTAATATTCAACTATTAATAGTAAATCAAACGTCTTACTTTTGCAACGTATTTAGCTAGACGAATAACTTGTTTCGTGTAACCAAACTCGTTGTCATACCAAGTATACAACACAACGTTTTTACCATCTTGAGAAACGATAGTTGCTGGCGAGTCATAAACTGAACAGCAAGTATTTCCAATGATATCATTAGAAACCAATTCCTCATCGATAGAATAGTGAATTTGGTTAACTAAGTTACCATTCAATGCTTCATGTCTAACAGCGTTATTAACCTCTTCTACAGTAACTGGTTTTTCCAATTCCAAAGATAAGATAGCTAAAGAGCCGTTTGGTGTAGGAACACGAACCGCATTCGCTGTCAATTTATCCTGAAACTCTGGCATAACCTTCGTTACAGCTTTTCCAGCACCAGTTGAAGTAATCACCATATTGATAGCAGCAGAACGACCTCTACGTGGCTTCTTGTGCATGTTATCCAATAAGTTCTGGTCATTCGTATAAGCATGGACCGTTTCAATATGTCCTCTTTTCACACCAAAGTTATCCCCCATCACCTTTAAGATTGGCGAAATAGCATTTGTTGTACAAGAAGCAGCAGAGAAAATTTTCTCTTCATCAATATCTAATACATCTTGGTTAATACCATAAACGATATTTGGAATCTCAGCACCAGGAGCAGTTAAAACAACCTGAGAGGCACCTTTAGCCTTCAAGTGTCTTCCTAAAGCTTCTCTATTTGTAAATACACCTGTATTATCAATAATCAAAGCGTTATTGATACCGTATTTAGTATAATCAATATCTTCTGGGTTATTTGCAGCGATCATTTGAACAATCATTCCATTGATAACCATTGACTTATTCTCTAAGTCCACATCAACGATACCATCAAAAGCACCATGAACAGAGTCATTTTGGAATAAAGCAGCACGTTTTTTAAGCGATTCAGGAGAATCATCTCTTGTAACGATAGCTCTTAAACGTAGCTGTTGGCCTTTCCCTGCTTGTTTAATCAACTCACGAGCAGCCAAACGACCGATACGACCAAAACCATAAAGAACAACGTCACGAGGCACAAAAGTATGTTTATCTAAACCGATAAAATCTTTTAAAGTATCCTTTAAGAATGCCGCTTCATTTGCATACTTTCCTTTCGACTCGATGTATTCATAAGCTAAGCGACCAATATCTAGTTTAGAAGGTGCTAGATCTATATCAGCCAAAGCTTTTGCAAGTGCTGAAGTAGTAAAAACATCAATAGGTTTAAGAACTATTTTTTTAGCGTAATCATGCGAATTCATGATTTCAGAAACTGACAAGCCAACCAAGTGTTTTCTAAAAAGAACTAATTCAACTCCTTTGTCGTAAAGCAACTCTCCAACCTGACTTGCTAATTTAACAGCAGCTCTTTCTCTTTTAAGGTGAGCATCTAATTGTTCTTCGAACCCGACTAATGTACTCATTTTACTTTTTAATTTATTTGTTTATTTTTCTTAACTATTAATTCTTATGTACAAAAAAGGGCTGCCTAATATTAAGCAGCCCAAATTTTTATCCTAAATATGCTTTAAGCAATTTATTTCTTGAAGTGTGTCTAAGTCGTCTAATCGCCTTTTCTTTGATTTGACGAACTCTTTCCCTAGTTAGATTGAATTTCGTTCCAATCTCTTCTAGTGTAAGCCCATGATTCATTCCAATACCAAAGAATAATCGAACAATCTCTCTTTCTTTATCAGTCAATGTAGATAACGAACGTTCAATTTCACGTTGAAGTGATTCTGCCATAAGGTGTGAATCTGCTTTTGGTGAGTCATCATTTGCCATCACATCCATTAATGTACCTCCGTCTTCGTTTGTTGACAATGGTGCATCCATAGATACGTGACGACCTGAAACCTTTAAACTCTCTTTAATCTTATCCTCTGGAACCTCTAGTGCCTCTGCTAATTCTTCCGCAGATGGTGCTCTTTCAAATTCTTGTTCCAATCTTGAATAAGCTTTGTTGATTTTGTTTAAAGATCCAACTTGGTTTAACGGTAATCTAACAATTCTTGCTTGTTCTGCTAAAGCTGATAAAATTGATTGACGAATCCACCATACGGCATAGGATATAAATTTGAATCCTCTTGTTTCGTCAAACTTTTGTGCTGCTTTAATCAGTCCTAAGTTTCCTTCGTTGATTAAATCCGGTAATGTTAAACCTTGGTTTTGGTATTGTTTCGCCACTGAGACAACGAATCTAAGGTTTGCTCTAGTTAATTTTTCAAGTGCCTTTTGGTCTCCTTGTTTAATCTTTCTAGCTAACTCAACCTCTTCATCTGCAGTAATAAGTTCCTCTTTTCCAATATCTTGAAGATATTTGTCTAAAGATTGACTCTCACGGTTAGTGATTGATTTTGTAATTTTAAGTTGTCTCATATTATACTATACGTATTAAATTGTGAAATAAAACATTGCAAAAATATGCTAATTAAACCATACTACAAAATTTATCTGTATGCAAATTTATTAACATATAGCGCCCTTGTGTTTTACAAGAGCGCTATTGTATATCGTTAAAGTTTAAAAAAGGTTACAATCCGAAGCCAACATAATCCTTTTTACCACTCTCGGTTAAAATTTCTAACAGGATTCCTCTGTTTTCATTTGATTTTAAATAGCTTAATAATTGTTTAACACTTGAAACCTCCTCATTGTTTACTTTTGTGATAATAATTCCTTTGGTTAAACCTACAGAACGAAGTTTTCCTGTCGTAATACTTGAAATTTTAACACCGTTTTTGATGTTTAATTCCTTCTTTTCTGCTTTTGTTAATTCAACGAAAGTTGCACCTAAAGCTGTGTGACTATCTATTTCATCTTTAGAAATCAATGAAGTGTTTCCATCTAAATCTTTAAGAACAACATCTTTAGTAATTGTTTTTCCTGCTCTATCAAGAGTAAGAACAACAATATCACCAGGACGTCTTCTACCGATTTCAGCTTGTAATTCTGAAATTGAGTTCACTTCTTTGGTTCCAACTTTTAGAATAACATCACCTTCTTTAATCTTTGCCATATCAGCTCCCGAGTCTTTATTAACTCCAGCTACATAGATTCCTTTCGTGTTTGTTAGATTCTTTTCGTTGGCTAGTTCTTGCGTAATTTCGCTAATTTGAACACCTAAGAAACCTCTTTGTACGATACCGTAATCAATTATGTCACGCATAACTTTCGTTACCAGTTGAGAAGGAATCGCAAATGAATACCCAGCATAGTTTCCTGTCTGAGATGCAATTGCTGTATTAATTCCTATTAACTCACCTCGTGTATTAATTAATGCCCCACCCGAGTTTCCTGGATTTACCGCAGCATCTGTTTGAATAAAAGATTCTATTGGCATGATGTCCTTGTTTCCACTATTACTACCAATGATATTGATATTTCTCGCAGTTGCTGAAATAATACCTGCTGTAACAGTTGAATTCAAGTTAAAAGGATTACCAACTGCTAAAACCCATTGACCAACTTTTACATCGTCACTATTAGCAATCGGCATTGCTTGTAAATTAGGCGCATCGATTTTTAAAACTGCTAAATCCGTTGATGGATCCGTTCCGATAATTCTTGCCGTGTAGGAAGTGTTGTCGTTTAGGGTAACTTCTATTTCACTTGCATCTTGAATAACGTGATTGTTTGTAACAATGTAACCGTCTTTAGATACAATTACACCAGAACCGGAACCCATTCCGTATTGCTTCCGTTCTTTCCCTCCTGCCCCAGGTCCATAGAAAAATTCAAAAAACGGGTCTCTTTGAACATACGATCGTTCCACTTTTGTTTTAACGTGAACAACAGAGTGTACACTTTCTTCACTTGCTTTTGTGAAATCTAACTTAGAGTCAATCTCTGAAGCAAGTAAATTTACTTTTGAAATAGGAATAGCATGCTGTTCAATTGTAGTCAAACTGTTTTCAGTTGACAGATTTGAATTGTAGGTATTAAACATTAAAAATGCAGCCAAAGGAATAGCTCCTCCGATAATTCCTAGTCCTATTGATTTAAAATTTCTATTCATAACGCTTTTAATTTAATGTGTTGAAACAAACACTTCAATTATAACGCCAAAGAATGAAAATAGGTCGCTATGGCACGTTAAAAGTTGTTAACTCATTACCGATTTTATATAAACGTACAAATCTAATGATAGCAAGCATTAGCTTATAAAATTTTAGAGAGAATTTTAATGGTTTTAGTGAATTATGGATATGCCATAAAAGAAAAGAGCCACGCTTCCTTTATTGTTTTTATTTACCGAGAGGCTATTTCGGTGAATTAAGAAGAAAGCGATTTTATATTTTTAACATGGCATTGAAAAAACATAAAAAAATTTCGCACTTTTCACTATCTTCTAAAGTTTGCGTGGCATCAAATGCTGAATAGTTAAAGCTTTTTCTGCTAAAAAATCCTTAAATCAATAATAATACTTTCGTATTGTACCTAACTGTGCTTTAACTATTCGAGAATCTATATTTTGAATTCGTTTATTCCTTGATTCATGATGCAAATATATAAACAAAATTCTAATATGGACTAATTTATCCAATTTAATTTTCGACAATTTTATAAAAGTTTAGTAAGTCATTAATTCTTAGCGTGATACTATAAGCATAAAAGTTAAATAGTCAGAAAACTAACAAGGAAATAAAAGAATAAATAACTTTGTACTATGGAAAAGCAAATAAGTTTAAGCAAAATGCGTCGTCTCCTATGGCTAATGGGAGCAATTAAAATTCCTATGATTGCTTATATCCGACCAAAGTTGATAAAGATTGACGATGAAGAAACAATCGTACGGATAAAATTAAAAAGAAGAACGAAAAATCATCTTTCCTCCATGTATTTTGGTGCTCTGGCTGTTGGTGCTGACATCACAGCGGGATTACATGCTTTTTATTACGCAGAAAAAAGCGGAGAAAAGATTTCATTTGCCTTTAAAAGCGTTCAAGGGGATTTCTTAAAACGACCTATGAGTGACGTTACATTTATCTCAAAAGAGGGAGAAATAGTAAAAAAAGTGTTTGAACAAGCGTTAAAATCCAAGGAACGAATCAATAGAAAAATTAATGTTGAAGCAATTGATTCTGATAAAGAAATAGTTGCTAAATTTGTTTTAGAAATTTCTGTTAAGGTTAGATAATCAATATATATGAAAGGTTTAGGTATCATCGTTTTATTATTCGTTTTTTTTGCTTGTGTTGATTCAAAAAACAGCACAAAAAAAGAAAATAAATTAAACGCATCAAATTTTAATTGTGAGTTAGAGATAATTACCAATAACGCTCCATCATTGGCATTAGACGCCGATTCAGACGCCTCTCCTTTTGCCCTTGTCAATCTGACTCCAAAGAAAGGAACCTTTCAGGAGCAATGGAAAATAAAACGTCTTAAATTAAACGATATCCAGTACTTTACTTTTGACAATACTAGTTTTGGCATGGATACCAATGTTTATTCAAACAAGGTGAGAGACATTGCATTGGACGACAGTTCGCAAAGAGCTGAAATTCAATTCGAAAGTTCAAAGGGTGACATTATTGAATTTACTATTCCTAAAGTTAAGATCACAACTGAATAAGCGTTTTTAACCTTACTCACTTACGCTACTTAACATATTCATCATAAATTCTTTTTAAATTTTTATTCCCATCTATCCTTTCATAAACCTCTTCAAGAAAAGGATGCTTCCCCTTCCCTATTAAATTATGCTGCTGATTTGGGTCTTTGTAAACATTATACAATTGCTCTTTAAAGACATTATCTATAATGTAACTCATAGAGTCTCTATAAATCCCTAAACCTTCATGTGTCCACATTCTAAACTCGTTAGTACTCAAACAAACAACCGTTCTATCATTATCAATCGGTTGAAATAAGGAAGTGCCTTTCATATTTTCTATATAAAGTTTGTTGCTCTCGCTAGATTTAATAATATCTAAGAAAGTTGGTAGCAAGTCTAAATTCGTAACTCTACTTTCCGTGTTTTTCTTAATCGCTTGGAATTTCTCAGGATTCTCTTCTACCCAACTCTTTGGGAATTTGATAAACATTGGAATTTGTAAAGCCTCTAAATAGAAAGAACCCAATCTTGACAGTCTCTCTGAAGTATATTGACCATGATCAGAAGTGAAGATGAAAATGGTATTATCTAAGGCATTTAAGTTGTCAATTGCATCATATAAATTATTCATCGACTTATCAATGATATACAAGGTTTTTCCATAATGGTCCGTTATAGTAGAAGGGATTTCAATATGTTCGGACTTTCCTTGGTATGGATAATGCAAAGCATTGGAACCATAAACCATAAAGAAAGGTTTATTCTTTAGTTTATCCTCTATTACACCCTTTGCTTGGAACGAAAATCCAGCATCATCAACTCCTAGGTCATTTGCAAATTCAAGTCCAGTGTCTTCTGAAGAAAATACAAAATCTAAATTTTTGTTATTATAATACTCTGCAAATTCTTTCCATTTAAACTGTTGTGGTGTGATAAACGAAGTATGATAGCCATTCGCTTTGGCATAATCCCACATAAACGGCATCTTCATAAACTTCTCATAACTAGACTCAGGTTCAGCACCTGTGAATGTAGAAGGCATACTCATATCGGTACAGCCTGAAATTGTCATAGCATCATTGAAGAGTACAAAGTTTTCAGTATCATCCTTATACCAATTTTGTAAAAAAGGCATAAAATCATTATCGTAACCGAAAATAGGAATCGGCTCCTTACTCATAGATTCTTGGAAGATTAGAACGATATTATAGTTACTCGATTCCCCTTCCTGCGCTTCATATCTAAAATATGATTTGGTAAGAACCTTCCTCCTTTCAAGTATCTCATCTTTTTCTCTAAAATACTTTTTTAAAGTAAAAGTATATCTAGCATCCATGGTTGTAAAATTATCAATTCCATATTTCCCAAATTGGTTTTGACCAATTCCGAAAAGCAAAGCAGAAAAAACTAAAGGAACTAGATTTCGGTTACCAAACTTCTTTTTATAAACAAGAATAAAGAAAATGAACGCCGAAAGTGCTAGGTATGTTAGCAGATGATAAGTGTCATTAAAGTGCACCTTTGTTAACACAGTGAAGTAATCTGGATCATCTTTGGCAAACATTAAAACATTACTATCTAAGAAAGTTTTAAATTCAAGAAAAGATTTTGTACCAATCACAAATAATCCTGGAATAAGAAGTGCTATAACTGCTATGAGTACCAAAGCAATTGATTTCGGTAAAAGATTGACTAATCCACCAATAACATTCCAGAAAGTAATCGACAATGCTAAACTCGCAAAAAAAGTTAGTTTAGAAACATGTAAAATACCTGGCTGATACTTTTGCAAGACTACACTATAACAAGCAAATACAAAAGCTATCAAGGTCCATCTATTCCAAAAACTCTTCAGGAATTGTAAAAAAGAACTAAAACTAAATTTTTTCATAAAACATTTAATAAACTCCAGAGTAACGTCTTATTAACCACTCAGTAGTAAACAGTCCGATAATAAATAACAACAACCAGATATAGTCAACTAAATTACGATACATGCTAGATTCGAAAGCAATAGGTACAATATCTTCTCTTTCTCGCAAGTCTTTAATAATGTCAGCGTAATCCACTAATAAAGCAAACTTACCGTCACTATTATCTGCAATTTGTGCCATCAATTGATGATTGGCTTTTGTGCTCTGCTTTTCTAAGGCTAAGTCTTTGATTGCAAAACTTCCTGATTTAGAAAATTCCTTACCATTAAAGCTAGTTGAAGCTACCCAGCTGTACTTTCCAGCAATTAACTTCCCAAGATTCAAATGATATTCATTGTCCAATGGTAAAAAAGAGAAATCAAAGGTCTCTTCTTTCTGATTCTTTAATTTAAGCTGAATAGTTGGCTCCGTAATTGGTTCATAACTTTCGTTATAGAAGGAAGCATGAACAATAAAATCTTCCTCACTATTATTAATTGTAGGCATATTAATTCGAAGTCGCGAAGTGTTTTCTTTTAGAATTAAGTATTGCACTGTTTTTCGAACAATCTCATTGAAATTCTCACTTGTTTTACTCATTTGGTAGTTCGCCAACTTCCAATTCCACACTCCTGTTCCAAAAGTTACTGCATACTTAATCTTTTGCTGTTCCCAGAAATAGAATAGCGGGTCTGTTTTCGCAATATTCCCTACCTTTTGAAAAGCTAAAATAGAAGAACTATTATTGAACTTTAGCTGACCATAATGCACTTTTAAAGGCGGGAAGTAATCCATAGCCTTTCTTGTTTCAGCGGATAGTTTAAATAAATTGAAAGCGCTATTAAAAGCCGCTCCAATATTGTCCATTTTACCTGTCAAGCTCATAGTAGCCTGCAGTTGCAGTTTAGCGATTGTCTCCTTTGAGGTTTGCGGAGAAATGAAATACCAAATTGGTTTGTTTGCTTTTAGAATAGACTCCAATTGCGTAGCGCTTGATTTAACGCCTGGATCAAACCAAACGAGAAGGTCGTATTTTGTGAAATCACTTGGTAAATCTTCAATTGAAGTTATCTCGACTTCCAAATTATTCTCTGAAACCAAAGCGCTTTTAATTGCACCAACATCAGGGTTTAAAGTCTCTACAACAAACAAAAGTTTACTTCTATCGTCTAGTACTTCAACAAAAAAGGACTTCTCGTTATTATCGAAATTATACTCTTTGTCTAAATCAGTGATTTTAACCGTATATTCATGAATACCAATAGCGTTGGCATCTAATAAAAAGTCGGTTGTTACTAAACTATATTCATTATCTTGATGTTTCAGTTGCTTTGTCAGTAACACCTTTCCATCTTTAAGCAATTGCACATCAAAGCTTTTATTTGCAACCAAGTTTCCTTCAATACTCACTTCCACTGGAAATTTATTATTGAGAAATGCAATGTCATTATTGATAACCGTTTTAACAAGATGATCAACCTTTTGAATCGTATCACCTACAGAAATAGTGTAGAATGGAGTTCTCTTAAACTTTTCAGCAACGATTAGGGGCGTTGTTCCCGAATTAAAGTTACCATCAGAAATCAAAATAACCGCTCCGATGTTACGGCCATAATAATTATCATACAAGCTAGAAAGCGGCTGACTTAAATCTGTTTTTTTATTATTAAAACTCAGATAATCAATACCGTTAAGCTCTTTACTTAAATTAAAAGTTAAAGAGTTAAACTTATACCCTAACTGTGATTCTAATTCATTTAGAAAAGATTTTGTTAGCGCTTCTACCTCACTGCTATCTTTATAATTTAGCATAGATTCCGAATCATCAACCAAAGTCAAAACAAGTGGCAAATTCACCTCCTTACTCGTTCCTTTAATCAAGATACCGAACAATAAAAGACCCAACAAGAACAAACCAGTTCCCCTCAATCCAATGAGGAAGAACCTAAGCCAAGTTGCAATATCAGCGACCCAGGATTTTTTTCTATAATAAAACAGTGTAATTAAAATTACAAAACCGGCCCATAACATGAGCATCCAAAGTGGAATGTCGCTAAATACTTCTGTCATTGATTATTCGCAATCATTTGTTCACCAGCTAAATAGTCAGAAAGATAAGAGAAATAAGAAGTCAACTTCCCTTCCTTACTTGTTTCCGTTGCTCTAGCAATTACTTTATGAGGGTCATCACCAAAAAGAACTGGAAAAACATGAGCTATCAATTCCTTTCCGAAATCAATAGAAGCATCTTTTGGTAATTCACAAGGCAAATTATCAACTGCCATTACTGCAATCGCATTTTCTTGCTTATAATCCACTTCACGTCCAGTACTTGGGTCGTAACCATAAATAGGATCAGCTATCGTACTAGGACGAATTGTTGACGCTATTGGTCCATCAATATCACAAGATATATCAGCAACAACCGAAGTTTTAATAGACTCATTTTTCAAATCCTCTTGTGTGAAAAAATACGGTGATCTAGCTTCCCAATAGTGACAAGCAATATACAAGTCGGCCACTTTTAAGTATTGTGGGAAAATGGAATGATGTCCTTCAGGTACTTCATAAAACATTTCCTTACTGAATGGTTGTCCATCATCTCTAGCAACATAGTCGCTCACCTCAATATGTGTAAAAATAGGTTCGTTAAACGCTTCATTCAAAAATTCCTCAGGACTCACCTCCGTAATTGGCAATAAATCAACAATCTCTCTAGCACCGTGACCTACCCTTCCAAAACCAGTTAAAACAACTTTAAAATCATTTGGAAGTTTAACCTTTTGAAGTTCCGCCTCCATTTCCTTTCTGTCATAGCATTCATGCGCTGGCATCAATTCATACAAATCATGTTTTAAACCAAAAGTACGGAAACCATTGTAAGCTCCTACAATACCTGCGTACCTTCCAAAACCGATAATACGAACTTCGTGTTCATTCTTTAAAACCTCATAATCTGTCAGCTGAATTTTTCTATCAATTATAGCTTTAAGTAAGTCTCTATTATAAGGTTGTTCTTTAAAAGTATGTGAGAAAAAGAAATAATGCTTGTTAGGAATCAAATCTTCAATATTCACCTCCTTTACTCCCATGATGATATCACAGTTTTCCAAGTCTTCTACAACCGGAATACCTAATACCGCATATTCTTCGTCTTTAAAAGCACGAATTGGGCTTGTTTGTACGTGAATTTTAACATTTGGATATTCCTCCATAACGCGTAAACATTGTTCAGGTGACAATGGAACACGCTTATCTGGCGGCACCTTTCCTTCTCTAAGGATTCCTAAATTTATTGTCATATAAAAGTGTTTTTACAAAAATAGTAGAAAATTAAGATATTTAAAAGTTAAAAACCGCCGTTTTCTACTTCATGGTCGATAAGATAATAAAATTATTCCATCATATCACCTCCGCCCCCTTCAAAGTTAGGCACCATTGGTTTTTCTTTCGCTTTTAAATTACCGAATTTATAACTTAAAGTAAAGTGTAAACGTCTTGAAGTTCTTTTAAAACTGTTGGATTGACTGATACCATTCACATCAGATACCATCTTAAATCCTCTTTGATTAAAGATGTCAGAAAGCTTTAATCCAATTACAATGTTTTTATTCAGCAAACTTCTTGTAATACCAATATCAAAACCTCTGTTAAAATGAAACGTTCCTTGCACCGTTTGTCTTGGCGCCATATACTGTCCATTAATTTGAATGTTTGTCGTATTGTTAAACAAGGAGAATGTCATATTCAGTTTAACATCCCAGTTAATCCCTTTTGAAGATAATTGCACCCCTTGAACATTCGCAGATAAACGCGATTCATAGGCATTAAAAGAAACCATATTTCTCCACCAACTAAACGGTGAATAAGTTGCGATAGCCTCTGCACCGTATTCGTAACTATCATCAATGTTGTCAAAGGTTCTAATCCCAATACCATCTTCTGTATAGAGCATTATCCCTTGAATTTTATTTTGAATTTGCTTAAAGTAAACTGTTCCCATGATACTCCCTTTTTCCCAGCCCTTATCGTAACCTATTTCTATAGAATTAATAAATTCAGGACGCAAAGCAGGATTACCAACACGCAGATTTAACGGGTCATCATAATCAGAGAATGGATTTAAGTTCCATGGTGAGGGTCTGTTGATTCTCCTACTATAACTAGCAAAATAACGTCCCTTATCGTCATCTCCAAACACCAAGTGAACAGATGGGAAGAAATTAAAGTATTGATATTTGAAAGTCTGATTCGAAGCCAAGAATTCAGGGTTTATAAATGCTTGCTCTAGCCTCAGTCCTACTTGATACTTAAATAGCTTAGCCACATCATGTGCAAAAACTCCATAAGCAGAAAATATATTTTCATTATAAATCAATTCATCATTTGCCGACTCATCAGGAATAATTTGCTGTGTAACTGTATCGAAAAATTCAACAAAGTTTGTTTCATTCAGACGATTTATTCTCGCTTCCAAACCGGTTTCATATTTCATTTTCTCATTTATACTACGCACTAAGTCAGCATTCAGAGTAAATTTTGAGTTGGTATTGTATTTATTTTGCTTGTGTGTTCTATTTCTATCACTGATAGGCGAATCATCAGCAGAATCGTAATACAGTTCTTCATAATCACCAACGAAGTCTCTATCACCTAAAGATTCTGTTGCAGTTACCATTAAGTTTCCGTTACCATCTTTAAAATCCAACTTATAATTGGCATTAAAATCCATAGAACGGCGAATTTGCAATTCACTGATATCTCTATTCCAATAATAAAGCATCGCGTCATCTTCTAAAAGTCTATTCTTCTGCAATGCGCCCAAGTCACGATCAGAGAAGGAACCACTAGCAGATAAGCCCAATACCTGATTTTCCTTTAAGAAAAAGTCCATTCCTATATTAGCCGTATGTGTATTTGAAAAGTTGGCACCTATCCTATCCTGAAGAATTGTTTCAGTAGTATCACTAGCAGTTGAAACACGTCTCTTAATGGTATTGGCAGCACTTTCTGCATAACGGAAAGAATAATTTCCAAATAAGTTAAACTTCTCTCTTCTTAAATTGAAACCAGTACTTATATTATACAAATTCCTTGTCGCTGCAGTTAACTGAACATTTCCATTAAAACCACGTAGCTGTTGTTTTTTCAATACGATATTAATCACCCCAGCAGTTCCTTCCGGATTATACTTAGCAGAAGGATTCGTAACCACCTCAATACGCTCAATTGCACTTGCAGGAATACCATTTAGCGCACCATCACCGCTTGACAGAACACTTTCTCTCCCGTCGATTAAAATCGTCACACTTCCATTCCCTCTCAGCGAAACATTCCCATCATTATCCACTTCAACAGAAGGAATATTATTTAAAACATCCGTCACATCACCTCCGATTGACGTCATGTCTTTATCAACATTATAAGTACGCTTATCGATACTCGATTCCATCAGCGCCTTTTCCTTTCCAACAATCACCACCTCTTCAAACTCTTGACTTTGTATAGGCGTTAGATAAACAGTTCCCAGATTAACCTTTAGATTCTTGTTAGAAATTTCGAGACTTTTTGTATAATAATCTTCAAAGCCAAAAAATGTAATCACACCATAATAAGCACCCAGCGGAATATTTTTTATTTCAATTCTACCTTTCTCATCGGAATAACCACCTAAAATAGCAGAAGAGTCAGCTTTAGAGAACAATCTAAGATTAGAAAACTCGATAAACTCCCCTTTATTACTTTGAACTTGTACAGAAAGTTGTCCGACATTTGTTTGACCAAAAACGAGTGAACTTGCAAGTAAAAATAAAGTGAACGGAAAAAAGAAAATAAAATGACGCATTGTACGGATAGCTTAAAATACGGTGAATAAAGCAACAAAGATACTCACCTAATATTATTTATTCAACTTTAATACTAATTTTATACCCTAAGTTTAAAATTTAACAAAAGTAATAAGCACGATAATAATCAAAAATCATACTTTAGGGAGTTAACACTGAAGACAATAATGGTTTCAAAAACAAGTAATATAAATTTAATCTATTGGATTATACAGCTTTCCGCTTGGGGGTTCATCAGTGCTATTATAGGTACTGCGAATGTATTGCAAGAAGGTTATTCATTTAGAACTTTGGTTCAAACCGTAGAAATATTTATAGCACTCATTCTCAGTTCCCACAGTATTCGAGTAATTTTTATTCGAAGAAACTGGTTTGACCTTCCCATGCCTGTTTTAATATTAAGAATTCTCATTCTTATCATTACCCTAGCAACGGCCTTAATTTCCTTTTTAGTCCTCCTAAATTGGTTTATCTTTAAAGAAGAACTCCCTAATTTTGGAGCCTTTCTTATAAACGTTATCCTCTACTCTATTTTCCTTATCTTATGGTCATCCGTTTACCTTGCCAATCATTTATTTAGAAAATCACATATCCAGGAATTACACAACCTTCAGCTACAAACCACACAAAGTCAAAACGAATTAAAAGCACTGCGTGACCAATTAAATCCACACTTTCTATTTAATTCTTTAAACAACATCAGAGCCTTAATAGAGATAGATCCACCATCCGCTAAAACTGCAATAACAACGCTATCAAGTTTACTAAGAAGTTCTTTAGTATTAGGAAAGAAAACCTCCATCACCATGCAAGAGGAACTTAAATTGGTGAATGAATATTTAGAATTAGAGAAAATAAGATTTGAAGAAAGATTAAATTATACAATCGATAGTCAAGTTTCAGAATCCGTAACCATTCCGCCTTTTATTATACAAGGAATGGTGGAGAACGCCATTAAACATGGAATTTCTAAATCCTCAAATCCACGTGATATTTTAATAAAAATTCATTATATTGACGAAAAGTTAATAATAGAAGTTATAAATGATGGTACTATTTCAGACGATGTAGATACTGGAATTGGAGTTTTTAACACCAAAAGAAGGCTGCAAATCCTTTATGGTGAAGAAGCAGGATTTTCAATGGAAGAGTTAAAAGAAGAAGAAAAAGTCAGATCTTACATTTGGATTAATGAAAAACATTTAAATCAATTAAAACATGAAAGTAATAATCATTGATGACGAAAGATTAGCTAGAGAAGAGCTAAAGCATCTATTAAAAGATTACGGAAGCACTCTAACAATTGTTGGAGAAGCAAGTAATGGAATAGAAGGAGTCAAGGTAATTGAGAAATTAAAGCCAGATTTAATCTTTTTAGATATTCAGATGCCTGAGATGAACGGCTTTGAAATGTTAAAAAAGCTAACAGAAATCCCAAAGGTTATCTTCACCTCCGCGTATGATGAATATGCATTAGAAGCCTTTAAGGTAAATGCTTTGGATTATCTTTTAAAACCAATTGAACCAACACGATTAAAGGACGCTTTAGATAAAGTTAAAAACGACCCTGACGATGAGTTCTTTTCCACTGTTTCAAATGCAAGAGAAGATCGAAAACTTACCATTGAGGACCGTGTTTTTATCAAAGACGGAGAAAAATGTTACTTTCCTAAACTAAGTGAAGTGAACTTCTTTGAGAGTCAAGGAAATTACGTTAGAGTTTACTTTGACAATAAGAAACCGATGATTTTACGAAGCTTGAATTCACTTGAAGAGCGACTTTCTACAGAAGATTTCTTTCGCGCGAATAGAAAATACTTGATTAACTTACACAGTATCGTGGAGATTGAAAACTGGTTTAACGGTGGATTAAAGGTTAAATTATCCAACAATCAGGACATTGAAATATCGAGAAGACAAGCTATTAGGTTTAAAGACATAATGTCTTTATAACAATCTCTTCCTCTTAGTTCCCTTGAAACTATTGCGTAAATTGAATAAATTATAAGGTAAAAGTTTTTATACATGAATTTTTACCATATATTTACGTCGTAATAATATTACTTGCAAAATTAAAAGCTATTAAATAAAATGCTAATCCTACTATAAATATTTGACATGATAAATATATTTGTTGCAAACTTAGATTTCGGTATTACATCCGAAGATTTACAAGCCACTTTTTCACAATTTGGAGCTGTTACATATGCGCATGTTGTATATGATAACAAAACGAAGAAATCCAAAGGTTATGGTTATGTCGAAATGGAAAACAGTTCGGAAGCCATCGCTGCAATTCAAGCATTAAACGGAATGGATGTTGGTGGACGAGCTTTAGATATCAAAATAGCTACCCCTAAAGATCAGCGCGTTAAAAAGGAAGATACTTTCAAACCAAAACCAGGTTTCAAAAAAGCTTATCCTAGTAGAAATAACGATAACAATACTTCTAATTATACTCCAAAAACAAATACAGGTACAGCAGCAGAAGGAAAACGTGTATTACGGTCAAGAAGAAAACGCAGTGACGAAGAGTAAGCACTCGTATTTAATTTCACAGTTTTTTTATCCATGCATAAAAGGCCTATTCCTATAGAGTAGTAATTAGGAATTACTATAACCCTTTACTTCCTTACGCTATTTTTTCAAAACAAAAAAGATCTATTACCATGTATCTACTTATTTATTGCCTAAACAATTCTGGATGCAATTGTTTATAATGCTCCAATTTCCCTTGTATATATAAGGTTAACTCATAATCAGAAGCAGTCTTTAAGAAATGTTCATCTATATTCAAGAAATCAATAAAAGCCGTAAAGTTCTCCTCTTCCAGATAAGTTACGTCGTAAGAAACATAAGTACGCAGCAAACTCTTTAATACAGCATTCAATTCATCCTGATGCTTCATTTCAGACACTTTTCGAATCGACTTAGCTCTTTTACTGAAACGTTCGTATAAAAAGGTAATTGGACTCGAAAAAGCATTTATACCAGTAACTGTTCTAGTCTCTCGCTGACTCAAAGCTTCTCTTTCCTCTTTTATTTGTTCCAAGGTTTTAATAGGATAAACCACCACCTCTTCATATTGCTGAAGTCTATAACTTAAATAAATAATCGTATCCATTGAACATTTATCAGTTTGAGGAATCTCAATGAATTTATTTTCATAACCTTTAACAGAAAAACCAATCCTATCACCAGGACGAACATAAACAGAGAACTCTCCATTCGGTCGACCATAAACACCTTGTTTAGTTGTTTGATTGATCACCATAAGATTATAGTAACTCTGCATCATAGAGGTATCGACAACTTTACCTTTTAAGTAAATTTCATCACATTGCGCAAAAACACC
Source organism: Brumimicrobium sp. (assembly GCA_035497735.1). Classification (GTDB taxonomy): domain Bacteria; phylum Bacteroidota; class Bacteroidia; order Flavobacteriales_D; family Crocinitomicaceae; genus Brumimicrobium. The sequence continues at coordinate 108,461 of DATJCX010000047.1, read as the reverse complement.
TGTAGAAAGAAAGATAAAAAAATAGATTAAATAGTATTTCATCGTAAATAACCGTTTGGTGTTTGTACAAATTTAATTTTTTAATAGTCAAATAAAGAAAACACACTACCAATAATAAGCCAAACTACTATTTAATCATAAAATAAGCTACAGTCAATACGTTAAATTATCAAAAAACACCAAAATACACAGCAATAAAAATTATCCAGCGTATAGAAATAGTAGAAAATAGTTTACTTTATTTTAATAGAAATTAGAAAAGAATAAATCAAAATTGACAACCACAAGAGAACAAACTAGTCAAGCAAGTGTTTTATTTATTAGAACATAAGAGTGAATAGCCGATTTACATTTGTATACATTAAGACATAAATAAATTAATCAAAGGTTAACTTATGTAAACAGTTATTATTATAGAAGTATAAGCCGTTTAACATTTGTAACTAATTAGCGAATGAAATATGTAAACAATCATACTTTCTCGATAAAACTCATTTGACAAATAGAACTTAGGTTATAAAGAAAAAATAAAGTAATTTTGCATTCTGAAAATATATGAATATGAAACGTGTAGTTGTTGGTTTATCTGGTGGAGTTGATTCAAGTGTCACTGCTCACTTACTTCAAGAGCAAGGATACGAAGTTATCGGCCTTTTTATGCGTAATTGGCATGACGAAACCGTTACCCTATCTGATGAATGTCCTTGGATTGATGATTCAAATGATGCGCTATTAGTAGCTGATAAACTAGGCATTCCCTTTCAAGTAATCGATTTAAGCAAAGAATACAAGGAAAGGATTGTTGACTACATGTTTGATGAATATTCAAAAGGTCGCACTCCCAACCCCGACGTCTTATGTAATAGAGAAATCAAATTTGACGTATTCTTAAAGCATGCCTTGGAGTTAGGCGCCGACTATGTTGCAACCGGACATTACTGCCGTAGAATCGACAATGAAGACGGAACAGCTAGTTTATATGCTGGTATCGACAACAATAAAGATCAATCTTATTTTCTATGTCAAATCAATCAGGACCAATTACAACGTTCTTTATTCCCAATCGGACATCTAGACAAGTCTGAAGTTAGAAAAATAGCCAAAGAACTAGACCTTGTAACAGCTGATAAGAAAGACTCACAAGGGCTTTGCTTCGTTGGAAAAGTCAGTTTACCAGAGTTTTTACAACAACAATTAAAAGCAAAGCAAGGTAAAGTCATTGAAATAGCAGACGACTTCCCGAGTTTAGTTGCTTATCACCAAACACCAGTTGACTTTGACCACATAGAAGAGTTAACAACACCCTTCCACTTCAACGAAGCAGATGGAATTGAAGTAGCACAACACCAAGGCGCACATTTCTATACCATAGGACAAAGAAAAGGATTGCAGATCGGCGGACGTCCAAATCCATCTTTTGTGGTACACACAGATACGGCAAATAACTTGGTTTACAGCGGTCAAACAGATGCACACAAGGGTTTGAATAGATGGGCGTTAAAAATTGATAATCAAACATTAAACTTTGCTAATCTAAACAATAAGTTCAATGACAATGAGCCAACAAAGACTTTGGTAAGAATACGATATAGACAACCATTACAAGCAGCAACAGTTCTCGTTAAAGGCGACAGTACTTATGTTTTATTCGATCAATTACAGAAAGGCATCACTCCTGGTCAGTTTTGCGCATTTTACGCTGAAAACGGTGAACTAATAGGTTCAGGAGTTATTTCCTAACCCTTTCCAACCTCCTCGTAAGTTCCATCATTGTAAAAGATAACCACTTTCGCAACTTGTCGAACAGTACCCTCTTTGACCGGTGCTTTAACTGACGGGCGAACATTATACGGAGCAGGCTCTTCATCTTCAACAACACTAGATTCAGCTACTAAATCAGTTAAAACAGGCGCTGGATCTGTAACAACTTCACTTACTCTACCCACCTTCCTTCCAGCCACAAGCCAATTAGCATCGACCTTAGGGAAAGTGTCTAATATCTTCTGTATGAAATCAACACTAGGGTTGTTCCTACCAGACAAGACGTGAGAAATACTAGAACGCTGTACACCAATTGCATCTGCAAAAGAAGCATTGGTCATTCCGTTCATTTTAATTACCATTTGTAACCTTTCACTAATTGACATACGATCTGTTTTGTACAAATGTAATAAACTTTATCCACTTATGTAAACAAATTAGATTAATTTACTTTTGTGTACATTTACAAATGTAAAAGATTTTATAGAAGACTACATTACATTTGTAAACATTGGAAAATCAACTACGAACTAGCGGAAAAGGAAATAATATTAATAAAAAGGAACGGCAAACTCTCAATACTCCACTTACTCCTTAGATAGATATTAAATTGACACAAAAGAATACTGCCTCATTATCGGCTAAACTCTCTCTGTCACAATTTACCATCAGTAAAACGTGACGTTTTCCAATCTTTACCACTTCTACCCTTCTAATCAATGTATTCACAGCCGTTTCTACCCAATCACAAATCACACTCCCTACCTACACCAAAGAAAGTCATCAGTAAAGACGGCGAAAATAGACCAGGAGATAGAAAAATAGAAGGATGGAAAGGATAGTTAATCAACAAATGGTGTAATTCACAAGGAAGACTTACGACTATTGACCAGCCCTACCTTTTGCGCAGTATGATTTATAGCAACAAAAAAAGCCATGAAGTGAAGAACAATATACGTTCATCAATTCATGGCTCACTTAAAACAAAACTATAAACCAAAAATAAAAGCTTAATTCAATTTAATTCTTTGAGAAACCGCAAGTAAACAAAGATTCATGCTTGATCTTCTTCTGCGGATACTTTCGCACATAGTCCATAATCTCATTTACCTGATCATTACTTATTGAACTTGAGGTTACTCTTTTGCGCTTCAACAATTGCTCTTGAGCTAAAAGTAAACGGTTAAGTGCTATCACATGTCGATTAATCATAATACTCGTAATTTTTTGTTACATACTTTTACGGTCGTTAACTCTTTAGGTTACACTATTTTAAATAAATAATTGACATTTCTAAACTCAACATCAATGTAAAAGTTCAACTGAAACAATGTTAATTGTTAATAATCAATACTTAAGCCCTGTAATAATTTCCTTTACCTTTCTTTTCACTTATTTGAACTTCATCATCATCTCGTCTGTATATCAGCTGAATACCGACTATCAAAAGATAGGCTGGAAATAAAACAATTTTAAGTGTTTTTTTGAAAAAACGCTTCACTTTCTTTAACACTTTACGACCTCTTCCACCTTCCCAAAGTCCTTCCTCTTCTGGATCTTCATCCTCCTCTTGATTCACTTCTAGTTTAAAAAACTTTAAAGCTCTTGCCCATAAAATTTCCATTAAACCATATCTTCTGATATTGCTAATTGAATAATCGCTATAACTTAATAGGAATTTTAACACGACACCTTTTAAGTGAATTAATACGACTAAACTTAATTCAATAGCATCTTGCTTAATTGCTTTTAAGTCCTTTTTGATTTCTTCCGTTAAAATCGGATTTAGTTCTAATGTGATTGCTTGCATGATATATATTGTTGTTTCTGCAAATATCATAGTGTTTACTGTAACTTTTATTCAAATTAAGCAGTATAATATAATTAAGTAGAAAAATTTAATTTAATTAAGTAGATTAAGTTTTTTAATTAAGTTAAGTTTATTTATGTTTGCTTAATATTATGCGATTAGCCGGAACATATCATCCCATACCCTATCTTCTAAAGATGATATCTCAATACCTACCAAATGTTATTGAGACCAATGCGCTATGGCTAGATTATGACAAAAAACTATACTACTCAGCAGACAAAACCCCTATTCAAGGAGATTTAAAAATTAAGACACAAGAATTAAGAAACAACTCCGTTGTTAGCGAATGGACGAACGACTCTAAGTTATTTACTTATGTAAACAGGTCTAGAAATCAACTCTCTCTAAGCGATGAGGACGAATTAAATGTTTTAAGACTTTATTTCCCATCACCTATAGACGGTATGAAAGACATGATATCTATTACCTTCTCACCTAATTCTTTTCTAAAAAGTCTCAACATTCAATTCAAAGGTATCTCCTCTCAAGAGAAAGATATACTAAGCGGAATGCTTGTTTCTATTCTAAACGTAGAACACAAACGTGTAACCGAAGAGAAAAAGACTTTACGACAGATAGAGAAGCTAAATCAGATCAAGGAAAAGCGTATTTCCCAACTTACGGACGACCTTAATTCTACTGAACTACTATACAGTTCGGCCATAGAAAATATTGTTCAAGAATTCGTTAATGAGTTGAATGAAGAACTGTCAAAGGAATTTATTCTAACCAAGGAAGTCATCTTTAAACTAGCAAAGGAAAAACTTTCTCTAGAGACCATCAAGGAAACGGTACAGAACGCCATATACCTAGCGTTTAACCTGAACTTATCGAGTGATGTAGTGGAAGTGACAGAAGATCATATCCAACTCATAGACAAAGAAGTGAAGGAAAGGTCTGTAACGATTAAAGTTAGCAAAAACGACAAGGTTTTAGATTTACTAAACAGATACGAACAAGCAGCGGAACAACTTGTCGCTAATGGAATTACAGTAAACGGTAAGAATTTGGCTGCTCAACTCTCTCCTCCTGTTACACCACCTGCAATTACAGATTCTATCAAGAAAAACGAAAGTAAAATTTCTTATTTCCTACAGCAGTACCCAGAAAGATGGGAGAATATTCGTAGCGCTATCCGTCCGATTAATAATCTAGACCAAAATCATGGTCAGTCGAGAGCTATCTAAAAGGTTTATTGATTTTATTCTTTAGTACTTAATAATCCACGTTTTCTTAGTACGCTTATTCTATGGAAAAATAGTAACAGGAAGGCAATAGTGAACAACATTGTAGCCCCCATCACCCAGTAGTTAAAGACCGTACTCATAAAAAAGAATACAGATATAAAGATTAGATTAGACAATCCAATATAAAAGCTAGCTCGGCGATGTGACACTTTATAGTAATCAATTAATAAATGGTGGATATGATTCCTATCTGCTGAGAACGGACTCCTTCCATTAAGAATTCTAACCAAGAAAATTCTCCCAGTATCAAACAAAGGCACAAAAAGAATCGCAATAACAAACAACGCAAGATTCTTTGAATCAAATGGAATTCTCTCTAACAATGAAATTCTATAACTCAATATCCTCATAGAAAGAACGGCAATGATATAACCAATAATCATTGAACCTGTATCCCCCATAAAAATCTTATTCTTATTCTTTGAAAGATTATAAATCAAGAAAGAAAGCAAACTCCCTAACCCAATCAAAGCTAGTCCCATATAAAAATACCTTTCAACAAAAAAGAACAACACGGCAAAACTAAAGAAAGCATTGATACCAATAGCTGCAGCTAGTCCGTCAATCCCATCAATTAAATTAAATGCATTGATAAGATATAACATAAAAAAGATCGCCAAAGGAAAAGCGATATAAGCACTAACATCACCTATTCCTAGGAAATTATGCAAAGTTTGCACCTGAAAGTCGGGATTTAACATCACTAGTAAACTCGCAATCAACTGAGCGGCCAACTTTGTCGATGGTTTTATCAACGTTAAATCATCCTTTAGTCCGATAATAAACAAAATACTCAATCCCGCAACGATAGCAATCGTCACGTCTCCAGAATTATACGCTCTTAAAATGTACATTCCTAAAACAAAACTGATAAAGAAAGAAACCCCTCCCAACCTTGGAACCAAAGAAGTATGCGAACTTCTAGCATTCGGATTATCCATTAAGTGATTGTGCTTTGCAACCCCAATAATTTTAGGAATGATAAAATAGGTACCTAACAAGCTACCTACAAAGCAAAGAAGTAAAATAAACACATCGTATGATTCCATGTCAGAGTTTTGCAACCCTACAAAGATAATGTAGTAAACAAATAAAACTGCTCCAAATTTGAAATAATCAAAATATAGTAAAATATGCGGCTTTTTACTTCGCTATATTTGACTCAATAAACCTTCAACAGTTTCTTGTATTTGCCAACCATAAAGATCATACGCTAACTTCATATAACTTCAACTATAGGAATGAAGAAACACGCTAAACTATTTATATAAAAAACTCATTCTACATATAAAGCTAAGCTTTACATGAGAACTATAAAACACTATAGATAAACATGTTGAAAATACTACAATTAAATAAAACTTTCAACAAAAATTCTAGTTAAAATACAAGGAATTAAGCAAAAAAAACAAAAACAAAAACAAAAAAGTCTTCTAAACTTTATTCCCACAAACCCTATAGGTAGAGCACACTCCATACAATCTCAAAACCCCCAGTCCTCACTTAAGAATCACCTTAAAAGCGACATCTATAATAGAACCATAAATTAAAAATAACGACAATTCCGAACAAAACCTACACCTTTTACCTACATTTCAAAGAAAAACAAAAATCTAAAAATAACCAAAGTCTAATTGCAACAAATTCATCATCAACAAACTACACGACCTAAAGACAAGTACATAAACCTGTTAAAAGTCACTTTTCACATTTAATTCTTCAAAAGCCATAAAGCTCTGGTAAATTTAAAATAAGTTCCTTATATTTGCATACAAAATTTTTTACCCTATGTCAAAAGATACAATCCTTACGAAAGAGACAAATAAGATAGATTTTGCATCTTTTAAGAAAGAGTTATTAGCTGATTTAAAATTAGCTTTTGAGTCGAGAGAGACTTCCCTATTAGGTCGTCGTGAAGTGCTTACAGGTAAAGCTAAATTCGGAATTTTTGGAGACGGAAAAGAGATTGCACAAATTGCAATGTCAAAACAATTCAAAAACGGAGACTTTAGATCAGGATATTATAGAGACCAGACTTTCATGATGGCAATAGGTCAAATTACCGTAAAGGAATACTTTGCTGGTTTGTACGCAGAAACTGACTTGGCTTTAGAACCAATGTCTGGTGGTCGTCAAATGGGTGGGCACTTTGCCACACACAGTTTGGATGAAAACGGAGAATGGAAAAACTTGATGGAACAAAAGAACAGTTCTTCAGACATCTCTCCTACAGGTGGACAAATGGCAAGACTTTTAGGTTTAGCGCAAGCATCTAAAATCTACCGTAACCACGAAAGTTTAAAAGACAACGATAAGTTTAAAAAATTCACCAACAATGGTAACGAAGTTGCATTCGGAACAATTGGTGACGCAAGTACTTCAGAAGGCCCTTTCTGGGAAACAATGAATGCTGCTGGTGTTTTACAAGTACCTATGGTAATGTCAGTTTGGGATGACGGTTACGGAATTTCTGTTTCTAGAGAGCACCAAACAATTAAAGACAGTATTTCAGAAGCATTGTCTGGATTCCAAAGAACAGAAGAAAAGCCAGGTTTCGAAATCTTAGTTACTAAAGGATGGGACTACCCTCACCTAGTAATGACTTTCGAAAGAGCTGCTAAGATCGCTAGAGAAGAACATGCACCAGTTTTAGTACACGTTCAAGAAGTTACACAACCACAAGGTCACTCAACTTCTGGTTCTCACGAAAGATACAAGTCAGCTGAAAGACTACAATGGGAAGAAGATTTTGATCCTATCCATAAATTCAAAGAATTCATTCTAAACACAATTGGGGAAGATGGACAACCTTTAGCGACAAAGGAAGAAATTGACGAAATTGAGAAAACCGCAAAGAAATATGTCCGTGAACAACAAAAAGCTGCATGGCGCGATTTCAGAGCTGGATACGAGAAAGATTGGAAAGAAGCAGTTCAACTAATAAAAGCTTTAGCTGGCAGCAGTGCGAACGCAGCTTTTATCAATAAAGAAGTTGAAGCTTTAGAAAAAGCAATGGACCCTGATAGAAAAGAAATTCACAGTACGATTAACAGAGTGTTGCGTTTAACTATCGGAGAAAACAACAATGAAAAAACAGCATTGGTCAATTGGTACAAAGCCAACGTAGCTGAAAATAGAGATAGATACGGTTCACATTTATATTCTGACTCAAAATACAAGGTTTCAAACATTGAGGCAGTATCGCCAGAGTATAACACAGATGAAGTTGTAGATGCACGTATTATTTTAAGAGATAACTTTGACTTCCTATTCAACAAACATCCTGAAATAGTTACTTTCGGTGAGGACACAGGAAAAATTGGTGGAGTAAACCAGTCAATGGAAGGAATGCAAGATAAATATGGTGAATTAAGAGTAGCAGATACTGGTATTCGTGAAAACACTATTATCGGGCAAGGAATTGGAATGGCATTGAGAGGTTTAAGGCCAATCGCTGAGATTCAATACTTAGACTACTTATTATATGCAATTCAAGTTATTTCTGATGACTTAGCAACAGTTCACTACAGAACAAAAGGTCGTCAAAAAGCTCCTTTAATCATCCGTACACGTGGTCATAGACTTGAAGGAATCTGGCATTCAGGTTCTCCAATGGGAATGATCATCAATACTTCTAGAGGTGTTAACATCTGTGTTCCTAGAAATGCTACACAAGCATCAGGAATGTACAATACATTAATTGAAGCAGATGAACCAGCATTAGTAATTGAGCCGTTAAACGGGTACAGGACAAAAGAGCGTAAGCCATCTAACTTAGGATTACACAAAGTTGCTTTAGGACAAGTGGACATCGTAAAAGAAGGAACAGATTTAACATTAGTGAGCTACGGTTCTACATTCAACATTGCTGCAGATGCGGTTAAAGAATTAGAGAAAGTTGGAATTAGCGTTGAATTGATTGACGTTCAAACTTTAATTCCATTTGACTTAAATCACGACATCGCTAAATCACTTGAAAAAACAAATCGTTTAATGATTGTTGATGAGGATGTTTCAAGTGGGGCAACTGCTTACATTTTAGATCAAGTTTTAGTTAAACAAAAAGCATATTACCATTTAGACAGTGAGCCTGTGACAGTTAGCGCACAAGACCACCGTCCTGCTTACGGTTCAGACGGAGATTACTTCTCTAAGCCAAGTCTTGATGATATCTTTAGAACTGCTTACGACTTGATGAACGAAGTAGATCCTGCTAAATATCCTTCTTTCTTAGATTAAGGATAATAGAAAAATATAGTTAACGGTGTAGCATTTTTGTTACACCGTTTTTTTATTGCTTAATAGTTGGGTGTTCCATAATTTTAAAATATCTACATCGTAAAAACTTTAAAATTCGTTCAGAATCAAGAAATTAGTTACAGCCATCCGATAGCAGTAGAATTAAAGAAAAAAAGATTTGAAATATAGCTTGTAAAGTAAATAAATTTACTATTTTTGCACCCGGGGTAAGTCTTGTACGACCAGCTCCCTCTGAATCCCCCAGGATGGGAACATAGCAAGGGTAAGAGGTTGAGCGGTGCGATATGAGTAGCTTACCCCTTTTTTATGCCCTTTTTTCTCCTACACTATTCTTGGTTAAACCAATAACTACCTCTTCACTCCTTTCACATCAGTAAGCATCGCTAAAGCGAGTTTCTTTCTATCAAAGTCAACTGCTAATGCCTTACAACCTTGTTTATAAAGTTGGTAATTCTCTTCATCTAAAATGTTAATTGCTTTTCGTAGAAAATCTTCTTTATTTTCCGGCTCATAACAAAGCCCCGCTTGATACTTTTCAATGATACCTTTTGTCTCTCCTTCTAACCCCAATAAAATTGGTTTATCCATAGCAGCTGCTTCGAATATTTTAGATGGAATTACAGTTAGAAATGTATCGCTCTTTTTAAGATTAACCAGTGCAACATCCATTATACTTAGGTAACTCACAACTTCTTTTTTAGACACTGATTCAATGAAGGTTACATTGCTTAAACTTAAGTCATTCTTTAACTGGATCAAACTATTTCTTTCGGCACCATCACCAATAAAAAGAAAGTGAAAGTCAGGATGCGTTGACTGAATTTCCGCTACACTCTTTAGAATAAAATCTAAACCATGCGCCATCCCGTGCGTCCCGATATACGCAAAAATCTTTTTATTTTTAAGTTCTAGTTTAATCAATAATTCCTCATCCTTTTCTTGTGGTTTAAACAAAGATAAATTAGCTCCATTTTTATGCACTACTATCTTTTCACCATCAATGCCTCTAGCAATTATCTTTTCCTTAAAAGCATCCGTAACAACCACGATTTTATCAGCATTCTTGTACAATCTTTTCTCTAGGAGCTCAAAAAAGGCAATTGCTTTATTTCTCTTCATCGCTCCCACTGCTACGATAGATTCCGGCCATAAGTCGCGAACTTCAAAAATCCAAGGTTTTCTTTTAAAAAAGGACAACCATCTACCAGACAAAGCAGTAAAAAACTGAGGGGAAGTTGCAATAATTACGTCAGTCTTAACGAATAAGCCAGCAAAAAACGAGGTATTACTATAACTTATATAGTCTAAAATTCTTTTTACGAAACCTTCATTTGCGGTGATATACGACCAAACACGAATGACTTTTATCCCGTCTATTTCTTCCCTCTGGAACAACTTATTCTTATATCTCTCAAACACCTTTCCTTTCGGAAAATTAGGAGCACAAGTAATAACCGTAACATCCATACCTTGCTTCACCCATTCCCTACAATGTTCATAAGTTCTATTAGCAGGAGCATTCACTTCTGGTGGAAAATTATCGGTAAGAAAAAGAATTTTCATGTTTAACTATTACTTTATTTTAACTACTATAAAAATCTCTTTATCAACCATTTGATAACTAATTTTCTTTGATTTTAACAATTGATTAAAACCATTTGCATAATCATATTCATGTTGAGAAAAAGAAACATTTCCTTGAAAGGTAAACACTACTTTATCATTTACAACAACAGTATTCTCTTCCATTTCAACCTTACAAGAAGGATGAAAATGAAAGTGACCTATTATCTTTTTGCCAGTCTCATCTCCTATTATTCTATCGATTAAAATGAACTCATTTTCTTCAACTTTTAAAGTTCGAAGAAGCTTTAAACCAAAAGCACGATATCCATTGTGTTCAGCAGTTATATTATTTTTATCCTCCGATAGAATTTTTGTTTTCGCTCGCTTCCCAATTCTAAAGCCACTCCAAACTTGAGAAGAACTCTCTTCGTTTACGCTTATCGTATTATGAGAAACAGTTGAACGTTCTAATTGTCGTCTTTCATTCTTTTCATAAGTAGAAATTCCAGTATCAACCAAAATAGGCTCACCATCCACTTCCAGCAAAACATTTAAGTTATCCGCGTGTGAATGACCTGGTTGGTAACTTGGTGCAATTTGACCAGCATCAAAAAGCAGTTCCATTCGTTGATTCTTAAACATACGATATCCAGACGCCAAAAGAGGTAGAGAAATCTTTTCAATTTTCAAATATGTTGCAAACTTCCGTAAATTCACTGTATCAGGTGCAATACCAATACTTGTATCATTTACCTGAGGCATTCTTCCAGAAGAAAACTGCACATTCTGCATCCAAGCCAGCATTTTTGAAGCATTCTCTTTCAAATCGGCAAGTAAGGAGTTTTTCCAATTATTTTTCTCTATTAGTTGAATTGCATCCAACATCCTAAACAATATAATTTGATGGTACATCGGTGACAATTCATAATGTCCACCATCCATGAGTATCTGTTCTTTCAACTCCTTTCTTAGAATCTTTTCAGACTTTCGATACAAGGACTCATTTTTAAAGTAAAAAGCGGCAAAAAGCAACCCAAAACCATCTTCAATCAAGTGATTGGCCAATAAATGATATTCAATTTGCTTACTGAGTCTTAAAGCGTCTGTATATAATTGTTTATCAATCTTTGTTTCTTTAATCGCATGTGTAGACAGAAACTTGACCCAATTAAGTAAGCGTAAAGCAAGTGGATAAGGTTCGTATCCATCTATATGTTTTGCATTTTTATCAATAAAATCACTGATTAAAGTCAAGCCTCGCTCCTTTGCCATTCCTTCTTGATTCAGGAATTCAAAATAATTCAAATTATAAGTCCAAAGTTTTCCTTTTTCCGAATAATTCCAATCAATATCACTAAAAGTATGCTGTAAATTTAAAAATTCGAAAGAGTTTTCGTTTTTAAAAGATGAATAAGCAGGTAAAATATATGGAAGTTGCAAAGCAACAGATTCAGGTACTTTCTTTACAGAGATAGAAGTATTCAATATCTTTTTCAGTCGATAGAAAACTTGATAATATACTTGAATCGGTTTAAGATGCTTAACTGTATGAAAAATAAGACTGAATTTCACTACTATAATTTTCTTTTAATTTGCTTTAATGATTTTCCAAGCTATATCTGCTGAATAACTAAGGCTTTTAATTTTCGCACCATCTTTCATCAGCACCAATTCATGGTCATTATTAGCTAAAAACCGAACATAATCAACCAGTTTATCAAAGTCCTCTAGGTCATAAACAAATCCAGACTTTCCATGATCCACAAATTCAGGTAGATTCTTCCAATTCGATACAATTACAGGAATACCGGCAATATAAGAATCAATAATCGTTCCTGGGAAACCTTCACCTTCATAGAAAGTTGGCAATAAAGTAACATCATATTGATTTAGTGTTTCAAACACCATATCCAAATCTACAACTCCTTTATAATGAATATTTTTCAACTCTCTTAATCCAGCAATAAACTGAGGTTCAAACTGATTGTCAATAGGTCCATAAATATCCAATGTGATTTTCTTATTGAACTTATCTGGATTTTCTTGAACATATTTCATCAGTCTAAATAAAGTCAATATTCCCTTATCAACATCAACTCTAGCCATGAAAACAAGTCTAAAGACATCTGGAGAGTTGATACTAACATGACTAAAATCGTGCATTCTAAAATTGGGAAAAGCAACCACATTTTTTAGATGAAATTTTTGTTTCAAACTACTTTTCAACGTTCTACTTTCAACAAAAATAGCATCCACACGTTTTAAATGCTTTAAAACCTTAATATTTTCACCTATATATTCATCTAACCACCCACCAACCGCGAAAATCCAAATCTTCTTCTCGAAAACACGATTCAATTTTGCTATAAAAGGTAAAATAGTCTTTAAGACCCTTTTACCAGGAACGATAACAATTTCTGTCACCTTCCCTAAGTCACTTAGTAAACTAAAAATCAAAAGTTTGTTCTTGCTTAACGCGTCGACATCAAAGTACAATACATTTCTCTCACCTAACTTTTCTTTATACAAATCATAGATATGACGAGTCTTTATCGTTTGACCACCAAACAACTCATTGGTGTACCCAAAATTCCCGATGATTAATACTTTCATTTTAGTAATTCTAAATATTTTTCTACGTTTTTACTTTTATCAAACTCCTTAATAGCCGTTTGATAATTTTTTTCCCCTAAAGTTTCTAACTCAACTTGTGAAGTTTGAATATAAAAAATTAATTTGTTTTTTATATCAACTGGGTCATTTGCTTTTACCAATTGTTTTTTATTCAACAAGTGAGTCATATCAGAAACTTCCGAGCAAATAACAGGTTTCCCCATCATCATACCTTCACAAATCGCATTTGGAAGTCCTTCATAATGACTAAAGATACCAATTAAATCAGCTCGCTTCATCAATTCTGCAATATTATTCACAGCATTGTGAAATGAAAAAATAGCTGTTAATTTATATTTCTCAATTAACTCCTTCCCTTTCTGTAAAGAGCCGTCTCCTTTATCCATTCCATACCAATCGATATGAATTTTCATTCTTTCTTCTGGCGAAAGTAAGTTTACCGCCTCAATCAATCCATTTAGATTCTTAACATCTCGATGAGCGGAAGGAATGATAATATTTAGAACACCTTCTTTCTTATATTCAAACGATTTATCATAGGTCCAAACCATATCGTCCAGACTGTTGTAAATCACTTTTAATTTCTTGTTTTTCAGGAATGGATTCACCTTCTTTATCAAGTTAATATTTACCTGAGAATTGGCAACAATATAATCTGCAAAAAGATGGAAATAACGATAAAATTTAAGTTTAAAACTTTTTAAGATTTCAGGGTTTGCACTTCTTTCTCCGACCACTAATTTCCATTTCCTATACGGGAAACCTGCAAAAGTAGCTATGAAGTTTGGCACCTCTAAAAATGATAAAACAGCATCTGGACTTTCCTTTCTTATGGCTTTTCTAACTTTAAACAAACGTTTTAAGTAATTAGATTCAATAACTTCATTAACAACTATTTGACTACCTTCTAAAACAGGTTTAAAGAAGTCTAAATCATGATAAACAATAAAAACAACATCATGTCCTTTTGACTTAAAACCAGTGGCCAATTCAACCAATTGACGCTGTGCGCCACCAGCAACAAGACTATCTATGACACAAACTATTTTCACAGATTAATTAGCTTTTAATTGACGTAAAACATTCTTCAGTATCCATTCTTCGGGACGACAAACATTCTGATGAAAAGTCAAATCTTTGGTCCAAAAACCTGGTGCATTTGAAATTCCTTTTGTACCGAAACCATAACTTATTTCTACAATTAAAGGTTGGTTCTCTTCATCGAAAATAAAGTCAAAAGCAACTGACTGCATCTGCAATTTTTCGGTCACTTCAAACGCAATTTTAACGGCATTTATATCAATACCTTCATAGTTGAAGTCACCACTTCCAGACGCTCTGAAATCATTTTCTCTCACCATACGTCTCTCTCCTATTGCTTTATCTCCAATCACTACAATTCGAACATCAAAAGAATTATTAGGAATGAATTTTTGAAAGTAAGCATAGCCTTTTTCTCTAGGAGCATATTTTTCTAACTCAGTTGGAATAACCAGTCTCGCCAATCCTTTAAAAACACCGACAATGCTATCTTTTCCATTTCTATACCGTCTCCAGCGTTCCTTGAAATAGTCCATACGATTAAAAGGTGAAAATCCCTTTCCGAATGCTTTACGCACAAAACGTTCTACTTCAGCTTTTGATTTCACTAAATACACATTCGAGGCACGAGATCCTCCTTTTAATTTAAAAACCTTTGGGAAACTAGTTGTCCATAACCAGTCGAGTGCACTTTCTTTATCGTAAAACACATAGCTAGGAACCAATGGTGCAGCAATCGCTTCAAGTAAATACTTTTGTGCAACCTTATCGTCAAAGAGCCAAGTTGTATTAAAATCTGGATAAACCTTAATTCCAGCTTGCTCTAATGAAAACAATACCTTTTTAGCAATTAATATGTCCTTAGCATCCGTATGATAATGGTGCCAAAGCAAAGCATCACAACCACTTAACTGCTGAATAATATCAGAAGCATATCCATCTACAATCTTGTGATCAATATTATTTCTTTCGCAGTAATTAATCCATTCCTGCGAATAACCTTCTGTTTTATGGTGAATTGCTAACTTCATTTTATATACTTTTACTGCTACAATTCTCTTATTTCATATTCTTCTAAAGCCACTTGCTGTTCTTTAGGTGGAAACTGCATATAATCTCCATAGAAATGCTCCAGGAATTCATGGTAGTTTTCTGGTACACGAACCTGAAAGTCAAGGTAGTGCATTAAAATACCATTTCCAAAAAAAGAACGTTGAATAAACTCTTTTTTCTCGTAACCACCATTGATATTCAAAACCATTTCCGAATCATCGTAAGCATATTTCCCACAAAGAGAGTTGTATTTCTTTATCAATGAACTGATTGAAATAGGTGCATAAACCATTTTCATCAACATTCTATAATACTTTCTTTTCCAAGAATAATTCACGAAGTAACGTGCATTGCTTTTTTTGTAGAGGAAAATATTTCTATAATGTCTCGCTTTCTTTCTATAAGTTTCACGTTCTTCTGTATTTGCAGGAACTCCAACAAGTCTAAAAACATCCAAATGCAACGTATAGGAAGAATACCCTTTCAGTGCAATACGTGGCATTAAAGCAGGATATTCTGGATTGACATCAAAATAATCCAAGAAGAATTTTTCTGAAAGTTCCGCTCTTACAAGCTTAATAAATCGTTCGAAATGATGATGAGGCACTAAAATATCCACATCAGGATCCCAAGGAATTGGTCCTTTGTGACGAACAGCACCAATTAAACTACCGTAAGCTAAGAAATAGAGAATACCATGACGCTCGCATATTGCAGCGACTTCCCTCAACATTTCCGCTTCTATATCGTGTATTTCTTTTAAACTTAATTTCATGGTTTAAACTTTCGTCTTCAGTTTTAACACCTCTTCAACCACCCTTTTAGAAGAATTTCCGTCCAAATACTTATGGAATAAAGTCTGAAACTTATTGTAACTTGCTTTTGTAATTGGCTTATCGGAGAAGTTCTCATCCTTAATAGCTGCTAGGAGTTCCATATCAGTATGTAAGAAAGGTTGTGGTAAAACTTCAGTAATATTATAGTAAATAGAACGACAATTATTCATGTAATCTTGTAGATCATAAGCATAGATAAAAATTGGTCTTCCCGTCAACACAAAGTCGGTTGAAATACTACTATAATCAGAAATAAGAACGTCTGTTATCAAAAGCAGTTCTTGCACATCATCAATTTGGAAAGTTAAATCAACGATATTCTCAAAATGAATTGGAACTTTTAGAAATTGATCCATATAATGCTTTTTAACAACAAAAAGCGAGTTCGTTTCCACCAGGTAATCATTCAGTTCATCCCAAAACTCTATTGAAAACGGAACTTTTGTCTTGTCATCTCTAAAAGTTGGCGCATAGGTGATGATTTTTTTGTATTTTTCTAAGTTGTATTTCTTCTTAATCACTTTAAAGTAATTCTTAGACTCAAAAAACAAGTCATTTCTTGGATATCCAGTAACGACAGAAACATCCGTATTAAAAGATTTATTTTGTTTTTCTGAATCACTTTCAGAAGTGGTTGTAATCAATTTATATTTTTTGTAATTTTCTTTAAGAATTTCACGCTTCTTTTCACTTGGTCTATGGTTTAGTAAACCAACATTCTTAAATCCAGAGCCATGCCATAGTTGAATAAAAGAATACTTTCCATTGGCAAAATCCATATCATTCGAATCTATAAAAATATACTCTGCACGTAAATAAGCGATATTCATAGTGATATGATTTCTCTTAGTCTTAAAACCAAGAACAGAAGCCTCTTCTATCACTCTTTCATCAAAGGAAACCAATACTATTTTAATTTCTGGATAATTCTCCTTTAAATAAAGCATTAACGCACGTATATTCCCAGTGAATTTTGACTCACCATACCCCTGTCTAAAAACCCAATAGTTGTTTTTCTTAGGAACGACAAAAGATAAATAATTTCTAAAACCGTAAAACAATTTTCTGATACTTGTAAGCAGTGTTTTCTTTTTCATTTTAAGCTTTTGAAAGTAAATATATTTGGAATTCTTTATATGCTGTAAAAATTTCAGCATTTGTTTTTTGGTTTAAAATCGTGTAACGTCCTGGCCTCATCATTCTTGCTTTATCAAGAATTTTAAAAAACAGTTCTTCAGAAAAGTCTGATAAAAACGAACT
Organism: Brumimicrobium sp.; assembly: GCA_035497735.1. Taxonomy (GTDB): domain Bacteria; phylum Bacteroidota; class Bacteroidia; order Flavobacteriales_D; family Crocinitomicaceae; genus Brumimicrobium. The sequence goes on along the minus strand of DATJCX010000047.1, from coordinate 90,930 downwards.
AAACAAGGTTGGAATACCTGTTGCTTTTGCGTAATTGATAAACTTATCTTTCAATTTATCTTGTAAGAACAAAGTAAACAAACTAATAGAAGCAACTTGCGTTCCGTGCAATACATCTTCAGATAAACCTAGGAAATCAATCGCGTGACTTATCAAATGTTCACTTCCTGAACAAGGGCGAGAAGTTCCCGCTAAAGACATTGCGATACCTGAATTGATTTGCCCTTGCACCACTTGTCTAAGAAAAGACTTAGAGTTTAAGTCTATCTTATTAAAGTGAACCAAAGAACTGGCAGCACTTCTCGACAAATGGAAAGCAATATCATTCATATGCTCTTTATCCTCTTGTAAGGCCAAAACCCAGTCGTTTGTAGCAGAAATATTGGATAAAATATCACCCGCTGCTGCTCTAATAAAATCAGGTGGTGTATCTTTAATAATATCAATGTCAATAACAACGCCCATAGGCATCATTCCCGGTAAACTCTCAGTTTTCCCTTCACTGCTCTTAATAACAGAAATAGGAGAAATTAAACCATCATTAGAAATGATTGTAGGAACAGATAAATGATTAATATTGGTTAAATAGCTCGCTCTTTTTACTGAGTCGATAACCTTTCCCCCACCAACACCTATAATTAAATCTACATTATTTAAAATAACGTAATTTTTCAGAACTTCAACATCCGTAAAGAAATTATCTTCTAAGGTATAAGAAGTCCAATCATTTAGCTTTGCAATTTCATCAGCATACTTCTTAGAATATGATTTTCCAGAAACGACAAGCACATTGCTAAATAGCAACTTATTTCTTACGAGAAATTCATTTATTTTAAGAATAATTCCTTCATCTACCTGAAAAATAATAGGCAAATGAGATTGCTGCATGTAAATCATCTAACTTTCTTTTATACGTTTAATCAATTCAGAAGTACTAATTCCTTTCGTGTATGGCAAAAGCACTAATTCACAATTGTTCTCCTTTAAGAATTCCGGTGTAACACGAATTTGTTCCATATAACTACCTTTCTCCCAATCATCACCGTGAACAATCTTAGTGATTTTATATTTCTTTATAAATTCTTTATTGTCGTACTCATTGATAATAAAGGCTTCATCAACATATTTTGTAGATTCCACAATGGCCAATCTATCAGCCTCACTTAGAAACGGCGTTCTCTTATAAGAAGCCACCATTTCGTCACTATTTATAGCAACTATCAATTTATCTCCAAGCTCTTTAGCTCGTTTCAACAATTCTACATGTCCTGTATGGAATAGGTCAAAAACACCAATCACATAAACATTTTCCTGCATTCTTTTTTATGTTTTAATTATATAAGGAATGAATTCCGCTAAAATAACTGTAGTTATTGGGTTTAACAATAGATAAAAGGTATAATTATAAACAATCGGGCAGTGAAAAGCTTGAAAAACTGTAGTAAAACTAGAGTTCTTGCAATTCTACCATTTTTTTAAACCTTTCTTGCTTTTTTATCAAACCTTCAAAGTTGTCAATATCCAATATCTCTCCTTTATCTAAAAAGACGATTTTATCAATGTTTTTAATTGTTGAGAGTCGGTGTGCGATAACTAGAATTGTGTACTTTCCTTGAAGCGCGTCTATGCTTTTCTGAATGGCTTTTTCTGTTTCAGAATCCAAGGCAGAAGTTGCTTCGTCGAGAATCAGAATGTCGATATCCTTGTACAATTCTCTTGCGATTGAAACTCTTTGTTTTTGTCCACCACTTAAGTTTACACCATTGCTTCCCAACGCTGTTTCCTTACCTTGCTTTAACTCATTCAAAAAACTACCCAAAGACGCTTGTTGAATCGCTTTTTCAAATCTTTCAATATTCTCTACAGTTGGTTCATCCCAAAAGGTGATGTTATTAAACAAAGTATCGTTGAATATCACAGAATCCTGACTTACGTAACCAATTCTATCTTGGAATGTATGTTTGTTCAAATCTTTAAGCGGAATTCCGTCCACCAGCATCTCTCCTTTTGATTCAGCAAGTAAACCTGTTGCCAAATTGACCAAGGTTGTTTTTCCGCTACCACTCTCCCCTACGAATGCTACACTTTCATTCTTATTAATGGTCAAGTTGATATCATTTAAAATCTGTGTTTCTCCGTAAAAGAAACTAATGTCATTCATCTGGATACTTTCATTAAATTGCTCGATTTCAACTTTACCGTCTTTTTCCTTACCTCGAATTAATTCATCTCTGAACGTTTTCATATTCTCAAGTGAACCAGAAACAGACATAAAAGTATTCCAACTGTTTTGCAAGGAAATCAAAGCAGCCAAAGCCCTATAGAAGAACAGTAAACTAATCACAATTGCCCCGATTGAACTGCCGAAGTAACTCACCTGAATGAAGATCACCAGTGAAATAACAACAACTAATATCGGCTCTCTTGCTGCTCCAGCAATACTACCTAAAACTTCAATTCTTCTTCTTGCAGCTTCAACGTTAAAGATGGTTTCTCTCAATTTTGCACCATACTTTTTAACACGACCCGTAGCCTTTAAGTATTTGTAATTACTAACATGCTGAATGATCTGACCCTGAAAGTCACTACTATAAGTCGTTAACTTTCTCGACTCACCACGTGTTCTCTTATAAATAATACGGTATAAAAATATAGTAGAAGCACCACCCAATGAAACCAGAATCGCAAACTGTGGATTTACAACAAAAGCAAAACCAAGGTAAACCAAAACCATTACACCACGCTGAAAGGCAGTGAAATAAGAATTAAATGAACGTGCCACACGGTCCACTTCACCACTCAAAGTATTCTGAATACGTCCCACATCCGACGAAACGAATTCTTTATAACTCATTTCATTTAAGTGACGCAGTAAATTCAAACGTAATTTTCGAATAAAGGATTGCTGTAAAATAACCAAGTAAACACTTGACAGATAAGTGGCTATCCCCTTTAAAGTGAAAAAGAACACCATAAAAATAAGCACTGTCGCCAGCGTTAAATTAATTCCTGTTGCTTCAATTAAATCGATGAGCACTTTTAAGTTTCCTAAATCAGTTCCATCAACTGGACTATTCCCATCTACAACTTGTAGCAAAGGAAAAAACATAGTTAATCCCAATCCATCTAGAAAACTAACTAAAACACTTAAAATAAAAGCAATGAAAATTCGCTTCCCCAAGTATTCATAGTAGAAAGCAAAGCTAGAAAAGTACTTTTTAATAAATTGTTTTAATTTTTTCATTCAACAATGAATTTATAATTCAGTTACACCACAAAAATCTAGCACCACTTGATCTTCTCTAAAAGTAAGCCCTTTAAATTCATCATGCGCCACTAGAAACGCAATAATATCCGCTTTTTCAACAGCTTCCTTATAATCCGTTAATTTAAACACATTGTGATCAGTCACATTGGGTTCAACGATATAAATTTCATCATTTTGAATATCCTGCATAATACGTTGCGCAATGTATTTGGCTGGAGACTCTCTTAAATCATCGATATTTGGTTTAAATGCTAGCCCCATCACCGCAACAGAAGGTTGGCGACCATTCTTTAACTCATATTCTAAACGCGCAGTTTTCACCTTTTCGGCACACCAAAAAGACTTATAATTATTCGTTTCCCTTGCCTGCGCTATCACACGTGACTCCATAGGAAAATCAGAAGTTAAAAAATAAGGATCAACAGCGATACAGTGACCACCTACACCACAACCAGGCTGTAAGATATTCACTCTAGGATGTTTATTTGCCAATCGAATCAATTCCCAAACATTAATTCCAGCCTTGTCACAGATAAGCGACAATTCATTCGCAAAAGCAATCTGCACATCACGAGAAGAGTTTTCCGTTAACTTACACATCTCAGCTGTACGTGCATTTGTTGAATGTAATTCACCTTGAACGAATTGACGGTAAAAAGCAATCGCCTTTTCCGTAGAAACTTCATCTACTCCACCAATCACCCTATCGTTGTGAATCAATTCATACATGATCTTTCCCGGAAGCACTCTTTCAGGACAATATGCCAAGTAAATTTTATCTTTTAATTCAGGTCTTTGACTGAAAATAAAATCCATCATTTTCTCAGTTGTTCCCACCGGCGAAGTAGATTCTATAATGTACAAATCTCCTTCTTTTAACAAAGGAATAATCCCATTCGTTGCTGCTTTTACAAAGGAAATATCAGGTTCGTGATTTCCACCTTTAAAAGGAGTAGGAACAACAATCAAGTAAACATCCGCAGCAATGGCTTTAGTTCCGGCTTTAAAGTAACCCTTCTCAACAGTTGAAGCAACAACATCCGCTAAGTCTGGCTCAACGATGTGAATTTCACCTTTATTAATCGTATCGACAACTTGCTGTGAAATATCCACTCCAAAAACAGGAATACATCCACTTGCAATCAATGCTGAAGTTGGCAAACCTATATATCCTAATCCAATCGTAACAACTTTTGGCTCCATATTTATCTATTAATTTTCTTGTTTTAAAATTGCTGCAAGAATACGCTCACAAGCCTTTCCGTCTCCATATGGATTATGTAAAGTACTCATGTGTTTATACCTAACTGTATCTTCTAATAAAGCTTGAGCTTCACTAACAATTTTATCTTTATCCGTTCCAACCAAAATAACCGTTCCAGCATCCACCGCTTCAGGTCTTTCTGTGGTATTTCTCATAACAAGCACAGGTTTCCCCAAACTCGGCGCTTCTTCTTGAACACCTCCAGAATCTGTAATAATCATATATGCTTCATTCATCAACCAAACAAAAGCAGGATAAGATAATGGATTTATTAGGTGAATATTCTCAATTCCATCTAGTAATTCATGAACGACACTCTTAACGTTAGGGTTTAAATGAACAGGGTAAACAATCTGTATATCATCGTTTTGAACTTTCAGTTCTTTTAATGCTGTACAAATATCTATAAACCCTTGTCCGAAATTTTCTCTTCTATGTCCAGTGACTAAAACAAGTTTTTTATCGGTAGCAATGAGCTCTTTAAAATAATCGATTTCCTCATTTCTATACGTTTTCACTTTTTCTGAACTATACAATAAAGCATCAATAACAGTATTTCCCGTCACCACAATACTGTTTTCATCTACGTTTTCCTTGAGTAAATTCAATTTAGAAGCTTCTGTTGGCGCCATATTCAAATCGGCAATTCTACCCGTCAACTGTCTATTCATCTCTTCAGGAAAAGGAGAATGTTTGTTATACGTTCTCAGTCCAGCTTCAATGTGAACTACTTTCACACCTGAATAAAACCCAGCTAATGCAGCAACCATAGACGTTGTTGTGTCACCATGAACATACACAAAGTCTGGTTGATATTCTTCAATGATAGGTTTTAATCCCATAATGATATCGGCCGTTAAACTGTGTAAATTCTGATTGGGCTTCATCAAGTTTAAATCATATTCTGGCTGAATTTCAAAAAAATCCAGCACCTGATCTAGCATCTCTCTGTGTTGTGCTGTAACACAAACACGCGTATCAATTTCAGAAGATTGTTTAAACAACTTAACTAAAGGTGCCATTTTAATAGCCTCCGGACGTGTCCCAAAAATGATTAAATGCTTGCTTTTCATGCTTATATTTTAATATTTGCCTTTATTTAATGAAGACAATTAACAAATATAAAATTATACTTTGGTTTTTAAATTGAGAATGAAAGTTTAGTTTGACTTTAAGCACTTCTACCCTACTTTATAAGTTCGATAAATGACTTAAATAAAGAATATTAGCGACTTTAAAGCAAAAAATATCAATTTTTGCGTTTTAGATAAAATGTCGTGTAAAAACCATAAGAAGTAACATAATTTATATTTTTGTGATTCTTTCAAAACATTTCAAACTGAATAGTTTAATTTTGCAACATGTTTAAACAATTGTTTCTTGTATTATTCATCATAATATTTGCACAGAACTCATTTTCTCAGAGTGAAGATATACCTTATGATAGTTATAGAGACAACATTGTCGTGCACACTTCCCTTACCTATAGAGACGCCCCCTTTAGTCTAAAAGGAAACTTTGGAGAAGTTGATAAATTAAGATATAAAGCCAATCTCAACTTACTGCATGGAATTGGATTTGCCTATAAATGGTTTGCTATCAATTTAAACTATAAAATCCCGAGTTACCTAAGAAATAGAGAAAAATACGGAGAAACGAAATACTTTGATGTTGGTTTTCAGTTTACACTTAAAAAGAAACTATTTTTCAGAATTGATTTTCACGATTATAACGGATACGGAATAAAAAAGGCTGATGCTATTTCTGATGAATTACCGCTTTCTTCAGCTAATTATTTACTTAACAATGAGATAAAATCTTGGGCAATCGGCATCAACACTTACTATTTAATAGGTAAGGATTTAAACATGAAAGCAGCTATAGGTATTGCGAGTAGATACAATGCTAACTCACATGGGTTTTATATTAAATTTACAACCAATTTGCATGGAGTTTCTTCCCCTGATGGATTAATGCCCTATGATTATATAGATAGCGAGAAATCTGTTTTCAGAGCCAAATCAATCACCGCATTTGACTTCGGTGCTATCCCTGGGTATGCATACATAAACAATATAAATGGATGGCAATTTGGAATTTTTGCTGGACTTGGTGGAGTAATACAAGCGAAGAGCTTTGCTTATGAAGAAAAATCTAGAAGCTTTTTAGGTTTAAGTCCGCGCATCGATACTAGAATGCAAGGAGGATACAATATTGATAAATGGTTTATTATGCTCAACGGTTCTATAGATTTAAAAGCCATTCATTTCTCAGATTTAAAATACAACCAATTCTATTATAGTCTACAATTGACCTATGGATATCGCTTTGACGCTAGAGAGAAAAAAAAGAAATCTAAGAAATAAGTGCTTAAAACAACCATTAAAATCAACAAACCAGCGATTTTAACATCATTTATAGATTATTTTTTCTGCTCCTACATAAGTTTCTATATGTTTGCTCAGAACTAAATTGTAATCATTGAAACAAATTAAATCACATATCTTTACTTTTAGAAACATACTGCTATTGGTATTTGTGATTTTCTCTTTGACACCATGTACTGCCAAAGAGTCTGCTTTCAATCTTATAGGATCAGAATACGAAAAACCTTTACATCCAACAAAAACTACTGCACAGTCGAATACTTGCGTAAGTTCTGTAGAACTAAACGAAGACATCACTTCTATTTCAAACATAGTAGTTGACTCTAGTCAGTTGGTTGCGAATTTTGATGTGAAATTCGATTCTTTTGAAACAATTCAAAACGATTCTTTATATACTGCAACAGTAAGTATATCACTTCCACCGAAGTACATTCTTTTTAAACGTCTAAAAATAAGTGCAGCTTAATTCATTTAAAAGCTTTACCCCACTTAAAATATTAAATTAGAACGTTTAAAAAAATTCAAAATGAATACAGATAAAAAATTAGGAATTGCTAATCAAGCAGGTTTATTTACATTAGCATTGCGCTTGGTTATAGGTTGGACATACTTCTCAGCTTTCTGGAGAAGAGTAGCTTTAGAAAACAAATTAGATCCAGATGCTGTTGGATATATTGGAGAGAAATTCAACCATTTCCTTCCAAATGCACTAGGTATTAAACCAATCATTGAATACTTAGTAAGTAATCCAGATGCGCTTTATGTTAACATGGTAGCATTTACCATTGTTGAAGGTATTGTAGGACTTTTCCTTATACTAGGAATATTCTCTCGTCTGAGTGCAATTGGTGTTTTCTCATTGGCTATGGGAATTCTACTTGGTTCTGGTTGGATAGGAACAACTTGTTTAGATGAATGGCAAATTGGTGTACTAGGACTTGCAGGAGGTTTCACTCTGTTCTTCTCTGGTAGTTCTAATTATTCATTAGACCATTATTTCATGAAGAACAACTTCAAATTCACTGAGAAGAAATGGTTTAAATGGTTAGGTTCGGGAGAACTTAAACTTAAAAACACAAAGCAATACGTTTTAGCTGGATCGATTGCTATTTTAGGTTTAACATTGGCGACAAACCAAATTTTCCATGGTGGAGTTTGGGGAACTTTACACAACAAGTCAGTTCGTCCGATTGTAGAAATCAACAACATTCAGAATAACAAAAACAAGCTACAATTTGAAGTTTATCGAGTTGAAGGAGCGGACGTTTACGGTTCATTCTTAATAGGAATTGAAATCTTAGACAAGAATGGAAATGCAGTACTCGCTTTAGAAGGCTCGGACTTAGCGAATTTCCCGCTTAACAATATCAGCAACCACTATATTGCAAAGGTAAAGCCAGGAAAACACAGTATGATTATTCCATTAGGAGCGAAAGCTGATTTAAGTTTGGCAACTGAAGAACTTGGAGAAATCACTGGATATACTTTAAAACTAATAGACATTAGTGGAATTGAATGGGAAAGAACTATTCCTTAAAAATTTAAGTTTCAATAATTAATAAGAGAAAGTATAGACGTGAAAAGCGTCTATACTTTTTTTACATACAAGCTACTCAGACTTTAAAAATAAACTGAGTTCAAACATATAGAATTGTTATTTTTCCATACATTTGACTCAAGAAAAAACACGAATAATTTATATAAATTGTTTAGAAGAGAAGAGAAAGATAGAACAAGCAAACATAATAGACAAATAGCGTCGTTATTATCATTTATTGCGGGTGTTGTTAACGTCATTGGGATTATTTCTATAGGTAAACTTACAACTAATGTTACCGGTCACTTTGGTTTCTTCACCGATGAGATTTTTCAATTCAATTTTTCAGAAAGTATCATCTACTTCCTTTACGTCCTCTTCTTCTTTTTAGGTTCTTTTGTTTCCAATGTCTTTGTGGAAATCGTCGCAAAAATAAACAACAAATACATTTATGTTATTCCAGCTCTTATCGAAGCATTGATTCTATTAGTTTTAGCTATTTTCGGAGAATATTTCTTAAACAATTCACCAAATGTAATAGCATTCACACTTTTGTTTGCAATGGGACTTCAAAACGCATTGGTGACAATTATTTCAAATGCAATTGTAAGAACGACTCATTTAACAGGATTATTTACCGACTTGGGAATTGAAATCTCTCAATTGCTATTCTACAATACTCCTAGCAAAAAGAAAAAGTTGTTATCTACTATCCGACTAAGATTTAGAATCATATTCTCCTTCTTTTTAGGTGGAATACTTGGTGGTATCCTCTACTCACACTTAAGGTTCGGTACTTTATTTATTCCTGTTGGACTCTTATTATTCGGAATACGCTATGACAACATCAAATATGAAATGCTGAAGTTTGGTAAACGCATCAACCCTTTTTAGTTTGAACTTACCACTACTAAATGTTTAAACTTAACTCGTAAACAGCATTTCTCTTAATTTTGGTAACGGCCAAATTTCATCATCTACCAAAATTTCCAATTTATTGGTATGATAGGCAATCTCTTTAAAATAAGATAGTACTGTATCTCTATAAGCTTCTGCTCTTTTTGACAAAGGTTCAATTTTGTTTGCTTCCTTTCTATTTTCTAGCATAATTCGAGAATTTTCCTGCATCTGATTCAGGTGAACAATTAAATCTGAAAGAATTTCTTTCTGTGCCCTAACTCCTTCTGTCTTTTCACCGAAAATGCTGATAATTCCTTGAATATTCTGAATCAATTTATTTTGATACTCAATAACAACTGGAATAATGTGATTTTGCGTTAAATCTCCTAATATTCTTGCCTCAATTTGAATGCGTTTGATGTATTTTTCATATTCAATCTCCTGACGAGCAAGCAGTTCTCTTTCAGTAAAAACACCAACATCGCCAAATAGTTTCTTAACTGCAGGCTTCTCCCAAACTTTCAATGCATCAGGTGTATCCTTGATATTACTCAGTCCTCTTTTGGTAGCTTCCTTGATCCACTCCTCTCCATAACCATTCCCTTCAAATAGAATAGCTTTAGAAGCTTTAATCAACTGTTGAAGTTCTTTTAAAATAGCTTCATCCTTTCCATCTCCTTTATCAATACGCGCATCAACATTTAATTTAAACTCTCGTAATTGATTGGCTACAATGGTGTTGACAGTTATCATTAACTGAGCATTATTTGCCGAAGAACCAACTGCTCTAAATTCCAATTTATTTCCCGTAAAAGCAATTGGTGAAGTACGATTTCTATCCGTATTGTCTAGTAAAATTTGCGGTATTTTTCCAATATCTAATTTCAATTCTGTTTTATCTTCAGGGGTCATCTTCCCCGCCTTGATATTTTTCTCTAGGTCGTTTAATAAATTAAAAAGGTAGGTTCCGATAAATACAGATGTAATTGCTGGCGGTGCTTCCTGTCCTCCTAATCTATGGTCATTAGATGCACTGGCAATGGAAGCTCTCAATACATCTTCATTGTCAAATACTGCCTTAATGGTATTGATTAAAAAGGTCAAAAACTGTAAATTCGTTCGCGGACTCTTTCCAGGAGCCAATAAATTTACGCCAGTATCAGTTGCAAGTGACCAGTTATTGTGTTTTCCTGAACCATTTAAACCAGGGAAAGGTTTTTCATGCAACAAGAGACGTAGGTTGTGCTTTTTAGCAATTTTCTCCAACAAATCCAACAATAGTTGATTGTGGTCGTTGGCCAAATTACATTCTTCAAAAATTGGTGCGCATTCAAACTGATTCGGTGCAACCTCATTGTGTCTTGTCGTTACAGGAATTCCTAAACGAATCGCTTCCATTTCAAAATCACGCATAAAATTAGTGACACGAAATGGAATTGAACCAAAATAATGATCATCTAATTGCTGTCCCTTTGCAGGTTCATGTCCAAAAAGAACACGTCCTGTCATCACTAAATCTGGTCGTGCATTATAATATGCCTTATCTATTAAGAAATATTCTTGCTCCCAGCCTAAAGTAGTATTTACTTTCATCACCTTTTTATCGAAGTATTGGCAAACCTCCACCGCAGCTTTATCTACAGCGTTTAAAGCCTTTAATAAAGGAGTTTTATAGTCGAGCGCTTCTCCAGTATAAGCGATAAAAATTGTTGGAATACAGAGTGTGTTTGAAATAACAAAAGCAGGAGAAGAAGGATCCCAAGCGGTATAACCTCTCGCCTCAAAAGTATTTCTAATTCCTCCATTCGGGAAAGATGATGCGTCGGGCTCTTGTTGAATCAATAAATCTCCATTGAATTTATCAATTGCTCTACCCGGTCCAACAGGTTTATAGAAAGCATCATGTTTTTCGGCTGTTGTTCCTGTTAAGGGTTGAAACCAATGGGTATAATGACTTGCTCCTTTTTCTAAAGCCCAATCTTTCATTGCAGCAGCAATCGTATCAGCAGTATTTCGATCTATTTTCTCTCCATTATCAATAGCGTTTTTTACTGCTTTAAAAGCACGCTCTGGGAGATATTCACGCATTTTTTCTTCGTGAAAAACGTTTTCTCCAAATTTTTCAGAGAGTCTTCCTTGGTTTTCTATAACTTCTGGAATACGATGAGTTGCATCTTGATAAGCATTTTTTCTTGCTGACGACATAAGTTAAAATTAGTGTCGTAAAAGTAGATAAAACAAAACTAACTAAACTTAAAAAAAAGCGTTTATTTTTAAATAAGTTCTCAAAATAGAAGTGATTCTTAGAAAATAAACCATATTTTCAGCAAAGCACCCTAAAATTTAAAGGGTACATTCAAAAAAAAGTGTAATTATTGATTTAGTAAATCTACTATTTGATGTGCAATTATATTGGTAAAGCGCTTTGTTCTAAATCCGCCCACCCATTTAACACCGCTTATGGCATTGGTGATGAATAATTCATCTGCTAGAAATAAGTTTTGTGTTGTTATCGGTGATTCATAAATACGGATATTGTTATTCAATGCTAGATTAATAATTCTCATACGCATTGTCCCTCCTACACAACCTTCGTCTAAACTTGGTGTGTATAGGATTCCATTGCTTACCATAAAAATATTGGAACTTGTTGTTTCGATTAGTTTACCATCAGAATTCATTAATAAAATGTCATCTAAATTCTTTTCTTTCGCCTCAATCGCGGCCATTACATATAAGAGTCCGTTTTTCGTTTTGAAATTAGAAAAGATATTCTTCTCTTTTTTCATTCTCATATATATATCTAATTCTAAACCTTTTTCATTCAGTTTAAAGTCATTGTGTTCCAAACCATAAATCTCGATAAAGAAGTTTGTTTCATTCGACTCTGGCATATAAGTACCACCACTCGTTCTATCGATAGACAAACGGGCTCTTCCACCTGCTGTTACCTCAGATTTCTCAGCTAATTCTGTTATTTTTTCTGTAAAAAATTCAGTTGTATAAAAAGAGGGAACCCTCATTTTCAAGATGGACATCCCTTCCAATAGTCGGGCGATGTGAGCATCAACATTTATTGGTTTTCCGTTATAAATACGAATACTTTCAAATAGACCGTCTCCATACAGGTGTCCTCTATTTCCAGCTTCAATTGTAGGTCCGTTATTTTCTATAACAGTTCCGTTATTATTTACAAATAGTTTTTTCATATCTGCATAAGTATGTGTTTAATAAACGCAGTACCTTTGTCAGAATTGATTAGAAGTATATATAAGATTCCAAAAACAGCCCCACCGAAATGAGCGTCGTGGGCAATATTAGAACCACCCTTTTTACTCATATAATATTCGAAAAATAAATATAAAATTCCGAATAACCAAGCAGGAATTGCAAATGGTATGAAAAACAAATAAATTCCACTACCAGGATTCCACAGTATAGATGCAAAAAGTACAGCAGCGACAGCCCCTGAAGCTCCTAAACTCATATAGTTTGGATTCTCCTTATTTCTGGTATAAGGCCATAGAGAAGCAGCTAGTCCACCCAAGATATAAAGAATTAAGAAATGGGCATGTCCCATCGGACCGGCGTAATACATTACGAATGTTTCTTCTAACATACTTCCAAAGGAGAACAATACGAACATATTAAAGAGAAGGTGCATGGTGTCCGCATGTATGAAAATATGGGAAAAGATTCGATAAGACTCTTTGTTGTGATTTACCTTATAAGGATAGAAAATCCATTTATATTTAAAATCTGGATTTTTAAAAGCATGGAAGGAAATTAAGGCTGTGATTACAATAACTATAATGGTAATTGGGAATAATTGAAAACTCATAATTGGATTTAATGTTAATTTGTATATAATTAGAAAAAGTGTTTAGTTTTTAAACTCAAAGGTCCAATCGAAATATGTTTCACCGTCTTTGTTTGTTTTAATATGGGCTGTAGAAATCATATTTGGTCGTGAATGATCCGTCCACTGTGTATCAGAAACTTTTTCATACTTTAAGGTGTACTCCTCTTTCATCACTTCCAACATTCTTTCTGTTTTTGGAAACAAACGTGTAGTAATAGAACGATAGGTTCCTAAATATTCAATAAAGTCATATTCCATTCTTAAAAGCTCCGTAATAACAATTATTTGAGGCACAGTGCCGTATTCTGTATCTACAAGCTTATTTTCAACTAAGAAGTCATCCTTCCTGTTTTCCTTTATGATATCGTCGATGGGAACAAACAAAGCTACTTGCGAATACGCTAATTGCGTGATAAACAAGGTTGCTAGGATTAGAATATATTTTTTCAAAATTCAATTCTTTTGGTTATCAATTTAAACGTATAATTCTCCTTAATGTTTCGTTTTCTCTTAGATATTACGTCCTGTTTTTTATTCCTTATGTCAGATTTTAAATTTATCTTTACATTTCGCTAGTTATATATGACACTATATATAGAAGCCTTGGATTTAAAACAAAACTATAATGCGCACAACTATTCTATTTATTAGTCTTTTATTGGGTTCATTGTCATGGGCACAAAACGGAAAGGTTAATTACTCTCTATTGGACAAAAGTCAAATGCAAACGGACCTTTTACTAACAGATGTAAGACCATTTACTCAACTATTGGATGCCAATAGAAATAATTTCAATAGTTATGGTTTATTAGCTACTTACAAAGATCTTTCGAATTCTGATGAAATGAATCGATTTAACAAAGTGGAACTTTTAGAAAGTTCGATTAAACAAATCGTTTTTGAAGAACCTGTTTACATTGGTCTTATTCATTCTGAATATGAATTTGTTGACAGAAGTGCTTACGATAATGGATGGGTGACAATTGAAAATAATAAACTAAAAACTGTTGGAAATCATCCGATATTCACTAAAACTACGCAAACAATCATCGCTCCTTTTGCGCAAAGGAAAAAAGGATTGGAAACAATCTTTAAATTCAACTCAAACTTCTTTGTTAATACAACAGATAATGAAATTCAAAAAATTGATGTTGACTTCGGAGACGGAAACGGATATACTACACTTACGACTATCAGTGAGAAAACTGTAAAATATAACCAAGCAGGTAGAAAAACCTTGACGTTTAGAATTCATTTTACAAATGGTGATGTTGTGACTAGAACTTCTAGTTTATCGGTTGAATATTCTAATAAAGACTTGAATGATGTTTTCGGTTGGTCAATAGAAACAGCCACTTCTACGCATCTTGCCGACTTATCAATTTATGATGAAACAGATTTAGCGCCGGGCGTTTTGGACTATGAAATTTTCTTGAGTCCTGACCAAATCCTTGATAAACCTATCTTTGTTGTGGATGGTTTCGACCCGAGTGATACCCGTGGAATTGAAGCGGTGTATAATATGCTTTCTTATACAGACAATAATAATGTTGTACAGAACTTAGCAGACTATGTTCGTGAAGAAGAAGGATTTGACGTAGTTGTTGTCAACTTCCCAACTTACACAAATGAAAACGGTAATCTTATCGATGGTGGTGCTGATTATATTGAAAGAAATGCACTTTCCTTGGTTACCTTAATTGAAACAATCAATGCGCAGAAAGTTGGAAGCGAGAAAAACGTATTAATTGGACCAAGTATGGGCGGACTGATAACAAGATACGCACTTAAATACATGGAGAATAACAACTTAGATCATGATTCTCGACTTTGGATTTCTGTTGACTCACCACACAATGGCGCAAACGTAGCGATGTCGGTTCAATATTTGGTTAACTACCTTGGATATGGTTATCCAGATATCGATGAAATTAAGACTGTCGTGCAAGGAATGTTACGTTCGAAAGCTGCTATGCAAATGCTAGTAGATCACTTGGACGGGCACGGTCCTGGTTTACCAAACACGCCACGCGGTGCTCCTATCTACTTTGATGCTTTTCAAAATAGAATGGCAAATACTGGTTATCCAGAAGAAACAAGAAATATATCCATTACAAATGGTAGTGGAACGGGGCAAATATTCTCAGACTTATACGACTCTCCTGTATATCCAGGTTACAATATCGTTGATGGAGAAATTGACGCAGGACAGATCTTAGGCTTGAATACAAGACTGAAATTAAAAGCTAAATTCATGCCTTATGCCAATCAGAATGTTGAAATTATTAGTGCAAAAGCACAAGCACAAATTATAACTTGGATTTCTGTTGATGAATACAGCGCATACGGAGCACAAACAAGTGCTTCAGATGGTATAGACTCCTCTCCTGGAGGATTATTCGATTTACTTGGCTTGTTAGACGATTTTGAAATCGATCCTGAATATGCCGACTTACTTCAAAATGCACTGGCTGTAATTAACGTAGGTGTATTTAACTTTATTCCAACTACCAGCGCAATGGCTTTGTACAATCAGCCGAATTATTATTACGAATTTAACTTAGGTGAAGGAGATAAACCATGGGACAGCGTTATCAATACACATCCAGAAACACCATTTGTAAACTGGTTTCTAGCAGATGAGAATGAAGGTCACGTAAAATTAACACAAGGAAATATTGACTTTGTATTGTGTGAATTGATAGAACCAGAGTATAAAGTAAAAGCAATTTCAGCAGTAAACGTAATGATTTGCGAGGGACAAACCTTCAATTCAAAAGTCTATTTCGAAATTAAAAAAGGTTGTTTTGCAGAATCGATACTGTCGGTAGAAGGACTTCCAACTGGCGCTACGGCTTCAATGAACTACGACACAATTACAGAAAATACGCTTGTAACTATTCACTGTGAAGAATTTCCAGTAGGCGAAAACTCTTTCTTTATCGTACCAGACGGAAAGATGGATAAAGCAGTGGAATTCATTGTAAACGTGACTCCTAACGTTGCTGACCTAAATGGTTTTACAGCTTATAGTTTAGATGATGGTCAAACTTTCAACAACGCAATCGACAGTGTTATAGTAGCACCAAACTCCAATGTTGTTTTAAAAATGGATGACACTGTTTTTGAAGGAACAGCAGAGTGGTTTGACCCGCAAAATAATGCTAGAGGAAATATGCCAAGCATAGAGAATATTCAATATGAGAGTCCAGAAAATGGTACTTGGAGAGTTGAACTAGACTTTGCATCTAATTGCAATCTTTTAAACACACCTTCTACCCTATTTTTCGAATTGATTGTAGGAAATCCACTATCGATAAATGACAACACATTTGATGAATTAGTTATTTCGCCCAATCCAAGTAATGGAAAATTCCTTTTTGAAAAATTACCTAGTAATGAATCTGTTAATTTAAAAGTTTATGACAATTTAGGAAATATTGTAACAGAAAAGAGTAATATCACAAACGGTAGCTTCTTATTAGACTTAAACAACTTTGCGAGTGGCGCCTACTTTATATCTTTACAGTCGAGCAACAATATAAGCTATAGAAAGTTGATTAAAGAATAAACGAAGTGAAAAAATGTTTGATAAAACAGTCTAAAGCAACTGATTTCTATTATTTTTGAGTTTATGAAATTTGTACATCCTCATGTTCTGTATTTTCTATTGTTGCTAATCATCCCGATTATCATACATCTTTTTAATTTCAGACGTTATAAGAAGCTTTACTTCTCTAGTCTTAGCTTTATTAAGAAGGTAGAAAAGGAAACAAATTCAAAAAGAAACATTCGTCATTTAGTTATTTTATTTACGCGTTTACTTGCTTTTACTGCATTGATACTGGCTTTTGCTCAACCTTATTCTCCTAAAGATGGAGAAGTCAATACAATAAACAGCGTTGTTCCTATTTATCTGGACAATTCTTTTTCTATGTCAGCTAAAGGCGACAATGGTGATTTACTCAACCAAGCAAAAGCAACGATTACACAGATTGCCGACAACTACCCAAAGGGTCAGCGTTATATACTAGTGACAAATGAACTAGATGGTTCGGAGTTGCGCTTTATCAATCGAACAGAACTCAATGATAGATTAGACCAAATTAGTCTATCTCCTATCTCCCGTTCAATCACAAATCCTTTGACAAGTGTAAAAGAATACCTTTCAAATAACAATTTTGAAGGAGATGTCAACTATTACCTTATTTCAGACTTCCAACAACGCTTTATGGATGAAAGTTCACCCAATGTGGACACAACTGCCAACTATTCATTCTTACAATTAGCTCCACAAATTGATAAAAACCTTTACATCGATTCTATTTGGTTTGAACAGCCATTTCAAAGAATCAACGTTAATAATACCTTAAACGTTCGCATTCAAAATACGGGTAAACAGAAACTAACCAATGTTGAAGTTAACACAAAAGTAGGAAGCGTAAATCGGCAAGCATTGATAGATTTGGACGCTAACAACAATACAATTGCGACAATCAACTATACAGACAAAACAATTGGTGTAAAAGAGGGACTCATTGAAGTTATGGATGAAAATCTTTACTTCGATAACAAATTTTACTTTTCCTATGAAATAAAAGAAACGGTAAATGTTCTTATTATCAATGAGCAAGGTAGTACAAAGTTCCCACAACTGGTCTTTGAAACAGATGACTACTATTCTATTGAACAAACTGTAGTCGACCAACTAAAGATAGACGCTTTGAACAAGGCCAATCTAATCGTCTTAAACGGATTGAAAACCATTAGTTCAGGACTGTTGACACAAATTAATCAATTGGTAGATAATGGCTTACACGTCCTACTCATACCTGCTGCTAATTTTGATAAAAACACTTACAATAACTTCTTAGCTAATTTTCAGCTTCCTTTATTCAACAATGCAACGAATCAAGAGATTAGAATCGGTAAAGTGATGTCTGAGTTGAATTTCTTTACGGGAATGTTTGATGATAAAATCGATCAATTAAGAATGCCTCCTTTAAAGAATTATATTTCTTCAACAACTTATAGCAATGCCAATTACAATCCTTTAATATTGTATGAAAACGGGATGCCATTACTTGTTGAGCAAGCGAAAAGCAAGAACGTATTTGTTTTATACACGGCCATTGATCCAAGTTTTAATGATTTTGGAAAGTCTGCATTATTTGTTTCTACGCTCTTAAGAATTGGAGAAGTTAGTCAAGGAAAAATTCCATTATGGTTAACAATCGGTTCTTCGGATGAACATCTTATTCAAAACAGCTCCCCTACGGAAAGTGCTTACATTTTAAAGCAAGATAATTTTGAATTTATTCCAGAAATCAATAGAAAGAGTGCTTTCTCCTCTATTTCGGTAAGACATGCAATTGATAATCAATCCATCAGAGATGGTGTTTACCAAATCGTAAACAATGACAAGGAAGTCGGCAAGATTGCGTTAAACTACAATAGACTTGAATCCGATATGAATTATGCTTCAACAAATGACATCAATAATTACTTTAAATCCATAGGAATCAAGAAACTAAACAGTGAGGTCATTTCAACCCTATCGGACGTACATCATTTAACCACAAAAAAATCGAATGAATTATGGAGAATTCTATTAATTTTGGCATTATCCTTTTTCATCATTGAAATGGCCTTAATAATTTTTTGGAAAGTATAAAGAATATGAAAATTTTACTAAAAAAAGCAATAATTCTTGATAAGACTTCTTCTTATTTCAATCAACAAAAAGACATTCTAATCTCTGAGGGTAAAATCGAAAAGATTGCGAATGATATCAATGAAGAGGGTGCAAAAGTCATCGAGAGTAAAGAATTATTTGTTTCACAAAGTTGGGTAGATTTAAAGGCAGACTTTAACGATCCAGGATTTGAGGAGAACGAGGATATTCAAAGCGGTTTAAAAGCTGCTGCTTTTGGCGGTTTCGGATATATTCACACTGTTTCAACTACTTCTCCAGTTGTTGATGGAAAAGGACAAGTAAATTATGTGAAAGTTGAAGGCTCTAATCAAATCACTGACATCTTCCCTATTGGTGCAATTACCAAAGGTGCTAAAGGTGAAAGTTTATCGGAAATGTACGATATGTACAAGTCTGGTGTTCGATTATTTTCTGACAATACACATTACGTCAATGCCGGTATCATGTTGCGCGCACTATTATACGTAAAGAACTTTGGTGGAAGGGTTATCTCATTTCCTCATAACGACTCCATCAGCTTGCATGGACAAGTTAACGAAGGTATTGCGTCCTTAAAAACAGGTTTAAAGGCAATTCCTGCGGTGGGTGAAGAGATACAAGTACAAAGAGACTTAAGTTTGTTAGAATATACAGACGGAGAAATTCATTTTACTGGAATTTCAACCAATTCTTCAGTAGAATTAATACGCAAAGCGAAAGCAAAAGGATTAAAAGTAACTTGTGACGTTCATGCGCATCAATTACTCTTCAATGAAGAGGCTGTATTAGGCTTTGATACCAATCATAAGGTTTATCCTCCTTATCGAAGAGAAGAGGATCGATTAGCGTTGTGGAAAGGAATTGAAGATGGTACAATTAACTGTATCGTTTCAAACCACCGACCATTTATCAATGACCGAAAAGACATTGAATTTGACCATGCGGATTTTGGCGTAATTACATTACAAACATTATATGCTTCAATGGTTGAAAAGGATTTTAAAAATCATGCAAACTTTGTTCACGCACTAGCAGTTGAACCAAGAAAAATTGCAGAAATAGAATCTCATCCAATTGAAGAAGGTAATTTAGCAGATATCACTATATTTGACCCTACTATAGAATGGAGCCTAACGGATGAAAATAATCACTCCAAGAGTAAGAACTCACCATTCTACAATCAGTCTTTAAAAGGAAAGGCGATAGGCATTATTAAAACGAAACAATTACATTTAAACTAACATTCTTTTGGAGAAAGACATATCATCATTTTTAAAGGAGTTTTTAAAATCAAGAAAAAGAATTGGTTCTGTAGCCCCTAGCTCAAAATTTTTAACAAAGAAAATCATTGACAATATTGACTTCAGCTCTGCTAAAGTTATCGTTGAATACGGCCCAGGGAATGGCGTTTTCACAAAAGCCATTGCTGAAAAAATTTCTAGTGATACTTTATTA
Organism: Brumimicrobium sp.; assembly: GCA_035497735.1. GTDB lineage: Bacteria > Bacteroidota > Bacteroidia > Flavobacteriales_D > Crocinitomicaceae > Brumimicrobium. Next base: position 70,562 of record DATJCX010000047.1, on the reverse strand, counting down.
TATGTCTTTGAATTACACGAACCCTTTGTAAAGGAACTAAAAGTAATGTTTGCTGACTATCCTAATGTTAAAATCATTCTGGACAGTGCTTCAAATATCAATAAGTACTTGGAAAGTGATGGAAAAGAAAAAGCAGATATCATCATCTCTTCTCTCCCATTGATGAACATAGAGCGAAATATAACAATTCGAATTTTAAAAGCGTCTGCTACTGCTTTATGTGAAAATGGTCAATTCATTCAATACCAATATACCTTAAGTGCAAAAAAGTTACTTCAGAAAGTTTTTAAGTTAGAAGAAATAAAATTTGCATTTATCAACCTTCCCCCAGCATTTATTTATTTGTGCAAAAAAAAGTAGCCATCTCAGGACGAGACAGCTACTTTCATGTTTTCATCAATAGTAATGTGACTTTGTAAGTATTCAATTATATAGACGTAACGTTTAATATAATAGTTGCCTCATATTTTAAGATTTTTTATGTTTTTTTATACTTTAAAGATTAACGGATTGATTAACAGTCAAGTAAATTCATAAAAAAGTTAATTTTTCAGTTTACTTCTCTCATAAGAAATTATTTTGTACATTTGATAGCAATGAAACTATTGAAATAATTGATACGCTATGAATACTGAAATGTTTATTGTTCCTTATGATTTTACAAGTGTTGGAGATGCGGCTTTAAAGTATGCTTTGTATTTGGCCAAACCCAATCGATCGTCAATTATGCTCCTTCACATCATTAGTAGTGAAGAGAAAAAAAAAGACGCATTAGAAAGACTCGAAGGAGTTATTTCAAGACTTGATTTAGAAGTTGGTGACAGTACTGTAGCTCCAAAAGTTTCAGTAGGAAATATATTCGACGACATTCCAAAAATCGCGAACGAAAGTAAGGCCTCTTTGATAATAATGGGAACGCATGGCGCAGTTGGAATGCAAAAACTATTTGGTTCCTATGCGATGAAAGTTATCAGTAGCGCAAAAGTACCTTTCTTGGTTGTTCAAGATGGTATTGACAATAGAAAAATCGAAAAAATATTGGTGCCCATTACAATGGCAAAGGAAAGTTTACAAATTATTCATATCGCTTGTAAGATTGCGATTGATTTCAACAGTAAAATTCAAATAATTTCAGAAAAGCAGAACGACCCTATCCTATCTTCACGCTTGGAAATTTACTTGAAGGTTGTTAAGAAGCAAATTGAGGAAATGGGTGTTGAATACGATGTTGAGTTACTAAAACTTAAGAAATCTTTTCAAAAATCCATAGTTGATTATGCGACTAGGAACAACTGCGATATGATTGCTGTTGCTCACTATACAGAAAGTATCATTCCTCAATTAGAAAGATTTACGCAAGGGTTAATTACCAACGACAAGAATATTCCATGTCTTATCGTTAATTCTAAAAATTTAAATAGCTTTTATTTTTAAGAGAAATACAAAAGAACCATTAACTTTACAATTTCATTAACTTGAATTTTGTTATGTCATATATTGGAGAATTTGTAGAACTTTCGATTAATCGTTTTACTAGTGTTGGAGCTTTTTTAGAGGATTTCAAAGGATTTGAAGTACTTCTACCGAATAAGTACCTATCAGACAACATGGAGCTGGATGATAAAGTGAGGGTTTTTATTTATAACGACTCAGAAGATAGACCTGTTGCTACAACTGAAATTCCATTTATAGAATTAAACAATTTCGCTTTTCTTACTTGTAAATCAGTGAGTCATTTTGGTGCTTTCTTAGATTGGGGTTTAGAAAAAGATCTATTGGTTCCATTCAAAGAACAAAATGGTAAAATGGTTGAGGGAAATACCTACCTCGTTCGCTTATATTTAGATGAACAAACAAATAGATTAGTTGGTACCGCAAAAGTAAACAGGTTTTTAGACGATGACGTTAGTGAACTTTCTGAAGGTGAAGAGGTTGAGTTATTTGTCCGAGAAGAAACCGACTTAGGAAGAAAAGTAATCATAAACAAACGATACGATGGGATGATTTTTAGAGATAGAATCACTCAACCACTTAGAAATGGTCAAATACTTCCTGGTTACATAGAATATATACGTGAAGATAGTAAGATAGACGTTTCTCTTGTTCCTATTGGAGATGAGAAGTTTGATTTATTTACGGAGAAGGTACTTGACTATATCAAAGAAAATAATGGTATAATCGCTTTAACAGATAAATCTGAACCAGATTTAATTCGTGCTGAATTAGCTATGAGTAAGAAGTCTTTTAAGAAAGCTGTAGGAAATCTTTACAAGCACAAAATGATTGTCTTAACAGATAAGACTATTGAACTGGCAAAGAACTAATATCACTTTCCTATTATAGAATATTTGTAACAACATATTTTTAGCAAATTAAAAAGGGCGTCCAAATGAACGCCCTTTTTCTTGCATATTATTTTAGAAACTATTCTGCTTCAATTTCTTGAGCACGTTTTCTATATTCCATTGCTTTTTCATCGTTTCCTGCATGTCTATGAACTTGGAATAATACATTTAAAACTCCAACATTCTTAGGGTCATTTTTGATATAAACCTCTAACGGATCGATTGCATTTTTGTACATCTCTAAACTTCTTTCATTAACCTTGTTGTAATCAGGATTATTAAAGTCCATTTGAGAAGCCTCTGTTTTAAGCTTCTCACCTCTACCTAAGTATAGTACACCTAAGTTGTAAGCAGCTTCCACATAGTTAGCATCAATTTCTAAAGCTTTTTTCAAGTTAGTTTCAGCCTTTGAATATAGACTTTCTACCTTGTCACTTTTTTCTTGATATCCAGCATCTGTGATACTCATTTTCTGAAAGTCAGTGTAGTTTTTATCCGCTTCCGTTAAATAAATAGATCCCATGTTAGAGAATAAAGCTTTATTATCAGGAGCAGCAGCTGCAGCGATATTAAAGTATTCTTCAGCTTTCTCTAAGTCTTTAATACTTAACGCCAAGTTTACACCTTCAATAGCTAAAACTTCGTTTCCAGGGAAAATTATTAATGCATTTGTAACGAACTCCATTGCATCCTCTGTTTTTCCTTCTTTACTCAATGTATCCAAGTAGTTTCTAGCTGAAATAATTGAATTTTCTTCCATTGCTTCTAAGTCTTCCTTGATACCAGCTATCTTTTTAATTTGATAAGCACCAGCAAATCCAGCAAAAGCCATATCGTATTTCTTTTGTTCAAACATCATATTTCCACCTTGAACGGCTTGTCTAGTTTGTCCGTTAAAGAAGTCAGTTAATTCAGCTTTCCATCTTCTGTTAGAGTTAGCAATTTCTACTGAAGACTTGATTACATTTAAAATAGAGTCTCCACTGTTTTTGTAAACATCTAATTCTCCAGTTTCATCAATTCCAGCTAAACCAATCAAACCGAAGTTAATAAGTACATTATAGTAATGTGCTTTAGGATCAACTTTTGTTTTTTCATCTAGCATTGCTGGGTCGATGTACTTTTTAGCATCCAGCAAATTTGCTTTTGCTTTCTTTAAGTCATTCTGCATATATAATGCACTTTCATACCCTTTATAAGATATTCCAGCAGATACAACATTGTTTGTTTGACTAAATCCTTGAGTAGCAAAAAATAAAGTAGTTGCTACCAATCCGATTTTTATATTATTCATCATCATCATTTTTTTGTTTATAGTTTCCTATTCTTCTTCATCATTTTTCGTGCCAGAGTTGTTTTCAGCATCATCGATGATATCTGTATCAACGTCTTCATCTAATTCTGACTCTTCAACTTCTTCTTCTTTAGGAACTTTCGTAATTGCTGCAATTTCCTCACCTTTACCAAGTTTAATCATGGTAACTCCTTGAGTTGCACGTCCCATTACACGAATCTGATCTATCGGTAAACGAATTGTGATACCTTGCTTAGTGATAATCATTAAGTCGTTTTCATCCGTTACATTCTGAATAGAAATTAAATCTCCTGTTTTTTCAGTGATAGACATTGTCTTCACACCTTTACCTCCTCTATTTGTAATTCTATAGATTGGTTCTCTTGTTTCAGGGTCATTAAAGTATGTTCTCTTACCGAAACCATTTTCAGAAACTACTAAAATAGTATTTTCACTATCTGGCTCTATGCTAAGCATTCCGATAACTTCGTCATCTGGTCTACTCATAGTCACACCTTTCACTCCAATTGAGTTTCTTCCAACAGTTCTAACACTAGATTCGTTGAATCGGATTGCGTAACCTGATTTTTTAGCTAAGATTAATTCGTTTTGTCCATCTGTTAATTTAGCTTCTATTAATTCATCTCCTTCATTAATATTAATAGCTAAAATTCCATTTGTACGTGGGCGAGAGTATGCTTCTAAGATTGTCTTCTTAATAATACCCTTTTTCGTACACATTACGATATAGTTATTATTAATGTATTCTTCGTCAGTTAAATCTTTAACATTGATGTAAGCTTTTATCTTATCATCTTGTTCGATATTAATTAAGTTTTGAATTGCTCTACCTTTTGAAATTTTACTTCCTTCTGGAATTTCGAATACACGCATCCAGAAACATTTTCCTTTTTCTGTGAAGAACATCAAGTAGTTGTGATTTGTAGCCACGAAGATATTCTCTAGGAAGTCCTTATCTCTAGTTGTTGAACCTTTTGAACCTCTACCTCCTCTGTTTTGAACTTTATATTCATCCAGATTTGTTCTCTTAATATATCCAGCGTGAGAAATTGTAACTACTACTTCTTCGTCTGGAATCAAATCTTCAATTCTCATTTCTGAAGCAGAGTACTCTATAACAGATCTTCTTTCGTCGCCGTATTTTTCACGAACGTAGTTTAATTCATCCTTGATGATTTGCATACGACGAGGCTCATTTGCTAGAATATCTTTTAAGTCAGTAATAGTAGCCATTAGGTCATTGTACTCTGTTCTTAACTTATCTTGTTCTAGTCCTGTTAATTGTCTTAATCTCATCTCAACAATCGCACGAGACTGAATTTCTGACAACTCAAAGCGCTCCATTAAAGTCTCTCTAGCTACATCTGTACTAGAAGAAGCTCTAATGATTTTTATTACTTCATCAATATTATCAGAAGCGATAATAAGACCTTCTAATATATGTGCTCTTTCTTCCGCTTTTCTTAATTCGTAAGTTGTTCTTCTCACGATTACTTCGTGACGGAAATCTACGAAATGAACGATTATTTGTTTTAAGTTTAATAACTCAGGTCTTCCGTTAACTAAACAAATATTGTTAACTGAGAACGATGTTTGTAATGAAGTATACTTAAATAGCATATTCAAAACAACGTTTGGAATCGCATCACGTTTTAATTCATAAACGATACGCATTCCATTTCTATCCGACTCATCTCTAATATCAGAAATACCGTCGATTTTACCATCATTAACAAGATCAGCGGTTTTCTTAATCATTTCCGCCTTATTAACAAGGTATGGAATCTCAGTAACGATAATCGCTTCTCTTCCTGTTTTTTCGTTAATTTCGATAATTGCTTTGGCGCGCATAACGACACGACCTCTACCAGTTTCAAAAGCTTCCTTTACCCCTTCGTATCCATAAATGGTACCACCAGTTGGAAAGTCAGGAGCTTTAATGTGCTCCATCAACTCTGAAATCTCAATATCGTTATTTTCAATATATGCAATTGTACCATCTACAACCTCTGTTAGGTTATGTGGTGCCATATTCGTTGCCATTCCTACTGCGATACCACTCGCACCATTCACTAATAAGTTAGGAATTTTTGTAGGTAAAACTGTTGGCTCAGTCATACTCTCGTCAAAGTTCGGTCTAAAGTCAACCGTTTCTTTATCTAAGTCTGCCAACATATCTTCAGACACTTTTTTCAAACGTGCCTCTGTATAACGCATTGCTGCTGGACTGTCACCATCTACCGAACCGAAGTTACCTTGACCGTCAACCAAAGGGTAACGCAATGACCAATGCTGTGCCATACGCACCATTGTATCATACACTGAACTATCCCCGTGTGGGTGATACTTACCTAATACCTCTCCAACAATTCTCGCGGACTTTTTATGTGGTCTATTTGAATAAACGGCTAATCCCTGCATACCGAACAAAACACGTCTGTGTACTGGCTTAAAACCATCTCGAACATCAGGAAGAGCACGTGATACAATAACGGACATCGAATAGTCGATGTATGAAGATTTCATTTCATCTTCAATATTCACTTTAATAATTCTTTCTCCTTCAGCTTCTGCCATCTTGTCATTATTTTTTTTACTGCACGATTGTTGTGCTAATTACAATCCCCGAAAATAAGGATTTTATTTGAACTAGAAGGTTAGTTTTTGTATTTTTATAAACAAAAAAGTGTGAATAATTGTGAACAACTTTTGTATGGGCTAACTATAATTCCTTTTAACTTCGGGTATCGGTATTGTATTTGTATATACAATAATAATTTTATGTATATTTGTAAATTATGGAAGCTAAATTTTCACCTAGAGTTAAAGATGTAATCAATTTCAGTCGCGAGGAAGCTTTGCGAATCGGAAACGACTATATTGGTGTCGAACATCTCCTGCTAGGCCTTATTCGAGAAGGAGAAGGTCTCGCTATACGCGTATTAAAAGAATTCAACTTGGATTTAGACCAAATCCGTGTTCAAATCGAATCATATTTAAAAAAAATAAGCAGCTCTGCCCCTATTTCTCAAACCAATATTCCATTGGTAAAGCAAGCAGAAAGAGTGCTTAAAATAACCTATTTAGAAGCCAAACTTTTTAAAAGTTCCCTTATTGGCACTGAACATCTTTTACTATCTATATTAAAAGATGAGAACAGTGTTGCATGTAGGACCTTAAATAAGTATGGTATTATTTATCACAATGCTAAAGATGAAATAGAAGCTATGCACGAAGAAGAAAACCCAAAATTCGAGTTCCCAGGTTCTGACGATGAAGGCGACACTCCTTTTGAAGGAGGTGCTGGAAGTACTGGCGGATCTAGAAGAACTGCAGATACTAAATCTAAGACTCCGGTTTTAGATAACTTTGGAAGAGATTTAACCAAACTTGCGGAAAACGATCAGTTAGACCCTATTGTAGGTCGTGAAAAAGAAATTGAACGTGTGAGTCAAATCTTATCTAGAAGAAAGAAAAACAACCCTATTCTAATTGGAGAACCAGGAGTTGGTAAAAGTGCTATTGCTGAAGGATTAGCACTTAGAATTACACAAAGAAAGGTTTCTAGAGTTCTTTTCAACAAACGCGTTATATCATTAGACCTTGCTTCATTAGTAGCGGGTACAAAATACCGCGGACAATTTGAAGAAAGAATGAAAGCTGTAATGGCTGAAATCGAAAAGAATCCTGATGTAATTCTATTTATAGATGAAATTCATACAATTGTTGGTGCTGGAGGCGCTAGTGGTTCACTAGATGCTTCAAACATGTTTAAACCAGCCTTAGCGCGTGGTGAAATTCAAGTTATCGGTGCAACAACATTAGATGAGTACAGACAGTATATTGAAAAAGATGGTGCTTTAGAGCGTCGTTTTCAAAAGGTTTTGGTTGAACCAACAACTATTGAAGAAACGATACAAATTCTTGCTAATATCAAGGATAGATACGAAGACCACCACAACGTTATATATACACCTGAAGCGATTGAGTCTTGTGTAACTTTAACGGAAAGATATATTTCGGACAGACACTTACCGGATAAGGCTATTGATGCTTTAGACGAAGTTGGTTCTCGTGTTCATATTACAAACATTAAGGTTCCACCAATTATTATCGAAATCGAAAATAAGGTAGAGGAAATTAAAGAGAAGAAAAATGAAGTAATCAAATCTCAGCAATATGAAAAAGCTGCGGAACTTCGTGATACTGAGAAAAAACTACTTGATGAATTAGAAATCGAGCAGAAAAAATGGGAGGCTGAAACAAAAGCACACCGTGTAACAGTTAGCGTTGATGATGTAGAAGATGTTGTTGCGATGATGACAGGTATTCCTGTTCAACGTATTGCTGAAAAAGAAAGCGGTAAGTTGGCCAAAATGGCGAATGAACTGAAAGGAAAAATAATCGGTCAAGATGAAGCAGTAATGAAGGTAGTTAAGGCTATTCAAAGAAATAGAGCTGGATTGAAAGATCCAAACAAACCAATTGGTTCGTTCTTCTTCTTAGGCCCTACTGGAGTTGGTAAAACTTTACTGGCTAAGATTTTATCAAAAGAATTATTTGATTCTGAAGATGCTTTAATTAGAATTGACATGTCTGAATACATGGAGAAATTCTCTATCTCTCGATTAGTTGGAGCACCTCCGGGATACGTTGGATACGAAGAAGGTGGACAGTTAACTGAGAAGATCAGAAGAAAGCCATACTCTATCATTCTATTAGATGAGATTGAAAAGGCACATCCAGATGTATTCAATATTTTATTGCAAGCGCTTGACGATGGACATATGACAGATGGTTTAGGTCGTAAAATCGACTTTAAGAATACCATTATAATTATGACTTCTAATATTGGAGCACGTCAATTACAAGATTTTGGAACAGGAGTTGGATTTGGAACTGCGGCTAAAGCAGCTGCGTCAGAAGATGATCAAAAATCTGTTATCCAAAGCGCATTGAGAAAAGCATTCTCTCCAGAGTTTTTAAACCGTGTAGATGACATGATTTTGTTTAAACCTTTGGAAAGAGAAGATATCTTTAAGATTATTGACTTAGAATTAAAGAGTTTATACAAGCGTATTTACGAATTAGGATATGAAATAGAATTGCAAGATGAAGCAAAAGACTTTATTGTAACAAAAGGATATGATTCAAAATATGGAGCAAGACCTTTAAAAAGAGCAATTCAAAAATATATAGAAGATCCTTTAGCTGATGAAATCATCAACAATAAGATAAAAGAAGGAGATAAAATTACTTTGACTTTAAATGAGGCAAAAGATGGTTTAGATTCTTTTATCACACAGAAGGCAACAGCTGAGGATACTAAAAAAGAAGATGAATAAATGATATAACTTTTCAAGATAAAAGGGAGTTTAATAGCTCCCTTTTATATTTTTAAATATGAAAAAGACTTTTATTATACTTTCCGTTTTATCAATTATCTTTCCTATCGCTGCGCAGGTTGACCCGACTTTGGTGGATATTCCTTATCATGTTTTTATTGGTGAAGCGCAAGATGATTTTGATAATATTTTATGGAAAGAAAATAGCATCAGGGAAAAAGTTAAAACGCTCCACTCCTACGATGAATTAACGCATGAGTTTACTGTTACCACCAATAGTTTTGAAGAATATTGGAAGAATTATAGTTCACAGTGGCATTATATTAGATTCAAAGAAAATGCTGAACCTGTCTTAATATTCTTTGGGTTTAAAAACTTCAATGATGAATTGGAATATGTAGAGATTTACGATGTTTCTAAGAAAAGAAATGAAAGACTGCTTTTTAGTGAAGTAGGAAAATTATTGGCCTACAAAGTCAATCCTCACAATCAAGAATTAGTATTATTCACTCACAAATATCCATGCTGTAGAAGTGCAAGTCACAACATTTTCAAAATAAGACAATTGAATGGAACGCTACAAGTGAGCGATAGGTTCTTCGTTGGAAGGGATGCCGGAGATATGGTTGGACCTTTTTTCCCGGAAACAGCGATACATAAAAAAGAGTATCATGTTTTAACAAAAAGAACGGAATTAAGATGGTCACCTGCAGTTGTAGAAAAAGACGCTTTTTTAGGTTGGACGCATTCAAATCTGATTATTCATTACAATGAAGGAGCGCTTTATAAGATATTAAATGATGAAGGAGATTGGCTTTTCGTTCTCTTTTTTAATGGAATAGCGGAGGAACAAAGCTCCGTATTAAATTACACCAACTTCACCAATAAGGGAGTTTATGGTTGGATAAAAAAATAAAGCTTGAACTTTTTATAAAAGTCAAGTATATTTGCACCTAGAATGAAGTTAAATTATAAAGAAAAATTAACCCACCCTGTTTTTAAAGTAGCTCGAGAAATAGTTACTGAGGAAGGATTAGAGTCTTATGTCATTGGTGGTTTTGTTCGAGACTTAATACTTGGGCGACCTTCTAAAGACATAGACATTGTTGTCGTTGGAAACGGATTAGCGTTAGCAGAAAAAGTAGCTGCCAAACTAAGAGTGAAAAAAGTATCGACTTTTAAGTCATTTGGTACAGCTCATTTTGTATATAAAGATTTAGATGTGGAATTTGTAGGTGCAAGAAAAGAATCTTACAACCGTGATTCACGGAAGCCTATTATAGAAGATGGAAGTTTAGCTGATGATCAAAACAGAAGAGATTTTACGATAAATGCCTTAGCTTTAAGTTTACATGCAGACAATTTCGGAGACCTGATAGATCCATTTAACGGAATAGTGGACTTAGAAAACGGAATAATTCGCACACCATTAGATCCTAGCATTACTTATTCCGACGATCCTCTAAGAATGTTAAGAGCTATACGCTTTGCAACACAATTAGATTTCAAAATTGAAAACAAAAGTTTGGAGGCTATCAAGGAAAACGCAGAACGCTTATCCATTATATCGGCAGAAAGAATTTCAGAAGAATTAAACAAGATAATTTTAAGCGACAAACCATCAAGAGGCTTTAAACTGCTTAATTCAACGCAATTATTACATCAGTTTTTTCCAGAACTAGTCAATCTTCAAGGGGTAGAAACGATAAATGGTCATTCTCATAAAGACAATTTCTACCACACCTTAGAAGTACTAGATAATATCTCAGAAGAAACAGATAACTTGTGGTTGAGATGGGCAGCCATCTTGCATGATATTGCAAAAGCACCTACCAAAAGATACAATAAAAATATAGGCTGGACCTTCCATGGACACGAAGATTTAGGAGCGAAAATGGTTCCGAAAATATTCGCAAGACTCAAACTTCCACTTGATGCAAAGATGCGATATGTTCAAAAGCTAGTTCGCCTGCATTTAAGACCTATTTCATTAATACACGGTGATGTAACAGATTCGGCAGTTAGACGACTTTTAAACGAGGCAGGTGATGATGTTGATGATTTAATGACATTGTGTGATGCAGACATTACCTCTAAAAATGAATTAAAGGTAAAGCGCTACAAAAAGAACTTCTTACTTGTCAAGGAGAAATTAAAAACTGTTGAAGAAAAGGACCAAGTTAGAAACTTCCAGCCTCCTATCGACGGTGCAGTTATCATGAAAGTATTTGATATTAACCCCAGAAGTGAAATTGGCACAATAAAAAGCAGAATAAAAGATGCTATTTTAGAAGGAGAGATAGAAAATGATTACGATCAAGCGTATGAAATGATGTTGAAATTAGGACAAGAATTGGGCTTGGAGTTGAGAAAACCATTATCTTAGGATGTTTATTTAATTTTTTAGAAGCAAATGGCTACACTAAAGTTTAGAGTATTATTTGACAGCGCCGGTGATTTAGAAGTATTTAGAGATATAAAAATCAGGGACGATGCCAATTTCGAAGTGTTTTATCGCACGATTATCAAGGCTTTTGGCTTAACAGACGACCAAATGGCATCTTTTTTCGTGAGTGATGAGGAATGGGATAAAGGAGAGGAAATATCTTTATTGGACATGTCTTTTGATAGCGCTTATGGAGATGATGAATCTCCTTTGGAAATGCGTAATGTGAAAATCAATGAAAGAATTGATTCTACAGAGCAGAGATATATACTAATTCACGACTTTCTATCGATGTGGATTTTCCTAATCGAATTAAGCGAGATATTACCTGATGAAATTACTGAGCCAGAAATCGCTTTAGCAATTGGAGAAATTCCAGAGGAAATGAAAGAAACTGGTCCAAATCGTGACAACTTTAGCTTTGAAGGAACTGATGAAGATCCTTTTGACCTGAATGGTTACGATGATGACTATGATGATGACCTCGGTTTTGACGATGATCAATTTTATGATGACGATATAGGTGGCGGAGAATTTGACTATTAATGGAAGCAACTAAAGACCCAATTGGAATGGCGATTTGGGATTATTATTTGAATGATAATCCGATTGATATTATTGTCGAATGCGACATTATGGAAGATGATTTTATTCCTGTAGATTATCTTTTTAGAAAATATAAGGACTTCCCAACTATCGAGAAAAAAGCAATGGAATATTGCGAAGGGAAAATTCTAGATGTTGGAGCTGCAGCTGGACCACATACCAAATATCTATTGGACAAAGGGTTTGATGTGACAACTGTCGAAGTTAGTCCAAACGCTCATCGCTATTTGATAAAGGAATTGCCAGCGGGGAAACATTACCTTACTCCTATTTTAAATTTTAATGATGGAAAATACGATACAATTCTATTGATGATGAATGGAATTGGTCTTTCCGAAGATTTTGATGGTGTTGTGCCTTTTCTAAAACATTTGGCAAGTTTATTGAATGACAGTGGAAGTATCTTAGCAGAATCAACAGATGTATATGACATTTTCGAAGATGAAGATGGCGGGTTATGGGTTGACTTGAATACGAGATACTATGGTGAATTCAATTTTAACATGAAATATAAAAACGTTGAAAGCGGTTGGTTTAAGTGGCTTTATTTGGACGAAAATAATTTTATTAAATTTGCTGAAGAAGCAGGATTAAAAGCTGAGATTCTACTCAATGAAGAGAACTCATTTTTAATTCAATTAAAAAAACAAAACTAAAATGAAAAAAACACTCTTACTTTTATTAATTACAGCATTTATCATTCCATTTGGAAATGCACAAGATTCTGGGATTTTATTTGAGATTACCGGAAAAAAGGTGAAATCACCTTCTTATCTATTTGGAACAATGCACTTAATACCAAAGGAAAACTTCCTATTTCCTGAAAGTTTAAAAGAAAAGGTAAGGAATTCAGAAATGTTAGTGATGGAAATAGGCGGACTATCAGAACAAATGAAAGCGATTCCGTTGATGATGCTAGAAGAAGGCAGTCTGTTTGACATATTTACAGCGGAACAATTGGACTCATTATTTATCTACACGGAAGAACATTTAGGATATGATGAAACAAAAATGCGTGCTTCTTTTTCCAAAATGAAACCTTTTGTTTTATTACAATTATTTACAAAGGAGCAATTCGGGGAAAATCCAGAAAGCTACGAAATGTCATTAGAGCAAATTGCAAGACAAGAAAAATTAGAAATCGTTGGATTAGAAACGATTGAAGAGCAAATTGGATTTTTGACCAACTTAAAAAATGAAGACCAGGTAAATATGATAATGGAAACTATTCGTGGAAATGTAGATCACAGTGAAACGATGCAGTTGATTGATGTTTACTTAAGTCAAGATATTGAAAAAATATATGAATTCACAACAAAATCTGCTATGAGTTCTGAAGAATTTGAAGAAGAAATGTTAACGAATAGAAATATGAATTGGATTAAGCCGATTCAGAAAATTATAAAGAAAAACAAAGCATTTATCGCTGTTGGCGCTGCACATTTAGGTGGACCAAATGGTGTTGTTGAATTGTTGCGTCAAAAAGGTTATACATTAACGCCTGTTAAATTATAAGCATGAAGTATTTTATTTTTTTCGTTGCCTCACTCCTCTTTTTAAGTTGTGAAACATATAGTTCAAAAGACCTTGAAAACTTTGACAAAGAAATTCAACACTATTTAGATTCTGTAAATGTGTCAATGGAGAAAACAGAAGATGGAATGTATTATACCATTATTGATGAAGGCGAGGGTGAGGATTATGTGAGTTACAAAGATGAAGTTACATTCTACTACACAGGCTATCTATTAAACGGAAATTCTTTTCAGTCTATACAGGAAGATGATCCTATCACGCATCCAGTACAAAACCTAATAGTTGGTTGGCAAGATGCTTTAATGATGCTGAAGAAAGGCGGTAGAATGGAGATTATCATTCCTCCACAATTAGGATACGGAGATAGAACAACAGAATTAATTCCTAAAAATTCAATATTACGATATAGAATTGGAGTTGTAGATATACATTAAGTTAGGATGCTAGTTTATTAGCAACAAAACATTTACCAACGAAAAAGGCTGTCAATTGACAGCCTTTTTTTATAGATAACCGAGATATTAATTAAGCATCAACATTTGCATATTTAGCGTTTGCTTCGATAAACTCTCTACGAGGCGGAACATCGTCTCCCATTAACATAGAGAAAACTTGATCTGCTTCAGCAGCGCTATCGATAGTAATTTGTCTTAATGTTCTGTGCTCAGGATTCATAGTTGTATCCCATAATTGCTCAGCATTCATCTCTCCAAGACCTTTATATCGTTGAATGTCTACTGCAGATTCAGGACCATTTCCTTTTAATCTGTTTATAATTTCATCACGTTGTTCATCTGACCAAGCATATTCACGTTTCGCACCTCTTTTTACCAAGTATAATGGTGGAGCAGCGATATAAATATATCCGAATTCGATTAACTCTTTCATGTAACGGAAGAAGAAAGTAAGAATTAACGTTGCAATGTGGCTACCATCCACGTCAGCATCCGTCATAATTACAATCTTGTGATATCTTAATTTTGAAATATTTAAAGCTTTAGGATCTTCTTCAGTTCCAACCGTAACTCCCAATGCGGTATAAATATTTTTAATCTCTTCGTTTTCAAAGATTTTGTGTTGCATTGCTTTCTCAACGTTCAAAATCTTACCTCTCAACGGCATAATAGCTTGGAAATTTCGGTCACGACCTTGTTTCGCAGTTCCACCTGCCGAATCCCCCTCGACAAAGAATACTTCACATAAAGCTGGGTCTTTTTCTGAACAGTCAGCAAGTTTACCGGGTAAACCACTTCCTCCCATAACGCTCTTACGCTGCACCATTTCACGTGCTTTACGAGCAGCATGACGCGCACGCGCAGCAAGAATTACTTTTTCAACAATTCTTTTAGCGTCATTTGGATTCTCTTCAAGGTAATTCGTTAACATTTCAGATACAGCCTGAGAAACTGGCGCTTGTACCTCTCTATTTCCTAATTTCGTTTTTGTTTGTCCTTCGAATTGTGGTTCTTGAACTTTAATCGAAATAATCGCAGTCAATCCTTCACGGAAGTCATCCCCTGCAATTTCAATTTTCTCTTTTGCTAAAAGACCAGAGTCATCAGCATATTTTTTAAGTGTATTTGTTAAACCTCTTCTGAATCCAGTTAAATGTGTACCTCCTTCATGGGTATTAATATTGTTTACGTAAGA
This sequence comes from Brumimicrobium sp., assembly GCA_035497735.1. Taxonomy (GTDB): domain Bacteria; phylum Bacteroidota; class Bacteroidia; order Flavobacteriales_D; family Crocinitomicaceae; genus Brumimicrobium. The sequence goes on along the minus strand of DATJCX010000047.1, from coordinate 55,319 downwards.
AAGAATGTTCTCATTATAAGAAGTATTGTACAACATTGCAATTTCCACTGGAATTCCATCTTTAATTCCCTCCATGTAAATTGCATCTTCAATTAACTGCTCTCTAGACCTATCCACATACTGAACGAATTCTTTTAATCCGATTTCTGAATGGAATGTTTCTTTAATAGTCTCTCCATTTTCATTTTTAGAAGATTCTCGTAAGTCTAATAAATGAATGGTAATTCCTTTATTTAAGAAAGCCAACTCACGCATTCTAGCCTTTAAAGTATCATAGTTGTATTTTACTTCATCAAAAATAGTTGCATCTGGCGTAAATGTTATGATTGTACCATTTCTGTCAGAATCTCCTATTTCTTTTACTTGGTATAATGGTTTACCTTCTGAGTATTCTTGGTGGAATATTTTTCCATCACGGTGAACTTCTGCTAATAAATGAGAAGATAAAGCATTCACACACGAAACTCCTACACCATGTAGTCCTCCAGAAACCTTATAGGTATCTTTATCGAATTTACCACCTGCGTGAAGTACCGTCATTACAATCTCCAAAGCAGACTTTTTCTCCTTTGTATGCATTGCTGTTGGAATACCTCGACCGTTGTCTTCAACTTTGATTGAGTTTCCTTCTAGAATCGTTACTGTAATTGTATCACAATGTCCAGCCATCGCCTCATCAATAGAGTTATCAACTACCTCGTAAACAAGGTGGTGTAAACCTCTAAATCCAACATCTCCAATATACATCGCGGGACGTTTTCTAACCGCCTCTAATCCTTCTAATACCTGGATATTATCCGCTGAATAATCTTCTTTATTCTTTTCTATATCACTCATTTGTTACTAATATTTTTTATATACTAAGCCTCTTTATCGAATGAACATCGACAATATACAAATATACGAAATTTAATGCTAAAAATGCGTTAAATACAATGGGTTTTCCACGTTGTTATCAACAATTTTAAAAGAATATCTAGTGAAGCTTTTATAATCATGCTTACTTCACTAAAAGGGCTCAATTTATAAGGGCTTTGTACGAAAAACGACACATAATAGCGGACCTTCTAAAAAGTCCGCAGGAATGTCAATTCAAGCACTGTTGCTACTTTTGAAAACTAATTGATTTTATCAGCTTCCTCTCGCGCTCGCTTCATGATATCATCCGCTCGCTTCTTTGCTTCATCTTCTATTTTCTTAGCCGTATTTACGCCTTCTTCTCTTATTTTTTTAGCTGTCGCTTCAGCAGCAATCTTTTTAAGCGGATTATCACCTGCTTCATCAACGACTTTTTGTGCTGCTTTATTCGCCTCATCTTTTGTTTTATTTGCTAGATTTTTGGCTTCCGACTTGATATCATCGGCTTGCTTTTGTGCTGCGTCTAGAACTTGTTGTTTCCGTTTTTCAACCTCTGCGCTAACTTGTTCTTTAACATCTTCGATTTTCTCGTCCACAACTGCCTTAACCGTATCTTTTACTTCTTGCACTTTCTCATCAACTAAATCTGTAACAGCGCCTTTGATATCTCCTCCTAACTCCATTAGTTTTTCCTTTAAATTGGTTTTTACTATTGGTGAATTGATCTTATTGGTGATAAATGCTGTAATTGGAATTTCTGCAGGTAACTCCTTCATTTTAAATCCAGGAATGTTTTTCGCTTTTGCAATTGCTTGCTCTGCGATATCGATGATGCCCTTCGGTAAGTCAGCTTTAGGAATACTCATATTAATCGTATAGTCAATATCTTTTTCAAAAGAAGTTGTCCCTCCTACTGTTGTTTTAATATTCCCTAATTTAACCGTGTATGGCTTTACATTTACCTTACCGTCATTAAATTCAAAGTGTGCATTAAAGTTATCGATGGTTTGCTTCTTTAACTTATCGATGTTAATAGCATCTGCTAGCTTGTTTAACGGTTCAAATCCTGTCAACTCTATCTTACTCGACATAAGTGAACCGAATCCGCTTAAGGTATTGTAAATCGGTGCAAAATCAGAAGTTAAACTTGTGCTCATTTCAAAGTCTGAAGAAATCTTTCCTTGAGCGTATTTTGCAATTGGTGCCAAATAATCAATCGTTATGAAATTACTTGCTAATTGCTGAATGTCTAATTCTTTAATACTCCACTTTAAGTCTGCTTTAGGCTTTGTTACGTCAACTGTATTGTACTTTCCGCTCAAACCTACACTTCCACCTAAAGCTTGCAAGTTTAGGTTGTTTAACGACGCTTCTTGATTTTTCAATCCAACATTTCCTTTAATGTTTTTGATTTCCATTCCATCATAAAGCATTTTGTCTATCACAGTATTTAATGAGAAATCAATATTTTTAGGCACTAAGAAGGCATCACTCGCTTCTTCACTTTGATTCTCCAATGGAGATTCAGTGGTTGGCGCTGATGGCGGCATAATTTCATCCACATTGATGTAACTAGAATAGAAATTAAAGTTTCCTTTTAAGTCTTCATTCTCTTTAAATAAGTATCCCATATAGTTTTTCACTTCTCCATCCATTGAAAAGTCACTCACACCCATTTTCGCTTTTAGTTCAACTAATTTTAAGTTTTTGGGAGAAAATTCAAAAAGCATATTAGAAACGCTAACCGGCGCAGGTAAGCTTTCATCTGAATAATCAAACTCTTGTAACCTAAGCGTTCCAGAAGCATTAAACTTCTCGTAATCTTGATTTTCAAGCGCCGACATTCTTCCGTCTACTGCTAAATCCGACATTAACTTCCCTTTGTACTTTTCCTCCATAGGATATACCTGGTCTAGGGTTGCTAAATCTATATTTGCATTAAGTTTTGCTTTCATGTAAGGATCTGACATTGGATTTTTAAGGTAGAAATTACCGTCAATTGAGTTGCCAGCAAAAGTTGCTTTTAACTGATCCACATCCACTGTCATCTTATCTAAATCCGACCCACCAGGGAAAGTTGAACCAGCAATAATATTAACATTATTAATACTCGCTTTAACATCCGGGTAAACAATTGATGCGTTGGTTACTTTTGTTCCAACATCCCAAGCCGGATAATTTTTATCGTCTAAACGACCTTTCACAAAACCTTTTAGGTCTAAACTCCCTTTAGCTACCATACTTTCATAACCTGTGTGGTAGAAAGCAGGAACAAGTGACAACAAGTCTTTAAAGCTTGTTTTATCCGCTTTCAGTTTCATATCTATATTGTCGTGATCCTCTAACATTTCATAGAAACCATCAAAAGATAAGGCTAGTGCATTCAATTTTAAACTATTTTCTTTCAATGTAAACTTGCTACTCTTGTCAGAGAATTCAGCCAACAAATCAAGATCTAAGTCTGTTTTAACTTTAGATAAATAGGTTAAACCATCCATTATCAAACTTAATTGTTCTGCTCCTATTTTCGTTTTAACATCCGTCAATTCTGGGGTATAACCAATATCTCCCTTTGTTGTGAAGTTGTACAATTCAGCTTTTAAACTATTTGCTTCAACATATTTTAATTCTTCTATAGTAGTGTTGACAACGAAATCAGATTTGAGTTCATTTAATTTACCGTCTCCATCTAAACTTAAGTTTTTAATGTCAAGACGAGTTGTTTTATCCATTATCAAGACGAGATCTTCTAATGTTGTTTTGGTTTTAAAATCGATAATTTCAGCCGTTAAATCTCCCTTTCCAGAATGATTTAAGCCTTTCAATTCAACAAACATTGGTGAAATCGTATCTAAATCATCATAAATTAAATTTGCATTTTGAATTTCGTAATATTTCAGTGATAGTTTAAATGGAACTGCTGTCGTATCGATATCTTCTTCTGCTAATTCTTCATTCGACTTAACGATATCGTAGTTTGCAACACCGTTTTCTAAGATTTTAACGTGGATATTTGGGTCTATTAACCTGATTGAACGGATATTCATATTCTCGATATCCATAATGCTCCAGAAGTCTAATTTAGCTTCAAAAGACTTTAAGTCAACTAATTTAATTCCCTCAAAATCATCTCTTCCGGTTACTGATACGTCGTCAAATACAAACTTCAACTTCGGGAAGGTTGAGAAGATGGTTAAATCAAAATCTCCTACCGCCACATCGGCTTTCAAGGATTTGTTTGCTTCTGCTAAAGCTATTTCTTTAATTTTATCTTTATAGAGAATAGGAATTAATATCAAGCTGATAATCAAAAGAAAAAAGGTAATACCTAATCCAATTAAAGAGTATTTTACAAACTTTTTACCTTTTTTGTTCGTTGTTGAAGTCATAAATAAAATTCTAATTACAGTTTATATTAAAATATTGATTTAATTTAGCTAAAATATAGCTTATTATCGACAATTTGAATCAGAAATAGTTAATTTTTATGAAAAAATATTTAATAGTCTTTTTAGTAGTTTTTAGTTTTGGGGTAAATGCTCAAATCATCACCAATAGTCCGGAAATTAAGGAAAAGAAAGAGAAAAAAGTAAAACCTGAGAAAGATAAAACTAAAACCGGAGTTGAAATTTTTGTTGGAGTTAGTCCAGCTTTAACTTATAGAACACTGACGGTAAATGATGGGATTTTCGGTCAGCCATTGGGCCAGCGAGTGGATGAGAAGCCAATGTGGTCAGTTGGATATAATTTAGGCGTTAGAACTCCTTTAGCTAAAGGATTTAAACTTGAAATTGGTGCTGGATACGAAAGCAATAAGGAGAAGTATGACTTTGAAAGTTCAGACTCTATCTATCGCTACACAAACAATTATCACAGCATTTCTATTCCAATAAAATTAGCCTACACCTATGGTGATCAAATTAAATTTTACGGTGCATTGGGAATTGTACCAAAGGGTTTTATTTCCATGACCAAAAGAGAAACAGTTTTAGACATTAATAATAAGGAGTCCCTTATAAAATCTAGAGAGCGAGATGGATACAATCTTTTCCTTCTTGATGCAACTGCTTCGATTGGAACACAAATAAAGTTAAGTGAAAATTATGGTGTTTTTGCAAACATCGAAGGGAGAAGGCAGTTAACGAGTAATTACAACAAACAAAACTCCTACGTTAGAAAACCATTTGCACTTGGGTTTAATATAGGTATTGAAATATATTTATAAGCAAAAAATGGATGTTTCAAAACTGGAGAACTATTGTGTATTTTTCAACACCTTATATTCCTTTCATTTTTGAAACATCCCCTATTTTATCGCAAAATAATCTTTTGAGATAATTATTTCTTATATCCTATTTGGATCAAACACTATTCAATTAGTCAAGATCGCTCCAACTTTCAAAAGTTTGCTTTTGTTCTTGCGTTAACTTGTCATCAGCAATTTTTCTAAGATAATATCTTTTGTAATACAGTTGATTAGTTCGATTTCCTTTAGGCAACTGCAATTGAATCAATTGTCCTTTTCTTGCAACAGTAACTGTTACATCGTCATCTCTAAAAAATTTCGCCCATTCTTCAGCATCATTATTTATAACGATATCATTAACGCTGATTACTTTGTCGCCAATTATCGCTCCCGCTGTATCAAGTGGACTGTTTGGGTAAATAGAAAGCACGGTTGTTTCGTTACTTTCAGTTATAATTTTTGCACCTAAATAACTTGCAAACTCACTTCCTGAATACGCGCTATACAACTTAAGTCCAACTGCATTAAAACATTTAATTAACTCTGGAGTATAATCCTTTGTTCCGTTGACATAATCATCGAAGAACCATTGCATTGATGTATTCGTAAATTTCTCTATTTCAGTTTGATAAATCTCCTCAGTCACCCCTATCCCCTTTATTGCGTATTTGTGATAAAGATTAGTCATAACATCATCTAAACGATAATTATTATCAGTAAACTTAAGTAAATGAACGTCCAACATAAATGAAAGCAGACAACCTTCTGTGTAAATAGAAACTTTTCTCGCTGGTGCGCCAGGAGTGTATCCGTCTAACCAAGTATCGAAAGAAGAATCGGCCACCGAATAATTATAGCGTCCAAAATTATCCTTGTGTTTTTGGATTTGCGTATTCATTTCTAATAAATACTGGTCCAAAGTGAAAACGCCACTTTTATATAGGAACAAATCCCCCATATAAGTGGTAACTCCTTCAGCAATATACCCTAGTTTTGAATAACTTTCCTTCTTAAAATCATAGGGCGTCCACTCTATTGGACGAATGGCTTTTACATTCCAAGTATGGTATAATTCATGTGAACTAACACCAAGTAATTCTTTATACAATTCTCCGAAAACGGCATAGCTCGGACCAAGTGCAATAACGGTTGATTTACAATGCTCAACGCCATGGTATAATTTGTAGGGTACAATTTGACATAGGAAATGATACTCATCCGTAGGGAAGGTTAGAAAACGCTTTACTTGAGACTCTGTAAACTTCTTAAAATCAACAATCAACCTTTCCCAATCTGGTTTAATAATTCCGTTTAACCAAATGTGAAATGTTGTACCATCAACCTCATAGGATTTGTGCTGTAATTGACTCGAACAAATGAAGGGAGAGTCTGCTAACTCATCAAAATTGGACGCTTTAAACTGTTTGTTTATTGTTTTTAAGGGATTGGCAACTTTCCACTCATCTGGAATATTTAATTGAACACTTATTTCATCATCATAAATATCATCTGTAAATACACAACAGTTGACCGGATTCACATAAAGTTGGGTCGCATCCAAATAAGTAGAACCTGCATTTAATTCGGCTGCATAATAGCTATATTTAACTATTAAGACCTCCGTTCCTTTTGATTGGACCAGCCAAGTATTCTTATTTTGTTTAGCGAAGGGTAAATCTTCACCCTTTTCATTGAAAACACCAAAATGGTTGATATTCTTTGCGAAATCACCTAATTCATATCTACCAGGTCGCCATGCAGGTAAAAAGATTTCTGTTTCGTCACCTGAACTTTTGATCTCTGCTGTAATCTGAATGTATTGTTGCTGAGGATTTTTTATATCAAAAATAAATTTCATTATCTTAAAGTTTTATTCATGTAAAAATAACAAATTGTAAGCACAATAAAGGGTTTTGACAGAAGTTAATCTCTTTACCTTGTTCAAAACGGTGTGATTAAAACATTTACAAAAGAAAGTTGTTATATTTGATAGAACAAGCTTTATAGAATGAGAGTAACAATAGAGGAAATTAGAAACAGACTGCATTTACCCCTACCAGGTGAAGATGCCCATGTTCCTGTTTCTCCTTCCGGTCGTGCTCGTTCATCTGAATCTTTTAAGAATGCTTTTAACTATAAGGAAAGTGCTGTTGGACTTATTTTATATGAGGACAAAGATGATTTAAACGTTGTTCTAACACAACGTCCAATTTATGATGGCTTTCATGGCGGACAGGTTTGCTTTCCTGGCGGGAAAAAGGATTATTCGGATAAGAAACTATTAGAGACAGCAATTCGAGAAGCAGAAGAAGAAATTGGTTTAAACGCCAATAACTTTGATCTTTTGGGACATTTAACCCCAGTTTTTATCCCTGTTAGCAATCACAACGTTCAACCTTTTGTCCTTCACTATAAACAACCACCATTATTTATTCCGAACGAAAGAGAAGTGGCAGAGATTTTTACTTTTCCAGTTCAAGAATTGTTTAAAAACGATATCATCAAACGAATAGATATCACGATGCAAAATAACGTTACACTAAAGGACGTTCCCTATTTTAATATTCATGAAAAAATTGTTTGGGGAGCTACAGCAATGATTCTCAATGAATTTAGATGGTTGATTAATAAGGAATTATAAGATACATTAATTCTGACTCATTTATATAAAACACTTAGTTTGCTTTATTTTATGGGAGAGTAAATGTAAAAATTGACGGAAATTTTATGTGAACTATAGATTAGCATTCATAGAAACCTAGTCTTTTTTGTTGCTACTGATTTAAAATAAAGATTATCTTGTAAAAAGTATTTAAAGAAATAGACTAAAACAGAAACAAATGCTTTATAGAACTAAAATTGCTGGAGTTGGAAGTTTTCTCCCTGATAACGTTGTAACCAATGATGATTTATCAAAAATAATAGACACCAATGATGAATGGATTCAGGAACGTTCTGGAATTAAAGAAAGAAGACATATCCTTAAAGGAACATATGGTGACAAACCCGTAGCACATATGGGTGTAGAAGCAGCTAAAATTGCATTAGAAAGAGCTAGTATTGATAAAGATGATATTGATTTAATCGTTTTCGCGACTGTTAGTCCGGACTATTATTTTCCTGGATCAGGTGTGCTTGTTCAAGAAATGATGGACATTAAAACTTGTCCAGCTTTAGATGTTAGAAATCAATGTAGTGGTTTCATATACGGACTTTCTGTTGCAGATCAGTTTATTCGTACAGGAATGTATAAAAACATTCTACTAATTGGTAGTGAATATCAAAGTGGTGGAATGGATATGTCAACAAGAGGAAGAGCCGTTTCAGTTTTATTTGGTGATGGTGCAGGTGCGGTTGTATTAACAAGAAGCGAGAGTGATGATAAAGGAATTTTATCTACTCACTTGCACTCTGAAGGTAAGCATGCTTTAGAGTTATCTATTAAAACACCTAGTACAAATCATTGGGTACCAGAAATTATTGAAGAAGGGGTAGCAGATAATCCTTCTTACTATCCATATATGAATGGTCAACTTGTTTTTAAGAATGCTGTAGTTCGTTTCTCTGAAGTTATTATGGAAGGATTAGCTGCAAACAATTTAACCAAAGATGATATCGATATGTTAATTCCTCATCAGGCAAATTTAAGAATTGCTGATTTTGTTCAAAGACAGTTTGGCTTAAGCGATAATCAAATATTTAACAACATTCAAAAGTATGGAAATACGACTGCCGCATCTATCCCTATCGCAATGAATGAAGCTTGGGAGAAAGGAAAAATAAAAGATGGAGATACTGTTGTATTAGCAGCTTTTGGAAGTGGATTTACTTGGGCAAGTGCCGTAATTAAATGGTAGAATGATAAAATCCCTATAGATATACAAAAGTTAGGATAAAAAAATAAGAGTTCGGAACAGGCGTCCCAAACTCTTATCACACTAATCAACCTAACCTACTACTACTACTTCTGTAAATATACAAAAGTTTTTTATTTGAATCGCAAAAAGCAAGGGTAAACCCTCTACTTTTAGACGAAACATTAATTTTCATCGACGAATGAACTGTTATTCGTCGAATAGACATTAATTTACCCTGTATAGGATGCAATTCTTAATGGAATTTATAATTCAACTAAAATTTGGATAGTTTTTACTCATTTAATTTTTAAAACAAGATTGAAACATTATTAGTTTGTAAAATGGAAAAAATAAAATTGGAAATTTCTTTTTAGACCAGCTTGCTTTCCTATCAAGCTACAATAATTCGGTTTGGTATAGCTATAAAAAAATAAGAGTTCGGAACAGGCGTTCCAAACTCTTATCACACTAATCAACCTAACCTACTACTACTGTGTAAATATACAAAACCTTTTTAGTTCGGCAATGAAAACACAAGGGTAAACCCTATGTTTTTAGATAAAACCATGTATATTATCGACGAATGAAGGTAAATTCATCGAATATTTGATTCTTCCCACACCTTATTTTTATTTTTAGATGAAATTCCAAATGGAGTATGTAGCTCAATTACAATTCATGCCTTATTGATTATTTTATTTTTAAATAAACTAGAATTATTTTATTTATTAAAAGTAAATCTAATGGTATGTTTTGGGCGTAAAAATCTGGAATATTTTTTGAGAGGAATTCTGTTTGATCATTAAGTTGAAAGTAGCTTGGATTCCGTTACATGTAGCTATAAAAGAATAAGAGTTCGGAACAGGCGCTCCAAACTCTTATCACACTAATCAACCTAACCTACTACTACTTTCGGAAATATACAAAACTATTTCCCTACTAGCAAAACAAAGCAAGGGTAAACCCTTTATTTTAGACGAATAAGCGTTTTAAATCGACCAACGTATGTTTTGGCATGATTTATAATATTTTGGAATATAAAGTTGGATTATAAAAGTGGAATAGCTATAAAAGAATAAGAGTTTGGGACAGGCGTCCCAAACTCTTATCACACTAATCAACCTAACCTACTACTAGGACAAAAGTATCCTATATTATTTAATAGGCTAGCATTCATGTTGTATTTTTTGCTTTTATTAGACCAAAGTGCTATTTTACTCGATAAACACAATTATTTAAGATAAATTATCCTAAATTCTATTTTTACATTCTATTAGGAACGTGAGCGCCGATCAATTTCATTGAGAGCTTAATAACCTCACCTACTTTTTTACTAATTAAAATTCTAGCATTTCTCAATCCTTCATCGTTTTCATTCATAATACTATTCGACTGGTAGAATGAATTATATTCTTTTACTAACTCGTAAGTATAATTGACAACAACTGCTGGGCTAAAATTCTTTCCTGCTTCTTGAATAATAGAAGGATAATCGTTTAATATCTTAATCAATTCTTTTTCATCGGTATTGATTTTAATATCTGCACTTGTTGCAGGAAATTCAACCTTAGACAGCAATGATTGAATTCTTGCATACGCATACTGAATAAATGCTCCAGTATTCCCATTCAACTCTATAGATTCATCAGGATTAAAAGTCATACGTTTTTTAGGATCAACTTTAAGAATGAAGTATTTCACTCCTCCCATACCAATCGTTTCGTATAAATTGTCTTTTTCAGCTTCTGTCATACTATCTAAATAGCCACGCTCTTGGGTTGATTCTTTAGCCATTTGTATGACTTCTGCCATAAGGTCGTCTGCATCCACTACTCTGCCCTCTCTGGACTTCATTTTACCATCTGGTAAATCTACCATTCCATAAGATAAGTGGTAACAATTGTCAGCAAACTCATATCCTAGTTTCTTTAGAATTAAAAACAATACTTGGAAGTGATAATCTTGTTCATTCCCTACCGTATAAATAATTCCATTTAGTTTTGGATAATCTCTAAATCTTTGGATAGCTGTTCCGATATCTTGCGTTATGTAAACTGCTGTTCCATCACCACGAAGCACCAATTTTTCATCTAGCCCTTCATCCGTTAGGTCAACCCAAACAGAACCGTCGTCTTTTCTGTAGAAAACTCCTTTTGTTAACCCCTCTTCGACAACATCTTTTCCTAACAGGTAAGTATCTGATTCATAATAGTTCTTATCGAATCCCACCTCCATACGTTTGTAAGTTTCTTCAAAGCCACTATATACCCAACCGTTCATTGTTTCCCATAATTCGATAACAGATGGCTCTCTTTGCTCCCATTTTAAAAGCATTTCTTTTGCACCTTCTGTTAAATCAGTAAATGGTATTGCATAAGCAGCGATTTTTCTTTCTAAACTAATTTTTGATTTTTCATCTGTCGCATCTGCTAAAGCAGTGAACATTCCTGGTAATTTATCTTTGGCTTCTTCAGAGATGTTTGCATCTGAATAGTCTCCGTCTTTCCATTGCGTTGCTAAAGCTAAACCTTGAGCTGTTACCTGCTTGTCAAACTCAACATAGTATTTTCCTACGAAATGATCTCCTTTCACTCCTGCTGTTAGCGGAGTTTCTCTATTACCATTAGCATCCTTAGGCGCATATTGTTGCCAAGCAATCATACTTTTACAAACATGAATACCTCTATCGTTTACAATTTGTGTTTTCACTACTTCGTGCCCATTCGCTTTTAGAATCTCAGCGACAGAATATCCCAAGAAGATATTACGCATGTGTCCAAGATGCAATGGTTTGTTTGTATTTGGTGAAGAGTACTCTACCATATATGTCTTACCAGAAGATTCTTTAACCATACCAAAAGTTTCGTCCTGCATAATATTTGTAAGAATGTCTTTCCAATAATCTTTCGTTAAAGAAAGGTTAAGGAAGCCACTTACCACTTCAAAGCTTTCAACTGTAGAAATATGCTTTTTTAAGAACTCTCCGAGTTTTTCACCCACAACAATAGGAGATAATTTTAACATTTTTACAAATGGAAAAACAACCAATGTGATATCTCCCTCAACATCCTTTCTCGTTTTTTGAAATTGAACTAATTTTTCATCAATTTTCAATCCAAATAACTCTTCACTATTGGCTAGTATTAAATCTTTAATTTTATTTTCCACGCTTATTAAAAGTTAAAATTTTATCTATATAAAGTATCATTCCTCGGTACACTTCTCATATAGACCTTAATCGTTTGCAAAGATAAGGCTTTTGTTAAGAGAACTGATAGGAACTTCTATAATTCGATTTACTTAAAGACTATAGTTCCGTTAAAAAAGCCATAGTATCTATATTGTCTGCGTAATCATCTAGTTTTGGACATTGTGTATTTCCAAATGCTTCATAATCCTTACCTACAACAACTTGTATTTTTTCTTTGTGTAAATCCAAGTATTCCTGAAGTTCTTGTTCCGTTTCGTAGAAATGATAGTGTAACATTGCTACTGGTGCAAATAAATCTTTTGTTTCTCGTGTAATTAGAAAACCATTTTCGATAATTACTTTTTGATTCATTAGGTAAATCGCTTTGTAATAATCGTAGTTATTCGCATATTTATGGTGATTTATCACTTCTGAATAGCCTACTATAGCTCCAAAAAAATCATTTAAATCGAAATCTTTTGGTAAAATCAAATGAGAAACGTTTCTACAGCCCATTCCAAAGTAGGAAAAGATATCTTTACCTAAAGCTGTTAACTCCTCTTTTGTTTCATCTCCTTTAATTACAGCAACTGATGTTCTATTTTTACGGATGATATTAGGCAAATGGCCAAAGTACTTTTCGAAATATCTAGAAGTATTGTCGCTTCCCGTTGCAATTACCGCATCAATATCAGTCAATCTTTCAACAATCTCAAATTGTTCTTTTAGTTCAGGTTGAAGTGCAACCACAATGTCTAGTAATAAAGGAATCGTTCTTTTATCGTCGCTGGACAGTTTAATTCTCGCCTTGTGTCCTGAAAAGATCGTCGAAAGAATGTCGTGAAAGCCAACTAAAGGAATATTTCCTGCTAGAATTAGTCCAACATTTTTCGAGTTTTGCGTAACGGGGTAGGTATTTAACCAGTTTGTTAAATTCTCCTCGGTCAACACATTTCCAAAATTAAAAAAACTTTCTCTTACAGTTTCTTCAGTAAACCAACCATTATAAGCTTTTGCACTTACAATAGTTGCTTCCATTTTATCATAAAAATCTCCAGCTACAAACGGGTTAAAAGCTTCAATCTCTGCTTTTGTTCCCCATTTCTTCATACTATCTCCTAAAACACTAAATGTTTTTATCGTTTTTTCTCTATTCAAATCCATTCTATGATAAATATCTGTCAAAATAATTCAAGCTCTTAGCAAAAGGTTTGCTATCTTTGCAAAAATAATAAGAAACCATAAAAAAGTAGCAAAATGGCAATAATTATTACGGATGAGTGTATTAACTGTGGAGCATGTGAGCCTGAATGTCCGAATAACGCAATTTATGAAGGAGCAGCAGACTGGAACTGGAGCGAGGGTACTTCTTTAAAGGGAATTATTACTACGCTAGACGGGAAGGAAGTTGACGCTGATCAAATGCAGGAAGCTATTGATATGGACGTTTACTACATCGTTCCTGATAAATGTACTGAATGTGAAGGTTTCCATGACGAACCACAATGTGCTGCTGTTTGTCCTGTTGATTGTTGCGTTGACGATCCAAAGTATCGCGAAACAACAGAGCAATTATTGAAGAAGAAAGATTTTATGCACTTAGATTAACATCTAAGTAATTTAATTACTTACTTTTTCTTTATCACTTTAGCAATCTGAATATCATAAAAAACATCTTCATTAGGCTTCACTAAATCGTGTAAGCCTTTTTTTCCATAAGCTTCTTTTGCTGGAATTTTAATCATAAGCCTATCTCCTTCTCTACCGTAATAAAGCGCTTTATACAAACCCGGAACAACGTTTCCATCACCCATTACCATCTTAAAGGTTTCACCTCTTTGGTAACTGTTGTCGTAGCGTGGATTCGATTCAGAACTCACCCAGTAATTCAAGTAAACTTCATCTTCAAAGCCAATTGAGTCTCCAGGATTTCTTTTTTCATCGTATTTATAAATTTGAATACCATCTCCTTCTTTTATAGGTTGATATTTATCTATAATTCGAATAGAGAGTGTATTGTCTGAATTTGGTGGAACTAAACCAGGAATTCCTGCTTCTCCGCGTGCGTATTTTGCAGGTAATAAAATATCTACATCATCTCCAATTCGCAACTCTTTTAAAGCAATATCCCAACCAGAAGTTTGTTGATTCCAGCCTACTAAAAATGGAACAAATGGTTTTTTAACAGCATGATTTCCATCGTAAACCTTGCCGTCTTCAAGTTTCATTCGGTAATCTATCTTAACTAAATCACCTTTTTTAAGTTTTGAACCTGTTCCTTTTTTGAAATAGGTGATAACAATTCCATTGTCCAACCTTAAAGTGTCACTAGCTTCTTCGATGATTTTATCTTTTGCAGATTCATCAGCGTTTTTAGAACTATCCTTCTTGTCACCTTGATTATTATAGTCCATCATTTCTTCAATCATGGAATCTACTTCATTAGCATCTGTTTTTTTTACTCCTTGAAGATTACAAGAAGAAATCAACAACACCAATGCAAATACACTTAAATATCTCAACTTCATTTTAATGAATTTTTACTAATTCTAAATCTACAACCAAAACTTCTAAAGGTGGAATATTTTGGAAATCTCCTAACAATCCATGTCCTAAGTGACTTGGTATAATCATTTTTGCTTTATCTCCTTCAGACATATATTTGATTCCTTCCATTACTCCAGACTCAATATCCGATTTATCTACCTTAAAAGTACTTATTTCTCCGACTTCTGTCTTATACAATAACGAATCTGTCAATAATTTTATTTCAAATCTCACATCTACTAGATCGTAAGATTTTACAACTTCACCTTCTTTATCTTCATAAATCCAATAGCGTAAACCGGAACCTGTCTCCTTCACATCCCAATTTTCTCTTTGGTTTAGATAGAGCTTAATTCGGATTTCCTCTTCACGCGCAAAAGAACGATTCAAGTTGGTTGATTGTTCTTTGGTCCATTGTGGTTTCACTTCCTCTTTCTTGCTTCCATTTTCACAAGAAACGAGAAAAAGTCCTAGAAAACATACAATAAATACTGCTAAACTCTTCATTTTAACTAAATTCTGGTAAAACTCTTTTAACTTCAGCGATGGCCTCTTCCATTGTTCCGTCCCATTTCCCACCTGCTGCATTGGCATGACCACCACCTTGGAAATAAGTGTTAGCCATCACATTTACAGGATTATCTTCTCCTTTAGAACGGAAAGAAATCTTAATTATTCCATCACTTTCCTTTAAAAAGATTGATTTTCTAATTCCATAGATAGAAAGTCCCATATTTACCAATCCTTCTGTGTCACCTTTCACATAATTGAAGTTTTTTAAATCATTCGCATTCAAATGAATAATGGCGGTATGATACTCGTCTATAATCTCCGTTTGCTCATTAATAGCAAAACTATGTAGTCTTAACTTATCAAAGGTATTGGTATCAAAAACAGATTCATGTACTATATAAGGCTTTAATCCTTTCTCCATCAAAAGTGCAACCACAGTATGCGTATGTGGTGTCACACTCGGAAAGCGGAAAGAACCACTATCAGTCATTATTCCACAGTAAAGCGCCTCGCCTATCGTTTTATCTAGTAAATCTTCATCATCCATTGCTGAAACAAAGTCAACAATCAATTGTGCAGTTGCGCAAGAAGAAGTGTCTGAAAAAACATAATCAAACTCATCACTTGGATGTATGTGGTGGTCGATCATAATTTTCTTCGCTTTTGAATCTAATAGGGCCTCTGCTAACCTACCTGCTCTTGACATGGTATTAAAGTCCAAACAAAATAGCAGATCCGTAGAAGCGATTAAATTAAGCACCTCTGTCTCATTTTCTTCAGCATTCAAAATCGTTTCCACTCCTAGCATCCAATCAAAAATATATGGAGCTGGATCAGGATGACAAATGGTGACATTTAAACCTTTTTTCTTAAGATAATGATACAATCCTACCGAACTTCCAACCGAATCACCATCTGGAGATCGATGTGCTACGATTACTGCAGACTTTGATTTAGAAATTTCTTCTTTAACTAAGGCTATCTTCTCTTGTGTAAATACTGACATATAACTGTTTAACTTAACTTTTTAATAAGAACGTAAAGCTACTACTTTTTTAGGAATAATGATTCCCAAAGCAGGTAGAAGAAGTCCGAATTTATTCAACTAAAAACCATTTGGCCATTGTTTTGACTTAATTATTTAGAAAAATGTCTGAGCTTAGTTAAATTTTTCCATGTTCCGCAAAGCTATAAAAGCCAGTATCTGCAACGATGATGTGATCCAACACTGGAAGGTCTATTAATTTTCCAAATTCCGTTAGATTT
Organism: Brumimicrobium sp.; assembly: GCA_035497735.1. Taxonomy (GTDB): domain Bacteria; phylum Bacteroidota; class Bacteroidia; order Flavobacteriales_D; family Crocinitomicaceae; genus Brumimicrobium. The sequence goes on along the minus strand of DATJCX010000047.1, from coordinate 38,842 downwards.
CTAGTCAATGAAATATCACTTGGACTTGGCTCTAATTTTCCGGAAGGATGATTGTGAAACAAAAGACAAGCAGCAGCTTTCATATCGATGAGCTCTTTAAAAATCAACTTACCATCGGCCACCGTACCTGTTCGCCCACCTTTAGAAATGAGTTTATGTGAAATCCATCTATTGCTTCTTGTTAAACCCAATACTCTAAATTCTTCATGTTCCAAGTCTTGAAAATGTGGCTTCATCAATCGATATGCTTCTGCTGCTTGATTTATTTTTGGAGGTAAAGGTACTTCAGTTGCTGCTCTTCTCCTTCCGAGTTCTAGCACTGCCATAATATTCACCGCTTTGGCTTCTCCTACGCCTTTAAACTTTGTCAATTCAGATAAGTTCATTTTACCCAGTTGATACAGGTTATTACCGCAAGTTTGTAAGATTTCTTGTGCCAATTCTACTGCTGACTTGTTTCTAGTTCCAGAGCCTAGAACAATTGCTACTAACTCAGCATCAGACAAATTAGCTCTTCCGAGATTCAATAGTTTTTCGCGCGGTCTATCATCTTCCGCCCACGTTTTTATCGTGGAATTAATTTGAAAATTTTCCATTATATTTGATTTAGGTTATATTAAGATAGGGAAAAAATTCAATAGCTTCCAAATAAAAAATCAAACAATTACAGAATTTGATTTTATTTATCGTTTTACTGAAAAGTCAAGGGAATAAAAAAAGGGCTGCCAATTAGCAACCCTTTCTCAATATATTATTTCAACTAATTAAATTGCATTTGCAGCGATTAAATTTAATGCGCTTCCTGCAACAAACCAGTCAATTTGTTGAGCATTGTATGTGTGATTCAATTTGATTTCTTCTTTCGAACCATCAGCATGTACAATCTCTAAAGTCAATTGCTTACCTGGCGCAATCTGATCTAAATCTGTGAAGTTGAAAGTATCATCTTCCCTAATTTTATCATAATCAGCTTCTACGTCAAATGTCAATCCTAACATTCCTTGTTTCTTCAAGTTTGTTTCGTGGATACGAGCGAACGACTTAACAATAACAGCTCTAACACCTAAGTGACGAGGCTCCATCGCAGCATGCTCACGAGATGAACCTTCACCGTAGTTATGGTCACCTACTACAATTGTAGGAATTCCTGCAGCTTTGTATGCACGTTGTACAGCTGGAACTTCCCCCATTTCACCTGTCAACTGGTTTCTAACTGAGTTTGTTTCCATATTGAATGCGTTTACAGCACCGATTAACATGTTGTTAGAAATATTGTCTAAGTGTCCACGGTATCTCAACCATGGTCCAGCCATTGAGATATGGTCAGTTGTACATTTTCCGTGTGCTTTAATCAATAATTTAGCACCTGTAATGTTCTTCCCGTCCCAAGCAGCGAATGGCTCAAGTAATTGTAAACGTTGAGACTCAGTACTTACTTCAACAGAAACAGTTGATCCGTCTTCTGCTGGAGCTTGGTATCCGTTATCTTCAACGGCGAAACCTTTTGAAGGTAATTCAGAACCAGTTGGCTCACTTAATCTTACTTCTTCACCATTTTCATTCAATAAAGTATCTGTCATTGGGTTGAAATCCAAACGACCTGCAATTGCTACAGCTGCAACCATTTCTGGAGAAGCTACGAATGCATGCGTATTTGGGTTACCGTCTGCACGCTTCGCAAAGTTACGGTTGAAAGAGTGAATAATTGAGTTTTTCTCTTCTTTCTCAGCTCCTTCTCTATCCCACTGTCCAATACATGGACCACAAGCGTTTGTAAAGATTCTTGCTGAATCAAATTTTCTAAATGTATCCATGAATCCATCACGTTCTGCTGTAAAGCGTACTTGCTCTGATCCTGGGTTGATTCCTAAGATTGCTTTTGGTTTAACTCCTTTGCTAACTGCATCGTCAACAATAGAAGCAGCTCTTGATAAATCCTCATACGAAGAGTTTGTACAAGAACCGATTAAAGCCCACTCGATATCTAATGGCCAATCATTAGCGATTGCTTTTTCTCTAAATTCAGCAACTGGAGTCGCTAAATCTGGAGTAAAAGGTCCGTTTAAGTGTGGACTTAATTCCGATAAGTTAATTTCAATAACTTGGTCGAAGTATTTATCTGGGTTGGCATAAACTTCAGCATCACCTGTTAAGTGTTCTGCTACTTTATCAGCTAAGTCAACAACTTCTTGACGACCTGTTGCTGCTAAGTAACGACGCATTGAATCATCATATCCGAAAGTTGAAGTTGTAGCTCCAATCTCCGCCCCCATGTTACAAATTGTACCTTTACCAGTTGCTGACATTGATTCAGCTCCTTCTCCAAAATATTCAACAATAGCACCAGTACCACCTTTTACAGTTAAGATACCAGCAACTTTAAGAATAACGTCTTTCGGCGCAGCCCAACCGCTTAATTTTCCTGTTAATTTAACACCGATTAATTTCGGCATTTTTAATTCCCATGCCATTCCTGCCATCACGTCAACCGCGTCAGCTCCACCAACACCAATTGCTACCATTCCTAATCCACCAGCATTCACTGTGTGAGAGTCTGTACCAATCATCATTCCTCCTGGGAAAGCATAATTTTCTAAAATCACTTGGTGAATAATACCTGCACCTGGTTTCCAAAATCCAATTCCGTATTTGTTACAAACAGAGCTTAAAAAGTTAAAAACCTCAGAAGACTTGTTTAAAGCTTCTTGCAAATCTTTATTTGCTCCAACTTTAGCTTGAATCAAGTGGTCTGCATGCGTGGTTGAAGGAACTGCTACTTTTTCTTTTCCAGCTTGCATAAACTGTAGCAAAGCCATTTGAGCCGTTGCATCCTGCATCGCTACACGGTCTGGCGCGAAATCAACATACGAGTTTCCTCTTTCGTATTCAGTTGTCGCTGCACCTTCCCATAAGTGTGCATAAAGAATTTTCTCTGCTAATGTTAGAGGTTTGTTTACTACTTTTCTTGCCGCAGCAATACGCTCAGGGTATCGCTCATATACGGCTTTAATCATATCAATATCAAATACCATAATTTGTATAATTTATCTTTTTCTTAAAGTGTTGCGAAAGTAATTAATATAAGTGATAAAAGCAAATGGAATCATTCTAAATAATTCATTTTACAGGTGAGTTTGTTCCTTACATAATAAGGAATAGTCAAAATATTAAGAAAACATTGTGCTTACAGTCTTCAAAATGGTTTATTTGAAATCTGTCCCCTCTTTGCCTGCTAACGTTTCTAATTTAACTGGAGGTTCAGAGTAGCTTCTTTCCGAATCACCCGAAATAACTATCTGCTTTCCACCAAAATCATACTTAATCGTAACTCCTTCTTCGGTGACTATGAAAACATTATCATACTCCGTGTCTTTTTCTGAAACGTATAGTAACATTTTCTTCTCGGTTGAACCAGCCTTTGAAAGTTTAGCACTTGTCCAAGCCGCTACATTAAATTGCTTTTCAAAACCGATTGGATAATGGATGTAGTTAACGAAAAAAGCTAGGATATCAAAAGATACATTCTTTGGGAAGTGGATAGCATATCGACTGGCTGACAATTCGACTAAACGTGGGGAAGCTTGGTTTTTTCTGTCGTTATAACTATTACAGAAATCTTGAACGATTTGGTGAATTTCAGCTTCGGCAATGTCCTCAACGATAATCAATTTATCATTACCTATCTCTTGTTCAGCAACAGAATCGTTTGTTTCATTGGATAAAGAAACACGCTCTTTTATTTTTATCAATAAATAAACTATAATTAAAACAACTGCAACAGCAACTATATATGTATTCATACCTCCAATCATTTTCCTTCATTTTTTGTTAGAAACAAGTAGGCAATGTAAGGAAAGTTTTAGTTCCAACAACAAATTGGTTGAGAAAACTAAATGTAGTAAACGTAGATTTGATCAAAAAGTATAATAAGAGACCTAATTATATACTATTGTTGCAGTTTGATTTAATATTCATTTGAAACATAATTTAAATAACTTATTGCAAATATAAACCTCTACTGCGCCAAAGTGTGTCACTCAATAATTAAACTTTTAATTAGATTAAACGTTTTACATTAGAGCCTCTGCAGAAACTCAATAGAAATTCTTATTTTTACCCTATAAAAAATTATCAGCATGAATGTTTTAATTATAGAAGATGATCCAGATTTGAACGCTAACATAAAAAAAGCGTTAGAAGCTGAGAACTTTTTTGTTGAAACAGCTTTTGACGGTAAGATAGGGCTAAAACTACTTAGTCAAAAGGAGTATGATTGTGTCATTTTAGATATTAATCTTCCTTATATGAATGGTTTTGAAATTTGTAAAAACTTCAGGACTTTCAATCAGCACACTCCTATCATTATGCTGAGTGCACTAGGAGAATTAGAAGACAAAATAGAAGGATACGCCAAAGGAGCGGACGATTATCTAACAAAGCCTTTTTACATGAAGGAATTGGTACTTAAAGTCAATGTGCTCATCAAAAGAAATGCTTTAAAAAGTAGTCAACCAGCTTTCGATAACATTCTGAAATACGACGACATTACACTTAATAAGTCTCAAAAAAAGGTATTTAGAAATCAACAAGAAATCGAGCTTACCTTTCGTGAATATCAAATTATTGAAATGTTGATGGAGCAAAAAGGTGAAGTGCTATCAAAAAAGAAAATGTTACAGGAAATTTGGAACACATCTGCTGACTCCAACTCAAATACCATTGAGGTTTACGTGAACTTTTTACGAAATAAATTGGACAAACCATTTGGCAAGTCTACCATCAAAACAAAAGTAGGTTTTGGTTATTATTTAGACCATGAAAATTAGAAATAAAATACTGTTTTACATTTCTACCATTGTCATCCTAATTATGGCAGTGGCTTTTACCTTTATTTTTATTTTATTTTCCGAATATAGAGAAGAAGAATTTCAACAACAGCAGTTTGATAAGATCAAGACAACCATTAAGTTAATTGAACAATTCAAAGATGATAGTGCTGAAATTTCGTACTTACTTGATGAACAAGATATCAATGACTTTTACGATGAAAAACTATTGATATTTGATGGTAATAAACAGCCCATTTTCGAAAGTTTAGATGACCTTGAAATTGAACAAACAGAGAAGATTTTAAACCAACTTTCAAGTAATAGAAATTGGATAGAAACCACGGAAGGTGAATATGATTTAATTGGTGTTTATCGACTGAGAAATGGTGTGGAATACTATGGAATAAGTAAAGCTAACGACGTTTACGGACATACCAAGCTAAACTATTTAAAAACGGTTTTGATTCTTATTTTCTTATCGATTACCATCATTATTATATTAGTTTCCTTATATATTTCAAAAACCATTGCAACACCAATCATTGAGCTAGAAGCTAAAATCAGCAATTACAAAATTGACAAAGAAAATAACGCACCGATTGAAATCAATACCACAACAATTGAATTGATTAATCTAACCGACAGATTCAATGAGTTACTCCTTAAAACCGAAGATGCTTTTAAATTTCAAAAACATACGATTAACCATATTTCACATCAATTAAAAACGCCGATTGCTGTATTGGTTACAGAACTCGAAAAAACGAAAAAAATCAGTGAAGCCTCTGAAGTTAAAGATGCTATACAGCAACAAGTTATCAAAGCAAAGTCGCTTGGTAGCATCATCGATGTTCTGTTGGAAATATCGAAAATAGAGTCAGGACAAACCGTTGATTTCCATGAATATAGAATAGATGAAGTTGTTTTTGACTGTATTAATGAATTGAACATTATTTATCCAGATTTTGTTTTTAACGTAAACTACTCCACGGCGAATTTCGATGATAAATTTCTAACTAAAAAAATCAATCCGACCTTAATAAAACAAGCTTTTTTAAACTTACTTCATAACAGTATCAAATACTCAGCAGTTAACAATTCTGAAGTGAATTTTAATCTAGACAATAGTAGTGATTTATCCATTGTGTTTAAAAACTCTGGCGCTCCAATTATAGATGCTGAGAATAAATTAATGTTTAAGTACTTTTTTAGAGGAGAAAATAGCAAAGACAAGGCAGGTCACGGTTTAGGTCTTATTCTTACAAAAAGAATCGTCGAAATACATGATGCAAAAATTCATTACGAAAGAGAAAACGACATGAATGTTTTTTCAATCACTTTTTAAGCCAAATTTTATCCATTTTAAGGTTGTTTTAAGGTCGTTCTATACAAGTTTGCATTCTAATAAAAGGAATGTATGGTATTTAGACAAGCGACCGTTGTATTTTTATTGATTTTTTCAAGCTTTCATTTCAGTGCAAGTCATGCGCAGACTGACACATTACATGTCTCGAAAAGTGAATTAGAAGCAATTTTTCTTAAGAACAACTTAATACTATTAAGTGAAAACTTAAATATCTCCAAAGCTGAAGCTGAAATCATTCAAGCAAAAGTTTGGCCGAACCCTACCCTTTCTATAGATGAAGTGAATTTATGGAGACCTAAACATATTGGAACCGAAGAATTAATTCCGCCACTTGCTGGAGACTTCGGAAGAAATCAACAATTTTCAATTGGATTTGAGCAACTTATCGTTACTGCAGGAAAGCGAAAGAAATTGATTGAATTAAAAAAGATTGGAGCAGAACAGCATCAGCAGTATTTTGAGGAGGTATTGAGAAATCTTAAATTAGAGTTTAGATTACAATTATTCGAACTAGAGCATTTGAATAGTATAAGAAGCATTATTGAGAATCAATTAACGTCAATCAATCTACTTTTAAATGCTTATAAAAATCAAGTAGAACAAGGTTTTCTAAACAAAGGCGAAGCCATACGGTTAGGTGCGCTTTCGTTGAGTATTCAAAATGAATTAAACACAATTGAAACAGAATACGATGAGATTGAACACACTGTTAAATTACTACTGAATATCCCATTAACAAGTCATTTACGAATAAAAGAAGAAGTTTATAATAAGGAAATAGAATCCTTAAAATTCACTGTTGAGAGTCTAGTAGCAACGGCAAAAGCAAATCGTCCAGATTATCATCTTTCTAACTTAGCGGAAAAATATGCAGAGCAACAATTAAAGGTTGAACGTGCCGAAAGAATACCTGACATTTCGCTATTAGGAGAATACAATAGAGGCGATGGAATTTACAGAGATTTCGTTGGATTTGGAATCGCTTTTGATCTCCCGGTTTTCAACAGAAATAAAGGTGGAATAAAAATGGCGAACATCGAATTGGAACAAGCCAAAATCAACCAGAAGTTCGTCAACAATTCAATCGAAAAGGAAGTTAGTTTGGCCCTCAACCAACTTCAAAGAGCACAGAACTTCACTTCCAATATTGAGGAAAATTATGAAGAAGAATTAGACCAAGTTCTATTTTCTTACACGGAAAATTTCAAAAACAAAAATATTAATCTACTCGAATACCTTGACTTTCTAGAGGCTTATTTAGATAATAAACACATCCTTTTAGAAGCCAAATTAAATCTAAAAAGTAAAGTTGAAGAATTAAACTACATCATTGGTAAAGACTTAATTTCTTTCTAAAAAAACATAACTTAAATTCGTAAACAAACAAAACAATAAAATGAAATACAGCCTTTTAACGTTAATTATCTTAACAATCACTTCATGTTCAAATAAGGGTGAACAGATACAGCAAGTATCGGGTAAATTCTGCTTGGACGAAGATTTTATGGCGAAGATTGAATACGTACAACCCGAAGTTTTATCCATGAAAAATGAAATACATTTATCGGGAGTTGTAGAAACAAATCCAGACAAAGTTATTCAATTTAGCAACATGGTAAATGGCGTTATTGTTAAGACACATTTCACCTTGGGCGACTATGTTAAAAAAGGACAAGTTCTTGCTGAAATGAAAAGTACTGAACTCACTGAATGGAGAACAAGGCAAAAATTATTACAGGCAGAATTGAAAATTTTTCAACAAGAATTAGCTGCTATAACAAGTATGTATAACGACGGGATTTCTTCTAAAAAAGAGCTTTTAAGAGTGGAGAACGAAGTGACGAATATTGTCTCTGAATTAGAGGAAATATCAGCAAATTTAGAGTTGTATAATGCCAGTAGTTCTAGCAATGTTTTTCTAATTAAGGCACCGCAATCAGGATACGTCATTAAAAAAGACATCGCACCAGGGATGCAAGTGGAAGCATATGGCGAACCTTTCTTTACAATTGCAGAATTAAATGAAGTTTGGATTCAAGTAAATATTTATGCTTCCGAAATTAAAAACATCCAAAATGGAATGGAAGTGAAAATTCAGTCTGTCTCCTATCCTGACACTGTTTTTTACGGAAAAGTTGATGCCATTTCACATGTTTTAGATCAAGAGTCTCGGGTAATTAAAGCGCGTGTTAACATTGATAACAAAGGACTGTTGTTAAAACCTGGAATGCTAGTCGATGTTTTTGCAACTCAAAAAACAGAAAAAGAAGTGCTTGGAATTCCTGTTTCTGCCCTGGTTTTTGATGACAACAATAATTATGTTGTTCTCTTCAGAGACCGCTGTGACTTAGTGGTTAAAAACGTTGAGTTTATCGGTCAGAATAACGGTACCTACTATATCAACAGAGCCGATTTGGAACTACAAGACAACATTATCACAAAAGAGCAATTGCTAATTTACGAGCAAATTAAAAACTTCTAAACTCCCCCACTGAATGAATAAGTTTATTCAAAATATTATAGCCTTTTCTCTTAAGAATTCCTTTATTATTTTCTTTTTAACTGGAATACTAGTTGTTGTTGGACTGATTTGTTTAAAAAACACGCCCATCGAAGCTTTCCCTGATGTTACGAACACCCGTGCTCGTATCATTACGCAATGGCCAGGTAGAAGTGCCGAGGAAGTCGAGAAATTCGTCACCTTACCTATTATGAAAGAGGTGAATACGATTCCCAAGAAGGCTACAGTACGTTCGATTTCTCTCTTTGGTTTATCTGTGGTTACGGTTTTATTTGAAGATGATGTTGATGACTTTTTTGCACAACAATACGCTTCCAATCGTATGCAAGGAATAGATTTGCCGGAAGACGCAAGTGTTGAAATAGAACCGCCTTATGGAGCAACAGGTGAGATTTTCAGGTATATCATTCAATCGGACAAACCGATCAAGGAGGTAACTGCTATTCAAGACTGGCTAATAGAAAGAGAACTTGTTTCTGTTCCTGGTATTGCAGACGTTGTTAGTTTTGGTGGAGAAGAAAAAATTTATGAAATTCAGATTGATCCGAACTTACTAGCGAGTTACGACTTATCACCCTTAGACGTACATCAAGCTGTAGGTCAATCAAACATCAACGTTGGTGGTGACGTTATTGAAAGAGGTTCGCAATCGTATGTCGTTCGAGGAATTGGTTTATTAGAAAAAATTGAAGACATAGAAAATATTCTTATAGAAGTTAGAAACGATGCGCCTATCCTTGTTAAACATGTTGCTAAAGTAGTAATTTCGGCTAAACCTAGGTTGGGACAGGTTGGCTTCCAAGATGATGACGATGTTGTACAAGGTATTGTAATTATGCTTCGTGGCGAGAATCCTGGAGATGTTATTCCAAAATTAAAAGAGAAAATTAAGGAGTTAAACGAAAGTATTCTACCAGAAGGAATTCAAATCGTGCCATTTATTGACAGGACAGATTTAGTCAATACTACCGTTAAAACAGTTGGAATAAACCTAATTGAGGGGATTTTATTCGTTTCCTTAGTGGTATTCATCTTTTTATTCAATTGGCGAACAACTGTTATCGTGGCTTCGGTAATTCCCTTAGCTTTCTTGTTTGCGATTATCATGCTTCGCGTTCAGAATCTTCCAGCCAACTTAATTTCTATGGGCGCCATAGACTTTGGATTATTACTTGAAGGAACATTGGTCATTGTAGAAACTGTTTTTGTCGCCATGGTTGCGAAAGCTGAAAAACTTGGGATGCCTCGTTTTAATAAGATTAGTAAATCTGGAATCATTAAGAAAAGTGCTGGAAGTGTTGCAACATATATTGTATTTGCACAAATCATTTTAATCTTCGCACTCTTCCCTATTTTTTCTTTCCAAAAGGTGGAAGGGAAAATGTTCTCTCCACTTGCTTTTACGCTTGGTTGGGCCTTAGTTGGTTCGCTTATTTTAAGCATTACCTATGTTCCAGCAATGATTAAATTGCTACTTAAAAAGGACATTAGGGAAAGGGAAAACCTGATTGCCCGTACTTTCCAAAATTCAATGAATAGACTGTTCTTATTTAGCAATAGATTTAAACGCGCTACCCTATCCACTTACATTGGTTTATTGCTAATTACAGGAACTGCTTTTATGTTCTACGGAACGGAATTTATCCCCAGTTTAAACGAAGGAGCACTCTATGTCCGCGCGACTTTACCGAATAGCGTAAACTTGGAGGAATCTGTACGATTTGCACAAGAAATGAAAGGCAAAATCAGAGAGTTTGATGAAGTTGAATTTGTACTAACGCAAACAGGTCGACCAAACGATGGATCAGACCCTACAGGTTTTTTCAACAATGAATTCCATATTCAACTTTATCCAGAAGAACAGTGGAAACGCAAACTTTCTAAAGATGATTTATTGAATGAAATTCGAGATGAATTAAATAAGTATCCTGGAGTAGTATTCGGTTTTAGTCAGCCTATTCAGGACAACGTAGAAGAATATGTAGCCGGTGTAAAAAGTTCCTTGGTTGTAAATATCTATGGAGAAGATTTATACGAATTAGAAAAATACGCTGATCAAGTAGCGGAAAACCTAGAAACTGTTGAAGGAATTACCGATATTAACGTGTTTAGGAACATTGGTTTACCAGAACTTAGGATACAATTACACGACCATAAAATCGCTCGTTACGGTGTTGATATTCAACATGCACAAGCTGTTATAGAAATGGCCATCGGTGGTGCTGCAGCAACAAAGTTTTATGAGAACGCACGAATTTTTGACGTTCGCTTGCGATTCCAGAAGCAATTTAGAGACAATGATGAAAAAATCGGAGATATCCTCATCCCTACTTCTTTGGGTAAAAAAGTTCCATTAAAAGAAATTGCAACCATCGATTATATCACAGGACCCGCATTTATTTATCGAGAAGGTGGAAGCAGATATATTGCGATAGGATTTAGCATCGAAGGAAGAGATTTAGGTTCAACCATCAAGGAGGCGCAGCACTTAGTAACGCAAAATGTAAAATTACCAAAACAAAATAGAATGGAATGGGCTGGAGAATTTGAAAGTAAGGAACGTGCTACCAAACAGTTAGCTGTCATAGTTCCTGCTGTTTTAATTCTTATCCTGTTCTTACTGTACTTCAACTTTGGAAGCCTTAAAGACACTGTTGTCGCTGCCCTCACCATTCCTTTTGCTTTTATTGGTGGATTCATTTCACTTTGGGTAACAGGCACAACTTTTGGAATTTCTGCGGGAATTGGATTTATCATACTCTTTGGGGTAAATACCATTAACAGTATTATTCTTATCGCCGTTATCAAGGAAAACTTACGTAAGATAAAATTGGACGATGCCATTAAGAAAGGAGTTCTAAGCAGAATACGTCCTATTGTAATGATTGCACTTATGGGGTCGATGGGACTTTTACCAGCTGCACTTTCAACAAAAATGGGATCTGAAATTCAGAAACCATTGGCGATTATGATAGTAGGCGGACTGATTATTTGTATGTTACTGGCTTTAACAGTGTTGCCACAGTTATTTAGATGGATTTACAGAAAGAATTAATTCAGGATATATTTTAAAAAGTTAAAAATTCAGAATTGTAAAATACACCTTCTTCTATTGTCAATTGATTGCGTATCTTTGCAAGATTTTCAATGAAAAAGTTTTACTTATCATATCGTTCTTCCTTTCAGGGGTTGTCCACTGATTCTTGGATGTTGTCGCTTGTCATGTTACTAAATCGTATCGGTGGAATGGTGATTCCTTTCCTGACCGTTTACTTGGTTTCAGAATTACATTTCACAACAGCACAAGCGGGTATCGTTATGAGTTTCTTTGGAATTGGTGGGCTACTCGGCTCTGTTGTTGGCGGTTGGTTAACTGATAAAATAGGTGCTTTTTACATTCAATTCTTTAGTCTACTGCTTGCAGCGCCTATCTTTATCGTTCTTTCAGGTATTGAAACCGTCGTTGGAATGTCAACTGCAATTCTTATTTTAAGTTTTATCAATGAATGTTTTCGTCCTGCAAACTCTGCCGCTATCGCTAGTTATGCAAGACCTGGAAATCTAACAAGGTCATTCTCTTTAAACAGAATGGCGATTAATCTAGGTTTCTCATTTGGACCTGCATTGGGTGGATTCTTAGCAACGATTTCTTATACTTGGTTATTCTACGGAAATTCAATGGCTAGTTTTATGGCTGCGATTGTTTTCTTTTGGTATTTCTTTAAAAGAGAAAAAAGAAACGAGGCAAAACCAAAGCCTGTTGAAACACTAGATACTACTCAAAACCAAGGTACACCTTATAAGGATTATTGGTTTATATTCTTCAGTTTTTTCACCTTCCTTTATGCTTGTGCATTCTTCCAATTATTTACCATTTTACCGATGTTTTATGAGCAAGAATTGAACCTAAGTAAAGCAACCATTGGACTTATCTTAGCTTCCAACGGAATACTGGTTTTTCTAACTGAAATGCCAATTGTACAATGGGCTGACAATAAATTTAATACCTATACAAATCTTGTAATCGGTTCTTTTATTCTACTGTTATCTTTTGCTTGGTTGTTGATTGACATAAGTCTAATTTCAATATTTTTGTCTATGGCTTTATTGAGTGTTTCTGAATTACTCGTAATGCCGTTTATGTCAACAGTTGCCGCAAGACGTTCTACAGACAAAAATAGAGGTTCCTACATGGGCTTACAAGGGCTGAGTATTTCTTTGGCTTTTGTTGTGATGCCTTTTACAGCTACTCAATTAATTGAAAACTACACTTTTAACCACTTGTGGTGGACGAATTTGATTATTCTCATCTTGGTGATAATTGGATTTTACGTGGTTAAAAAGAAGATGCCTATCAAAGACAAAGAATAACTTAATCTAGAATTTCCTTAGCAAAGTCTTCCCAGGAATATGCCTTTTCTTGATTTATATCCTTATTGGGTGTAGCTGCTAACACTTTTTGTATTCCACCAATTAATGCTGCTTGATTGTCCGCTTGAACAATTAGCCCATCAGACTCATTTTGAATGAACTCCGAAAGTCCGCCGACATCCGTTGCAACAACTGGCGTATTAAAGTGTTGTGCTATTGCGATAATTCCACTCTGTGTTCCCGACTTATATGGTAAAATAACAGCCGAAGCCATTGCAAAATAAAAACTCACCATTTCATCTGGAATATAGTTCAGAAACAAGTGAACCCTATCCTGTATATTGTTTTCATCTATGATTTTTTGGTACTTTTCAAAACTACCATAAACTTCACCGGCTACTATCAAATGAACATTCTCATCAAGCGCAGGTAAAGCCTGAAGCAAATTATCCAATCCTTTGTAATCTCTGATTAGACCAAAGAATAACAAGTACTTTTTATCGGCTGATAGCTCAAACTTTTCGCTTGCCTCTATCCTACTAACAGCTTCCCCGAAATGCTCATAAACAGGATGTAACAACACCTTTGTCTGAACAGAAGGGTAACTTCTTTGAATGTCATTTTTAACCGCATTAGATAAGGCAATGCATTCTGTATTTCTTTTAAAGAAATAATTAGAAAGTCGTTTGTCTAGAAAACTCTGTTCGTGAGGAATAGCATTATGAACAATAGAAATCACACGCGTATATTCTTGCATTTTTCCAGCTACATATCCAAGAGATGGTCCCATAAAAGGCATCCAATAACCAATAATTAAAACATCTGGTGCGTATTCTTTAATTGCCTTAAAAGTTTGGTGATAACTAAAGGGATTGACCGCATTTAACGTTCTTTCAGTGGGAATTTTATCCGCATGATCTTCTGGTGCTACATATTGAGTTTTTCCTGGAAATAGCATTTTGGGATATTGTAATGAAAAATTAAACGCCTTTACTTCGTGTTCTTTTTCCAAAGCACGAAAAAGCGCCCCATTGAACTGGGCAATTCCTCCTCTATATGGATAAAAAGTAGATAAAAACGCAATTTTCATGTCGTAAAGATAGCGGAATAGATGAAAATTAAAAGTTGGAGCAGCAAAAATAAGTATTGCTTCACCTAGAAAATGATTTACACCAACAATTTCAAAACTTTCGCCTTCTCCTCTACATATTCAAAGTTAAATTTTTATTTTTGTAGGAAACTATTGAAAATTACAAAAAATCATGATAAAAAAAGTAGCAGTTATTGGCGCTGGAACAATGGGTAATGGTATTGCCCACGTTTTCGCACAATTTGGATATGAAGTTTCTTTGGTAGATATTTCTGAAGACTCTCTGAAAAGAGGAATGGCAACTATCGAGAAAAATCTTGATAGAATGGTCGCTAAAGAAAAAATTACACCAGATGAAAAAGCAGCAACATTAGGACGTTTAAAAACATTCACAGGAATGGAAGAAGGTGTTGGACAAGCCGACTTAATCGTAGAAGCTGCAACAGAAAACGAAACACTAAAGTTTAAAATATTTGAACAATTAGACAAAGCTGCAAAGCCAGAAGCTATTTTAGCAACGAATACATCTTCTATTTCTATAACGAAAATTGCTGCATGTACTGCTCGTCCAGAAAAAGTAATCGGAATGCACTTTATGAATCCGGTTCCTGTTATGAAATTGGTTGAAATTATCCGTGGATACTCTACAACTGATGAAGTAACAAACATCATTATGGAAACTTCAAAGACATTGAACAAAGTTCCTGTTGAAGTAAACGACTATCCTGGATTCGTAGCAAACCGTATTTTGATGCCTATGATTAACGAAGCAATTATCACTTTAAATGAGGGAATTGCAGGAGTTGAAGAAATTGATGCCGTAATGAAATTAGGAATGGCGCATCCAATGGGACCACTTCAGTTAGCAGACTTTATCGGACTAGATGTTTGTTTAGCAATTATGGAAGTGCTTTACACTGGATTAGGTAATCCAAAATATGCACCTTGTCCACTACTTGTTAATATGGTAGCAGCTGGTAAAAAAGGAGTTAAATCTGGTGAAGGATTCTACAATTGGAGTCACGGAACTAAAGAACTGGTTGTAGCTGATTTCTTTAAGAAATAATTAGCTTTCAATATTATTTTTGGAACAGCATAGCAAATCTTGTTATGCTGTTTTTTCTTTTCATTTGATTATTTTAAAATTTTATTATGTACATTTAACGAATTAATACTTAAAATTTTAATAAACCATATGAAACCAATTTTTATTTTACTCTTGCTATTAATAGCTTATCCATCTATTGGACAAGTAGCAAGCAAAGACCCAAAAGCAGTCAGCAATCATGTAATGATTAAAATGCTAAGAGGCGAAGAGCCATTTTTTTTAGAACGAAAACTCCCAGCTCAATACGAAGTGAAAGTAGATAAAGCACTTTCCATGTCTTCAGATATTTGGCTATTAAAATTCAATGACAAAGTATGTAATACAACTGATGTCATTAATGAATTATTAAAAATTAATTCAGTTTTATACGCCCAAGAAGATAGATTTGTAGAATTAAGAGAAGCGCCAAACGACCCTCAATATACAAATCAATGGCACCACCAAAATATAGACTCAGAGTTGGCTTGGGAAATTACGACAGGCGGACAAACTGCAGGCGGACACGATATCGTAGTTGCGTTAATTGAAAGTGCAGATTTAACCCATAATGACCTAACAGCTAATCATTGGAAGAATCAAGGTGAAATACCTGGAAATGGAATTGACGATGACGGAAACGGATATGTTGACGACTACAACGGTTGGAATGTTTCTTCAAACAATGACAATATCGGTACAGGTTCTCACGGAACGAGTTGTGCCGGTATGATTGGCGCCACAGGAAATAATGGTGTGGGGGTTACAGGAATAAACTGGAGTATTAAAATCATGGACATTGCAGGATATGACTCCCCTTTTACAGAATCAAATATTATTTCAGCATACAATTACGCACTACAAGCCCGAATTAAATGGAATCAAACCAATGGAGAAGAAGGAGCTTTCGTTGTAGCAACAAGTGCTTCATGGGGTGTGGATGGTGGAAATCCAAACAGTTACCCTATTTGGTGTAGTTTTTACGACGATTTAGGCGAAGCTGGGATATTAAACCTTGGAGCAACAACAAATAACAATTGGAATGTTGACAATACGGGTGATGTTCCTACCGGTTGCGAAAGTCAATACATGATTGGTGTAACAGCAACCAATTCAAACGACGTAATCGATTTCGCTGGTTATGGTGTTAACACAATTGACGTTGCAGCTCCGGGTTCTTCAGTTCGTACAACTGCTCCCAATAATGGCTATACAACAACATCAGGAACTTCTTTTGCTTGTCCTTTAACCGCAGGGCTAGTTGGACTTTTATACAGCGCTCCTTGTAGCAATATTGACATTATGGCCATAACTGACCCACAAGGAACTGCAGATATGGTTAGAAATGCTTTAATAAACGGTGTAGATCAAACTGCTCATTTAATTCAAAGAGTTAAATCTGGTGGAAGAATTAATGCGAAAAATTCACTTGATTTATTGATGGAAGATATTTGTAATTCTTGTATGTCACCTTCTGGTATTTCTACAAGTTCAATTGGAGAAAACAATGTAACAATAGCATTCAATACGGTAGAAGATGTTGAAGAGTACACGATTTCCATAAGAGAGTCAGGAACTACAGAATGGACTGAATACTTAACCAGCGACAATACACTAACGATTAGCAACTTAACAAACTGTACGCGCTACGAATACAAAATATCTAGTGCATGTAATGATGATACAGATTCTCCTTCGTCTGTTTACAACTTCAAAACTATTGAATGTGGTAACTGTATTGATTTAACATATTGTACAGTAACAGCAAATAATGGAGCAACAGCATTTAGCATTAAAAATCCTGCGCCAATTGCTGGAAACTACAGCTATGTGCCAACTTCAAATTTTGGTGGAACAGTTGGTAATGGTTATGCTTACGGAGAATTAGTATTGGTAAATGACGGAAGTAGCAATCCAACTGAAGGGTGTAATGCTTTGGTAAATGCTGCAGAAATTAACGGAAACATTGCAGTTGTATATAGAGGTACTTGTAACTTCGCTGATAAAGCGCTAAGAGCACAAAATGCTGGAGCAACAGCAGTAGTGGTTATCAATAATGTAGCAGGACAACCTATTGAAATGGGCGGAAATAACAATAGTGTCACCATTCCTGCAATCATGATTAGTCAAGCAAATGGAAACACGATCGTAAACGCTATCAATAACAACGAAAAACCATATGCGCTTCTAGGAAAGCAAAATGAATGGATAGAGAAAATTGAAATCAACGGAACTACTTATACTTCTGGAGACGACAATGGATACCGACTTCATGAATCTAACCTTTCATTCCAGCAAGGTGAGGTACAAACCTTTAAGTTAACTCCAGGATTCGCAGGGCAAGGCTTACCAGAACTGACAAGAGTTTGGGTAGACTTGAATCAAGATGGTTCTTTTTCTAACGCTGAATTAGTTTACGATCAAGCAACTCCAAGTACAGGAGAAGTTACTGGCAACTTCACTATTCCTACGAATGCAACGCTTGGTAGCACGAGAATGAGAGTTCAGATGTCATATCAAGGTGATGCAAATAGTAGTTTACCTTCAGTTTGTAACGATTTCCTTTATGGAGAAGTTGAAGATTTCTGTGTTGAAATTACAGGAAGTGATTTAGGGATAAGTTCAGATGAAATAGAAAAGTTAGTTAACATCTACCCTAACCCAGCAAATGATTTTATTACAATAAACACAAAATTTGCAGACCTAGCTAAAGTAATTATTTACACCAGTACAGGACAAAAGTTAACAGAAGAAAGTTTACTTAACGGTAACTCAACCATAGATGTTAAAAACTGGAGTACTGGAATCTATTACTTCCATATTTACAACAAAGACGGAGCGTTAATAGCTACACATAAGGTGAGTGTAACGCAATAGAAAGTTTAATCTAATAAAGTAAAAGAGCATCGAAAGGTGCTCTTTTTTTATTATTTTTACTTGCCCGTTTATTTCCGTCGATTTTTCGGCATTCAAATTGTAACAAATAGGCTCACCAAACGTTATACATTCATGGAGAAATTTCTTTTAATTTTATTTACCTTTTTCACCTTCGGTATTTTAGCCCAAGGAAATGAGAATGCTTTACGAAAAACGGAAGAAAAATTGAATACACTCTTAAATGAATTAAGAAGTGTCAAAACAAATGACGGTCGTTTATTTGAGTTAAACAATAAATTTAAAAAGGAATTTAAGAAAGCCCTAGAAATAGATGGAGCTTTCGAGTATCCATTTAGTTCACTACGTTCTGTTGGAAAAATCCATTCCCAAGATCAATTGGTGCGCATCATTACTTGGAATACACAGCAAGAAGACTTTTCTCACAATTACTATTCTTTTATTCTAAAAAAAGATGAAAGACGTGGTAAGGTGACTGTTATAGAGCTCGAAAGAGAAAAACAAAATCTATACGGAATACAATACGACCCAATTGGTCCAAATAACTGGTATGGTGCTTTGTACTACGATGTAGTGGACGTTAAAAAGAGAAACAAAACTTACTATACCTTACTTGGTTACGACGCCAACAATCAAAGAAGTGCAATCAAATTAATCGACGTACTTCATTTTGTAGGAAATAAACCAACATTTGGTGCGCCTATCTTTGATTCTAATAAAAACAGAGCTACACGTATTATTTTTGAACATTCTGCAGAATCTACAATGTCATTAAAGTTTGATAAGCAAAGAAATAAAATCATATTCGACCATCTTTCTCCAGAATCGCCTACGATGAAGGAATTTAGAGAATACTATGTTCCAGACATGTCGTATGACGCCTACGAATGGGACGGGAATAATTGGACGCTAAAAGAAGATATCATCGCCATCAATAAAGATACGCCTGAAAAGATTCAATTGAAAGCTTACGATGCTGAACTTGATTCAGTGGTAAATGTACCTGTTAAGAATAAATGGGAAAACCCTTCTGACGCTTCAGCTCCTATCGATGGTGGAAAACACCGTGCAATGATGCCGGATGATCTTGACCAAAACAATACCAAGGGAAAAAAGGAAAAAAAGCAAAAGAAAGCAAAGAAAAATAATGCGAAATCAACTTCGAAAAGTGCCATTTTACCTAGTAAAAAGATAAAGACAAAAAGAAAGAGAAAATAAGCAAATCGCTATTTATTTTAAGAATTCTATCTTCCGATGAACTATTCTGGTAGCTTATTGTTTTTATGTTTGATATCTTTGTGTAAATTTTAAAAAATGCAGTTAAGCTATAGGCATATTATCTTTTTTTTCATCATTCTAAGTATATTTTTCCTCTTAGACACGTATTTATGGCGAGGCTATAGAAGAACTGCACCCAAGAAATATTTTCAAATTTTCAAATGGCTACTTCCATTGTCTACACTCTTTTTTATTTCTGGAGGTATTGCACAATATGTGAGGGGTTCAAAAGAAATATACAATGGTGTTTTATGGCTCAACCTTATATTTGGTTTAGGTTTTGGCTTTATCGTTGTTAAAATTGTCGCTGGTCTAATTCTGTTTCTAGAAGATATCTATAGATTTGGCTGGTTTGCAAAGAAGAAAATCACAAAGGCTACCGGACTAGTTGTAATGCCAGACAGAAGGGATTTTGTTAGAAAACTATCGCTCGGTGCAGCTTCTCTCCCACTTTTAGGTTCTGTTTATGCTGTTACTAAAGGAAAATATGCGTTTCACGAAAAACAAGTCCATCTTTATTTAAAGCGTTTACCAAAATCATTCGAAGGTCTTAAAGTTGTTCAGTTTTCCGACTTTCATGCGGGGAGTTTTGATGATTTCGAAAAAGTAAAGGAAGGTTTGGCTTTAATCAATAAAGCGAATCCAGATATTATTCTTTTCACTGGAGATTTGGTCAACAACCGCTCTATTGAAGCTCTACCCTACGTTGGCTTACTAAAAGACTTAAAAGCAAAATACGGTAAGTTTGCTGTTTTAGGAAATCACGATTATGGAGATTATATTCAATTCGACACACCTGAGGAGCGTGTAGAAAACCTATTGCTTATAGAACAGATATATAAAGACGCAGACTTTCAGTTACTAAATAATGAAAGCGTCCAGATTTCAAATGATATAGACACTATTGACTTAATCGGTGTGGAAAATTGGGGAACGGGGCCCTTTCCGCAATATGGAAAAATTCCAGAAGCCATAGCCAACACCGAAGAGGATAGATTTAACATCTTAATGAGTCACGATCCCGATCATTGGGAATATGAAATTAGAAATCACAGCAAGCAATTCGATTTAACTCTAAGCGGACACACCCACGGATTTCAAGTTGGCGTAAGTATTCCTGGTTGGGAATGGAGTCCAGCAAAGTACCGTTACAAAAGATGGTTGGGACTTTACCAAGAGAACAACAGATATCTATTTGTAAGTAAAGGATTCGGTTTTTTAGGTTTTGCAGGAAGAATTGGAATGCTACCCGAAATAGTTGTTTTTACTTTGCATTGCAATGAATGATAAAAAGATTAGTTTTGTCGCCTTTAATTGGCGCGTAAATTAAGCCTGTAAAAACAAGAATAATATAAAGCATGATAACAGTAAATGATATAGCCGTAGAATTCGGTGGTAGAGCCTTATTTAGTGATGTGAACTTCACCATTAATGAGACAGATAAGATTGCCTTAATGGGAAAAAATGGCGCTGGTAAGTCCACAATGATGAAAGTTGTTGCGGGAATTAACAAACCCAATCGAGGTTCAATCAACGCCCCAAAAGATGCCATTATCGCTTACCTTCCGCAGCATTTACTAACAGAAGACGATACAAACGTTCGAGACGAAGCCGCTAAAGCTTTTACAGAATATTTTGCCATGCGTGATGAAATCGAGCACATCAACCAAGAGTTGACCGTTCGAACGGATTACGAAAGCGAGGAATACATGAACTTGATAGAACGTGTTTCTGAAGTAAGTGAAAAATTCTATTCGATAGAAGACATCAACCCAGAAGCTGAAGTTGAAAAAGTACTAAAAGGAATGGGATTCACCCAAGAAGATTTAGACAGGCCAACATCTGAATTTTCAGGAGGATGGAGAATGCGTATTGAATTGGCCAAGATCTTATTAAGAAAGCCAGATTTAATTCTACTGGATGAGCCTACCAACCACTTAGACATCGAATCCATTCAATGGTTAGAAGATTTCCTTCTCAACTCCGCGAAAGCTGTTATCGTTATTTCTCACGACAGAACTTTTGTGGATAATATCACCAATAGGACCATAGAAGTGACGATGGGAAGAATTTACGACTATAAAGCCAACTATTCCCATTATTTAGAACTGCGTAAAGAGCGCCGTGAACAGCAGCAAAAGCAATATGACGAACAGCAAAAGTTCATTTCAGATACAAGAGATTTTATCGAACGATTTAAAGGAACCTATTCTAAGACCTTACAGGTTCAGTCACGTGTGAAAATGCTAGAAAAATTAGACATTATCGAGGTAGACGAAATTGACACTTCTGCCCTACGCTTAAAATTCACCGTAGCAGAGAAGAGTGGACAATACCCGATTGTCGTTTCCGAGCTTTCAAAACAATACGAAGATCATATCGTATTTAAGGACGCTAACATGGTGATTGAGCGCGGTCAAAAAGTGGCCTTAGTTGGAAAAAACGGTGAAGGTAAGTCAACCATGATAAAATTAATCATGGAAGAAATCAATGCAGATGGCGGAAAGGTAGAAATAGGGCACAATGTAAAGATTGGCTATTTTGCACAAAACCAAGCTACTTTGTTGGACGAGGACTTAACCATCTTCGAAACAGTTGACAGAATTGCAGAAGGCGAAATTAGAAAACAAATAAAAAACATCCTTGGAGCATTTATGTTCTCTGGAGAAGATGTAGATAAAAAAGTGAAAGTTCTATCTGGAGGAGAAAAAACACGTTTAGCATTGGTGAAGTTATTATTAGAACCTTACAACGTTTTAATACTCGATGAGCCGACCAACCATTTAGACTTAAAAACAAAAGAAATTATTAAAGAAGCTTTAAAGACTTTTGACGGAACACTCCTATTGGTTTCACACGACCGTGACTTCCTAACGGGATTAGCCGAAAAAGTATTTGAATTTACCAATAAACGAGTTGTCGAACACTTTGAAGACATCACTGGATTCTTAGAAAAAAAGAAAATAGAAAGAGTTAGAGAAGTTTAAATCAATGAATACAGATGAATTGTTCAATATAAGCAGTCATAAATGGCAATTGTGCATAACTTATTTATAATAGTTCCAAAATTCATCGTTCGATTATTCATTTTCATTATTTTTGTCTTTTAAGCGAATAAATGTATGAAAAACGTACAAGAAACTGTTAAAAATATATTTTCAGCCTATCTGGAAAAAAATGGTCATAGAAAAACGCCTGAGCGTTTTGCCATTTTAGAGGAAATCTATAACTATGATGGTCACTTTGATATTGAATCACTCTATATCAAAATGAAAAACAAGAACTACCGAGTGTCTAGAGCTACTCTGTACAACACCATTGACTTGTTATTGGCTTGTAACCTTGTGCGAAAGCATCAATTCGGTACAAATACAACACAATTTGAAAAATCTCATGGGCGCAATCAGCACGACCACTTGGTATTAACAGATACAGGTGAGTTGATTGAATTTTGTGATCCGAGAATTCAAAACATCAAGTCTTCGATCGAAGAAATATTCGATGTTAAAATTGATCACCACTCTCTTTACTTTTATGGTACGAGGAACAGCGAAGAGAAAAAAGAGGATTAATCAATTAGATACGAGTTATGCATATTTCTATTGAAGCAAAAGCAATCAAACAATTTAAAAATAATTTATAAATAATTAGGCAAGATTTGCCGTTCATTAATTTAAATGCAATAAGCATGAGAAAAGTAGATGTTTTATTAGGGTTACAGTGGGGTGACGAAGGAAAAGGAAAAATCGTTGACGTTTTAACTCCAAACTATGACATAATCGCACGTTTTCAAGGTGGACCAAATGCTGGTCACACTCTAGAGTTTGACGGTATCAAGCACGTTCTTCACACGATTCCTTCTGGAATTTTCAGAAAAGGAATTATTAATATAGTTGGAAACGGTGTTGTTATTGATCCAGTAGTTTTTAAACGTGAAATTGATAATCTAGCTCAATTTAATTTACCTATTAAAGAGACACTTTTAGTTTCAAATAAAGCTCACCTAATTCTTCCTACACATAGATTACTAGATGCTGCATCTGAGCAAGCAAAGGGTAAAGCAAAAATCGGTTCTACATTGAAGGGAATTGGTCCAACTTACATGGATAAGACAGGAAGAAATGGATTAAGAGTTGGAGATATCTCAACTTCAAACTTTAAGGAGAAATACGATACACTTGTTGAAAAACACGTAGGAATGCTAAAACACTACGAAGGATTTGAATTCAACGTAGAGGAGCATGAAGCTGCTTTCTTTGAAGGAATTGAATTATTAAAATCTTTAACGACTATTGATAGTGAGCACTATATTAACAATGCATTAAAAGAAGGAAAAACTATTTTAGCAGAAGGTGCACAAGGAACATTGTTAGATATCGACTTCGGTAGCTACCCATTTGTTACTTCTTCGAATACAATTACTGCTGGTACTTGTACTGGTTTAGGAGTTGCTCCAAGCACTATCGGAAATGTAATCGGTATTTTTAAAGCATACTGTACACGTGTTGGTTCCGGCCCATTCCCTACTGAGTTGGAAGACGAAGTTGGAGAAGCAATAAGGGTTGCTGGAAGTGAGTTTGGTTCTACTACAGGTCGTCCTAGACGTTGTGGTTGGATCGACATTCCTGCACTTAAATATGCCAACATGATTAACGGAACAACAGAATTGTCTATGATGAAGGCTGACGTTCTTGATGGCTTTGACGAAATCAACGTTTGTACACATTACATAATTAATGGCAAGAAAGTTGATTACTTACCGTTTGATTTATGTGATCAAGAAGTTACACCTGTGTACGAATCTTTAAAAGGATGGAAAACAGATATTACTAAATTAACATCATACAACGATGCACCACAAGCATTGAAAGATTATGTTACATATCTAGAAAAACACCTTGAGGTTCCTATCACAACTGTTTCTGTTGGTCCAGATAGAATACAAACTTTAAGTACAAAATAATTTGAAAAGATATTTGAACATATTGAAAATTGCGCTTCTTTTGGGAAGCGTAATTTTTTTATCACCTCAAATATCCTATTCTCAAGAATTTATAGAGTTATTGGAAGGTTCTGAGGAGATAAAACTCGATGGAAAGTCCGGTAATTATATCGTTAAAGGAAATGTCATTTTCAAAAAAGAAACTACACGACTTTATTGTGATTCAGCCTATTACAACTTCAAATACAACAACATTAAGGCTTACGGAAACGTTCACCTAAGTCAGCAAGACACTTTAAACATGTTTTGTGATTCTGTTTTTTTAGATTTAAAAACAGATTACGCCAAACTTTATAGCAATGTTAGAATTCGAAACAACGAATATAAGTTAGTTACCGATTCCTTAGACTATGACCTAAAACGTGAGTTTGGAGTTTATAAAAACAAGGGACTCATCACCAGTATTTCCGCCAACGACTCGTTAAGTAGCGATGTGGGTTACTTCTATCCGAAAGCTGAAAGATTTAACTTTAGCAAAAATGTTGTTTACAAAAATGGAGATTACACGGTAACAACAGACACCCTTCGATTCAACGCAAGAACAAAACTAGCCTATTTCTATGGACCAACTAAAATCACTGGTGATAGTATTGTTATGTACTGTGAAAAAGGTTGGTATGACGTTTATAAAGATGAAGGTGTACTAGAAACGAATGCTTATGTTGACAGAAAAGAAATGTTAATCAAAGCTGATAGTCTATACTACTCCGCTAAAGACAGTCTGTATATCGGTAGAAGAAACGTTGAAATTATAGACACAACCAACAAAATTGCTTTTACAGGAAATTATGCTTTTAGCGACGAAAAACAAGGATATTCTTTAATCACTGGTAGAACCTTGGCTAAGCGATTTGATAGCGAAGATACTTTATACATTCATGCGGATACCTTGTACAATTACCTAGACTCACTTCATGAACCAGAAATGATGAAGGCCTATAACAATGTAAAACTGTTCAAAGGCGACATGCAAGGAGTTTGTGATTCACTTAGCTACAACAGAAAGATTGGTGAAATGAACATGTATGACAATCCAATTTTATGGGCAAAAAACGCTCAACTTATAGGAGACTCAATAACTATTTATGAAGCTAATAATAAGATAGATAGAGCGTTCATTAGAAACAATGGTTTAATCACGACTCATGTAGAATCTACCGACTATTACAATCAAATTTTCGGTACAACCATGAATGCTTATTTCGATAGTACGGAGATAAAAAGAGTTGATATTGAAGGAACCGCTAAAACTATTTACTTTTTGGAAGAAGAAAATGAAAATGACTCCTTAATCGTGGTAGAAAGAAAAGGAATGAATCGTTTATACGCCTCAGATATCACCTTACGATTTGACCAAGGAGAAATTGAAACAGCAACGTATAGAGAAAGTCCAGACGGCGTGCTTTACCCAATGAATGACATCGAGGAAAAAGAGGTGCGTGTAGAAGAATTCAAATGGGAAGACAAAAAACGACCATTGAGTTGGCAACACATGATATACACGCAACAAGAAATAAAAGTATTCATGGATATTTTTAGAGCATTGATTCGTTTAGAACCTAAAGAAGAAGAATTAGAAGAGGTCAACGAGGACATTAAAGTTGGTGACGACAATTAAAAAAGAATTTATAACACAATACTATTTTGCTTAAAACATTTAATAAGATACTTCCACTTTATCTTACACTCATCGTAAATTACCCATTACTATTGGGTGTATTAATCAACCCTTCGTTGGTGTCTTCGCGATTAATTATCATAAATTTACTTTGGTTAGCTTCTTTTGTGATTCTTTTCCGAATATTTAAAAGCAATTGGCTTTATAGGTTTGGCGTTATCATTTACAGTACAATGTCACTTATCGAAGGGCTTCATTGGATAATTCTAAATGGTCCACTCTCCCATTCTAGTTTATTTGTTATTTCTGCCACCAACTTTCAAGAAAGTACAGAGTTTTTAGGAGTTAAAACTGGACTAAGCATAGCACTCATTCTCCCTTTATTCTGGTTAATTTACAAAGCTTGGAGATATCAGCCCAATTATGAACCATTTAAAAATGTACTTTTCAATTACCTACAAGGAGCAATCATCTTAACTTTTGGAGTATTCATAATAGAAAACACACAAGCCAATCGTTTGATTCGAAAAGGAATTCCGCATTTTCCAAAAGTGGCCATTACCTTTCAAAGCGAAACAAAGCTATTTAAGCAAGCAAAAGAAACAAAAGCAACGAAATTTGTAGAAGCAGAGGCAACAGACAATCAACAAACAGTTGTTTTAATTATCGGAGAGTCTGCTAATAGAAATCACTGGCAACTGTATGGAAATAAAACACCTACAACGCCTTTACTTTCCAGCAGAAATGACATCTATTATTTTGACAATGTTATTTCATCGCATTCAAATACAATTGCTTCTGTTTTAGAAAGTTTAACAGAAGCTGCCTTAGATAATAATATTAAAAGAACGGAAGGAACGGATATTTTTGACGTTTTTCATTCAGCTGGTTACTCCACATACTGGATTTCAAATCAAGCTCCTGTTGGAATTTGGGAGAATCTTATAACCATCTTTGCAAACAAGGCGAATCAATCAGTTTATACCAACTTAGGCAGTAGCAGTTCGATGGAATCTACCTTAACACGTTCTTACGATGAACTTTTATTTGAACCTACAATAAGAGTGTTGAAAGAACCAGACTCTTTGAAGCTGATTGTACTTCACACCATGGGAAGTCACACTTCTTATGGAAAAAGATATCCTTCATCCTTCAATCAATTTAAAGGAAAGGACAAGAAGTCAAAAACCATAGCTGAATATCACAACACGATTTTATATACCGACTATGTGCTAGATTCATTATTAAAGATAATTGAGAGCAACACGAAGAACGCTGTTGTAGTTTACGCTTCAGATCATGGACAAAACGTATATGACGAAGGCGATATCGTTGGGCATTCTTATTCTGGTAAAATTCCTAAACCCAATGTAGAAATTCCATATTTCTATTGGTTTTCTACAGAATACATGAAAAACATTGATTTAGAGCTTATCAAATCAAGGAAAAACGAACCGTATGTTACAGATAACTTATTCCACACCTTGATTGATTTAGCAAAAATTAGAACTCCTATCTTAAAACCTGCGGTAAGTTTTGTCAATCCAGATTTTGACAATACAAGAAAAAGGATCTTAGAGGATGAAAAAGATTATGATGAAGAGTAAGAGTTGTTTTATTTAAGTAAACCAAACATCGCGAATCAGATCATATCCAGCAAAATCATTTACCCTCTTGATGATAACTGCTTTACCAAAAAGTAGTTCTTCACGCATTTCAGAAGAGTTTAACTTCAACTGCATAATACCATTGCTAATGGTGATTTTTTCGGTTCTAAAAGCTACCCCATTCCCCATTAATTCAGGCCAGGCATTTACAATATCCATTTCCTTCATCTTGTCTTCCAAGCCCCAGGCTTTCATCATCTTAGTGATAATAGTTCCTAATTCTTTATCTTCCCGTTCTCTCTTTCTTTCATTCATAGCGATTCTATTTTTTGAGCTTCCTCTTCTACTATATTATCATGAATAAAGAAGGCTTTATAATTGATATTATTCTTATTAAATACGTTGGCTATTCTATCCTTATCCGTGTCTGTAATTAATACCTGACCGAAATCTTGATCACTCACCATCTGCATAAGACGCTCAACCCTTTCGTTGTCTAGTTTATCGAAAATATCATCTAGCAACAAAATAGGTTTAACTTTTAAGCGAGAAAGCAACCATTCATACTGCGCCAATTTCAGGGCAATTAAGTACGACTTCTGCTGTCCTTGCGAACCGAATTTTTTTATAGGATAACCCTTGATTGTAAAAACAAAATCATCTCTATGTACTCCTACTGTTGAATATTGTCTGCGCAAGTCATCTCGTTGTGCTTTGACCAATAAGTCTTCAAATGAAGTGTCAAACAATTGAGATTTATATTCTAAACCAACTACTTCCTTACTACCAGAAAGCCAATTGTAATATTTTTGGAAAATAGGAATGAAGTTTTCGATACTCGTTTTTCTAGCCTCATGAATTTCATTCCCGTATTTAATCATTTGGTCATCCCAAACATCGATGCTGTCTTTATCGAAAAAACCATAGTCTCCCATGTTTTTCAATAGTGCATTTCGATGAGCTACGACTTTCCCATAGCGCATTAAAGACTCTAAATAAGATCTATCAAACTGAGATATAATACCATCCACCCACTTCCTTCTCACCTCACTACCTTCGACAATTAAATCTCTATCATAAGGAGAAATCATCACCGTTGGAAATTGTCCGATATGGTCTGCAAGTTTTTCGTATTCAACTTTATTTTTCTTAAACACCTTTTTTTGACCACGTTTTACGCCGCAGTAAACAGATTCTACTTGTTCCCCTCTTTGCCAAGAACTTTGGATAACAAAGAAAGATTCATCGAATAAGATATTTTGAGAATCGATTGGATTTAAGTACGATTTGCACATACTTAGATAGTATATAGCATCTAGAATATTCGTTTTTCCTGCACCGTTCTCCCCTATAAAACAATTTATTTCAGGAGAAAGAGATAACTCGGTTTGCTTGTAATTTTTGAAATTAACCAAGCTTATTTTGGATAGAAAAATCGGATTATTCATTGGTGCAAAGATAATTATAATTAAAACAATAATTCTAAGGAAATTAAAAACAATATTTTTCATTTTTTTTCCACACAAAAGAAGGATGCGACTATAAATATCGGACAACACTAAAAGCAACACAAAACACTAACCATCAACACTTAACGATAGATAAATGATTCTAAAAAGCAATCTACATTCCACAACAATCCAACTTTTTAAGTTATCAACAATATACTTTTTAAAAAATGTTAGCTTTCCAATGAAAAAATAATTAATTTTGCAGACGCTTAAACAAAGGCTTATTATGACAGAATTAACGAAAGAAGAATTAATTGAACAATTTAAAGGAAACAAAATCCTTAAGTACTCAACATATGGTGTTGGAGTAATCACAGCTATTGTATTGGTATTTTTAGCTTATAAGAACTTCATTTCTAATCCAAAGAATGAAGCGTCTAAGGCTGAGATTGCTAATGGAATCATGTATTTAGAACAAGATTCTACCAAACTAGCTATTGAAGAGTTTGAATACCTTGCATCTGAATACAAAGGATATCAAGGAGCTGAAATCGCTAGTTACGCGCTTGGAAACTTATATTTCGAGCAAGGTGATTATGAGGCAGCATTAAAGGAATTGAAAAAAGTAAAGATCAAAGATACTTACTTAATGACTTTAGCAATTGGAACACAAGGAGACTGTTATTCGGAACTTGGTGATTACAAGAACGCTGTTAAGAAGTACATTGAGGCTGCAGATCGTCAAGACAACGAAGCTACAACACCTCTATTCTACTTTAAAGCAGGTTTAAATGCTGAAGAAGCTGGTGATTTTGCTAAAGCAGCAGAGTTCTACCAAAAAATAAAAGACAACTACACGTCTTTTGCGAACCAAAAAGGTATTGATAAATATATTTCTCGTGCAGAGAATAAAGTAATAGATTAATAAAGTGGCTACAGTTAACAAAAACTTATCCCATTATAACAAGGAGACTATACCAAGCGGTGCCGATTTTAAAATCGGCATTGTTGTTTCTGAATGGAATGATAACATCACCTTTAACTTATTAAAAGGTGCGGAAGAAGCGCTATTAGAAAATGGCGTTCAAGACAAAAATATACATGTACATTTTGTACCTGGTGCATTTGAATTACCACTTGCTTCTCAATGGATGCTTGAAAAAGAAGATATCGACGGCGTTATTGCTATCGGTTCTGTTATCCAAGGAGAAACAAAGCATTTTGACTTTGTTTGTCAAGGTACGACACTAGGAATCAAAGATGTTGGACTAAAGTACAACAAACCAGCAATTTTCTGTGTATTAACAGATAACACATTGCAGCAAGCAATCGACCGTTCTGGTGGAAAACACGGGAACAAAGGTATAGAAGCAGCAGTGGCTTGTTTGAAAATGGTTCACATGAAAAAATCATTATAAAATTCTACAATCGTGACTTTAATTAAATCAATTTCGGGAATCAGAGGAACTATCGGTGGAACTGTAGGAGAAAGTCTTACACCTGTCGATATCGTAAAGTTTACCTCTGCTTATGGTACTTGGCTTCAAGGAGAAAACAATGCTAAAAAACTAACTGTTATCGTAGGAAGAGATGCGAGAATATCTGGGCCTATTGTTAGTAGTCTTGTTATATCTACTCTTCGAAGTTTGGGGCTTAACGTAATTGATTTAGGCTTGTCCACCACTCCTACTGTTGAAATGGCAGTGATTATGGAAAAAGCTCACGGAGGAATTGTCTTAACAGCTAGTCACAATCCCAAAGAATGGAATGCACTTAAATTATTAAACAATTTAGGGGAATTTATTTCAGCTGAGGCGGGAGAAAAAGTTCTAGAGATTGCAGAAAAGGAAGCTTTTGAATTTGCTGATGTTGATCACTTAGGAAAGTACACAAAAGTTGAAGATTATATTCAAAAACATATTCAATCAATTTTAGCATTACCTTATATTGACAAAAAAGCAATTGAAGCTGCTGATTTTTCAATTATAGTTGATGCTGTTAACTCTACTGGTGGAATCGCGGTTCCATTACTTTTAGATGCTTTGGGTGTTAAAAATGTAAGAGGAATTCACTGTGAACCAACAGGAGAATTTGCACATAACCCTGAGCCTCTTCCAGAGCATTTAGTAGATTTATCGAAAGCAATAGTTGAATTTAATGCTGATTTAGGAATTACAGTTGACCCAGATGTTGACCGACTTGCAATGGTTTGTGAAGACGGAACTATGTTTGGTGAAGAATACACTTTAGTGGCTGTTTCGGACTTTATTTTATCTAAAAAAGGCGGTTCAACAGTTTCTAACCTTTCTTCTACTAGAGCTTTAAGAGATGTTACTGAAAAACACGGTTACAAATACTTCACTTCTGCAGTTGGAGAAGTAAACGTAGTTGAAAAAATGAAAGAAGTAGGTGCTGTTATCGGTGGAGAAGGAAACGGTGGTGTCATCTTACCTGAACTACATTACGGTAGAGATGCATTGGTAGGAATTGCACTTTTCTTGACACATTTGGCGAATAAGAAAATGAAAGCCTCTGAGTTGAGAGATAGCTATCCACAATACACTATTTCTAAGAATAAAATTCAATTGACACAGGAAACCAACGTCGACCAAATTCTTGTTAAAATGACTGAAAAGTACAGCAAACAAGAGATTGATTCTACGGATGGTGTTAAAATCTATTTTGACAAAGAATGGGTTCATTTGAGAAAAAGTAACACGGAACCAATCATCCGTATTTACGCAGAAAGTGAAAGCAAGGATAAAGCTAATCTATTGGCACAAAATATTATCAAAGATATAGAGCGTATTCTATAATTGAGAATGCAATAATATCCAAATTTAGACTTTGAAAACCTTTTAAAAAAGTTGATTTTTCCTTTACTTTGTAGTTGACAGGAAAAGAACCCAATATTTGTATGAAAAAAGTATATTTAGATAACGCAGCAACTACTCCAGTTGCACCAGAAGTTTTTGAAGAAATGGTTCCTTACTTACGTGATATGTTTGGAAATCCTTCTTCTCAACATTCATTTGGCCGTCAGGCTAAGGGTGTACTAGAAACAGCTAGGAGAAAAGTAGCGAATTATCTAAATGCTAAACCATCAGAAATCGTTTTTACATCAGGCGGTACAGAAGCTGACAATATGGTTTTCAATATTGCAGCAAATGAACTGAATGTAGAACGTTTTATCACTTCAGAAATCGAACACCACGCTGTTCTTCATACCGCTGAACATATCTGTTCGAAAAGGAAGGTGGAACTTCAAATCGTGAAACTTTTACCGAATGGACATGTTGATTTACAGCATTTAGAAAAACTTCTGGCTTCTTCAAACAAGAAAACACTTGTTTCTTTAATGCATGGAAACAATGAAATTGGAAATCTTTTACCTTTGAAGAAAGTAAGTGAGCTTTGTAGAAAGCACAATGCTTACTTCCATTCAGATACCGTGCAAACAATGGCACATTATAAGTTTGATTTACAAGCGTTAGACGTTGACTTTCTGACTTGTTCTGCTCATAAATTCCACGGACCGAAAGGAATAGGATTTTTATATATCAACAGTCATGTTAAGGCAGTTCCAATGATTCATGGAGGTTCTCAAGAACGAGGATTACGTGGAGGAACTGAAAACCTATATTCAATTGTAGGATTAGCCAAGGCAATGGAATTAGCCTATACAAATTTAGAAGAGCACCAAATTCACGTACAAGGATTAAAGTCTTACATGAAGCAAGAGCTAATTGCAAATATTCCTGATGTTAGTTTTCATGGAGATACAGAAAGTGATGAAAATAGTCTTTACACTGTACTAAACGTTAGTTTACCTGCAACTTCAAAGGCAGCTATGCTCCTATTCACTTTAGACTTAAAAGGTGTTGCTTGCTCGGGTGGTTCAGCTTGTTCATCTGGAAGCAGTAAAGGCTCTCACGTTTTAGAAGGAATTCAAGCGGATACCTCAAGACCTAATGTGAGGTTCTCATTCTCTCGATACAATACAAAAGACGATGTAGATTTTGCTGTCAATGTATTAAAAGAAGCCTACTCGAAGGACTTGGTTCATTAGTGTTTTCCTAACTTTTAGTCCTTACAGTATTTTTTCTGTAATTCTAAAACTTCCTCGCCATAGGATTTCGTAAACCCATGATCTAAAGCTAACTGAATATCTTCACAAGCTTTTTTGTACTTTTTTTGGGCAATATATATCAACGCTCTGTTTTTATAGGCATATGAATTTCTAAAATCTAATTTAATAGAAATTTCTATATCTTTCATCGCTCCTTTTAAATTCCCTAGTTTATACTTATTGTAACTTCTATTACTAAAGGCATACGCTTGGTTTGGACTTAGTTCCAATGCCTTATCAAAATACTCAATCGCTTTTTCATGTTCACCTTTTTCTTGATATTTAAAACCAATATTAATATAAGTAGGAAAATAATTCGGTGCCAATTCTAAGGCTTTAAAAAGATGTTTTAACGATTCTTCATCGTAACCTAATTCGTCGCTAACAATTCCCAAGTTATTCAATACTCCTAGGTTGGTAGAGTCTAAAGCATAAGAATTTAATAAATCTTCATACGCACCTTGATGATTTCCAATTTTAGATTTAGCTCCACCTCTATTGCTGTAATAGATACTAAGGTATTCATCATCTTCTGCATATTCTATCGCTTTGTCATAATCCAAAATCGCATCTTCGATTTCATAGAATTCAAACAAAATCCCTGCTCTTTTATTATAAAAGATGGAAGTTTCTGGAAATAGATAAATTCCAACCCCACACATATCAAATGATTCTTGGTAAGCGCCTGATTCAAAATAGCAATCCACCAACAAATCATAATAGTTAGGATTTGTTGCATCGATTTGAATAGCATTATTTAATTTATCAATAGCTATTTTATAATTTCCATCGTTTGCATAGATTTGTGCTTGTTGAAAATATTCCTTTGCAGTCTGTCCGAATGAAAGTGAAGCCAAAATCAGTAAAAAAGGTAATAATTTCATTTTCGAGTATTTATTTCTGATAAATTTAGGAGTAATTTCCAAGAATCCAAGTGTACTGACTGATTTTCTCAATGATTCACTGAATTTACAAATTCTTCAATAGATTATAATGAATTTCATCCTTACAATATAGAATTAGTTTGATCAGGTTTTACGAAAAGTTTTATCTTTGAAACTTCACTATTTTTAGTAAATATTTGTGGCCAAGAAGAAAAAGAAAAATATAGCTAGAAAAATATTTCTATCCTTCATCCTTTTCATTGTTTTAATGGGAGCTGCCGGCTCATTGGCTTGGAAATACCGTTATCCTTTATACAGCAAGTATCAGAATTACATCCCCATTTCTGTAGTGAAATACATGCGTTCAATACGTCCAACACAACATTTAGATCCAAATATTCCATTTAAACAGCATCATATGACTGTGGCAACGCATAATTCAGCAGCGGTTTTTGGAATTGATGTGAGTCACTATCAAGACATTATAGACTGGTCAAAAGTAGAAAACATTCCTGGATTACGACCTGTAGAGTTCGTATTTATTCGTGCTACAATGGGACGATCGAAGCGGGATAGTTATTTCACCTACAATTGGAAAAGTACAAAAGGAAAGTTTTTACGTGGTGCTTATCATTATTACCGTCCAGACGAGAATTCACTTTTACAAGCGGATAATTTCATCAAGGTTGTAACACTTGAAGAAGGCGACTTACCTCCTGTTTTAGACATTGAGAAGATGCCAAAAGGTCAACCCATGGACAGTTTGAAAATTGGACTAAAAAGATGGTTAAATAAAGTCGAAAACCACTACAAAGTTAGACCTATCATCTATTCAGGCGACCATTATTTCAACAACTTTTTAGAAAAGGAATTTGCCGACTATACACTTTGGATTGCGAATTACAACAGAAGTTTAAAAGCACCTAAAAAGCATTGGAAAATGTGGCAGTACTCTGAAAAAGGAGTTATTGATGGAATCAATGAATTTGTAGATCTGAATTTATTTGATGGTTCTTTAGAGGAACTAAAAGGAATGACAAAAAAATAACATTGAGAATTACTGAACTAAAATTATCTTTAGCAGATTGATTCACAACTCATTCCAGGGTCATTCTTACTTTTAGAATCTCAGAAGTCTCGCCGTCGTTATCAGTTACTAGAACAAGATCAAGCTCTTTTTTCGACTTCACCTTGTCAATAACAATTGATTCAACTTTTAAAGGATTTTTTTCATAATCAACTTTTTGAATCAAAAAATCATCACCTATACCCTCCTTGTTTATTTCTATCACACCAATAAAACTACCTAAAATATCTCCGTCATCATAAGCGTTTGGAGAGTCTTCGACCGAGGCGGTAAAAATCAAATAAGGTTTATCTCCAAAAACTGTCGCGCCAGAAAACCCTGATTCTAAACCTTTAATTTTCGGCAAAGAAAACAACTTGGTTTGCGGGTATGGAAAGTCTGCTCCTGTTTGACAATACGCTAAAAATTTCTGGAGAGAAATGGTAAATACTACGTTTCTCCCTCTATTGAGTAAATAAAGTAATTCACCATGCTGAGCTAATCCCTCAATATCGAGTTCATACCCTTGCATAATTTCTAAACTTCGCAGGTAGTTGAAAAATGGCGTAATGTTGTATTCTTTATGACTTAACTCCACTCCTAGTTTTATCCAGATACAAACATCACGTTCAGGAGATTTAGAGCCAGACCCAAAAACAAGTATTTCATTCTCACTAATCATTTCCATAGCCTCAAAATCAGGCTTTTCAATTTTAGGAATTCTATTTTCCAGAAGAGTTTTAGCAGAATAAATCAGTTGTTTTGAAATAAAGTTAAAGTCCTTATCAATAGAAAATAGATACGGAGAATCATCACCAATCACAAAGAAATCATTTTTAAACTTCACAATACCAGAAGCACTTGGAACCTCTTTCAAAATCTGAAAGTTCATTATTTCAATCTCTATTTTTTTATACTGCAAGGAATCAGAATTTTAATAATATTCAAACAAAGACTGAAAGTAAGGATTTCTCTTTAATTATATGAATACCAACGCATGAAAATTGATTATAAAATACCTAATTGAGTTGTTTACTTAAAGAATTAGGTAGTCACAAATGAAAAAATATTCTATATATTTTAAATAAAATGCAAGGTTAAAAACAATTTAGGTTAATTTTAACATCAAAACAAAACTATATGAACTTAAAGCTCTTTATTTTATCAATTATCATCTTCACAAGCATTTCATTATTCTCTCAAGAAAATCATACACATTGTGCTAAAAGAGATGCTTTTTCAACAATTCAACTAAAAAGTCCAAACTTGTCTGTTTCTGAAATAGTGAAAGCAAAAAAGTATGATGTTCATTTTTATGCACTCGATGTAGCTATGGACAATCTTTCAACAAACATAGCTGGAACAGGGGAAATTCATGGAGTTGTTCTAGAAGATTTAGATTCCGTTATATTTGAATTATACAATGATTTTAATATCTCTGAGATAAGAGTAAATAGTATTTCCACACCTTTTAATCACATAGAATCGATAGTTAGAGTTCCTGTGAATTTAACTGTAGGTCAATCTTTCATTATAGAAATTGACTACGATGGAACTCCTCCAAACTCTTCCTCTACCCCATTTGGTGGTTCTGGAATGTCAAACAACACTTCTCCATCGTGGGGAGCACAAGTTACTTGGTCTTTATCTGAACCTTATTCAGCATACGAATGGTGGCCTTGTAAGCAGGACTTAAGAGATAAGGCGGATAGTGTTTCTGTTAAAATAACTGTTCCTAATAATTGCAAAGCTGGTTCAAATGGTGTTTTAGAGAATGTTGTAGACCTTGGAAATGGAACATCCCGTTATGAATGGTTTCACAGATATCCAATCGACTATTATTTGATTTCTGTAGCAGTGGCTGAATATATTGAATACAATATTTACGCGAATCCTGCTGGTTCAGCCAATCCTGTTTTGATTCAAAACTACATTTATAATAATCCAGCGACCTTACCTTATTTCAAAGATGAGATAGATGAAACGGTTGATTTTATAGAGTTATTTGCCGAATTGTACGGTAAATATCCTTTCGATGATGAGAAATACGGACATTGTATGGCGCCTTTAAGTGGCGGAATGGAGCATCAAACAATGACTACTCAAGGTTTCTTTGATAGAGGATTAACAGCTCATGAATTAGCACACCAATGGTGGGGAAATAGCGTAACATGCGCTTCTTGGTCAGATATCTGGGTGAATGAAGGTTTTGCTTCTTATTCTAGTCATTTAGTACTTGAATATCTTCACCCAACTGAAGCAAGCCAAAATATGATCGATCTCCATTCCAATGTGATGAGCAATCCTCACGGAAGTATATGGGTTGCTGACAGTTTGAATGAAGGAGCGATTTTTAACGGCAGACTATCTTACGACAAAGGTGCTGCTTTTGTACATACTTTGCGTTTTATGATGAATGATGATACTTTGTTTTTTCAAGCCTTAAAAAACTATCAAAATACATTTAAAGATAGCGTTGCTATGGCACTTGATGTAAAAGATCAATTAGCAGCAGTTACAACAGTTAACTTTGACGAAGCATTTAACCAATGGTACTACGGTGAAGGTTACCCTACATACAGTTTAAAATGGAACTCTATTGGCGATGATTTATATTTTAATGTGAGTCACACCACTTCAAGTTCTACTCCAACATTCACAACTCCGCTTGAACTCTTTTTTGAAAGAGAAAACCTACCTGATACAACTATTA
This sequence comes from Brumimicrobium sp., assembly GCA_035497735.1. Taxonomy (GTDB): domain Bacteria; phylum Bacteroidota; class Bacteroidia; order Flavobacteriales_D; family Crocinitomicaceae; genus Brumimicrobium. The sequence goes on along the minus strand of DATJCX010000047.1, from coordinate 938 downwards.
GAGTTGAAATTTCAAGCAACAATGACCATTTTTTCATTCCTAATTTTGGACAAACGAAAACAACAGCTAAAGTAGACCCTAACAACTGGATAATCAATAAGGTAGGAACGATTAGCAAAGATGAAAACTACTCTTCTATTGCAGAGGAGGAGATGAATTTATTATTAAACATCTACCCAAATCCATCTGCGGGTGAATTTAACATTGTAATGGATGATCATTCTAAAAAGACAATTCAAATTTATTCCCCACTTGGAAAATCAGTTTATCTGGGAGCATTTAACAATTCAACAACCGTAAATCTTCAATCAGAGCAGTCTGGTTATTATATTGTTAGAATTATTTCAGAAGATGGCCGTCAATGGATTAAAACAATTGTACTAAATTAATTAAGAGTTGCTGGAAACATTTTTCAGTGCATTAAAAACGAATTAAAAAGAGCATTCACATTTACCCTCTAAAATTTGACTCCATTTATCAATATCGACTTTAGGGTGGTAGGAAATTAGAACATTTACTTTCAAAACCACTTCCAAAAGATGAGTCTATTGGTGATGCCTGGATATCTTGTTTTGATTGTCAATTTTATATGCCTTCGTGGCTATGGAAAACAATTCAAATAGAGCTTTAATTAGTCGCTTATACAGAGCAGCCGAAGAACAACTCGAAGATGCTAATTATGGCATTACTAAATATTTTGTGGAACGAGGTTTAAATTTCCGAAATAGAATAGTGTATTTATCCTAAATCGTTCAAAATTTCTAAATCCTCTTGCTTTTGCAATGACTGATTGAATGGCTCCATTTTTATTTTCATGTTTTGCGCTAGAAGTACTGGTGATTATCGCATTAATTATCCCTTTTAAGTTAGAAAAGTGTAAACTTTTTTTAGGACGATACAGTGGGCAAAAATTAAATCTCTGCGTTTTAGGTCGTGTG
>DATJCX010000046.1:0-1697 GCA_035497735.1 Brumimicrobium sp. | reverse complement strand
GACTTATGCAAACACAAAGAAGAGAATTAAATTTCAAAGGACAAAATGTTTTCATCGGAATTGATTTACATTTACTAAGTTGGACAGTATCGATCTTTACTGAAAAACTATTTCACAAGAAGTTCGATCAACCTCCTCGGGCAGATGTTTTACGTAATTATCTTGATCGAAACTTCCCCAATGCTACTTACTATTCAGTTTATGAAGCAGGATTTAGTGGTTTTTGGGCACATTACTCACTTCTGGAAATGGGAATTAATAACATTGTGGTTAATGCAGCAGATGTTCCAACTTCTCAAAAAGAGAAAATTCACAAAAACAATAATGTTGACAGTCTGAAACTTGGTCGCTCATTACGTAACGGTGAACTAAGAGCTATATATGTTCCTAGTTTAGCAAGCTTAAACGAAAGATCACTTGTACGTTATCGAGCAACGGTGGTTAAAGATATGACACGTTTAAAATTGCGAATCAAATCTTTTTTGTATTTTTATGGGATAAAGTATCCTCCTCAATTTGAAGATAGGAATACGCACTGGTCGAATCGATTTATGAAATGGCTCAAAGAACTCCAACTTACTGATTTAGTAGGACAAGAGGCTTTTAGTCTATTAATAAGACAAGCCGAAGAACAGCGAGCTTTACTACTTGATACAACACGAAAAGTAAAAGAGCTTTCACGCACTGAAAAATATGCTCATAATATGATGTTGTTGCGCCTAATTCACGGAATAGGTCCTATAACAGCTATTACGCTGCTTACTGAAATTATTAATCTAAGTCGTTTCAAAAATACAGATCATTTAGCAAGTTTTGTAGGATTGGTTCCCGGGAGTCACTCTTCGGGAGAGATAGACAAGAATACTGAAATGACTTTTCGAGGAAATGACTTTATTAAAAGAGCGTTGATTGAGAGTGCCTGGGTGGCTGCACGGCGAGACCCAGCATTGAATATGGCTTATCATAAATACGTCCAAAGAATGGAGCCCAACAAGGCTATCATACGTATAGCACGCAAATTATTGAATAGAATTTATTTTGTTTTATCAAAACAAGAAGAATATGTTACTGGAACTGTATAATAAAAACTTAAAAAACAATCAGCACATGAAGTGATCGCTTGCAATCCCATGCAGTTAGTCTGCTCTCTAAGGATGCGACACTTTACTTAAAAGACTGAACAGGGAATTGTAGCATTTATCTAGTAATGGAACTTGTCTACTGATAGAAGGTTGTTTTTTAAGTTTTTATAATTAATTTGGCTAATAAATTCAACATTGGGTTTTCTTAGCCATGTAGGATGCCTGCAAAAGAACATAAAAAAGAAGGCCGTAACCTTCTCTTTTGCAGTGTATCCGTAGAGAGTATTGCTCGCAGGTTGCTCCCCAGCAGTGCCTGTTTCCCCTTCTTCTCTACAAGAAACAAAGGTAATCATTTTATCGTTAAGTAGTTAAAAGAAGAGTAATAAAAATAATAATTCAAAGAATATTTGGATTACAACATAGAAGGGATTGTACCGAAATAACTTGACGCTCTACACTTGCTTTTTTGTCCTTTAACGAATAAAATAGCTTTCGTTTCAAACAGTCAACTTATTTCATTACAATCCCTAAGTACTTTATCAAAGTACATACAAAGATATAACAAAAAAAGGTGTCTGTGTCAGCCCTTCCCGAAAATTAATCCAAATCTATCTT
>DATJCX010000045.1:0-1579 GCA_035497735.1 Brumimicrobium sp. | reverse complement strand
TTGTCCCAATTCCCAAATGTGTAGCATAACTGTTTCTTCTTGAGGGGTTAATCGTTCCATAGTTCTATTTATTTGTTGTTAATAACTTGTTTACTATTACAAAGCTACGAATAAATAGTAAACAAAAAATGTTTTCGTACTTTTTTATAGTTAAATAAATATAAGAGATTCAATTTTTGTGATTTTAGAGAAGAGTAGCGTTATAAAGTTTCATTTTCTTTTCTCTAACAAAGGTGCAAAGGTGTAAAGAGAGGGAATTTAAAATTGTGATTTTGATAGGGTAATAAGGTTTGATTGGTATGATTATCACACGGTTATTAAGGTTAGGGAAATGTGAATAAGGGTTTTAAATTTTTCAATTCTGCATTATCTACTGACTCCCGAAGTAAACCTTACAAGCATGGAATTGACTTGCACTGCGCAAATCCTCTCGCATGGTTAAATAAGAATTACTACAATTTGCTAAAAGACCACGCGATATAAATCGTGCGGTAGCACGCGTAGATTTTTTTTGATTGCAAAATAGAAAGACCGATATATTTAACGCACATTGCGACTCCCGACCGCATTGTGCATAAGTAAGAACAATTTACTAAAAGACCACACGAGATAAATCGTGCGGTAGCATCGGTTTATTTACGCATGATTAATTCCGTGAAAATCTGTGATTAAATAAATTATACTCCAAAAAAAACGCAGCAGAAACTTAATTCTACTGCGTTTTTATATGTAAGAAACGAATATTTCTTTCAGTTTTATTTCAACTTATTCTTACTGCTTGTAAGACTGTGAAACACCTTTATCAATATCCGCTACATTTTTAACAGGAACGAAGGTGAAACCCCACTCGTAGTTTTGATTTGCAGGCAAAGTGTTTTCAGGAAGAGGGCGATCGCCCCAACTATTATATCCTGCCACTCCTTGTTGTTTCATATCAATACATACTTCCACAAAATCACGTGGCGAAATATCATTGATATGAGTTTGACGAGGCATTTTATTTTTTGCATTTTCCTCATCGTGAACTTCATCCGGAGTGAAGTTGTGCCACTGATAAGGACGATTTTTGTTCTCTTCCGAGTCGAAGTCCTCTATGCTGTTTCTAAGCGAATTGAAGCCGATTGTTTCATCTGCCACAACAAGTAAGCCTCTGCCACCGCTTGTGAAAGCAACCCACCGAGTATCGGTTCTGTGACCATTCTCTTGTGGCCTCACATATGGATAGTACATATCTTCTGCTGTAGTACTGTAAAGTCCCACTTTAGATCCAGCAGCACGGTCAATATAATTCTCGTCTGGTCCGCGGCCAAAGTATTTCACTTTGTTCATATTTACAGGAAGTCTAAATCTAACTCCAATACGTGGTACATTAAGCTCTGACGATGATTTGCGTGCAGCATCTGCTCCAGGAGAGAATGTTGCAAGTTTTGTAGCTTCAGATACTTCTGTTTCTGCAGCTTCCATATCAGTTGATGTAAATTTAATGTCTGCTTTTAATACACCTGCTGGGTCTATTGTATATTTTACTATATATAGATTTCCTGCTGCAAGCAGATAGTTAGCTTCTATTACAACGCTG
>DATJCX010000044.1:0-2458 GCA_035497735.1 Brumimicrobium sp. | reverse complement strand
TAATTTGAAAATATAATATAACAAACTGCAAACAATTAATCCTTTATTTATTCAATCAGGCTTGACTTCATGGATACCTTGTCTTGAATTCAACACATTTTATAACAAGCCAAACTTAATTTGTCAGACCTATAAATTAGTTAAGTCACATTAGTTTTTAGATTAACGTTACATCCCCATTTTAAGTGTTTCCAGTAAATTAATAGAAAGGCCTTTGGATTCTATCTTAAAAAAGAATAAGTTTGAGATAAATATTATGAGAATAGGCGCAACTGAGTAATAAACGCATAAAGAAATAGGCGCAACTCGTTGCGTATATACAATTGTTAGCAGCAATTTTAAAGACACTACGCAATATGACATTTCCCTTTGACATCAATATCAATCTAGGACAAACTGGAATAGCTGGAATTAAAAATCCGACTATTAAAATATACGGAGGTATAACAACATTTCTAGGTCCAAATGGTGCTGGAAAGACACAACTTCTCCGAGGACTAAAACATTCACTTAATGCTCATCTTAATGGCAAGAAAATAAGATATGTTTCGGCTGGAAGACTTGGACCTATGGAAAATTATAGGTCTGACTATGACGGGCAACGTGGCCAACCACGGTTTGACGAGGCAAGATTTGGTGATAAATCTGCAACACAAAGAAGACATCAAACTGAAACAATCCTTGGTGACTTTGCTACTCTTTCTGAAAGAGCTGATGTTTTAATTAAAGTTCAAGAAAGATTACGGAAACTCTTCAAAAGAGATATAGTTGTCGATTGGGACGGAGGAAATTTGAAAATCTTTTTTTCAAGAGTTGACCAAACAGAAAGCAAAAATTATTCTTCAGCTAGAGAAGCTAGTGGCTTATTACATTTGGCTGCAATATTAGCATCTTTATATGACGACGAAGTTGGGTGTCTTTTAATTGATGAGCCAGAAGTATCATTACATCCACAACTTCAATCTTTCCTATTAAATGAAATTAAAAAAGTAGCAGGAAGCAATACCGAAAAAGGCAAAAAATTAATTTTCATTTCAACTCATTCAACTGAATTCATTGAAGTAAATTCGGTTACGGATTTGGCTTCAATTGTTTTCTGCAAAGACATTCAAGAAGCCCCCATTCAAATTGACCCAAATCTTGGCGACTTTCAAAGTAAAAAGTTACAGGCGTTGCTTACACGTCTTGGACAAGAGCATAAACTTGCACTTTTTTGCCATTCACCATTATTAGTTGAAGGTCCGAGTGATGAAATAATTTGCTCTGCATTAAGCAGAAAACTTTCTCTGAATTTGGAGGCTGCAGGCTCACAAATACTTCCTGTAACAGGAAAAGGACAGTTTCCCGTAGTAATTAAACTTTTCCGTTTGATAGGTAAAGTTCCTGCTTTACTTGGTGACGCAGATGCAATTGCTGATAATTTAGATATTATTGGTTCATTTACAACTCTGCCTCAAGCAACTGAAATTGCTACCGAATTAGGACATAGAGACGCTGCCAAATTTGCAAAAGATATTTATAATGATTTTTGTCAAATTGTATTAACTAAATGGGAAGATATAAAAACCCAAGCTGAACAACATTACTATTGGATAAACAGAGACAAACAAAAAGATGAGTTAATTGCAAAAAGGAGAAGTGCTTTTTGTTGGTTATTTAATACGATTGACGAGGAAATTAAAAAAGTTCCTAATGGACAAGATTGGTTAGCAATTAAAGTTCGTTTATCATCTCTTTTAGCCTTTTTGGAAAAACTTGGATGTTTTATTCTTAGAAGAGGAACCATAGAAGCATACTATCAGCATTCCGCTAATCTCACAGTTGATGAAAAACCAAACGCAGCTTCGTATGAAGTTAATGGACTTATAGAAGAGGAAGATGAAAAAGTTAGATCTTTGTATGATGACATTGTTCGGGCAATGAAATTTTGCTCGAATGTTAAGGAAATAAATGAAGCGGAAGCTATCAGAGATCTACTTTTAGCAATGGTATCACCCGCACTTGCTTCTTTAAAGAAAGAGACAACAGAAACAGAACTGAAACTATTTTCTAATAATCTGTTTGGTGCTAAATCAAGTTTGTTTAAACTTTTGAAACATATTGACGGCGAGGATATTTATCTTGATGTCGAGCTTTCAACGGATATACTTGACGTTAGTGGTTTTCCGATTAGAATAAAAAAAGGGGCTAATCCTATTGAGGTTGTAAATAATTCACTTAAATTAAAATAAAAAACTGCTGCTAATAACTAAGTTTTCGTCTTGCCCGAAGGGCTAGAGATGAAAACGCTGTTGAACGGAACCGATTTTTTATGTTCCTATGGAGTTGTCGTTTTATGGGTTTTGATTTATCAGCAGGTTTTCACCTTGCTTTAAAAGTTTATTCTATAGCGTGATTGTTTTTCACTCTATTTTCTGTATTTTATTTCATTTTATTTCACCTTGAGCCATAAAATCCC
>DATJCX010000043.1:0-12744 GCA_035497735.1 Brumimicrobium sp. | reverse complement strand
GTTGTTGTTCCAACTGGTGGTACAAACGCAACTCCATCTGTTACTCCATTATCCCAAGTAATTGTTGCTCCATCAGGATTATCAGCTATTAATGTTGCTGTTTCACCAGCACAAACTTCTAGGTCTGGACCAGAATTAACTGAAGGTGCATCAGGATCTGATAAAGTTGCAGATTCGCTATTTGAAATACAACCATTTTGATTTGTAATGCTTAAACCGTTGTAAGTTCCTGCTGGTGCTGTAACACTTGCTGTTCCACTTGTAACTACAACTCCAGAGAATGATCCAATAGTATAGGTTCCATCGGCAACATTTGTAAACGTAAAGTTGATTGTTCCGTTTCCACCGCATGTAGTTGGATTGATAACGGCAACAGCTATTGTTGGGTTTGGAGTTACGTTAATCACCATTGTTTGCTGTGCAGCACATTGTCCTGTAGCCGGTGTAAATGTATATGTCGTATTTCCGATCGCTGTATTACTTACTGTTGCTGGACTCCAAGTTCCTGTAATCCCATTTGTTGAAGTTGTTGGAAGTGTTGGAGCCGTTGTCCCTTCACAGAACGCAGCAATTTGTGTAAATGTTGGTGTTACTTTTGGCGTAATGTTTACTATCGTTTGGTCTGTTGCAATACATCCATTAGTTGTACCTGTAACAGTATAGGTAGTGGAAGTATTAGGAGAAACTGTAGCATTTGCAGCTGTTCCAGCACCATTGTCCCAAGAATAAGTTGTTGCACCACTTGCAGAGATGGTAGTAGATTCCCCCATACAAATAGTTACATCTGCACTAGCATTTACAATAGGAATAGAAGGAGCTGTATAATTTGTTGTACTTGTACATGTTGCTTCTGCAGTGAAATAAGCGGTTACATTACATGCTTGCCCATTAGGAATTAAGGAATTAATCGAGTAGTTAATTGGACTTGTAAAAGGAGGATTAAAAGTTTGTGTTGCTCCACTACAATCTTGAACAATTAATTGTCCTGTAGTTGGGGGGTCAGTAAAGGATACACTACCAGCAATTGTGTAAGTGTTCCCTGCTTGACAACCCGTAGGAGTTGCTGTAAGAACAGTGATATCACAAAGTGGAGGACAAGTTGGCGCTGTATAATTTAATACATCAAAGCAAGGTGAGCCAGTGAAATAGGCTTGAATATTACAAGGAGAACCGTTTGCGGTTAATCCGGTTATATCAAACGGATAAGAGGTCTCAATAAAGGGGGCAGAAGCTATTGTCACCTGTTGTCCATCACAACTTTCTACAATTAAATCTCCTGTTGTCGGAGGTTGAAGAACAGTAATGTTTCCAGTTACATTATACACATCATTTACACATGAACCAATAGTCATGTCGTCTATTGTTGCTGCTCCAACTATTATTACAGCTGAAGAAGTTGCAATACAAGGAGCCGAACCAATTGAATAGTTAATGGTATGTGCACCCGGTCCTGCGGCTTGTGGATCGAATATTCCAGTTGATGACATTCCAGGTCCTGACCATGTTCCACCCATGTTTTCTGCTTGAATTTGTGATAAACCATCAGAAGCGCAGAATGGACCAAATGTACTTGGAATAATAGTTGGATCAGGTAAGCCTGTTTGAGCACTTCCAGGATTACTACCAAGCGTTAAAGTAAAAGAATTTTGAACATCGCTCCAATCTTCAACCAATATCATTAAAACATCTCCAGCATTTACTGTCCCAGCATCAACTACAGCTGGACATCCTAAATTTGCTGAACCGAATTCAGCACATCCCGAACATGGTGCAACATAGTTACATGATATCTCTGTTGCTGTTGAAAGACTACTACAAGGATCATTTTGATTGGTAATGTCAAAAATAGCAACATCCAAACAGCTAAACCCTGAATAGTCTCCTTGAATAAGTAAGTCTAAAGTTCCTGATTGAGTAATATATAGAACTATATATCCATAATTTGCATTAGTTCCATTCCAGAAATCTAAACAAGACGAGGGGTTATTCGATGGAGTTTGAAATGTAAATGGCCCAGCGGTATTACCCGATGTTGAACAAATAGTGGTGTTTATATTACACTGAGAAAATGCCTTTTCGGGACTTAATAGTGCAAAAAGGAGTAATAAATTTAACCCTAGGTAAAAAGTAGATCTCATAATTGAGTTGTTTTTAAAATATTATCTAAACATTTAACTAATGTTTATCCCGCTATTTGAGTAATAATAAGAGCTTGTCTATAAGATGAATCTCATCGTTTAGAAGGCTTTCCAATAATATTATTTCATAAGTGTAGTTTTACTTATAAATAGTATTGTATTCCAAATATAGTGCAATAATTATATTTCAACATTTTTTTTTGTAAAAAAACTTAAATTTTTTTGGTTATACTAAATATTTTGTGAATCACATATAAGATAAATATTCTTTAATTTGATAGATAACAAGTAGTTAAAAATGGAATTTATAGACTTTTTAGGAGAAATGTTGGGCATAACTAAGGATTTTGCCGTCACCAAAATTGAGAAAAACGAATTTGAGAAGACGATTAACATTCATATAGAATATTTACCGAAGACTTATTCAAAGAATGGAAAAGAATATGCTATTTATGACCGTACTCCTTTTCGCAAATGGCAACATTTAAACTGGTTTGAATACAAATGTTATTTGATTGGTTCTTTACCTAGATACATTGCCGAAGATGGAAAACCAAAGGTTATCGACATTAATTTTGCTCCACCTCAAAAAGGCTATACGCACTTGTTTGCAAGAGAAATTATTTACGCACTAAAGAAAGTACGAGTACAATCAACCGTTGCAGATTTATTCTATACAACTGATTATATCGTTAGAAGTATAATGGAATCGGCGGTTGAGAACGGACTAGAGGAGCGAGGTTTAATAAAGGATTTTAAGAACATCAGTTTAGATGAAAAAGCTTACACAAAGGGACATCATTATGCAACCATTTTGAAAAATGCTGATAATAGAACAGAAAATCAGCAATCTATATTTGAACAATTGATAAAAGACAATTTAAAAACCTCTCAAGCGTGGCTAATACGCGAGAATTTTAAAGGAGTGTTTACCGATAAACAAAATGCCGAAAGCAACTATAAACAGTGGAAAGAAAATGCACTAACTTTTTCAATTCATGCAGTAAATAAAGTTATTGCTACATTCGACAGACACTTAAAAGGGATAATTAATGCGATAATCACTAGCACTTCTAGCGCAAAACATGAAAACAAAAATGGAGCAATTCAATCAGTCATTGCAAAAGCAAGAGGATTTAGAAATTTTGAACGATTTAGGATAAATACACTATTCTATTTCGGAAATTTAAACCTCGTTCCACAAAATATTTAGTAATGCCTAAAAAATGAGAAGACGGAGAAAACCTTCCACTCTTCTTAACTTTCAATCGTTATTTCTTACGCTTAATATTTTCCTTCACTTTATCGACAACATCATACATCATAGGAACTAAGAAAACGGTTAAAATCAATGATGACATAAGTCCGCCAATTATAACCCAAGCCAAACCATTTTTCCATTCTGCGGATGTACCTGTTGCCAAAGCAATCGGCAACATTCCAATCGCCATAGACAAAGTCGTCATCAATATCGGACGCATACGGCCTGTACTCGCAAGGATAATGGCTTCTCTGTAATGTTTTCCTTCTGCTTTAATTTGATTCGTAAAGTCAACAATCAGAATTGAGTTTTTAGTTACCAATCCCATCAGCATAATTAGTCCGAGTAAGGCAAATAAACTTAAGTGACTCAAGGATAAATTCAAAGCAAGAAATGCACCGATGGCTGCCACTGGAATAGCAAATAAGGCCACAAATGGATAAATATAACTGTCGTACAAAGCGACCATGATTAGATAAATCAAAATAAACGAAATAATTAATACTGAACCCAAGGCTCCAAAACTATCATTTTGTCTTTTGATATCACTTCCCCAGGTCATTTGAATACCGTCTGGAAGAGGATTGTTCTTTACGTATGCAACAACTTCATCGGCAACTGTTCCCGCTGGTCTTCCCAAGGCATCGGCTGTTAATGTAACCGCTGGTTGACGGTCCTTACGTTCCAATAGGGAAGGAGAATTATCTCTTTCAACTTTGGCAAACTGAGAAACCTCAATTGGTATGCCCATAGGATTGACAATACTCAACTGCTCGACATCCGATAAACGTTGACGGTCAAAAGCATCTAGCCAAATTCGAATTGGATATTCAACACCATCTTCTGTTAAGGAAGCGTCATCATTTCCTGTAAAAGCTGTTCGTAAATTCATTCCAACGTAGGCTGTGTTTAATCCTAAACGTTGCATTCTATCTTTGTCGAGTGTTACTTTTAGTTCCGGACTTCCTTCTTCTACCGACAAGCGAACATTGTCTGCTCCAGGTGTGGCTTCAATGGCTGTTTTCATCTGGTGTGCCGCTTCCATTACTTTTTGGTTGTCACTACCACTTAATGTAATCTCAATCGGTGCGGTACGAGGAACAAGTCCCAAGGCCATCATGGAGAAATTAATACTCGGAAATTGATCTTGTAATTCATCGCGTAATTGTCGCATAAATCTCTCTGTTGGAACCTTTTGAATTCCCGCTTCTTTCAATTCATCCTTCTCTATTTTTAATTGAATGGTAAAGTCTGTTTTATTGGGCATGCCAACACCTAAACTACCAATTCCACTACTCGGACCACCTACATTACTGAAAAGTGTAGCAACTTCAGGTTGTTTTAAAATGTAGTCTTCGACCTTTCTTGAAATAGCATCGTTTTCCTGAATGGATGTGTTTTTATCAAATTCTAAAGCCATTCGAAACTTTCCTTGGTCTCCGGTGGCAATTAATTCTTTTCCGATAATTCCTTGCTTCATCATAACAGCTGTTCCGACGAAAAGTAAGAGAACAAAACCAGTGAAAATAAGCTTGTGATTCAATACCCATTCCAATTTCTTACCATACCATTGAATGAATTTATCTAAGTTATGCTCAAACCAAAGTAAAAAACGGTTAAAGAAATTCGTTGGCTGTAAATCTTCTTTCTTACCAATACGTGAAGCCATCCAAGGTGTGAGCGTAAAACCAACGAGTAAACTGGTAAGAACCGTTACAATAATAACGACAGAAAATTGTTGCAACATATCAGCTACAAAAACCTGTAGGAAAAGTATTGGAACAAAAACAACCACGTCAACAAGCGTTATAGAAACAGCGGAAAAACCAACTTCCATTCTTCCATCCATAGCGGCTTCTCGCTTTTCTTTACCCATGTCCAAGTGACGCTGAATATTTTCTAGAACAACAGTGGCATCATCGACTAAAACCCCGATAACCAAAGACATGGCTAATAAAGTCATCAAGTTAAGCGTGTATCCCAATAACCACATCGCAGCAAAAGCTGTAATTAATGATGTAGGAATAGCGACAGCAACAATTAAAGAATTTCGGAAACTACGCAAGAATAAAAGCATCACTAAAGAAACCAATATAATCGCCATAATCAAGTCGGAAACAACGGAGTTTACCGCAGCAATTGTATTGTCAGTACTGTCATCGGTAACAACAAAGTGAACACCTGTGCTAACATGCTGTTCTTCTATGGTTTGAAACTTTTCACGTATAAGTCTGGAAACATCCACAGCATTGGCATCTCCTTGCTTTTTGATAAGGAGTCCAATACCATTTTTTCCATTATAACGGCTTACAGAACTCGTTTCTTTTATTCCATCGACAACTTCAGCGACATCTTTTACATATACTGGACTGCCTGGAATAGGCATAGCAATTTGTACGTTTTGAACATCATCGATGGTAGCGAATTTCCCCACTACACGAACCGAATTACTTTCTTTATCTGTTTGTATTTTCCCTGCAGGTAAGTCAATTCCAGAACGATTGATGGCTTCGACTACTTGCAGCAGAGAAACCTTATAGCTTTTCAGCTTGTCTTTATCGACTTTTACCTGAACTTCTCTTTCTTCACCACCTAAAATAGTGATTTCTGCAACACCTTTTATTTGCTGTATTTGTGGTAAATAATCGTCTTTCAGAAGTTGGAAAAACTCACTAGGAACCATATCACTTGTTGCACTCACCGACATAATCGGCAAGTCGTTAGGCGACACTTTACTCATCACAGGATTCAAAATATCCTTGGGCAAATCTTTTCGAATGTTATCGATATGGCGCTGCGCATCTTGCATGGCTTTGTCTAAATCCGTTCCGTATTTTAGATTCGCAATAATAATCGATGCGTTCGGTAAGGACTTGGTAACTAAGTAGTCAACTCCTTCTAAGTTTGAAAGTGCATCTTCTACTTTTCTAGAAACTGATGTTTCTACCTCATTTGGTTCCGCTCCAGGGTAAACTGTTCGAATCACGACTACCGGTTGATTGAAGTCGGGCATTAATTCGTAACTCAGGTTTTTATAACCGATAAAACCCAATAGCGCAAACACACTGAAAAGTACAATAATCAGCGAGGGACGTTTAATTGATATTTCTGTTATGTTCATTCTATTTCATTTTTATCAACTGAAACAATTCCATTGATTGATTTAACATTCGCTCCATCAAATAAATTGATGAATCCATTTGTTACAATGATGTCATCCGCTTTTAATCCGCTCGACACGATAGACTTATTTCCTACGGTTTTCGAAACACGAATCGATTGTAAAACAGCTTTTCCATTTGTTACACGATAAACGTGTGCATTTCCTGATTCCTCAACAATTGCAGAAGAAGGAATGATAATACCTTGCTCGAGCTGACTTCCTTTTGAACTCACTTTCCCAAACATACCAGACTTAATCGCTTGATCTTCGGTGTTGCTAACTTCAAACTGAATAGGGAAGCTGCTACCCATATTTGCTTTACTTCCAATCATTATAACTTTTCCGGTTAGTGTCTTTTCAGGATAGACATCACTTAAAATATCATGTTTTTTATTCAACTGAAATTGAGACAACTCCCTTTCTGGAACATTTACTGTAAATCGTAAACGACTGATATCAGTGATTTGTATTAAAGGCATTCCTGGTGCGGCAAAAGCCCCTTCTTCCGTCATTTTTGCAGTTACAATTCCGTTAAAAGGTGCTCGAATTGTGGTTTTACTAATCTGTTCCATTAGGGTAGCACGCTGAATTTTTGCTGACTTTAATCCTAGCTGTACCTTTTCTAACTGTACACCTTGAATGGCATCTGATTTGGCTAGAATGGTGAAACGATTCAAGTCATTCTCCAATCCTTCAATTTGCACATCTACAGTTTGAAGTTGAAGTTTCAATAAGGCATTGTCCAATTGTATCAAGGTTTGACCTTTCGTTACCTGACTTCCAACATCTACCAAAACAGCGTTGATTTTCCCTTGCATTTCGGCACTGACTTTTGTTTCCTTATTCGGTTCAAATGTTCCTGTGAAAAAACTTCCTTCTTCAATGAATTCCATTTTTATTGTATCGACTTGAACGCCAATAGGTTTTTCCTTATCGTACTGATAAACTCTTTGTTGTGTCGTTTCTTTATTGCTTCTCAATTTGAAAAACACAACTGCAATTACAGCGAGTATTGCAACGATTCCTAATATTCTCTTCCAATTCATCTGCTTTAATTTTTATATTTCTTTTTAAATTCTTTGTATTACTTAGGAATATTAATCAATGATTAATCCCATTATTTTCTTTAGTTCTAAATCTGCTTTTAAGTATTCAATAATTGCCGTTAAATAATTCTGTTGCGCCTCACGAAGTGCATTGTCAGCTAGTAAAACATCGGTCAAACTTGCTGTTCCTAATTCTTGCTGCAATATTGTTTGGTCATAGATTGTTTGCGCTAATTCAATTTGACTTTCGCTATTGAAGACTGTTTTTTGTGCAACAATTCTTTGACGACTTGCATTTTCAGTCTCCATTTGATTTTTATCATTTAATAATTGAGATTGCAATTCATTATTTTCTAGTTCCAATTTCTTTTGGTTGATTTTTCGTTGTGTGACCGTTCCGTTGAACAGGGGATAGGTCATTTGAAGTCCAGCAAATCCGACAGTGTAAAACTTCAAAAATTCATCTGGTTTTCTATCATAACCAAAACCTGTTGTTCCATAAGATGCAACCAAACTGAAAGAAGGTAAAAAACGTGATCTATTTAAAGTTTTGTATTCCGCATTCAGCAATTTGTTTTGCGTTTGAATAAGTTGTACATCTAGGTTTTCTCTTGAAGTTAACTCTGTAGAAACTTGAAAGTGAATGTCTTTTTCTACAAGAATATCTTTATTTAAAGCGATACCCATTTGGAGTTTTAGCGCATTCAGAATCTGCATATATCTATTGAGAACGTTTTCACGTTGTGTAGCCAATTGTTCGGATTGCAGTTTTACTTTATTGACATCCGTTCCTTTTATCATCAGTTGACCATGTAGTTGTTCCATACTTTTCAATAACTTCTGTGTATTATCCATGTTACCATCTATAAAATCCAATTGATGTTGTAAAATCTGCGCATTGAAGTATAATGTCGTTACGTCGAATAAAACTTGTTCAACTTCTTTTTGATACTGCAGCTGTGTTAATTCGCTCGCAACTTTTGTGTTTTGAATAGCGCCATAAACCTGCGGACTATAGATAGGCATCATCAATTGGAGGTTGGCATTAATGTTATGCGGAACACCGAATTGCGCTTCTTTAAATTCTCCTTCTGGTGCCATTGGATTAAAGGTCGATAAAGGCATTAGTTGGTGGGGGAGATCAGTGAAGTATTTGTAATCCCCATTCAACATAACTTTGGGAAGTAGATTGGCCTTCGCTTCTTTTTTCTTTTGTTCGCCTATAGCCATATTGTTTCGATTGATTTGCAGTGTTTTATTAAACAATTGAGCCGTATCGATACATTGCTTTAAATTCCAAATTTCCTGTGCCTGAATCGTATTCCAGCTAATCAAAATGAAAAAGCTAAAGAAAATACTTAATGCCTGTTTGTGAGCGCTAACTAACTTCATGATGTAAATTTTTTTAGTCTAAATACTATTTTTCAATTCTAATAACGAGCATTAAAATCACATAAATTTATTTAAAATAGGGGATAGCTAAGCTATTATTCTCCTCCTATCATCTTTGAAACAATTCCTTTCTTTTTGGAATGCTCCGCTATTACAATTCCTACAAGGTGTAATATTATAAATATCGGGAACCAGTAGATTCCCCATTTATGAACCATTTCTATACCATCTTTCCACTCCGTAAAGAATCCTTTATTAATGCTAATTCCTGTTATAGCTGAAATGAAAACAAATAGATAGAAATAGACGTAAGTGAAACCTTGGAGACGTTCTTTTAAGGCTGTATTCTTCTTAAAAGGATTTGGGAATCGAATGCCTTTAACGATCATATAAATAATGCGTGCAATAAATGAAAAAATCATAACATGTGCAAAAACCTCATGCCATTGCCACATAGGTTCCCGAATTGTTGTCGCAATAGCTGTCATCGTTTCTTTGGGAATCATCTCTGTTTCGCCTTCAATTATTGCAACAATGTGATGTTTGTTCATCCAATTCATTCTTAAAAAACCCGTAATGAATAAAATAGGCATCGCTAAAGCCATCGTCCAATGTAGGATTCTATGAAATACGGTGAACTTATTTTCTTTTTCCATAACTTATTGTTTTTCGATCATTTTTAAAATGCCATTTAAGACAATCATTCCGTCTTTTTCCAAATTGGATTTATTACTTGAAATTTTCCATTTTAAAACAGCCATTCGCATTCCCCCGGTAATAATCGTGGTAATGGTTGAGGCATTGATTAATTTACCAAACTGTCCCATGTCTTGACCTTTCTGGATAGTTGTTTTAACAACTCCTTGCATCAAGTCCATTATCTCGGCAACTTTATCGCTCAGAGATTTGTCAAAATGAAAGATACTTTCAGCGAAAATGACACTAACAATAGCTGGTTTATCTGAGAAGGTTTTTAATTGCGAAGAAAATATCGCTCTTAGTTCGTCAGGAGCTGTTGTGTTAGCATCCACCGAAATAGTACTGATTCGTGTTTTCATTTCTAAAAAGAAATAGTTGAGCAGACTAAGTAGAATTTCATTTTTACTTTTGAAGTGACGGTACAGTGCAGGCTCTGATAAATTTATATCAGCAGCCAAATTTTTAATGGTCAAATTTTGGATACCATGCTGGTCAATACGTGCTGTTGCCGCTTCCATTATTTCTATTTGTCTATCTGTAAACTCCATTTTCAATTTTTATGTTAGTTAGTGTTCATTCACAAAAGTAGGCTAAAGTTTTAGATTAACAATAGAATTATTAAAAAAAATGATTTATTCCTCGGACTTCATCTGCAGAATTGACAAAATACGACCACATATCTAGAATGTAATTCTTCTTCTCTTTCCTAAAACTTCCCTGTGAACAGTGTTCTTACACTTCTAAACCTGAAGATTCTTGTTGTTTTTTCTTTCTCGAAGAAGTTTTAAACTTTGAAAACCAACTCTTTACCTTTTTAAGCCGTTTGTTACTATTTCATTTTCTTGAGTAGTATTCGTATTTCCAGTTCCATCCGCCATCATTTTTGTATTTTCGCATTGGGTGTATCCTGGAACAATATGAACGATTGAGCCTTGTTTGAGGTGAATTTATAGTCTATTTTATCAAAAGTGTTTTTAAATCATTCATATCGCCTTTGAGAATATTAAAATCAATTGTTCCTTTAAAGGCTTTGTGTTGAAATTTATCTGTTTTTTGCCAAAATATATAGTCACATTTAGGTTCTCTCCAAAAATCTGAAATCCAATAATTACATTCATTGTTTAGATTCCCTTTTAAATACTTTTCGTAAAAATCGCATTCACAATATATCAGAGGCGCTACACCTAGTTCGTCCACTATATGCGCAATGAATTGATTTACATTCTTGATTATTTCGTCTTTACCTGGCATCTTATTGGTAAATTCTACATCAAGAACTGGAATTAAATTCCCCTTGCTGACTTCGGCATGTTTTAAAAAATGCTTTGCTTGAGCAGTACCACTTGTGCTATAACTAAAGAAATGATAACTACCAGTAGGAATGGAAAGGTTACTAAATTTCTCTTTGTACTCTTTGTGCTTCGTGTCGATATGAGTCGTTCCTTCCGTGGCTTTTAAGAAAACAAAGTAGGGTTTATTATTTTCTATTTCATTCCATTTTATTTCCCGCTGATGATGAGAAACATCAATGCCCCATATTTCATTTGTGCTTGGTTGATAAGAGTTGAATTTTGTCTCATGATATTTTCCTATTACTTTTATTGAATGTTCATTTGCAAGTTCGAGTAAATTGCTTATGTCTTTTTCATTAAATAATTTAACATAAAAATTATTAGAAACTCCTAATGGTTGATTATGTAATGTATAAGTTTCACTTACCTTAAGAATATTAGCATCTTCTTTATATAGTTTATTAAGAATATTTCTATAGTCCATTTTTGTTAATGCTTCAGGAAACTCCAACTCTGTAATATACACATCGTTATCAACAATTGTTGTGTTTTCTCCACTTATCCTTATGACATTTTGTTCTGTGTAGCTTTTTCCTTCATATCTTTTATTGTAAGGTGTTGAGATATTTAATTTACCTTTATCTTTAAATTCTCCTTTAGACACAACTGATATTCTAGAATAATCAGTTTCTATATAGAATTTTTCACCTTTATAGTAGTAGAAAGTTTCACTTTGCGCATTTAAAAAAGTAGCAAACTGACTAAATATTAGTGTTAATAATAGTAAAGTTTTCTTCATGATAATCAATTGTCAATTTGTTCTACGTTCAAAGTGACAATTGCATCATCTGATATTTTTTGAGTTATTATTGCCACAGCCCATGGTCCTGGGGTTAAAGCCTTCCCTCTTCTAACTTTTACATATAACGCATAAGTTCCTTCTGCAACTCTATCTAATTGTACATCTAACACTTCAGCATCAGAACTCGTTGATACTCCTCTAGTTAATAGTAATGTCTGTTTAGAAAAATCTATCTCTGATTCATCTGTTGCCTCTTCACATTCTAATTCATTGTTTAACTCATCATAATTGTTGATAATTATCAATTCACTACTATGTCCTTCATTATTTTGGAAATTCTTCCAATAACATGTGCTGTCAGTTAATATATATTCTATAAAAGAAATTTCCTCTATAGAATCTTCTCCTTTATTATTGCTATTAGTCTTCATACTGTCAACCTCTTTATTACATGCAGAGAAAACAAAAGCTGTTGCTAAAAACACAAATAAAACTCTCATAACTATATAATTTAAAATTAATACTATTGCAAACATAAATCAACTTTATCAATAAAAGAAATAAATCTAATTGTTCTTGCTTTTTAAATATTTTAGTGTATAGAAATCGCCGTTCTATAACATCAAATAAGCACCAGCCACGTTAAATACTACGTACAACATTTTTCGTAAAGATAAAATTTGTAACTTCGTATTAGTGTTTTATGTAAAATGTGGCCGTTGCCTATTTGAGAAACGTTATAAGCAATGGTAACGGACAACGATACATATAAACAAGCAGAAAAGAAAGGCCGAAGCACGAATTAGGCGACACACGACCTAAAACGCAGAGATTTAATTTTTGCCCACTGTATCGTCCTAAAAAAAGTTTACACTTTTCTAACTTAAAAGGGATAATTAATGCGATAATCACCAGTACTTCTAGCGCAAAACATGAAAATAAAAATGGAGC
>DATJCX010000042.1:0-28331 GCA_035497735.1 Brumimicrobium sp. | reverse complement strand
GTGAATCCCAAGAGCAGTAATCCCAACTCTTTCCATGGCTTTTACCACACGGTCGGCACGTACTTTTGTTCGAACAAAAACCATTATTTTCATGTCTTCGTTTTCCTTAATCACATTTTCTAAGAAAAAACGCTTGTCGTCCATTTCAACAAAAGCAACTGAATGATCGATATTTTTATTTACTGGATTCTTAGGTGAAATTTGAATTCGAATAGCACTTCTTACTAAATCGTAAGCAATCTTCTTAATATCCTTATCTATCGTTGCAGAGAAAAATAATGTCTGTCTCTCCTTTGGAATATGACGCATTAAGTCGCGAATATCTTTGATGAAGCCCATCGCCAACATGTGGTCGGCCTCATCTAAAATCAAGGTTTGAAGTCTATCAACCTTTAATTCTCCTTGCGAAATCAAGTCGAACATTCTACCGGGAGTAGCGATAACAACATCCACTCCATTTTCTAAATCTCTAATCTGACTTTCTTGTTCAACACCCCCCATAATTGAGCGTGTACGAATGTCGGTATGCTTACCAACTTCAATAAACACCTTCTCCACTTGCTCTGCTAATTCACGCGTAGGAACAAGCACTAAAGCACGTACAAAATGTTCTGGGTTTTTGCTTAATTGATGATAAATTTGATTCAGCACAGGAATCACAAAACTAGCAGTCTTTCCTGTACCAGTTTGCGCAATCGCCAAAACATCCTCACCATCCAAAATGGGTTGAATTGCTTTAAATTGAATATCTGTTGGTCGTTGCCAACCTAATTGCTTGATTTCAGTCTTTAAAACCTTCGCTATTTTATAATCGTCGAACTTCATGGTACAAAAGTAATGAATTATGATTTATAAATTAATGACTGCGAATTTAAAAAGCAAATGAATGTTATTTATGTTAAAAGTCAATCTTTGATTTAGTTTAAAAAATAATCTTCACCTCCCATCTCCCACCCTGACAAGCTTCTAACTATTTATCAACAATTTTTGTTCATAATTAGAAAGTTCTCGTCTTAAATCAAGCCTTATTTGTAAGTACATTTGTAGCATCCATTTGCAAAAGGCGGTTATTTTTTTTAATCGAAAATGGGGGAATCATGTGAGAATCATGAGCTGTTGCGCAACTGTAAGCAGTACTTTATAAAACTGCAAGCCAGGCTACCTTCCTTAGGCAAATAGAAAATTGTTTTCGCATAAAAAACAAGGTTCGAAGTCGAATTAATTCTACTTTTCACTTGTGATTTTTATGCCTTTGTTTAATTTTTTTAAATATTTATTACAATGGGCATTTTTGACAAACGTACAAACTACAAACCGTTTGAATATCCTGAAGTTTTAGACTTCGTGGACAATATCAACAGAACATTTTGGGTACACTCTGAAGTTGACTTCACAGCGGATACGCAAGACTTTCATTCTCACTTAAACAATAAGGAAAAGCAAGCCATTAAGAAAAGTTTACTTGCTATTGCTCAAATTGAAGTAGCAGTGAAGTCTTTCTGGGGAAATTTATACACTCATATGCCCAAACCGGAATTCAACGGTTTAGGAAGTACCTTTGCCGAATGTGAATTTCGTCACTCAGAAGCCTACTCAAGACTTCTAGCTGTTTTAGGTTATGATGATGAATTTGAAAAAGTTATCGAAATTCCAGCGATAAAGAAACGCGTAGAATACTTAGAAAAGGCACTACGTCACTCCAAGTCGGACGACAATAGAAAATATGTGTTCTCATTGATTTTATTCTCTATCCTAATCGAAAACGTATCACTTTTTAGTCAGTTTGCGATTATTTTATCTTTTACGCGCTTCAAAGGTTTGATGAAGAATGTAAGTAACATTATTTCTTGGACTTCTATCGATGAACAAGTACATGCGAATGCGGGTGTTTACTTAGTGAACCAAATCAAAAAAGAATATCCTGAGTTTTTTGATGAGAATACAAAGAATGAAATTATAGAAATCGTTCGTCACTCAATTGCGGTTGAAGAAGAAATACTTGACTGGATTTTTGAAGATGGTGAAATTGATACAATTAGCAAGGAAAACTTACTCAATTTTATGAAATTCAGAGTGGATGAAAGTTTAGAAGATATTGGTATGAATAAGTTGTACAACATTACTCCTGAAATATATCAACCAATGGCCTGGTTTGAGGAGGAAATTTTCGCTAACTCTTTGGATGATTTCTTTGCAAAACGTCCAACAGAATACACGAAACACGATAAAAGTATATCGGCAAACGACTTATTTTAAACCCATATATACGAAATTACAATGAACAGATTATGGTGGCTCAACGATGAAAGTGAGCAAATT
Source organism: Brumimicrobium sp. (assembly GCA_035497735.1). Classification (GTDB taxonomy): domain Bacteria; phylum Bacteroidota; class Bacteroidia; order Flavobacteriales_D; family Crocinitomicaceae; genus Brumimicrobium. Next base: position 26,012 of record DATJCX010000042.1, on the reverse strand, counting down.
TTAAATAGAGGATATTTATTAAAAGGCGAAACGGTTAAAGGTGCTATCGAGCGAGTTGCAACTGCAGCTAGTAAAAGATTGTACAAGCCAGAATTAAAAGAGTCTTTTATCGAGTTAATCGAAAACGGTTGGATGAGTCTTAGTTCACCTATTTGGGCGAATATGGGAACGGAAAGAGGATTGCCTATTTCTTGTTTTAACGTCCATGTTGCCGACTATATCGAAGGAATCACGCACAAGTTAGGCGAAGTGATTATGCAGACAAAAATCGGTGGTGGTACATCAGGATACTTTGGGGAACTAAGAGGAAGAGGAAGTGCCGTAACAGATAATGGTCAAAGCAGTGGAGCGGTTTCTTTTATGAAACTTTTCGATACGGCGATGGATACAATTTCACAAGGTGGTGTTCGTCGAGGTGCCTTTGCTGCTTACTTGGATATTGACCATCCAGATATCATGGAATTTCTAAAGATTAAAGACATTGGAAGTCCATTACAAAATCTATTCTATGGAGTTTGTGTACCCGATTATTGGATGCACGAAATGATAGATGGAGACATGGAAAAGCGTGAAATCTGGGCTAGGGTTTTGGAGTCTAGACAGCAAAAAGGTTTGCCTTATATCTTTTTCACTGACAATGTAAATATTAATAAACCACAAGTTTATAAAGACAAGAATATGAGTATTAATTCTAGTAATTTATGCTCTGAAATTATGCTTCCATCCAACTTCGATGAATCATTCATCTGTTGTCTTTCTTCTATGAATTTAGAATTGTATGACGAATGGAAAGATACCAATGCTGTTCAGTTGGCCATCTACTTCCTAGACGCTGTTCTTCAAGAATTTATCGCAAAAACGGAAGGGAATTATTATTTAGAATCTGCCAACAGATTTGCGAAGCGTCACCGTGCCATAGGTTTAGGTGCAATGGGATGGCATTCTTACCTGCAAAAGCAAATGATTCCATTTGAAGGACTAGAGGCCAAGCAGTTGACAAATATTATCTTTAAGCACATTCGTTCAGAAGCGGAAATTGCTTCAAAAGAATTGGCGGAAATTTATGGTGAACCAGAAGTCTTAAAAGATTATGGGATGCGTAATACGACTTTATTGGCGATTGCACCAACGACGTCTTCTTCAGCAATCTTAGGGCAAACTTCTCCTGGAATTGAGCCATTTAGCAGTAATTATTACAAGGCTGGACTGGCAAAAGGAAACTTTATGAGAAAGAATAAGTACTTAAAAGAATTGCTAATTGAAAAAAATATGGACAATGAAGAAACATGGAGAAGTATCATGTTAAATCAAGGAAGTGTCCAGCATTTGAATGAATTAACAGACCACGAGAAATCCGTTTTTAAAACGTTTAAAGAAATCAGTCAGTTAGAAATAATTCAACAAGCTTCTATTCGTCAAAAGCATATTGATCAGGCACAAAGTTTAAACTTAAACATTCCTTCAAATCTATCTGTGAAAGACGTCAACAAGCTGATGATTGAAGCATGGAAGTTAGGAATTAAGACGCTTTACTACCAAAGAAGTCAAAGTGCTGGTAAAGATTTTGTCGTTCAGAATTTAGTTACTTGTGTGAGCTGTGAAGCTTAACTTTTTATATAAAAATTACAAGCAAGAAAAAAGGCTGTCTATTTAGACAGCCTTTTTCAAGTTAGCTACTTAGATTTAAACATTAAATCTAAAATGCATAATATCTCCATCTTCCACGATGTATTCTTTTCCTTCCACTCTGAATTTACCAGCTTCTTTAACTGCTGTTTCAGAACCATAAGTTATAAAATCTTCATATTTCATTACTTCAGCACGGATAAATCCTTTCTCAAAGTCTGAGTGAATTACTCCTGCTGCTTGAGGTGCTGTAGAACCTTTTAGAACAGTCCAAGCACGAACTTCTTTAACACCCGCTGTGAAGTAAGTATCCAAGTTTAATAACTTATAAGCTGAAACGATTAGGCGATTTACACCAGGTTCTGTTAGACCTAATTCTTCTAAAAACATCTGACGTTCTTCGTAAGTATCAAGTTCCATGATGTCTGCTTCAATTTGCGCACCAATTACCAACACTTCAGCACCTTCGCCTTTTACAGCTTCTCTAACTTGGTCAACATAGGCGTTTCCACTTACAACTGAAGCTTCATCAACGTTACATAAATATAGAACAGGCTTAGAAGTAATCAATTGAAGTTCATCAACAATCTCTTGTTCCGCAGCATCAAATTCAAGTGCACGAACAGATTTCCCTTCTTCTAAGTGTTTTTTAATTCTTTCAGCGATATCCATTGCCTTTTTAGCATCTTTATCTCCTGCCTTGGCAGCTCTTGCCAGAGTTCCTGTCATTCGTTTTTCAACCGTTTCTAAATCTTTTAGTTGAAGTTCGATATCGATTACCTCTTTATCGCGAATAGGATTCACACTTCCGTCCACATGAATAATGTTGTCATTATCAAAGCAACGTAATACATGGATAATTGCGTCAGTTTCACGAATATTTGCAAGGAATTGATTCCCTAGTCCCTCACCTTTTGAAGCACCTTTAACCAGTCCTGCGATATCAACTATTTCCATAGTTGTAGGAAGAACACGCTCTGGTTTTACAATTGCTTCTAACTTCTCCAGTCTTGGATCAGGAACAGAAATCGTTCCCACGTTTGGTTCTATCGTACAGAACGGAAAGTTTGCTGATTGAGCTTTCGCATTCGACAAACAATTAAACAAAGTTGACTTACCTACGTTCGGCAAACCTACTATTCCACATTTTAATGCCATCTCTAAAAAATTTCTGCAAAGTTAATCTCTTGCTTTGAATAAAACGTTGAATATAGATAAATTTAATCTTTTTATCTCTTTTATAGTCCTTTAAGCATGAATTCTCCACTTCAGAACAGCAAGAAGTAACAGCAAGGCAATAGTTAACGTTTAAATATGAATAATAAAGGAGAGTTTTATATTTTGGTCTAATAAAAAAAGGTCTTGAAATATACTTTCAAGACCTTCTCCTTATAATTTATATGATATCCTTATGCTACTTTCATTTTAGCAATCTTCGATCTAGAAAATTGATCTTTCGCGTATTCTTCCGTCACTGTAAATGAAGTGTGTTTTTCTGTACTAGAAGGAATTTCAAACATTGCATCTGTAAGAACAGCTTCACAAAGTGATCGAAGTCCTCTAGCGCCAAGTTTAAACTCCATTGCTTTATCTACAATAAAATCTAGTGCTCCATCTTCAAAAGTTAAATCAATTCCATCGATTTTAAACAGTTTAACATATTGTTTTACCAATGCATTTTTCGGTTCTGTCAAAATTCTTCTCAAGGCCGCTTTATCCAATGGCTCTAGGTAAGTTAAAACAGGGAAACGCCCCAGTAACTCTGGAATTAAACCAAAGGTTTTTAAGTCGGCTGGATTAATAAATTCTAATAAATTTTCTTTATCCACTCTATCCTTCGAGTCGTTACCAAAACCGATTGCCTGTCTATTTACACGACGTGCAATTATTTTCTCAACACCATCAAAAGCACCTCCACTGATAAAAAGGATGTTTTTAGTGTTAATCTTAACCATTTTTTGTTCTGGATGCTTACGACCTCCTTGTGGCGGAACGTTGATTTCAGCACCTTCTAAAAGTTTCAATAGGGCTTGCTGAACCCCTTCACCAGAAACGTCTCTAGTTATTGACGGATTGTCACTTTTTCGAGCAACTTTATCAATCTCATCTATAAAAACGATACCTCTTTCTGCCGCTTCAACATTATAGTCTGCAGCCTGAAGTAATCGCGAAAGTATACTCTCTACGTCCTCTCCAACATACCCAGCTTCGGTCAATACAGTGGCATCAGCAATGGTAAATGGAACGTTTAACATTTTAGCAATTGTCTTTGCCAAGAGCGTCTTACCTGTACCGGTACGTCCAACCATAATTACGTTCGACTTATCGATTTCCACTTCATCAGCCTCCACCTTTTGATTCAAACGCTTAAAGTGGTTATATACACCAACTGCCAAAGTTTTCTTTGCCGAATCCTGACCGATTACGTGCTCGTCTAACCTCGCTTTAATTTCAGCAGGCTTCAACAAGGTCATTGAAGAATCTCCCCAACCTCCTGTTTCGCTCTCTACCTCTTCGTCCACAATTGCTTGCGCCTGCGTTACACAGTGATCACAAATATGACCTGTAATGCCAGCAATAAGTAACCTTACCTGACTTCTTGGTCGGCCACAAAATGAACAAGTTGTTTCTTTTTTATTACTCATAAATGCAAAGATAATTATAAGATACAAGATATAAGAAAATAGAACAAAAGAATTGTGAAAATTGCGTAATTAACAACAAAAGGGCTTAAATATAAACCAAGTTGTGATAAGAAGGCTTCACGAGTTAGAGGTAAAGGTATTTGTACAGGTTTTTGGAGAGTGATTGTTTTACCCCCAACCTGGGCTGGGGATAAAAGAATAAAACTATTAAAATTAATCCTTCTTGCGGATCAAAACTTCATCAACCATACCGTAAGCTTTCGCTTCGTCAGCTGTCATCCAGTAATCACGATCTGAATCTCTTTCTACTTCTTCGTAAGTTTTTCCTGAGTGCTCAGAAATAATATCATAAAGCTCTTTCTTTAACTTTAAGATTTCTCTTGCAGTAATCTCAATATCAGAAGCTTGACCTTGCGCACCTCCTAATGGTTGGTGAATCATGATTCTAGAATGCTTTAAAGCAGTACGTTTTCCTTTTGCTCCTGCTACCATTAAAACAGCTCCCATTGAAGCAGCTAAACCAGTACAGATTGTAGCAACATCTGGATTGATATATTGCATCGTATCGTAAATACCTAAACCAGCATAAACACTTCCTCCTGGGGAGTTTAAATAAATTTGAATATCTTTCTTTGGGTCAACAGACTCTAAGAATAATAATTGTGCGTTAATAATATTTGCTACTTGATCATTGATTCCTGTTCCTAAGAAAATAATTCTGTCCATCATTAAACGAGAGAAAACATCCATCTGCGTCATGTTCATTTGACGCTCTTCAATAATATAAGGTGTTAATGAAGAGTCAATGTAATGTCCTAAATGCATACTGTTAATTCCCATATGCTTGGTTGCATATTTTCTAAATTCATCTTTATCGTACATAGTTGTTGTTTATTTTGTTCGAAATTATCGGATAAAGATATAAATTTAACTTTGATTTATAGCAGTACCAAGATTTAATTAACAATAATTTTTAATCCTCTAGATTCACATAGCGATAATACAAACTTTGAGATAAAAATGGCTTTTTAAAGTTAGACTCTTGAGAATTAGCAAACCATTCAAAAGTACCGTAATATTCACGTTCAGCTTCTGGATGGGTTTTTAAATAGTCATGAAGTAACTGGATATTGTAGTCCAAACGATACAAATAATCGATGTCAACATCTTCGACGAAAGTCAAATTGTATTTGGTAACAATCCAACTATAATTCACCATACTATTGAGCGTGAAAGTAAAGAAAAAGACCCAAGTCATCTTGGTCACTAAAAAAGAGTTGGTTTTCTTTTGACTAATTTTCACATAAGAATAATACATTCCTACCAAACAAAGAAGTAGAAAAATAAAGACACCTATACGCTTAGTTGTTAAACCATAAGTTCCTACATATTGCATCGTTTTAAAAACAGCAGATAGTACCAAAACACTATTTAAAATCAACCATAAGTAACTTAACTTCTTTAATTTCTCTGCTTTTTCATCAAAATTAAAGTAGGAATTAAAATAGAGAAGAATCAAACACATTGCTAGAATTATAGAATAAATAATCGTGTTGATTTGCGTATGTGTATCCGCACTTAAGTTTCTAGCTTCTCCCAACATAAAGAATTGTTCGTAATTGTAAGAAATAACAAAAAATAAAAGAATTAAATTCAACAAAACCATCGTAATTATCCCGCTCGTTCTTTGCAATTCGACATCAAGCAAGTCTTCAGAAATCATGAGCTTATCTCTATTGTTTTCTCCAAACTCATTCTTAAACCTTTTATTAAACAGTATCATATAACGTGGAATATATGGATACCAAAAATTGAAGTAAAAAAGGAATCCAAGTAGAAACACACCTATAAAATAGAAAGTGTTTTCACTGATTTTTATCTTTTTAATAAAGTCATAAAACAAACTACTACCCGTTGAGTAAACTGCAAAGAAAACAATTGCGAGCAAGGCGGGAAAGAGCACAAGCGCAATAATTTTCTTCCATGATCTTTTCCCTCCTCCCTCACGTTTTGGTAACCATTCAAACGAAAGAAAACGATACAAAAACAACACGTAATTTGCAAAAAGCAGAAAGGGATAGAATAAAATGTTGAGTCGACTGAAGAATATGTAAGTTCCGAGTACTAAAAGGGAGAAAGACAAAGCGAAAAAGGTGTAAACATCCGCGTACCACATTTGACTAATGCTCATTAGTCCAACTAAAATAGCTAGTACATAATACTGTTTATCCCTTTTATTTTTAGGAAGAACAAAATGAATCATTCCTAAAGTCAACAGTCCTAAAATACCAAAGTTAATTGCCACTTCTTGTTTGTAGAACAAAATCGCAAATAGCAGTGCACTCACTCCTATTAATCCCACCTTTTTTTTCTTTTCCATAGTTTAATTTTTAAAAGCACTTTGTATTTCAAAGTAAGTAGATAAAAAAATTTATAATCCTTTAATTAATTTTTCTAAGATGTTAATATGCATTGTAAACTCCGTTCTGCCTAGTAAGGTTATTCGATAGGACGTACTCGGTTTTTTCCCGACAAATTCCTTCTTAACTTCTATATACTCTTTTGCTTCAAGCCCTTTGATATGACTAGCTAAATTTCCATCAGAAACATTCAGCAAACCTTTTAAGTCATTAAAAGTCACCCAATCATTCACGATCAATGCCGACATGATGCCCAAGCGTGTCCTATTTTCAAACTCTTTATTTAACTGCTGAATATCCATTCTTAATAATTAGCGGTATTTTCTTTCAATAACGATACCATAAACGATGTGTAGCACCCCGAATCCGATTGCCCACAGCAAGAGTCCATAACCAGGAATAAACAAACCGATTAGCCCCAAAACAATCTCGCAATATCCCAAATAAGCAATGTCCTTAAAGGTGAATTTACTTGCATTCAGCAATGCCAAACCGTAGAAAATCAGAGTCGTTGGCCCCATCAACAGCAAAGAAGCATGATTTACAAACAAGGCCAAACAAAAAAGTCCGCCCACCAATAGAGGAACGAAAAGATGAAGCAATAAACGTTTGGTATTTGCATTCCAAACAGCAACTTTGTTTTTCTTACTTTTTTTAACAGTGAAGAGAACGCCCGTGCTAATTGCTAAAAACAAGGTAACTAATCCCAATAAAATGAATTTCCATAACAAACCATTCAATGAAGGGACATTATAGGAATAGAAATCATTCATCCAAGTATAAGCAATTCCAGATGCAATTAAGGCGTAAATTCCAGCTGAGATCCCTGACCAGCCACTGAGTGAAATAAAACGTGAAGCCTGCTCCATCATGGTGCGAATTGCTTTTAAATCGTCTCTATTTTTATCTTCCATAAAAGTACTTTGAAAAACAAAGTTAGTGATCAATTTTGATTTACAAAATAAAAAAGTGATTATTTTTCAATCAATTCTGATAAAAAATGCAAATCTCTCATGTTTACAGTCTTATTTCGCATTAAAAACAAGACACAACTTCTGAAAACCAAGAGAATGATTATCTTTGTTAACATGGAATACAAAGTACAAGACTTTACGCGTTATTTAGAAGATCTTGCGCCCTTGGGTAGCCAGGAATCTTACGATAATTCAGGCTTAATTGTTGGTCAGCCAGACATGAAAGTTACAGGAGTATTACTTTCACTAGACTGTATAGAAGCGACGATAGACGAAGCGATAGAAAAAGGTGCGAATCTTATCATTGCTCATCACCCGATTGTTTTCAAAGGCTTAAAGCAATTGAACGGTAAAAACTATGTTGAACGAACCGTTATCAAAGCCATTAAGAATGACATTGCCATTTACGCAATACATACGAATTTGGACAATTACAAACTGGGGGTCAATTATGAAATTGCACAACGAATTGGTTTGAAGAATCCAAAAATCCTCGTTCCATCGAGTAATACCTTACGAAAACTAGTGTTTTTCTGTCCACAAAAAGACAGTCAACAGGTCATTGACGCCATTTTTAAAGCAGGCGGCGGAAATATTGGAGCTTATGAGAACTGTAGTTTCCAAAGCATTGGTACTGGCTCATTCACTCCGGGACCTGAAGCAAATCCAAGTGAAGGCTCAATTGGAAAGCCGGAAAAACTAGAAGAGTTACGCATTGAAATCTTAATTCCTTCTCACAAAGAACATGCAATCGTTCAAGCGATGAAAAAAGCACATTCTTATGAAGAAGTAGCGCATGAAGTTTATCCTATCACCAATCAAAATCAAGACGAAGGCGCTGGAATGGTTGGGGAATTAGAAAATGAGATGAATACCAAAGAATTTTTGACGCATATCAAGACAATTTTCAACTGTGGAGTCATTCGACACACTGAAATTATCCATAAAACGATTAAGAAAATCGCTTTCTGTGGTGGTTCTGGAAGTTTTTTACTAGAAAATGCAAAAAAATCTGGGGCAGATATATACATCACTGGAGACTTCAAATACCATGAGTTCTTTGATGCAGACAAGCAAATCATCATCGCCGATATCGGTCATTTTGAGAGCGAACAATATACTCCGCATTTAATTCTTGCATTATTGAAGAAAAATTTTATTAACTTTGCATTCCATTTGGGGAATGTAAATACGAATCCTATTAAATATTTTTAGCATATATGGCAACAAAATCAACAGCTAAGACAAAAGCAACAGTAGCTGAACGCTTAGAAGCATTAGTAAACCTTCAAGCAATTCATTCTGAAATCGACCGTATTTTAACAATTAGAGGAGAATTACCTTTAGAAGTTGAAGATCTAGAAGCAGATGTAGCGAACTTAGAGAAGAGAATTCAAAAGCTTTCTGATGAACTTAAAGAGATTGATGTAGATATTTCTAACAGAAAGAATGCACAAAAAGATGCTCAAGGAGCAATCCTTCAATACAAAGAGAAACAAAACAATGTTAGAAATAACCGTGAGTTCGAGTCTATCAATAAAGAAATTGAGTACCAAGAATTAGAGATTCAATTACACGATAAGCGAATCAAAGAATCGAAAGCTCAAATTGACCACAAGAAAGTTGTTTTAGATGATGTAAAGCAACAATTAGTTGGACGTATTTCAGATCTTGAAGCTAAGAAATTAGAATTAGATGGTATCGTTGCAGAAACTGAAAAGGATGAAGAGAAATTGCAAAAGAAAGCTGAAAAAGCTTACAAGCAATTAGACGCTCACCTAATAGCGGCATACGATAGATTGAGAAACAGTATGAAGAATGGTTTAGCTGTAGTTCCAATCGATAGAGATTCTTGCGGAGGATGTTTCAATAAGATTCCACCACAAAGACAAATTGATATTGTTTCTAAAAAGAAAATTATCGCTTGTGAACATTGTGGTCGTATCCTTACACCGGGTGCAGAGATCATAGAAGACAATGACGAAAAATAAAGAATAAACAAAACTTTAATAAAGCTCACCTAAAAGTGGGCTTTTTTTATAGTATAAAATTCGGCAACAGATGAAAGAAAAGAATACAGCAATAGGTATTATCGCGTACATCACTCTTATTGGATTTATCATTGCTTTCATCATGAACGCACCAAAAGAAGGGAAAGAAAAACGCTTTGGAGCTTTTCACTTAAGACAAGGCTTAGGTCTTGGAATAATCCAAGCCGTGATTGTGGTAATTAGTAACCTATTGACTAATTTATCCATCATCTCAATAAGTGGCAACTTAATAAATATCCTCTTTTTAATTCTAGCTGTAATCGGAATTATAAACGCTGCTAAAGGCGAAATGAAAGTGCTACCTGTATTCGGCGAATTTATCCAAAGTAAATTAGCCAACGCTTTTGAATAGAGAAAAAAAAATTTCTTTATCTCATTTCAATAATGAATTATTATTTTTGTAGAAACAACTTTTAAAATGGCAGAAAAACCAAGTATTCCAAAAGGAACAAGAGATTACTTACCCTTCCAAGTCAATAGAAGGAATTATATATTTGATACGATTAAAACGGTATTTAAAAAATACGGTTTCTCCCCTATTGAAACTCCATCTTTTGAGCATTCATCGACTTTGATGGGGAAATATGGAGAAGAAGGTGACAGGTTAATTTTCAGAATTTTAAACTCAGGTAATAAGTTAAAAAAAGTTGATTTAAATGCTTTAGAGGAAGAAAATTTACCGCGTTTTGCGAATTCTTTATCTGAGAAAGCATTGAGATACGACTTAACAGTACCTTTTGCGAGATTTGTAGTACAATACCAAAACGACCTTGTTTTTCCATTTAAAAGATACCAAATTCAACCCGTTTGGAGAGCAGATAGACCGCAAAAAGGAAGATATCAAGAATTTTATCAGTGCGACGTTGACGTTGTAGGAAGTGACTCTTTGCTTTTTGAAGTAGATTTCATTCAAATAGTGGATGAAGTACTTTCGAATCTTAAAGTTCCTGACTTCACCATTCACATCAACAATAGAAAGATTCTATCGGGAATAGCAGAGATTATTGGTGAAAAAGATAAAATTATCGACATCACTGTAGCGATTGATAAATTAGATAAAATCGGGGAAGAAGGAGTCATCAAAGAACTGCAAGAAAAGGGAGTTGGTCTGCAAGCCATTACTCAAATCACACCTTTACTGAGTATGAAAGGTGACAACGAGAAAATGATTGAATTCATGCGCGACTTCTTAAAAGATAGTGAAGTTGGTAAAAAGGGATTGGAAGAGATAGAATTCGTTTTTGAAAAAACAGCACTTTTAGGTTTGAAAAGTGCCAAATTAGAGTTCAACATCACCCTAGCAAGAGGGTTAAACTATTATACAGGAGCAATCTTTGAAGTTACCGCAAACAGCGTTCAAATGGGCTCAATTTGTGGTGGTGGTAGATACGACGACCTTACAGGATTATTTGGTTTAAAAGGACTTTCAGGAGTTGGAATTTCCTTTGGTGCGGATAGAATTTACGACGTATTATCCGAGCTAGAATTATTCCCAGACGATATCAACCAAAAAATACAATTCTTATTCATCAATTTTGGAGAAAAGGAAGCAGACTTTGCTTTGCCAATTCTTAAAAAGATTAGAGACTTAGGAATTGTCGCAGAAATTTATCCAGAGGCAGCAAAATTAAAGAAGCAATTCAAATATGCCGATGATAAGAACGCACAATATACCGTTGTCATTGGAGAAAGTGAGTTGGCAACGAATTCACTTACCGTAAAAGACATGACAAGTGGAGAACAAGAAACAATTTCAGTAGAAGAATTTTATAAAAAACATTGTAGATAATGAGTAGATTAGTCTTAAATCAGCAACAATTCAACATAGATGAATTATTTCAGTTCATTTTATCGAATGGTCAAGTAGAACTTGGTGAAGAAGCCAGAGAATCGATACAAAAGTGTCGCAGCTATCTTGACAACAAGATGGAAAATTTCGAAGGTAACATTTACGGAATAAACACAGGATTTGGTTCTTTATACAACCAATCTATTTCCAAAACTGATTTAGCTACACTTCAATACAACCTTGTTCGTTCACACGCTTGTGGAACAGGAAATGAAGCCCCTCAAAACATAGTAAAAACAATGATGCTGCTAAAAGCAATCGGTTTACACTATGGACATTCAGGTGTACAAGTTGAAACTGTAGAACGTTTAATTTACTTTTACAACAACAATATCATTCCAGTTGTTTATGAACAAGGGAGTTTAGGCGCCTCTGGAGACTTATCACCTTTGGCCCATATTTCTCTAGCGATTATTGGTGAAGGGGAAGTGTATTGGAAGGGAGAAAGAAGAAACACAGTTGATGTTTACAAAGAGTTGAACTTGTCTCCTATTCAACTTCAATCCAAAGAAGGTTTAGCCTTACTAAACGGAACGCAATTTATGAGTGCTTATTTAGCACATGCCGTTTATGAAGGTAAAAAGATTATCGAACAAGCACATTTAAACGTAGCGATGACTCTTGAGGCTTTTGATGGAAGAATTGACCCATTCACACCTTCGGTTAATAACATTAGAAATCAACAAGGACAGATTGAAACAGCCAAAGCGATTCGTGAAATATTAGAAGGAAGTGAATTAATCAAACAACACAAGGTAGAAGTTCAAGACCCTTACAGTTTTAGATGTGTTCCACAGGTAATTGGTGCAAGTATAGATGCTTTAGACTATGCCGAGCAAATCATTACCAGAGAAATCAATGCTGTTACAGACAATCCTACTATTTTCCCAGACGAAGACTTAATCGTTTCAGCTGGAAACTTCCATGGGCAACCGCTAGCAATAACGATGGACTTCCTAGCGATTGCATTTGCTGAGATTGGCAGCATTTCAGAAAGAAGAATATACAAATTAAACGGAGGTTTCAGAGGACTTCCAGCATTCTTAGTGGCAAAACCAGGGCTAAATAGTGGTTTTATGATTGCTCAATACACAGCAGCGTCAATTGTGAGTCAAAACAAGCAACTTTGTACGCCAGCTTCTGTGGATTCCATAGATTCATCTAACGGACAAGAAGACCATGTAAGTATGGGAGCAAATGCTGCGACAAAACTTTACAGAGTTATTGAGAATGTTTGGCAAATATTGGGAATTGAACTAATGACAGGCGCACAAGCACTAGAGTTTAGAGGAGTTGACAAAACAAGTTCAACCTTAAGAACCTTACATAAGGGCTTCCGAGGAGTTGTTCCATTTATCAATGAAGACGAATATATGTCGGTTCATTTAAGAGCAAGTAAAAAATTCATTCAATCTTTACATAATACATCAATATAATGAATCCATTAGAACATTCTCCAGAAAACTTCGAAAACAAGGAAGAGAAAAGACCGCGCGGACTGATCATTTTACTTAGTTTAAGTGCAGCCAATATTCTTTCAAGTTTATGGACATCGATCCGCTCCTATATAGCAGGACCTTTATCAGAAGAAAAGCTTGACGAAGGCTTACAAAACCTATACGAGTCTGTAGCAACCTTGAAAAGTCAGGGAGCTGGAGAAACTTTAATACAAATGGTAGAGCAGGTTATCAACTACAGCATTTACGTCAACGAGAATACTTTCTATTTGAATGCGGTATTATTAATCATTACTTTCCTAGTTGGAGCTGTCAGTTTATTTTTCCTATTCTCTTTAAAGAAAATCGGATTCCATCTTTATATTTTATACAGCTTCTTACCTGTTATGGTAATGTATATTGTTGCACCTTCGGCTTTAATACCGAATTTAAACATCGTATTTTACATGATAGTTGCAGGAATGTTTGCTTTACTATATGCAAAACATTTACGCATCATGAAATAAAGAATAGTTTTCACATTAAGTTTCAGGACTTTCCTTCAAGAACTTCAACCATACTGCCGACATTTTGTTGATCTCTACCTATGATTATCTTTGATTGTAGGTAGAATTCTTCCCTTTCAGTTAACTTCTCTTCTATAAAGCTTAACAATTCCACCTCATTTAAGTTAGCGATTAATGGTCGCTTTGTTTTGGCATTCTTTAGGCGTTGAAACAATTCTTTAGCAGGTCTTCTTAAATAACATGTTATTCCTGCACTGTTCATTCGTTCCATATTTCGATTAAAACAGGGTAAACCGCCTCCTACGGAGACGATAACTTTATTGTTTGCCCGAATAACTTCTTCAAGTATTTTTGTTTCCTCTTCTCTAAAAGAACTTTCTCCAAACCTTTCAAAATAGTCAGAAATCGACAATTCATTTTTCTTTTCTATTTCCGTATCGATATCTATAAAGGGAACATTTAAACGATTCGCTAGTTTCTTACCCAACGTCGTCTTCCCTACTCCCATAAATCCAATTAGAAAAACAATCCCATTTTGCATACTACAAATGTAATATTAAACTATTGATTCTTTTTTTGAAAAAAAATTATTTTTTTTCTCCCTAATAATCAGACGATAACAAATTATTTTTCATTTTTTTGAAAAATAGTTTTAAAAAGTGCTTGTCAATTCAAATAATGCATGTATATTTGCACCCGCAAGACGATTACAAAACAAAGGACAACGGTCCTTGTAATAAAACATAAAGATTTTAGATTCCGTAGCTCAGCTGGTAGAGCATTACACTTTTAATGTAAGGGTCCTGGGTTCGAATCCCAGCGGGATCACTCTGATAAAGATAAAGCATCGATTATTTAAGTCGATGCTTTTTTTTTGACTAAAAATGAAATTCTCCCTTTAGTTATTAAAAAACAAAAAAATATCTTTAAAGAAAAGTTTGAGACTGACACCTACCAAATGTCTCCTATCGGAAATTATAATGGCAAGATATTATTTATAGCGGTAATGATTCCTACACGCAGCGAATTTTAGATGCTGGATTCAACGGAACATATCTTGATAATGTTGAGGCATATTACTTCTTATATTTCGATTAAGGAAGTATTTAGACCTGTCATTTCGTGACTTACTCAGAAAAAACGACAATTTTATAACGTGAGTAAAACACTCTTGTATATACTTAAGCAAACAGCTTTCTAGTTTATTAAGGAAAGTGCTTGATAAACTTTCAATGTTATTTATAAACTCTATGGAGCAAATATCGAATAACAAATCCCGTCAAGAGCAATCCAACACCTGAAAGCATCACGTTTAAAGGTAAAGAAACTGACATTGCAATACATCCTAACAATCCTAAAAGAGGAATCATTCTTCCGTACATTCTATCTAACTTCGGTTGTTTAAGTGCCGCAATATTGGTGATGCTGTAATAAAGCAGAATTGTAAAAGTAGCAGCTCTTACGATGAATTCGAAGGAACCGAAAAGAGTAAGTGCTAGAATTATTAAACCAGTAAAGAGTATACCAATATGAGGAACGTGATATTTTTCATGTATGGCTTTAAAGAAAGGTGGCAAATCATTTCTTCTCCCCATTGCTAGCATTACACGACTTATTCCTAGAATTTGACTCAGTAAAACACCTAACATTGCAGTAGATGCTCCAATCGTTATAATAACGTTGACTCCTGGAGTACTAAGTGCATTAGCAACAACTTGCAAGGGTGAAGCGCTGATGGCCATTTTTTTAGTTCCGATAACACCGATTGCTACAACTGCAATTAGCATATAAAGGAGAATCGCTGTAATGATTGTTATAATAATAGCTTTTGGAATGTTTTTCTTGGGCTCCTCCACTTCTTCGGCAAGTGTTGCTATTCTTCCGTAACCAGTAAAAGCGAAAAATAACAATGCTGCTGCTTCTGCAATACCAGAAATTCCAAATGGCGCGAATGGTTTGAAGTTTTCAAAATGAATTGCTGGAATACCGCTAAAAGCCAAGTATGTTAATGAAAATAAGGTTATCGTAACAATTATCAGGTTTAAAACACCTGCCTTCTTAATTCCAAAGAAATTGGCAGCAGTTAATAAAAATATTGCAAGAATGGAGAAGGTCATCGGTGATGCAATCGGTACCAATTGGTAGAAATAACTACCAAAACCTAAGGCAACAAAGCCAGCCCCAGCCAGCTTACTTACCAGAAACATCCAACCGGCTGAAAATCCTAAAAAAGGATTCAATAAAATGTATCCATATTCGTAAGTTCCTCCTGAATGTGGGTACTTAGCTGCTAATTGTGCAGAACTTAAAGCATTAAACGTAGCGATAATTCCTGCAATCAAAAGACCTACAAGAAATGCTGGTCCTGAAACTCCAGCCGCAATTCCTATTACTACAAAAATACCTGCTCCAATTATTGCACCTAAACCAATACCTACGGCATCTTTTAAAACGAGTGACCTTAAAAGTTTCTGACTGTCTGTATTTTTCATTTTTACCGTAACTTTATTTCCTATCAAAAAATTAATAAACACCCATAGAATTTAAACAAAACGATGATAAGAAATACAAAAATAGAAAACTTATCACAAGGACAATAGTACATTTGAAATTAAGTGTACTTGATAAAGTTCGCTCCGATAATAGAATGGACTGGGAAAAAGTTACCAGCCACCGCCGCCGCCGCCTCCTGCTCCACCTCCAGAAAAACCACCACCACTCGAAAAACCTCCTCCTGACGAACCTGATGATGGCGGAATTGTAGCGGCTGAAGAGGCAGCTGCAAGTGCTCCCATATAGGCTAAACTTCTATAAGATGATCCCTTAATGTAATAGTTACTAGCCAGGTAATTTACTTCTATTTCTTGCGGATTAAACTTCTTTCCCCATTCATCTACTTTCCCGAAAGCTACAGCATACGGTAAGTTTTTCTCATAATACTCGAAGTTCATATCAGGCTTGTTTGTCGCTTGAATTCGAAGTTCATCTGCATACTTGATATATCTTTCCAAACCAAGAATATGATCCAACATCTTACGACCTTCTTTTGTAGGCTGATAGAAAAGTTTTAGGAAAACAATATTCATGACTAGCATCAAGATAATAAAAACGAATATAGTCCAACCTGGTCCATCATATTTTTGGAAATGATATGCCATTCCAATAATTGATATTAATGGCACTATATACTGAAGTGGAATGAGCTTCAGGTTCTTATTAAAGTAAAGCCCTGCTTGTTTCTTTCCTATTTCTGTAATTAAATATTTATGCGCTTTGGAAACATTTTCGTTGTATTTCTTGTCAATAACAAGGCTATTTTTGATACCGAGAAGTTCCCTTAAAAAGCCTTGCTCTAACTTTGTTAATTCTTTCTTATTTGCAGACTTATCAGTATAAGTTATCACAAAGGCACTTTTTTTACTATCTGGATTTTCTTTTTGGATTTTAATATGACCTTTTACGGCAAGTTGTAACAATTGAGAAGCAAACATTTTATTGTCTGCCATTCCTTCATTCAACAAAAATAAAACCTCTGCTGGACTCCAATCTTCTGGCGGATAAAACTGTGGAATAATAGTCCCTTTACGAGGATCTCTACCAAACTTCGACCACAAGATATAGTTAATAATAAAGGAAATAAGTAAGCCCAAACCTCCCAAAACAAATAGTGAATGGTCACGATAAAAGTAAATGAATTGGGTAGTTAAGGAAGCTTCTGTCATCACGCCTGGGTTAAAAGCAATCAAGACAGTCAAGTTACTACCTGGCGCAATCTTTCCAGTTGTAAACATAAGTTTATCTGAAGCTAATTCAGTAGTAGTAAAATCTTTTTGTTCTGACTCTCCCTTCTGCCCTGTCCAACCGTCAAAACTTAGAATTTCTGTATTCATAGGCGTAGAAATAGTTGCCGACAAGCTATCTATCTCAAAATTCCAATGATTCCCATTCACGTTCCACATAACTTGGCAAACAGTATCATTACAATAAACTGTACGGTCGAGTGAATAACTTATTTCGTAGGTAAAACTTCCATTCGTCAACGGCTTTCCTTCAGAACCAATATAAATTCGAACTCTCCCTGCTTCTGTTTCAGTTCTATACTTTTCGGCCTTCTCATTTTTCTTAACGCTTAGCACTTTTAAAGATTGACGTTTCACTCCTTCTGGCAAATGAAAATTAATGGGAAGATCACGATAGATTCCATTTTTGATATTATTACCCAAAGCTAGTACTTGAATTTTTTCTGTAACCAAAACACTCCCATCCGCTTGCACATGAATATTGCTATGAAAGGACTGGATTTTCTCATAGTCAAAAGCAAAAGCTATAGAATAAAAGCTAAAAAAAGTAAGGAATACTAGAATTCTCATTATTCAAATATTTTTTGAGGTTCACGTTCAAACGATTCAATTTCATAGAAACTTCTTTCTATAAATCCAAAAGTTCCTGCTAGGAGATTATTAGGAAAGATACCTATAGCTGTATTATAATCTCTAATAGTTCCATTCAGATAACGTCTTGACATGGCGAGTTCATCTTCGATTTTAGCCAACTCCCTCATCAACTCTAAGAAATGCTCATTAGCTTTAAGATCTGGATAGTTTTCAACGGTCACTTTAAGCGAATGACTCACTAAATTCAGTCCAGCATCTTCTTTGGCTATCTGTGATATATCATCACTTCCAGCAGTTCGCATAGAAGTTACTTTCTTAAACATATCCTCTTCGTAACTACTGTACCCTTTCACAATTTCTACAAGTTGAGGAATCAGCTCAAATCTCTTTTTAAGTTGAACGTCAATTCCGCCCAAAGCTTCCTTTACAGACTCTCGAGCTGCGATAAGTTTATTGTAGATAACCCATAAGAAAATTAGGGCAATGACAATAAAAGCTATTATACCAATGAATAAATACATAAAGTAAATATAATAATTTTCCTTTTAAAAGTCAACTATTTAAAAATTCACCACTAATTTACAACACAAGTAATTGTTACTGTAGCGGTCTTTCCTACCTCTAGTGAACCAAAGTCTTCACCTAATTTGTAATCAAGTCTTTCAATAGAAATCGTTCCCACAAAAGTGTTATTTTCAAAAGTAAATGGAATTTCCACTTCTTTAGTTACCCCATGAATCGTAAGTTTTCCCTTTGTTAAATATCCTTTTTCAGTCTTTATAACAGTTGAAGATGTAAAACAAATTTCTGGATACTTTTCCACTTCAAAGAAATCAGGGTCTCGCAAATGTGCATCTCTTTTTTCGTTTCCAGTATGAACGGTTGAAGCCTCTATACAGATATTAAACTTAGCTTTTTCTATGGCGTTTGGGTCAAACTTAAAGACGCCTTTCATTCCTGTAAAAGTTTTAAGCTTTCAAACTCCCTATTTAACTTGTTTTCTGAAATTCCAAATGAATGATTAGAGTCCGTGGTTAGCGGCTGCCTTTTTTGCGTTGTTTAATTCGTTAGTTTTAGTTTCATCATAATGTCTGTTTGTTCGTCATTTCCAAGTTTAAAAATATGCTTGTCAAAGTCTACAAAACCATTCTTTTTATAAAAATTTATTGCTCTCGGATTTTCTTCCCAAACTCCTAACCAAATATAATCCGCATTTTTGTTTTTGGCTATTTCGATTGCTTTGTCATATAGAATTTGGCCAACTTTTTTTCCGTGAAATTCTTTGAGAACATAAATTCTTTCAATTTCTAGAGCTTTGTCGTCTTTTAGTTCGGTTTGAGATTGTCCGAAGTTCAGTTTTAAATATCCAATTATTTTTTCGTCAATTTTCGCAAAATAAAATTCTGCGTTTTTGTCATTCAGTTCAGTTTTTAATTTGTCAGTCGAAAAACCATTTTCTAAATAACTTTCCATATTTTCTTCGGTGTTACTTTCAGAAAATGTTTCGTAAAAAGTTTGTCGTCCAATTTTTTGTAATTGGTCAATGTCATTTATTGCTACTTTCTCAATGTCAATATTTTCCATTCTATCTTTGTTGGTCGCAGTTTTGATAAGGTTGCCGCTAACGGTTTTGTGGCTTGACGCAGGAGCGGATTTCCCCCACTAAACAATAATCGGAGCCGACACGTCAAATATACCACAAAATGTTAATCGAAGCGGTTTACCCGCTCTTGCGTTCAAACCACTTGTTGTGCGCTCGGTGTTTTTTCTGTCCATAAATGTTGTCTCAATTCTTCTTCATTTACGTTCATTGTTCTAATATATTCTTTAAAGTTTTCTGTCGTTTGTGGAATTGCAAGTCCAATTTTCTTTAGTGTTCCGTCTGTCTCTTTTATGCGGTATGTTTCAAAAAAACTCGTGTCTTGTCTTGGAAAGATTAAAAAACCATTTTTTGAACTAAACCGATACATATACGCAATTGTCTTGTAGTATATGCTTGTAGCTTTTTCAGAATTTTCCGAGTATGATTGTTGTCTGTCTAAAGGAATATACTTTGCATCCCCAACTGATTTTGGTTCTATCTTGCTGATAAAATCAGGAAATATGGATTGTCGATTGTTTTCAAATAGATAATGTCTGTGTTTACCTGTTTTGTTTTCTGGATGAATGAAGTTTTCTTTTAGAATGGTATTAAGATACTCTTCCCAAAGCCAAGCACCATCAAACAACAAACCGAAAATTTTATCTTTTTCTTTACCAAATGTAATTTTCTCGTGACGAAGAATTTTTAAGCAGATTTTTTGCAATGCAGAATACTCAGTAAAATAAGGATGAGTAACTGGTTTTAAATTGGCTGTAATAATCTTTTGTCTCGAATTACCATTGTATGTCTTATTAGTTACAAAAACAAATTCACTCACAATGTCTATTAGTTCACTGTCGCCCGTCAGTACTCCACTGCCATAAGGGTGAGTTCTTATGTGCTCAATAGTGTGCCTAATTAGTTGTGTTAAGTTATTATTATAGCTGTGCTCTCTTGTTGTGTAAGCTATTTTTCCTGTAAACGGAATATTTCTAAGAATGTGGCGTTTAACATCAATAATTCCCTTAACGTTTGTGTCGTTGTATTCTTCCTTTTTATATGCTTTGTAGATTCCTTGGGAATAGGCTTTTTTGAGATAATGTGGAAAAAGATAAAGAAGAAAATCCCAAATATTCTCTTTATTTGGTGTTTGGTCAAATTTTAAAAGGTTAATTGAAAAGACTTTTTGCAACATATAGTGTAAAAAATAGTCGCTGTTTTCATCTTTTGCGAAACGAGATGAAATAGTTAACTGTGTAGAATTTCGTCCAACAAATCCCATTAAATTATATGTAGTCAAGCGTTCGTTGTCTAGTGAAAAAATATGAGACTTTTCAACATCATCTTTGTATTTTCCAAATGAATGAGGAAAAACAAGCAAATCAGGATTTTCTTTTTGTAAATCTAAAAGGTTTTTATTTGCGATAGCTGATAAATCCTCAATGTTTAGATTGTCAAATTTATCAATACTTTTTCCGCCATTGTTATCCGTTGTTCTCATTAGGCTATAAAGGCATTTTTCAAAAGTTCAATTTTCTCAATGCTATCAGGCATACCCCTCAAATATTCTTTCAATAGTGGCTCAATTCTCAAATTCCAAATGTTGTCTGTATCTTGTCTTGCATTACCGTTTGCATCTAAGAAGTATGCTGCCCCAATGTGGTAAGAAGGATTAAGTCCATCTGTTTCAGAAATTTGATTGTTTAACTTCAACATTCTTTCTTTAATGTCGTTTGGCAAATTCATATTTTCTGCACTTTGTTCTGCTGTAATCTCTATCCAAGTGAAACGTCTTCGCATTGCAAAATCAAAGCTTTCAACGCTTCTGTCTATGTCATTCATTGAGCCGATTATGTAAACATTTTCGGGTACATAAAAAACCTCTTTTTCATCGTTGTGTAAGTTTGAATATTGCGTCTTAACTGAACCTTTTTTACCTCTATAACTTGGGTCAATGGAAAAGAATAATTCTCCAAATATTTTTGAAATTTCACCTCTGTTTATTTCGTCAATTACAAATACAAAGTCTGGTTTTTCTTTGGACGAACTTTTTTTATTTGTTAATAATGAATTTCTGAAATTTATTAAGTTGGATACAGATGAAGTAAATTGGCGATGCATTTTATTGCTATCATCAAAATCTTTAATGGAGTCTAAGTTATCACATATCTCATCTAATGATTTGTATATTTCAAGTTCAACTATTTCTTTTTTTGATGTTATCTCCTTTGTTCCAAGTAATTGTTCGATTCTTAGTCTATAGTTATTTATTGTCTTTGAGTTTAATCCTAACGCATTTAAGTATTGTTCATAACCACTAATTGAAAAATCGTCTATTTTTTGGATGTTAACCGCCTCAACGTCTAAAGCCTTTTTACAGAACTCTTTAAATATTCCATTTTTTAATTCAAACCCAATTATTCCGTTTTCATCAGGTGGTGTCGGTCTGAGCCCTTCAACAAAGTCTGTGTAGTCATAAGATGGGTGAAATTGTATAAAATTAAATTGTCCGCTTTCTTCTAATTCCTCATCGGTTTTTACCCCAATCATTTGTTTTGCAATTTGCTTCGCTAAATATGTTTTACCTGTCCCTGGTGCACCTGTAAGGATAATGTTTTTGTTTGATTTAAGTAAATCTATATAAGGTTGTATTTGCTTCATTTCATAGTTGCTTTTTTGTTCTTCGTTCCATTGAATGATTAGCTCATTAAATTTATTAAAAAATGTTGTTAGCTGTTCATTCGGTTCTTGCTTATCGAATAAACCAAGGTCGCTAACACTTATTGTAATTACGTGTTTGGCATTAATTAGAGGATAAGAATCTTTCATTATTTTTAAGCTTACAATCTTTTTATCCTCCCATTCTGCGTTGACATTAATAGCTGTATGTTTCCAATTCAAATAAGTACCTCCGCCTTGATAAGTAGTTGGGTTTACATTAATGCAAATCGTTCCATTGTCATATGTTTCCCAATCTTTTATTTGGTTTTGAATTTGTTGTTCTTTATGTCCTTGACCACCGCGTTTGAAATTTTTAATCTCCTTAATATATGTTTCGTAGCCCTCCCCAAATTTTTGGTTAGAAACACAAAATTCAAGATGTGCAACAAAATACTCTAGTAACTTCTTAAACTTCTCGTATTCAGTCATTCAATTTATATTATTAATCGTTAGTTTTATGTTTGTTCGGTTTTTCACACTGACGCACAACGGTCTAGTATAAGCGTAGTGCGGGTTTGCGAAGACGATATATTCATTCTAATCATAATTTTATTGTGTGACGAAATGTTAAATTTAGCAATAAATCCCGCATTACGCTTATACAATGTTGTGTTTCCGTACTTCTTATTCGTTCTGCTTATAGCGTTGGAAAACATACTCTTTTGCAATTTTTGGCTTGTGTGGTGGCCGTAGTGAATTGCAAATGTGTATTGTTTTTTGAAGTGGCATCTTTTTTAAAATATTAATTCTGTCAGCATTTTTTTTATTTCCAAGTGTTTTGCCCCCATTACAGATTTTGAGTTTATTGAAACAATATCAATCCAATCCATAATTTTTTTCTTTTCGGTGGTTTTTTCATTCCAATATTCTGATAATTCTACTGCTGAAGTATTTACTAAAATTTCAATTATAGAATTGATATTTTCGAATAAATTTATAAATACTCTTGGAACTTGTTTATATTTCTTATTATTCAGTAAAATATCCGCTCTTCCTTTTGCAGTAAAAGCATCTCTAACGTTTGGACAAACGACCCCTTCGTTTTTCACTAACCAAATAGCAAAACGACTATATTTATCTTGACGATGTCCTAAAATCTCTGGAAACAATACCATTCCAGTATTTACAAAATAGTTTTGTTCAATGGAAGATAAATTATTCCAAATGTTTATAACAAGATTACTCGCTTTTTCGGTGTCTTGAATCCACCATAAATCTTGTCCAGGCTTTAGTTTGCTCTTATAATAATCTGTAATTGGTTTAATAGGATTGTCTTTTTTTCTTAAAGTGTCGTAAGGTGTATTGATTTTGTCAAAAATCGTTTTGCCTTTCTCCAAGTTCATATCAATTAAATATCTTGGTGAATGTGTTACAACGACTTCTGATAAACATTCTTCATAGGCTCTGCATTTAAATTCAATTGGTTCTCCCAGTTTGCCGAAAAGCATAAATATACGTTCGACGTCCTCTATTCTTGTTGATTCTAAAACACTGTTTCCCGTAGTTTTCCAATGGTTCTTGGTGGTGGTTTTGACCTCTATCCCGTAAAATTTATTGGCAACTATATCTGGAAATTTCTGCCCTCCCCATTCTACAATAGAGCCTTCAAAACTTGTACCTTCTGCTAATTCTGACATTAGCCCACACACATAAGGTTCAAGTTTGTTTCCTCTTAATTGTTCAATCTCTTTGGGAGATTTCTTTGCTTGCGCATTTAATTCTATGATTGTGGAATTTAATAAAGTGTTGAACTCACTTTTGTGTGGTTCTGAATTGACTGATACTACCATTATTTTTTAAAATATAAATCCCAAACGTTTTCTATTCTCTTTGCTAAATTGTAGGCGAGTAGTGGTGGAACAGCATTACCAATTACTTTATACGCTTTGGATGGACTTACCAAATATGAACCTTTACGACCTTGTTTATTTGCGATTACAAATTCATAGTCAGGTGGAAAAGTTTGAATTAAGCCACATTCTCTTGGTGTTAATCGTCTTTCTTTTAATCCTTTTGAAAGTTCCTCTGTTAGTATTCCTCCATTTTTTTCGGATAATCTTCTGAACTCAATATTTCCGTGATGTTCAGCTCTTATTGTTGGACTAATCCCATCTGGCTTTATTTCTATTTGACCTTGACAATGTTTACCCATAAATTTCGCTTTTGAATAAAACATATGAGATAGGTCCTTTGATTTTTCTGGTTCTTCAAGATTTTCAAAAAGTTCTTTTAAATCTACGTGCCGTTTTAAATCCTCTCCATCTGTAGTGTACGCGTGAGTTGGTTTTGGGTAGGGATTATATTTGTCCGAAATAGTTTCTTTTTCTAATTGTTCAAGGGCAGACCTTTTTAATGCAGATTTTTTGATTCCAATAAAGAAAACTCGTTCTCTTGATTGTGGAACACCATAATCTGCTGCGTGTAAAACACGAGGGTTAAGAACCAAATACCCATTGTCTCCAGCATTAGAAAAATCATTTTGAATAATGTCTTTTACATTTGAGAGGTTAACCAAGCCCTTTACATTTTCTGCGACGAAAATTTTCGGTTGGGTTATTTCAATTACCTCTTTCATCCACATATAAAGTTTGCCACGAGTTTCTTCTGTCGCACAAGTTTTTGTATTTATTTCTCCTTTATGGTTTTTATGAGATTCAAAGCCCTTTCTTTTTCCAGCAATACTAAAGTCTTGACAAGGAAAACCTCCTGTTACAATATCTATATTGTCGGGAAAAACTTTTGTTCCATTTTGATGAAGTTTCACTAAGTCTACGATGCTGTCTGTTTGGTAATCTTCTGCGTTGTGTCCTCTTTTTGAAAAATAATTTACCCAAGCGTTTCTTGCGTCTTTTAAAATGTCGTTGGCAAAAACTGTCTTAAAGCGTGTTTTATTTAGTTGAACAAAATTATTGTCAAATTCTTTGTTTATAAAATCTGGATTCAAAACTTCATTTACTGATGATTTTAAAACTGAAAAATCCCCTTCAAATCCTAAATCCATTCCACCACAACCTGAAAATAGGGAAAGCATATTTAAGGTTTCTTTATCCTTTTCACTTTCCTTTTTGGTGATTTCTTTGGCATAGAATTTTACTGTTAATTGAGGTTCTTCAACTACGCTTGTGTTTTCTGTATCGCTTGTTAATGTTCTCATATTTAATTTTGAATTGAAAGAGATTTTAAATATTTAATTTTTTTCTCGGCGGCTTTTAAGACTTTCCCAGCACAATCTTCATCTGCAATTTCATAAGCAATTTTGTCGCTAATAAATTGTATCAATAATTCATCTTTATCGAGTTTTAGTATTTCCGCAAGTTTTTCCAACATTTCTTTGGTTGGTTTTCGCTCGTTTCTTTCTATTTTGCTTAATATGGCTTGGTCAATATCGACATAAGCTGAAACTTGTCTCAAAAGAAGTCCGAGAGCTTGTCTTTTATTCCGTAAAATCTGTCCGATTGTTTCCATTTGAATATTATTACTTGACAGTAAGTGTCAAATATACCTTGTCAAATTTTGTAAAGCAAGAATTTTGGATTGTTTTTTATTTGTGCGTTGGCAAAAAACAGCTCTTTTGGTTTTTTCAGCGTTGGCTTTCGTGTCGGCAAAGACCAAATGTGATGTTTGTGCGGTTGGCTTTTTACATTATGCACAACTTACTTATAACCTACCAAAAGGTTGGATTAGTTGACGGAGTCCGACCCAAAACCCAACTTATTTGATAAAAGTTAACAATTTCAAATATAACCATAAATCTCTATAAATCATCAAACGGACTTTTAATATTTTC
>DATJCX010000041.1:0-22681 GCA_035497735.1 Brumimicrobium sp. | reverse complement strand
CTCAAACTTCGTTTTCATTTTCAATGCCTTGCATTTCATTCATTTTTGAAACGTACCGTACTTTCATTGATAGACTGACGAACTGCTGTGTTATTGAAGAATTTTGAACTAAGTCACATACTAAAGTATGCTCCTGTCGTTCTCATTTTCAATATTCAGTAGAGTTGAAAACTCAAACTTCGTTTTCATTTTCAATGTTCAGTAGAGTTGAAAATTCAAACTTCGTTTTCATTTTCAATGTTCAGTAGAGGTGAAAATTCAAACTTCGTTCTCATTTTCAATGCTCAGTAGATGTGAAAACTCAAACTTCGTTTTCATTTTCAATGCCTTGCAAGTCATTCATTTTTTAGACATTTTGTACTTTCATTGATAGACTGACGAACTGCTGCGTTTTCAATTTCTTTTTAAAATCTAAACGTAATTCCTGCCATTCCTTGGAATCCATTCACTGGATAATCATACCATTGTCTGTAGCGGATAGAAGCGATGTTGTTAAAGCTTGCCCAAATGGAAAGTCTTTTGCTGTATCTAAATTCTACTCCTATGTTTAAATCTGGAATAACGCCTAGTTTCTTGTAGTAAACTCCGTCTTGCTCTTCAATTCCTTCTAAAGTTGTGTCAAAAACTTGCGCTTTACGGCCTGTTTCTAATTTGAAATCTAAGGTAGCAATCAACTTGCTTGCTATGTTGTAACTTCCTCTAGTAATGATTTCAAATTGTGGTAAGTTCCACGCATACGGGTTGTTTTTCGCTTGGTAAGAATGGAATTTTCCGATTAAATCTATCTTTAATTTTTCGTTTTGCTGATATGAAATACTCGCTGCAATGGTAGAAATAGAAAGTGTGTCGTATTCAACACGGAATTGATTTCCTGAAGAGTAAATCGTGTCGTTTACAAACAACGCTTTATCTCTAACGTTGGCGAAGGCAAAACTTGCATTAAAGCTGATGCGCGAAGTAATCGTTCCCTTAAATCCTCCGTATAGGGTATAAGTACTCGCATTTCTTAATACGTTATTGGCATTGATAAACTCGTTTTCACGTGCTAATAGTTCGTAGCGTTGCTGCTTTAAACCTCCTTCAACTCCAACGTATGGAATGAAGATATCATTGAATAAAGAGTAGCGAACTTCCGCTAATGGATATAAATAAGCACGGAATTTGTCGTTCCAATCCATGGATAATTCTCCTCCAACTTTAAAGTATAGTTTCTTGTTTAAACCGTAAAAGTTGGTTACAGGGCGTAATTGAACTAAAACGTTTTGTGTAACAAGTCCCGAGTCTAATCCATTATAAGCTGGATCTGGATTGATTAAAAAGGTGTCTTTTAATCCATATCTGTAGTCGTTATAACTAATGTCGAAATCTGCACCTAAGTTTGCCAAAAGTAAGTGTGTACTTCCGTTATATTCCCAATGGGTACGAATAGCAGCAAAGTTTTCCTTTCCCCTCCAATCTTTTAATGTGTCTTCTTTAGGTTTACGCCCTAAGAAATTGTTGTATTCAACTCCTACTTTAAAGTTTAACAAAGAAGAATCCTTTTTATGTGAATCGAAGAAAGCGTTAAAACCAATTCCACTATAGCGCTGTGAAATACTGTCTCTCGGCGCGTCGCTATTTTCAAAACCGTAGTAATGTAATCCTTGATTTCTATAATTTAACTCTCCTCCATAAGAGAATCTCTTTTCAATTACTTTACCAAATACTTTCCCACTTGTGTTGTCATACTGTGAAGGTGCGAATCCTTTTATTTTCCCCCACTCTGAATGGTGAAGTGCATGTATTCCCCAGTTAAACTTACGCGAACGAAGGGAGTTGTAATAAACTTCTCCCAAAGGTTGTAGCAAGCTACCTAGCCCTAATTTAACGTAACCTTTGTACAGTTGTGATAATTGCGGTTTTAAACGAATGTTAGCAGCGCTAAAATCTTCTATTTCTACATCGGTTTTTTCTTTTAAGACCAATAATGGATAGTCAACAACACGTGCCGTAATAGCTGTGTCCATTATTTGTGGCCTATTGAAAATACGCTTAGCAGGAGTAATAGAACGATCAGAATCAGTTACGATTTCAACATCTCCTCCTTGTCCATACACAACATTGATGGACAAAATTCCTAGGAATATTATTAAATACTTATTCATCATTTTCATTCTCTCCGTCGTTTATGTCAATCAAACGATTGATATCATTTTGTAAATCTTTAGGTTCATTTTTCAATTGCATGATTTCAGCTTTTGTCATCTCTGCTTCTATCATAACTGGATCGCTTTTATCACCCTTGTTTGGATAATTGTTAAGCACTAAGTCTATCGTTTGTTCGGCTTGGAATAAATCATCTTTCATCATAAATACTTTCGCTTGTAGAATCAACGATTTTCCAATCCAGTATTGGTAAGAAGGTGTACGTTTTAATAATTCTTTATGCAATTTCTCAGCTTGCGTGTAATCTTTTAGATGAAAGTTCGCTTCTGCCAATGTGAATAAAGCTTCCGTTCCTCTTTCAGCACCTGTATTGTCTGCTGTCCATCTTAAGTAAGATTTTGACTTGTCGTATTTTCCAACTTTAAAGTAAGACATACCAGCGATGAAGTTTCCTTCTGCTTTAATCTCTTTGTCTTTTAGTAAAGCATCACCCAATACTTTGTCGGCAGCCACTCCAGCTTTATCGTAGTTTCCTACAATGTAATTGGTACGCATCACACCGATTCGAGTATTGAAGATAACTTCTGGCTTAGATGCTAGACCTTCTAACTTTTCGTAATGTGGAAGTGCACGTGAGTATTCTCCACTGTTGTAAAGAATTTTTGCTGCACGAATCAATGCTTCCTCGATATAAGCAGAATTTGGACGTGCGATGATTTGTTCGTAATACGTTAAAGCACGTGTTTCCTCTTCTTCCATATAATAAATATTTGCCAAGTAGCTTAGCAACTGAACAGAGAATCGTCCATTCGGATACCTTGTTAGATATTTATTGATTTCTGGAATCGCTTCTGTATATTTCTTACTTAAGTATAATTCCGCCGCCGTTTCATAGTAGAATACTTCTTCGTCATTGCTTGAGATTTCAGCACAAGGGTATTTTTTGCTTAAAGAAACGATTTCTTCCTGGCGACGCTGTGCACGGTAAACATCAATCAAACCTTTTGTTACACGTTTACATGTTTCATCATCTAAACTGTATTCATTCAATACGCGTTTGAAGTAACTTTCAGACTCTTGATAGTTTTGTTGTTTAAACTTTAAGTCGGCTATTTCAATTAATGCATCTTTCACCAAGATGTTGTTTGGATAGTTATTTACAATCTTGTTAAAGTTTGTCATTGCTTCCGTAAAGTTTGTCATGTTTTTATAGGCCTTAGCAATATCCAATAATGCAGGAACAACATAGTTTGACCTAGGGAAATCATTCAATAATTTCTTTAGCGTAGAAATTTGCAAATCTCTTTTCCCTGAAGTTAATTTATATACTCTTGCTAAAGCAAACAGGTTTTGATCTGTTTTTCCTTCGGAATAAGTATAAGCTTGTTCGTAGTTTAACGCCGCTTTTGGCAAATCTGCATCTGTTTTTGTGTAGTAGCAGTCTCCTGTACGCGCATAGGCATCTGCCAACTTCGCTTTATCGATGATGTTGCTCAATTGTGTGAAGGTTCTAAATGCTTGAATTGCTTGTACCCAGTCTTCTTGTGAATAATAAGCATAAGCAATGTTGTAATAGGCTGTTTCTGTCAACTCTGGATTATTTACACCTGGAATTGTTAAGAAAGCTCTGTAGTTTCCTATCGCTAAATTCCACTCTTGTAACATGTAGTGTGCATCTGCTTCCCAGAATTTCGCCTGACCCGTAATTTTTGAAGACATGTCGTATTTATATACTTTCTTCATGGCATCAATTGCTGCTCTGTAGTTACCTCTTTCGAATTCTTCAACACCTAAATTGTATGAAACTACTTGATAAGCTGCTTTTAGTTTTACGTTTAGACTAGGAATGCGTTCTAAAGATTTTATAGCTTCTTTGTAATTCTTTGTGCTAGAATATACGTTTGCCATATATCCGTAAACGTCTTCCGTTCTTTCTGATTGTGGAAATTCCGTAAGGAATAATTCAAAAGCGATAATTGCTTCGTTGTAGGGGTTGTAGTCTAACTGATATGACAATACCGCATAGTTGTACAAAGCATCTTCTTGAATTTTTACGTTGTGTGGTAAATCAGCAGCCGACTTGAAAGCCGTTCTAGCATAATTCAACTCATCCTTCTTTGCGTAGCATTCTGCGATGTGGTAAAACGCCACTTGTGCTAACTTATCTTTTTCTCTAGAAACTCTGTCGAATAATCGAATTGCATTGTCATACTTTCCGCTTTTTAAGTAAGCATAAGCCAAGGCATAGTCCTCATCACGTGTTGTTTCTTTTCTTTTATTGTAATCTTCCAAGTAAGGTATGGCTTCTTCGTATTGTTCCGTTTTATAATAAGCATCTCCGATTAGTAAATTCATTTCAGCTGGATGCTCGTGAATGGCTTTTTTGGAACTAACGATATAGTCGGGAGCGTATTCTGTAACTTTCTGGAAGTCGCCCAATAAGTAATAAATCTGTGTTAAATAATACGGCACTTCTTTTGAAAACGAAGGATGATCTTTTAAAGTTAAAAAACCTTCCAAGGCTTCTTGGTAACTTTTGTTTTTATAAGCGATGTAAGAATAATAATACATTGCCGGAGCAGCATAACTCGTTGTTCCATCTTTAATGTCGTAAAATTCATTTCGCGCTAATGTAAAATCGCCTAATTGGAAATTGGAATACCCTAATTTAAAACGGTAAGATGCAATATATGCTGTATCGATATCTGTATGATCCGTTTTTTCAAACCATTCTTTTGCGTCTTTATACTTTTTCGCTTGATAGAAATGGTCCCCGATTTTATAATAAATCGTGTTTTTGTAGATATTTTCCGGGTAATCATTGTTGAAAGTCATCAATAATTTAATCGCATCTCCATTGTAGAGTTCTAAAGCAGAAACCCCTCGATAGTATAAAGCTTTTATGTATTGCGGGTCTTGTCTTTCCTTGAAATCACTTAAGAACTCGGTAAACACTTCACGTGCAGCACCATACTGTTCTTTCTCAAATAATTCTTCTGCTCTATAAAAATTAGCATATTCTCCACTATACTTTTTGGACTCTTGACCAAAAACTAAAGCAGAGGATAGGGCGAAGAATAAAACAATTAAGCCACGGGCTATCTTCATCATATGAAATTAAAAACGTTTTTAATATAAACCTTTGTCAACCGATAAGTTACGATAAAATGTAACAAATATTGTCAACATAGCTTTTCAAATAGTAAAATTAAAGAAGAAAACAGTATTAAATCTATATTGCCTTAAAAGTTTTACACTCGAATCTGTTAAGATTGTTTTTTTTTGGGTTATTTTTATACTTCATTTTTATCCATCTTTGTAAAAATCAAATTTATCGTGGAAGAAGAGCAAGCAAAAGAACAAGCAGTAATTAAGATAGCACAAGGTCGTGTTGAGCAGAAAGGTGTAACCGTTTTGCAAGATATTAACATCGCTATTTCTGAGAAGGAATTTGTATATCTTATTGGGAAAACGGGTTCTGGTAAAAGTAGTTTATTAAAAACAATTTATGCCGACTTAGCACTTGTTGATGGAGAAGGAGAAGTGGTTGGTTTTGACCTTAATAAGTTAAAAAAACGCGATATTCCTATGTTGAGAAGAAAAATAGGTATCGTTTTCCAAGATTTTCAACTGTTGACAGACCGCTCCGTGATGGACAATCTATTCTTTGTAATGAAAGCTACTGGTTGGAAGAAAAAAGCGGTGATGGAACAAAGAGGTTTTGAAGTGTTAAGAATGGTTGGTGTTGAAGAGAAAGCTTATAAAATGCCGCATGAACTTTCGGGTGGAGAACAGCAAAGAGTTTCTATTGCACGTGCCTTACTCAATAATCCAGAATTGATTTTAGCAGATGAGCCTACAGGGAATTTAGACCCAGAAACTTCAGAAGATATCATGCGCTTGTTGCATGCTATTGCAAAAGAAGGTACAGCAACTTTGATGGCAACTCACGATTTAGCTTTAGTAGAGAAATTCTCAGGACGTGTATTGCGTGTAGAAAAAAATACAGTAAACGAAGTAGAAGGCTTGGCCAACTTTAATCCTTTCGAAGTACAAGATTTTTAAATAGAAATTGAACGTACTTTAAAGCTAATTTTTACAATGATTAAGAATGACAAAGAAGCAATAGCTAGGGTGCTGAAGAAATATATTCCAGAGGTGTATATTGATGAGGTATTAAAGTTGATGTATTCTGAGAAAGTCGCCTTTAGAATCAGTAAACCCCGTAAAACAAAATTAGGCGATTATCGTCCGCCTCGCAACAATGAACCACATAGGATATCGGTGAATGGTGATTTGAATCCTTATGCATTTTTAATTACCACGATTCATGAGTTTGCCCATATGACAACGCATGTGAAGTATGGCTTCAAGGTACAATCCCACGGGGAAGAGTGGAAAAGTGAATTTAAACGTCTATTGATTCCTATTCTTGAAAAAAAGGAATTACCCAAAGAAATCGAACAGGCTTTATTGCGAAGTTTGAACAATCTAAAAGCTTCCAGTTGCACAGATCTTCATTTGTTTAGAGCTCTAAAGAAACACGACGAAATAGCGAAAGAACATTATCTTTTGGAGGATTTAGCGAATAATGCTTATTTTCGCTTAAGTAATAAAACTTTTCAAAGAGGCGTTTTAAGAAGAACGAGATATCTTTGTAAAGAAGTGAACACAGGAAAACAATATTTGGTAAACCGTCTTGCAGAGGTAAAACCATTAAATGATAGTTATGAAAGAGAATAATTACGCAGTAATTATGGCAGGAGGAGTAGGGAGTCGCTTCTGGCCAATGTCGGTAGAAGAGCGCCCGAAACAATTCCTTGATGTCTTAGGAATAGGGAAAACCTTGATTCAGTTGACTTTCGAGCGACTGAACAATGTCGTTCCTGCTGAAAACTTTTACATCGTGACCAATGAACAGTATGTTTCTTTGGTGCAAGAACAATTGCCAGCATTAAAGCCGCATCAAATCTTGGCTGAACCGGCAAGAAAAAACACAGCGCCTTGTATCACTTACGCTGCTGCGAAAATTTACTCGGTTAATCCAGATGCAACTTTGATTGTTGCGCCATCAGATCATTTGATTTTAAAGGAACATAAGTTTGTTCGCATTCTGAACAAAGCAATTATTAGAGCTAAAGAAGAAGATAGGTTATTGACTTTAGGAATTAAACCTAGTCGTCCGGATACAGGATATGGATATATTCAGTTTCAACAAGATGGAGACATCATGCCGGGACAAATTTCTAAAGTGAAACAGTTTACAGAGAAACCGAATCGTGAATTGGCTGAAATATTCCTAAAAAGTGGAGATTATTACTGGAATTCAGGAATTTTTGTTTGGAAAGCTACGACTGTTTTAAAAGCAATTCAAAAATTTCAACCGGAATTGTATCAGCTTTTCTGTTCCGACTCTAGCGTTTATAATACGCCACAAGAAAAGGCTTATATTCAAACCGCTTATGATGAGTGTGAAGACATTTCTATCGACTTTGCTGTTATGGAGAGCGCTAAAAATGTGGATGTTGTACTAGCGGATTTTGACTGGAGTGATATCGGAACTTGGGGAAGTTTATTCAACCATCTAGAAAGAGATGTGAATGGAAATAGCATTAAAGGAGAAAACACCCATGTGTTTAATTCAAATAATTGCTTAATCAACATTCCTAATAATAAAACGGCTATAATTCACGGTTTAAACAACCATATTGTAGTTGAAACGGATGATAGACTTTTGATTTTAGATATTAAAGAAGAACAAAATCTTAAAAATTATCTCGAATCGATTAAAAAATAGTGAACCATGGACTTAGAAATACCCAAAGATTTTTACTCAGATAGCGACGGTGTTCCTTTTGTAGCATGTAAGGTTTGTGAAATGGACCTGAGTGATGGAAAAGTGCCTTATTCTATTGAAAAAGCATTTAGACGAGTAGATGAAGAAAGGGATATTACTATTTTCGAATTTGCTATTTGTATGCCTTGTGCTGAAAAGCAAGCACAAAAAATGAGCAAGGAGTCTCGCGCTTATATGGAGCGAATGCTAGGTGGAAGTGGTTTTATGGAAAAACGTTCTCGATTGTGGGGGAATAATTGGCGAGAAAACTGGAAAAATGCTTGTCTATTCTCTGATGAAGAAGTTCAAATGAATGATGAATACCACATTGTAGGACATTTTCAAGGTGGAAAAATAATTCCACAAATGGCGCCTTTTGTGCTGGGAAACAAATATATAGAAACGATACAAGAGAATTTATCTGCTGAAACAAAAGAAGAAATGGATAGATTTGGAAAACAATTCCTAGGTCCAGACCCAACGTTAAAAGCATTGCTAAAAGACTACCAGTTTGTGATGGTTTAATCTTAATTACGAATAAATTTCAATAAAGAATCCTAATATAAGAAGTCGTTATAAGGATATCTTATCTCGAAAATTCTTTTCACTTCTTCGTAGAGCACTTCTTTTAACTCCTCTATATTCTCCTTGTTTTCAGCTGAAATAAATACACACTTATTCTTGTTTAGCTTTGCCATCCATTGACTTTTCAACTCTTCTAGTGTATAGTTTTCTATTTCCTTCGGAGTTAAATCATCTTCATCTAAAGGCTTGTAGGTATAAGCATCTATCTTGTTGAAAACAACAATCGTCGGCTTTTCTTCCTTGTCAATTTCCGCTAAAGTTTCATTTACTACATTGTAGTGATCTTCAAAGTTAGCATGAGAAATATCGACAACATGAATCAATAAATCCGATTCTCTTACTTCGTCTAATGTCGATTTGAAAGATTCTACCAATTGATGAGGTAGTTTTCTAATAAAACCAACAGTATCTGTCAAAAGGAAAGGTAAATTGTCAATCACTACTTTACGAACCGTCGTATCTAAAGTCGCGAAAAGCTTGTCTTCAGCGAAAACTTCCGACTTACTTAAAACGTTCATGATGGTGCTTTTTCCAACGTTGGTATAACCTACGAGAGCTACACGTACGAGTTGACCTCTATTTCCTCGCTGAATAGCCTTTTGTTTGTCTATATCTTTCAGCTTTGTCTTCAGTAAAGAAATTTTATCCTTAATAATTCTACGGTCAGTTTCAATTTGTCGTTCTCCAGGACCTCTCATTCCAATACCTCCTTTTTGTCGCTCAAGATGCGTCCACATTCGTGTTAGTCTTGGCAATAAGTATTGATATTGAGCTAGTTCCACTTGCGTTCGGGCATGCGACGTTTGTGCACGTGAGGCAAAAATATCTAAAATCAGGTTACTTCTATCCAGAATCTTAACTTGTAAAACTCCTTCAATGTTACGGAGCTGCGAAGGAGAAAGATCGTCGTCAAAAATCACCATGTCTATCTGGTTTTCCTCAACATATTGACGAACTTCCTCAAGCTTTCCACTTCCAAGAAAAGTCTTAGAATCTGGCATCGTTAGTTTTTGCAAAAACTTTTTATGTGTAATTGCACCTGCAGTTTGAGCTAGAAATTCTAACTCATCTATGTGTTCAATAGCTGTTTCTTCTGTCTGGTTTTGACCGATTACACCGACTAAAACCGCCTTCTCCCCAATTATCTCTTCTGTTAATTTCCCTACTTCCATCTATTGATTTTACGCTATTCTTAGAAATATTTTGCTCCTACATTGTATATAAAAGGCCAAGGAATAGCTAGGAATATAATTATTAATGCTAAACCATAACTTCTTAAAATTGTACGGTGCTTTTTAGCGATTTCAACTTCATTTTCTGCTTTTCTTCTTCCCAATGTAATCATTGTAATTGCGATTAACATCAATAAAGTATGTTCCACAGTGAAAAATCTTAGTGTAGCTTCTTTCATTGTGTCAGCGCCAAACTGAACTTTCGGACTCTTAAAGTACAGAACTAATCCCAATAATAACTGAATGTGTAAAAATATCATCGCAAAAAGATTGATCATCTTATCTTTTTTCAAATAATTACCTGATTTTATGCCTTTGTAAGCATTGAAAACGGCGATAATTATCAGTAATAATATAATATACCTTAAACCTGAGTGTGCTGCTATTAATCCTTTCATAATTTTTTATTTCAAAGATAACTATTTTTTGCAACACTGTTTATCATTCAAGAAAATTTTATAATGATTAACACTTCCTTTTGTTCATGCGACTTTATGCTGTTAAGCTTAAAAAATTACCTATTTTTGTTTTAAAACTTATAGTTATGAAAAAGGTCTTCGCGTTATTGTTTATAATATCTGGTATTATAAACTTTGTTTTTGCTGCTTTAAGATTCGCTAATGGTGAAAGCAATCCTTTTCTACTTGCTTTATTTGGCGTGTTTTCGATTTTATTAGGAGTTTATTTATTCCGCTCAGAAAATGGAAAAAGTAATGCAAATTAATTAGAGAATTTAACGCACTCTTATTTTAGCCATTTCAAGGTCTTTACGTCTTTTGCTTAATAGGGCATTTGGAGTTTAAAGCATTGAGCGGTTTGATTAATTTGAGTGGTTTATTTTAAATTTAAAAAGTAGTTAAAGTTTCTTATTTCTAATGAAAAGTTAAAGATTTCTTCGTAATTTTTCATTTTTTATAAAGAATTTGAACAAAACATACATATTTTGAAAGATTTTAAGATTTGGTTTGAAGCCATTTTACACAAGAGTAACGTTTCTGACGTTATGGTGCCTTACTTATCCTTTTTGGCACTCTTGCTCTTAACAGTAGCAATTTTAGTTATTAGTGTTTATGCCCTGCGTATTCTGTTGAATAATACCGTTGCAAGTTTGATTAAAAAAACGAACAATCAATGGGATGATTTACTTGTAAAACATAAATTTCTTAATGCCATCTCTTTATTTATCGGTATTGCTGTTATTCAAGCTGCGGTTCCCGTAATGTTTGAGGCTACTCCTAAATTGCTCACTTTCGTTGAAAAAGTCATAGACGTCTATATTCTTTTTGTTATTCTGAGGGTGCTAAATACGATTTTAAAAGCAACTGAGGAAACCTTACTGTCAACGAAATTATATCGCGATAAACCTATCTCTAGTTACTTTCAAATGGTGAGAATTGTTCTCATAATATTGGGAGTAATTCTAGCACTTTCTATTCTTTTAAGTAAATCTCCATTGTACTTCTTCGGTGCTTTTGGTGCGATAAGTGCTGTTTTCTTATTGATTTTTAAGGATACAATTCTCGGACTTGTTGCCAGTGTACAAATTTCCACCAACGACATGATTCGAATTGGAGATTGGATCGAAATGACAAAATTCGCAGCAGATGGAGAGGTTATTTCTATCAACTTAAATACGGTGAAAGTGAAGAATTGGGACAATACTATTACGACTGTTCCTACCTTTTATTTTGTGAACGAAGGGTTCAAGAATTATCGAGGAATGCAGGATAGTGGTGGTAGAAGAATTAAACGTACTATAAGAGTTTCCTTGGGCAGTATTAAGTTCGTAGATAAGGATTTAAGAAATAAATTACTCGGAATTCAACTTATGCATGATTACATCATTGAAAAACAAGATGAAATTAATCAATACAATATTGAAAATGATATTGATACTTCCATCCAATTGAATGGTAGAAGATTGACCAATGTTGGAGTTTTTAGAATGTATATCACCAACTACTTGCGTCAACATCCTGGTGTTCATAAAGGAATGACCATCGTGGCGCGTCAACAAACCCCCGATGAGTTTGGGGTCCCGATTGAAGTATACTGTTTTGCTAATTCTGTTGGTATGGTTGACTATGAAGGTACACAGTCTGATATTTTTGACCATCTTTTTGCTGCAGCGCCATTTTTTGATATCGAACTATTCCAAAGACCAAGTGGAAAAGATTTCCTTGGGTTAAATACTAAGTAAAATCTAATGCTTAATTTAGCGAAATAAATAAGCTTTAAAAACCAATATATGCAAACATTAAAAATTCTTCATACAAGTTTTATTAATCACAATGTTAAACGATATGTTCTAGAAAAACCAAAAGACTTTATTTACAAGCCAGGTGATGCAGGGCGTTTTTCGATTAATAAAGAAGGATGGGAAGATAAGAAAAGACCTTTTACATTTACTTCATTGAATGATTGGCCAGAATTAGAGTTGATTGTGAAGGTTTATGATGACCATGAAGGGGTTACAAATGAAATGGCTAAATTAAAGGTGGGAGATGAGCTCATTTTACACAATGTGTTTGAAACAATTCGCTACAAAGGTCCTGGTATTTTTATCGCTGGAGGAACAGGAATCACACCTTTCCTTGCAATCTTAAGGGCTTTAAGTGCTAGTAATAACATTAGGAATCATATTTTACTGTATTCTAACCATACACAATACGATATTATTTTAGGAGGAGAATTGCACCAAATGATGGGAGAGGCATTCTTGAATGTTTTTACAAAACAAGGTGTTATTGGATTCAAAGAAAGAAGAATTGATAGAGATTTTTTATTGGAACATATTCAGAATTTTAACGTGCAATTTTATGTTTGCGGTCCAAAAGACTTTACCGATACAATTACTGATGCGTTAATTGGTCTGGGCGCGAAAGCTGAGTTTGTTCATATCTAAACTTTAGAAGTAGTTTTATCCAACTAACCAAAAAGCTTTCCCCAAAAGCCTTTCTTCTTCTTTTTGTCGAATTCTTGATCGTCTTTTTCGGGATTAAATAAGCGCTTAAAAAACCCGTCTTTACTTGTTGGCGGACAATCAAAAGAAGCGCGTATTTCAGTGCTGGAAAAGGCTTTGTTTGTTAGCGAACTATAGTTTTTATCCTTGTTTAAAGATTGTAAAAATCCTGCAAAGATGGGTAGGGCAGAGTTGGCGCCTTGTCCTTGTGCGGTGCTTCTAAATTTAATTTTTTGATTGTCGTTTCCTACCCAAGAAATTGTCACTAAATTAGGCAGTAAACCTACAAACCAGCCATCGGCATTGTTTTGTGTTGTTCCCGTTTTTCCAGCGATATGATTTCGTAAACCATAAACAGTTCGCAAACGACTCGCTGTACCAGAATTAACCACCTGTTGC
Source organism: Brumimicrobium sp. (assembly GCA_035497735.1). Lineage (GTDB taxonomy): Bacteria > Bacteroidota > Bacteroidia > Flavobacteriales_D > Crocinitomicaceae > Brumimicrobium. Next base: position 9,522 of record DATJCX010000041.1, on the reverse strand, counting down.
ATCATTGCTGTCATCGTTTGTTGGGTTCGCTTACTAAATGCTGGTTCTTTCGCTGATTGTGGTTCAAACTCTGCAATGACATTCCCGTTTTTGTCTTCTATGCGCGATATAAAGTAAGGTTCAACTGGTCTTGTGTTGTTTAGAAAACAAGAGTAAGCTTTCGCCATTTCAACCATTCTAATACTTGTAATTCCAAGTGCAATCGAAGGCTTGTTTTCTATCTTTTCTGTAATTCCCAATTTATGAACCTGCTGTATGACATTGGGAATACCCGCTTCTCTTAAAACTTGAACAGAAATGGTGTTTAATGAACGTTTTAAACCTTCCTGCACCGAGTAGTTTAACTCTGGATCGATATCCTTGTCCGAATTTCTTGGCTTCCAACCATTTTCATCTGTATAACTAATCTCTTTTCCGGGAAAATAATCACAAGGTTCAACTCCCTTCTCAATTGCTGCCGCATATACAAAAGGCTTGAAAGTAGAGCCAACTTGACGTTTACTTTGGACAATGTGGTCGTATTGAAAATAACGGTAATCTATCCCGCCGATGTATGCTAAAATGGCTCCTGTGTGTGGATTCATTGCAATCATTCCCGTATTTAAAAACTTTAAGTAATGCTGAAGACTATCGATGGTAGAAAGCGACTTTACCGCATTGCCGGTCCAGTTGAAAACTTCCATTTCCCGTGGTTTGCTCAAAGAGTCTATTATTTCCTTTTCTGTTAATCCTTTACTTTTTAATTGCTTATAGATGTTAAGTCTTTTTACTTCTTGATTGAGAATCACACCGTTCTTTTTCCAAGGAGGATTGGATCCATAACTTTTTTCGAATGCAGTCTGTAATTTCGTTAAATGTTTTTTCATCGAATTTTCTGCATATTCTTGCATTTTAACATCTAAAGTTGTGTAAACTTTTAATCCATCTTTGTACACATCATAATGAGAACCATCTTCTTTTTTATAAGCATCTTCAGCTAAGATAGATTCCAATTGTCTTCTGACTTGCTCCTGGAAATAGGCGGCCAGATTTTTATTTTCTTTACTTTTTCCAACACTTAATTGAAGTTCTTCCTCTTTTAATTCCTTCACTTGGTCCTCCGTTAAGTAGCCATATTTCTGCATCTGAGAAAGCACGACATTCCTTCTTTCTAAACTTTTTTCCGGGAATAATTGTGGATTATAGGTGTGATTCGCCTTTAGCGTTCCCACCAATGTAGCGGCCTGAAGTACATTTAGATTTTTTGCAGAAGTGTTAAAGAATTTTTGTGCAGCACTTTCAATTCCATAGGTATTTCCACTAAATGGAACGGTGTTTAAATACAATTCCAAAATTTCTTCTTTCGTATAAATTTTTTCTAACCTTCTCGCGATAATATCTTCTCGAATCTTGTTGAAAACGATACTAAATCTCTTGTATTGCTGTCGCTTGAATAAGTTTTTCGCCAACTGTTGGGTTAAGGTACTACCTCCACCTGCATCTTTTTCACGCATGAGAATAGACTTAATAAGTACGCGCCCCATACTGCGATTATCCACTCCTTTATGCGAATAAAAACGGGCGTCTTCAGTGGCAATTAAACTGTGAATGAGCACTTCTGGAAATGCATCGTAAGGAATTGTTTGTCTATCTGTGAGGTATATTTTTCCAAAAGCCACTCCATTTTGATCGAGCAATTGGGTCGCTTCCATATTTGATAAATTGGTCAACTCATCTTCATTCGGCATTTCTCCCCAATAGCCATATTCTACACTCTTGTAAAAGGCGAAAAAGAGAACACCACCAAGTATAGTAATACCCAGCGCGAGTTTAAAAAACCATTTTAAGATGCGTTTACCCAATTGATAATCTTTTGAAGTGGTTACAAAACTAAGCTATAAATGGAATGGTTGAATTTTTTTTTGAGAAGTAATTCTTAAATTAATATAAAAATGGGTGATAGAAAATCTCTAACACCCATTCTAAGTATATTTATAACAGCTTATATTTAGTCTATTCTCTGCTTTATAACTTGAAGTATTTCATATGTTTCCTTGTCGTAAACATAAATCAAAAAATGTAAATTGTCTTTCGAAATATTGTTTGGAAGTTTGTATGAATAATCTAAAACAACCTTATCTCCAGCCGAATTAGATGCGTCGAAAACAGGCATTCCCCAAGGATTATTATCAATACTTCCCAAATGTTTATCTCTATGGACATAGTTTGGATTATCAGTATTGTCCGGCATTTTTTGCCAATCTGTTAAGGTGTCCTGAATAACATAAACAACCGCATTCAAGTCTAAGGCTTCGTTGGTCTTTTTTTCAAATTCTGCATGTAAAAACCCACCATTCGTTTCTTCATAGTAATTGAAAACAGATTGGATATTTACCTTTAGATTGTTTTCACTCATTATGTTAGCTGCTCTACTTTCCCATGTCCCTGTAAAAGCAAACATGTCAGTCCCTACTTTTTTTCTGTTGATTGTTCCTTGTGGATTTCCCCAGAAATTGTATCCTTCTGCAAACTTTATTCCGTAAGCAACTCCATCAGGATTGGTATGGTCGGTATAGTATTTATCATTATCAGGATAGAATGTTTGGAAAGACATTGCTGCTCCTGGGTCGATGTGAATCGAAGCGACAAATACGCGGTTTGGATTAGCGGAATGCATGTCATGCGCTACATCTGCCGCTGGAGGACAATTGATGCAGGTATGTCCCGTATAATCTTCTACAAGTATGTTGACGTTAACATTGTTGTTAGCTGAGAAATCTGGATATTCGTTTTCTAAATAATTATCCCAACTTCCCGGATAAAGTGAAGTGTCTAAATCAATTGTTGGTACTTTTACATACGGATTTTCTATCTTATCGCAGTTGGTTAAACCAAAAAACAATCCCAATGCTAGGGTATATATGCTAAATTTTTTCATAACTATCTTTTAGAAACTATGAGTTAATGACACTGTTAAACCATTTGAAGCAGGTACAAATCGGCAGATACCACCAACGCAGAATAGACCTTCTTTTTGACGACCATATCCAACCGTTACACGTGTTGCACCCCAGATTTTTCCAACGAAAACCATAGGATATGTTATTCTATCCTCTTTCACTGGATTTCCGTAATTGGACTGAACGATAACGCTAAAGAACCAATCAGGAGAAATCGTGTATTCGATTAAACCTGTTGCCCAAGCACCTCTATCTTTATTTCCTACGGTCCATAAACCTTGTACCTCAGCGCGAATTGTGTTTTTTCTGTTGATTTTGTATTCAACATCAATAACGCCAATATGAGATTCAATGATTCCAACTTCAGATGTTAACTTTAAAACGTCATTGTTCATAGAAATGTTGTAATAATTGGCTTTTAAAATCCAATCCTTACTTAATTTCTTTTTCACCTCTAAATTGATATCTCTCCAATATAACTTACTTGATTTATCAAATAGTTTAGATTCATAGGTTACTCTTGTTGAATCAAGCGGATTGATGTTTGAAGTTCCTTGAATAGGCGCAAAAGCCGTTGAGAAGTTGAAGGCTAAATCCATTCCATACTTTCCTCCTAACTTACTTTTCTTAGGAATGGTGTATATAACATCTGCTTGGAAAGCAACTTCCCCATTCGGTTGAGATGCATAAGGATAAAGGGTTGCAACTAAGTTGTAAGTATGAGTTTTTGTTAGCGGAGGAATAAATCCGATTGGTAAATCTTGTAAAACAGCATTTCTGTCACTTCTAAAGCTCATATTGTCAATAGATTTAGCAGAAAGTACGATTCCCAAACCTTTTTGAGAATATCCCGCATTGATAAGCAAACCTTTTCCATAGTTATAAATGTAACCATTGTCTTGAGAAGGGTCTTGTTCTTTAATGATGTATTCTCCGTTCAAGAAGAATTTTTTGTAACCCAATTCTATACGTCCACCGTAAGAACCAGTGTTTTTCGGTAGAATATATTTAGGATGTTCCTCATCTTGGAATTTAGATACAAAAGAACCACCAGCAGCGATACGCACTTTGTTTTTTGATAATCCAGGAAACCATTGGTTGAAATTCAGCTCAAGGTCCGCACCTCTTACGATTCCAGCGCCATATACGTTTTTACCAGCCGTAAAAGAATAGCGTTGGCGACCGTAAACAGTTTTTATTGTAATTCCTTTATATGGTCGTAAATTAATACTGATTCCATTCATCATGTTGTCAAAGCCCAATGCTCTGTCTTCATAAGAACGAAAAATTAGTCCTGAACCAAATTGCTCGTAAAAGTTACCTACTGTTACATCAATTAACTCATTTTCATAACCGATATAGCGGTAACCTAATCCAGCGCCATCGAACCTGTCAGGGTAACCTAGAATACTTGGTAAATAGGTTTCCAATCTTACACCTGCTTTAAAACCTTTTAAACGATAGTTAACGTTCATGTATGCGTTTAGGAGCGACTTTTCTTTTGGCTGAACAGCGTTGATTTTACTATCGTTATTCAGGTATTGATAGATAGCTTCCATGTTCCCAGAAAGGGAGCCTTGCGCAAAAACACCCGTTCCGATTAGTAAAAAGGAAGCGCTTGCAATAATGTTCTTAAAATTCATAGACTAATTTATAAAGGTCTCTTCAAATTATTTTGTGATTTTCAAAATTTCATCGTAAAGTGCATGCTCATCTCCAGGAGAATAGTTGTTATGAGAATAAACAATTTTTCCATTTCCATCAATTAAGAAAGTATGTGGAATGTTATTCACCCCCATTGCACGCTTAAAGTCACCATTCGGATCTAATAAGATTTCGTATTCCCATGAGCGAGAGTCAACATAAGGAACTACACGACTTGCTGTTCTTTGGTCGTCAGTAGAAACGGCAATCAATCGAACACCAGTTTCATCTTGCCAATCATCGTATAATTCTTGGATAGCATTCAGTTCGTTTTTACAAGGTGTACACCATGTTGCCCAGAAAGATATAATGATAGGTTTTCCATCATTCTCTAATTTCCCAGTATAAACCGTTTCATCATCAACGTTTTTTAACGCAACATCTGGAATTGATTTTTCAAAAATTCCGTCTTGTGCAAAAATACCTGTAGTTAGGAATGTAAACCCTAGTGCAATTAATAAAGCTGTTTTTTTCATGTTTTGTAATTTATATTATGGTTTAGCATGAGCATAATTTATACCAAAGTATAACAATAAGCCCAAAGATACAGATAATTGCGAAAATTCCCGAAAATTTTAGGCTTATCCTATGTGTAAGCAGGTTTAGAATTTAGTCCATTCTTGGATTCCAACCAAACAAAAAAGGGAGACAAATTTGTCTCCCTTTTTTAATTAGTTTTTAAACTAAGCCTATTGAACAGATAAACGTTTTGTTGTTTCTCCGTTTTTAGTTGCTAATTTAATGATGTAAATTCCAGCATTTAAGTTAGATACATCTACTTGAGTAGATTGTACACCATTTACTTTTCCTAAGTTGTTAGTAGAAACTACCTGACCAACTGTATTGATGATAGAAATTGTAATGTCTTCTTCAGTTTGTAATTCAAACTCTACGTTAACTAAGTTAGTTGCAGGGTTTGGATATACGTTGAACGAAGTAGCAAACTCTTTATTGTTTATCCCTAAATCATCCTCGAATTTAGCCTCGAAAACCACATGTGTCCAGTCTGAGAAATTAGGGCTAACGCTTAAGAAAGAGTCACCTGTTCCTTTTATTTTCATTGATGCATTAGGTTTGTTGTATGTATAACCATCTCCATAAGCATCAACGAACATAGCATAGTGGCACCCTTCGTTAACGATGTTCCAAGTTCTAGTTATTGGGCTTGCTCCATTGCTTAATGAACCTACTTGTATAAAGCCTAATGGGTTTGTAATTCCGTTAGCTGCATTATTATGAATACCTACAAAGTCATTAGACGGCAACACTCCTTCGTCAAAAACAAGTCCTAACTCTGAAGTAAATTGGTCAATATCTAGTTCGAAAGTAACTGATTTACTAGTTGCTCCTACTTCTAAAATTTGTGCTGGTACTACCGTTGCAGAAATCTCATCATTTGAAGCATTGTCATTCAAAGAAGTTATTTTAAGAGTATAAGTTGTCGAAGATACTGGAGAAGCAGTTCCTAAATCAACTTCTGCTACTTGGTACGTTTCTAAATTTCCTGTCCAATTTGTTGACGATACTACAGTTGATCCATCTAATACATCGATACTAACCCCAGTTAATGGGTCTAAACCATAGTTTTGAATAACTACAGATAAATTAACTGTTTGTCCAGTGCAAAATACATCCTGAGATGTGTTTCTCAATACTCTTGGATCATTTGAACTTGATGCTGGTCCACCGCAGTTTCCAATATAGGAATGCAATATTCCTGTTGATTTTTGCCCTACTTCTGTAACACTTCTGTCAGGACAAATCATTATTATTGTTGGATAATATGCTTGATTAATAATACCACCTAAGTTATCATCATTTATAAGAGGAAAAGATGTTCCATTACTCCAGTCACCTGAATTTCCACTTGAACTTGGGCTTGTTATTGCAGATTCAGGAGTTGAAGTGTCAGTTTCAACACCAAAAACCATTAACACATCAGTTCCGTCAGGACCATATGAGTTATACAAATTCTCTAATGCTTTTCCTTGATGATATGACCAACATGGAGCGCACCAATCTGCAAATGCATCAATAAATACAGGCTTACCTGCATCTAAAATAGCATCAACATCATGCGTGACACCATTAATGTCTGTAAAGGTTACTCCTGAAGGCCATACCCCATTGTCTGGAATCTGTGCGTTTGCATTAATTGCAAAAGTAAAAGCTCCAAAAAGAGCAACTGAACGTAAAATTGATTTCATAGAAATTGTTTTTTTTTGATTTATTAAAGGCTAATGTAATAATTATTTTCTTTATGTGAGGGATATGTATATGATTTAAGGTTTGTTATTATTGGAAACCTATTTTCTTAATATCAATCATTTTGTTAGTCTAATTGGAAGATTTCTTAGGAAGTTAGTGAAAATTGCACTAAATTTGTATATAAGTCAAAAAAATAAAAAAAACGAGCATGAAAAATAATATACTAATTTTGCTTTTTACTTTCTGTTTTTCTTTTGTCTCATTTGGACAACAAAGTAAAATTAAAATAATTGCCGTTGATAATCCAGAAGTTGGACTCAATGGGCAATCTATTGAAGTCGAAGGTTCTTCAAGTGATATAGATATTCCTAAGGAGTTTCGAGTGATTAATACAAGTCAAGAAACCCTCAAAGTGTTTTATAAGAGAATAAGAGTTGTTAATAGTGGAAGAATCGATCAGATTTGTGATCAAACACTTTGTTTTCCCGCTACGAATACGTATGAATATACTTCACCTATTGAAAATGAAATCGCACCAGGTGATAGTTCATTATTTAAACCTCAAATGGTTCCAGCAGGTGAAGAGTTTTGCGCTGTTCACACTTACTATGTAGTCAATTCTTTTGGCCAAAAATATGATTCAATTACCGTTTTGTTTAAGACAACAAATAGCGATTGTGTTTTATCGACTTCGTCTTTTTATAAATCAACTTTCAAGATTTTCCCTAATCCAATGCAAGACGTTGTTACTATTAATGGTGATGCTATAAAGAACGGTGGAACAGTAGTTTTCACGGATGCATTAGGAAAGGAAGTAAAGCGTACAGTATTAAATAGCGGTACTTCTTCAGTTAATGTAGCTGAATTACGTAGAGGGGTTTACTTTGTAAATGTTTACAATAAGCAAGGTGACAAAAGTGCTGTTCAACGAGTAATCAAGCAATAATCGAATCATTATGTAAAATTGACACTTGTCGGTTGGACAGGAATTGATTTATTAAGGATAAAAAAATATAAGGCTCTCGTTTATGAAAACGAGAGCCTTTTTTGTATTTAGTAATTGCGCTTAATCGATCGACATAGGCTTTTGCGAAAGATTTCGGAATCATTTTAAATTCAATTAATAACAGTTCCATTAAGAATAACTGTTTCGATAACATTCTCCCCAAAAGAATAAGGAATTCTTGCCAGCGAGGATATCTCCTTGGTAATCATCAGATTTGCTTTCTTTCCGATAGTGATAGAACCATGTGTTTTTGAAATTCCCATGGCGTGTGCAGTATTCAAAATAGTTGCATTTAATGTTTCAACAGACGTCATTTTCATTTTCACGCATCCTAGGGTACTTATTAATTGCATGTTTCCACTTGGTGCTGTTCCAGGATTATAGTCTGAGGCTAAAGCGACTGGTAAATCAGCGGCAATTAATTCTCTTGCCTTCCCAAATGGAATAGTGATAAAGAAAGAACAGCCCGGTAAAAGTGTTGGCATTGTATCACTACCTTTTAGTGCTTCAATATCGTTTTCATCTAATTCTTCTAAATGATCTACGGAAACAGCTCCACGTTGAACAGCTTCTTTGATGCTTCCCATAATGGAGAATTGATTTACGTGCACTTTCGCTGGGATACCATGTTTTGCTCCAGCATCAATAATTTGATTCATCTGCTCTACCGTGAAGTAATTTCTTTCGCAGAAACAGTCGATATAATCTGCCAAACCTTCTTCAACAATCTGAGGAAGCATTTCGTTGATGATTAAATCTACGTAAGCTTGTTGGTTTTCTTTGTACTCTTTAGGAAAGGCATGCGCCCCTAAGAAAGTAGCTTTAATTGTTAGCGGCGAAGCGTTTTTTAAACGTTTAATAACGCGTAACATCTTTAATTCTCCTTCAACAGAAAGGCCGTAACCAGACTTAATTTCTATTGCACCTGTTCCGTAGGGAATCAATGAATTAATTCTTTCCAAAGCTTGTTCAAATAGAGTGTCTTCATCCATTTCTCTAAGGCGTGCTGCTGAATTAAGAATTCCACCACCTTTTAAGGCGATCTCTTCATACGTTAGTCCTTTTATTCTGTCTTCAAACTCGTTTTCACGTGTTGCTGCGAAAACGGCATGTGTATGTGAATCACAAAAAGTGGGTAATACATATTTTCCTTCCGCATCTATTACTTGTAAATCCTTCCAATCATTGATTCCTCCCCATTCTTCCATACTTCCATAAGCGATGATTTGATCTTCATCTATTCCTAAGAATGCGTTCTCAATAAGATGAGCCTCATCCATTTCCTTTCCTTTTAGATAAGACGGTAATTGTTCGCCTGCTAAGAATAAGCCTTTGATGTTTTTGATTAGAATTTTTGCCATTGTAACGATTGTTTAATTTGTAAAGTATCAAAGTTAGTGTAAACTAAGGTTTTTTCAATGAAATCACTGGTTTTGTTTATTCAAAATGTTGCCGTAAGTTTGTTTTCTATACAAGGTGTAAAACGTAGTAAGGTTTTAGAATGAGTCTAAAAGTGATAGAAAGTCACATTCATCCGAAAGTTTTTCAAATCTAGTCAATAAATCGCTATATCCCTTTGTTTTCAAAGGGTGCTTTTTAAAAGTCAAGAAATAAAGTCCTCTTTTTAAAATAGATTAAGTTGTGTGGATTTCCACAGATCAGGTT
>DATJCX010000040.1:0-90747 GCA_035497735.1 Brumimicrobium sp. | reverse complement strand
TTTGAGGATTTATAGAGATTTATGGTTATATTTGAAATTGTTAACTTTTATCAAATAAGTTGGGTTTTGGGTCGGACTCCGTCAACTAATCCAACCTTTTGGTAGGTTATAAGTAAGTTGGCATTAATAGAAAATGAAAATACTTCTCACAATAGTTCTTTGTTGTTTATTGACCGAGGTTCGGTCGCAGCATTTTTCTGACTTAGAATTTGATAACGATACGATTGATGGGATTATTTACATTGATTGTCATTCAATTTATGGGCATCATACTTTTGAGGTTGACAGTAGGAATGACTCACTTCATTGCTTACAAATAAGTCATTATCCATTGGAAAATAGCAATCAAGCTTTGAGAGTAGAAAGAAACTTTTATGGTGACACCCTTGGTATCGGCTTAACTATCGAGGTTAAGGAGAAAATGAAGTTTTGGTTATTCAAAAAGCCTTTTTTAAGAAAGACATATATAACACACTATGATAAAATTGGACAATGGTTTTACTACGACCCTAAAGGAAAGCTAATAAAAAAAGAAAACTACTAATGCCAACAATGGCTAAAAAAACATAGGGCAGACAAGGCTTTCAGAAAGGTTCGTTCATTAAACAAACTTTGGTTTCGGTGGACAAGTAATCGCTTCGAAAGCCCTACGTTTCTTAGCCGAGCCGTTAGCAGAAATAAAGATGATTAAAATAAATAAAATGGAAAAGCAAATAACGCAAAATAAAACAATCTTGTTTTTTCTCTTTATAATTTTGTTCTTGACAGGATGTATGTCTGAACAGGAGAAAAACGAAATAAAATATGATAATTTATTAATTGAATGTGACAAACAGCTTGAAATTATGAAAGACCCATACAATTCATTTGGTTTTAATCCTTCAAAAGCATACAAAGTTAGTACAGAGGAATATGATTTTAGTTTATACCCTAGCGGAAGAATGATAACAATAAAAATATTAGAATTCGTTGAGGATGAGGAATATGAAAAATTGATACAAATATTAGAAACTTATTATAAGGATAATAATGTTGTAAAAAAAATATTTAGAAATCAAGGAGGTACTGTTAATATTGATTGTAGAAGAGGATATTGATATGAATACACATTATGAAAACATAAAAAAAATGACTGAATTTTATAAACAGTTTTCTATTCTGACGCTTATCATTCCTTTGTTCTTTGCAACAGGTTGCTCAAATGCAGATTTAGAAAATGAAAACACAAAACTAAGGACAGAAATAAATTCTTTAAACAAAGAAATAGAAGAATGTTCAAAAGAATTGGCTTTAATTAAAAACACACCAGAACAACGTAAGCTAAGAGCTCAAAAATATTTTTCAGAAGATGATTTTAAAGAGTCCATTATTGAATATGAGGGAATTATAGAAAATTATAACGGAACAGAAGAAGTAATTCAAGCAGAAAAAGAAATAAATAAGATAAAGAAAATAATTGAAGATAGAATTAAAGAAAAGGATCGCAAAAAAACACTAGGTTATAAAATATTAGAATCAAATATGAAACCTAAATTCGATAAATTATCTCTAAATTTTTCAAGTATAACAAAAGGGCAGACATGGTCTTTCGACTCCCACGGTGATGAATATAGTTATAGAAGTGCACAAAGAGGTTATACCTATGTTTTGGCTAAAGTAGCAATCTCTTCAGAATCAAATAATCCAGATTTACCTCCTATACTAATATATAAAATGGAGGAAGGAGAATTAAAGTTAGTTGGTAGAATGGGCTATGAGTTTAGAAGATGGAAGGACTATGGTTCTTATCTAGGGAATTATGCAGATTATGGAAATGATTTTGGTCACTCTAAGTCTATTAACTTTAATCTTGGTTGTCAAGTGTCAAATGAAGATGTCTCTAAAGGAATTTATGTGGTATTAAAAAAAGAAGAGTGTTTTCGAAGAAAAACTGGTGGTTTTAGACCGTCTGTGGAATATGTTGAATCGTATTGTGAAATTAAGGATAAACTATCAGTAGAGGACTTTGATAAGGAATATACTCTTTTGAAAAAATTATAATAAATATATGACTTCTGCTAACAGCAAATAAGCACCAGCCACAATAATGGCTCAAAGACCGTCGAGGAAGAACTTTAGAGTTTGACGATATTTTGCATTATCAAAAAATTATTGTGGCATTGACAGAAACAGATAGACTGATGAAAGAGATTGACTGCGTCGCTACTTCGTGGTGATAAAATTGAGATTTTGGGAGCAAATATACAATCCTGATTTTAAACCCCTCGAATTCGAGGGGTTTAGAAAACAAGCTGGACTAAATAGCTTTGTTTTAACACCAAAACGATGGATTGAAACAACAAATGCCATTGGAATCGTTTCGAAATCTGGACGATATGGTGGAACTTTTGCTCATAAGGATATTGCATTTGAATTTGCTTCTTGGATTTCAATAGAGTTCAAACTCTACATAATCAAAGAATATCAACGCCTAAAACAAGATGAAAGTGATCGGCTGAATTTGGAGTGGAATCTACAACGCACCTTGTCTAAAGTAAATTACAAAATTCATACAGATGCTATTAAAGAGAGCCTAATTCCTGCTGAACTCAGTAAAAATCAAACAGCTATTATATACGCAAATGAAGCAGATGTACTCAATATGGCACTTTTTGGCATTACAGCTAAGCAATGGCGAGATAGTAATCCAAACGAAAAAGGGAACGTTAGAGATATGGCTACAATTCAGCAATTGGTGGTTTTATCTAATTTGGAAAGTATCAATGCTTTGTTGATTAATCAAGGGGTCAATCAACAAAACAGATTAGAACAACTCAATGAAATTGCCATTTCGCAAATGAAATCACTTATTAGCAACACAACTATTAAAAAATTAAAATAGACCATTTTCCTGACATCAGGAAAACGATTAGAAACTGTCTACCAGCACTGAACTTGATACGAAGCTCAAAGCTTTATTTAAGCACTGAACCCGCTTTTTTGCCAAACGCCTGTTATGTGTAGTTGTTATTTTATCGTCTTTTCGTCCGTCCATATTACTGTTTGTTCTCTTTCATTTCTGCCGTGAATGTCTGCCAAAGTAATTTTATTCAGGTCAAGCGATTTGTCAACAGAATAGAAGTCAAACCCTAATTTTATTATTGTTTCCTTGCTACTACATCTGAAATGTGCTTGAAAGTTATATTGTCCTTTGGGTGATATTTTCATTAGCCGTGGAAAACTTGCGTTGCAATTAATAAAAGGTGTCAATACAAATTTCGTAGTGTCGTAACGCAATGAATACTGTTCTCCGTCACACGAAGAAGATAGAAAATAAACTGTGTCAGTATCGTCGTTAAAAAGTGAAGCCTTAATTTCTATTGTTTCTTCAAAAGTGTTTATTCGTCCTGCTGTAAAGTCAAAACGTATATTTTCTTTGACTTTCTTTTGCGTCTCTTGAAAGTCTGTAGAAGTCAGGTGAGTATCTTGAGTCACTGCTGAACTTTGTTCTGTTGGGCTTTCCTGTCTAACCAAATTACAAGAAAGTCCTAAAGTCAGAATTATTAAAAGTTGAAGGTATCTGGTCATTTGTTGTGTCGTTTTACAATTACACATAACGGTCAAGTATAAGCGTAGTGCGGGGTTTCGGAGCGATTCACTGTCCGCCTACCGTAATGTTTCTTAGGAGCAAAAATGCTCATTTTTAGCTGTTCAGCCCGCCTTACGCTTATACAATGTTGGCAAACGTTTTTTTATTTTTCTTCTTCATCAAATCCGTCAAATTCCATCATTTTCATTGTCGGACAGTTGTTTACTACCAAATCAAATTTCTCGATTCCGTCAACTGTAGTCAAGTATTCAACTCTGTCAAATGTTTGATTCTTATAAGTCAATTTGTAAATGAAATCGCCAATCTTTTCTATTGTAAATCTGGATTTTTGGTCGCTTGACTTTGCTTGAAAAGTTCTTAGTTCGAGTTCTATTGAATTGTCCGTTAATGAAATCATTTTAGAAATTGATTCAGCGTCCGATTCCAACGGTCCGTAAAATATGAATGCCGTATCACGTATTTCAAATCTCGGGTCAATACCATCACATCTGTCATAAAGTACAAATTGGTTATTGAGCTTTCTGAGAGTTATGAAATGGCTTGGAAAGCTCTTTAAGTCTATCTGTTTTGGTTTAAAGTCTTTGTTAATCGCGTTCAATGAAGAGTTGATTGATTGTTTGTCCCATTTTGATTCGCTCCACTGTTTTACACTTTCATAGAATGTTGAACTCCTTGTCGTGTCAATGAAAATTTGGTGTTTAGAAAGGTCAAGTGAATTTGGGTCATTTCTTTCGAGAATTGTGTCTTCTTCAACTTCTTCAAGTAAGGTCTTAGGTCGGTCTGCAACTGAATCAATTTTAGAAGTTGATTCGGTTTGAGTCGATTTTGATTCCCTGTTTTCCGCACAACTAATTGTCAGAATGATAATCGCTAATATGAATGTTAATCGTGTCATTTTTTTAAATGTTGCCCAACGGTTTGCAGCTACAAGAAGTTGGCGATTTCGAAGGTCAAAACTGTCTGCCACCACTGAACTTGATACGAAGCACAAAACTTCATTTAAGTACTGAACCGCCAATTTCTTGTAGGTGCTGTTAGCGGTTCGTTGTTTTTCTTCAGTTTTACATTCTGTCATAAATTTGTCTCGGTATTCGTTTTAAAATTGTCCCAATAAATTTCCAGCGTTTGGAGATGTAAACAATTTTCTTTTTTCTTTTTATTGCATCAAAAATTTGGCTCGTTGCCTTATCTACTGATGCAACCCAAAATTGTCCTTCACCTTTTGCCATTGCAGTATCCACAAATCCTGGTCGAATATCTGTTACAAAAATTTGGGTTTTTAATTTGGTCGCTTTTTGTCGAAGTCCTTCTAAATAATTTATTTGATATGCTTTGGTTGCATTGTATGCAGGTGCTATTCTACTTCCACGAAGTCCGCCAACTGAACTGATTGCAACTAAATGTCCTGCTTTTTGATTTTCAAAATAATTGAACGCCCAATTCGCAACGCAAGTAAAACCTGTTACATTCGTTTCAATTGTCCGCTTCTCAATTTCATAGTCAAGTTTTTCGTTTAAGTCGCCTGTTCCCGAACTTATTATTAGTAAGTCAAGTCCTCCAAGTTCCTTTGTCAAGTCTTCTAAATTTTCAACAATTTTATTGGTGTCTGTAATGTCAAAAGTTTTAGGGTAAAATAGGTTTGGCTTTTGAGATTTCAATTCGTTAAGTAATTCTGTTCGTCTACCTGTAATTCCAACAACATAGTTTTCGTCTGCCAGTTTTTGGGCAAGTCCTTTTCCAATTCCAGAAGTTGCCCCTATAATTATTGCTTTTTTCATAAATATTTTTTTACAAAAATAATGAAGCCTAATATTTAAAATCTTGGTATTAACCAAGATTTTAAATATTAACACTGTTGAGTAGTTTGCTGAAGTTTGTATGATCAATTCTCAAGTAAGAAGCTAAATCTTTATTTGAAACCATATTAATTAAAAAAGGATGTTTTTCCATTAATGTTCGGAAACGAGATTCAATATCCTTAGACATAAGTTGATAATGCCTATCAACCATTTCTATTAAATAAAATTCAGTTATCTTTCTAAATAACGTTTCAATATCTCTGTATTCTCGCATTAATTGTTTGTGCTTATTGAAAGAAATTCTTAAAAAACGGCTATCTGTTATAGTTTCTAAATTGCATTTTGATGGTGTTTGAGTTAAAAATGATTCAGGTATTGTAGAAATTGATGGTGCAAAAGAAAATGAAATGATATATTCTTTATCATCTTTCAAATAGTAAGTTTTCTGAACTCCCTCTAAAACAAAATATAAATACTTTTCGGTTTCTCCTTGGGAAGTAATAATAGTCTTTTTTGGAAAAGATACTTCATCCCAATGAGAGACATATTCATTAAGGTCATTTTTTTCTATATTATGTATATTTAGTAAAAAATCTTTCATTTAGTAATTTATGGTCAGCGATTCTATTTCTGTACAGGGTTGTCACAATGCCCGCTAACGGAAAGTGGCTCAGAGAAGTGGCAATTTTTAAGGAGAAACCCAAGCACAAAGCGCAAATTTCTTTCTTACAGTAATCTTCAAAACGAAGCATTTAGCTTGCCATTTCTCTGAACCACATGTTACAGACTGGCCTCTTAATTCACTAACACCTTTATAGCCTTTGCTTGATTGTGTTCGAAATTTATCTTCACAAAATAAACTCCATTTTGTAAAGATGAAATTTCAATTTCAGTTAAAATTTGCGTCTCAAGATTTTTACTCGTAATCAATTTTCCTTGTAAAGTATAAATAGAATATCCTTTTATATTCTGTTTTGAGGAAATAGTAAAAGTTCCATTATTTGGGTTCGGATAGCTAACCAGCCCTAAATCTTGATCATATTTTATTTCCGTTATGCTATTTGTGGTATCTGTTTCTATAGGCAAGGTGAATTTTGCTAAAAAAGGCACTCCATGCAAATAATACCCTTGATTATTTATATTTACTTGATAGGCGTCAGGAGTAGTTATTCCTGTTTGGCTTTCGGTTGTACCAGAAAGATATAGGATGTTATCGTATATCAATGCCTTAGCTGAATTATCTCGTAACTCACCACCAAAATAGGATCCATATAGGTTTTCTCCAGAAGGATTGAAAATTGCAATGTATAGATCTCTATGAATATCTTTCTTTGTAGATTGAAAAGCGTTTGTGGTACTGATGTTATCACGATATATCGTACTGCCACTAATATAGATATTCCCTAATGAATCCTTTGATAGCATTGAATAGTATTTAGCTCCAAGGGGAGAGCCATTTGTATTATATTCTTGTTCTGGATTTAATCCTATAAATGTACACCATAACCTTTCTCCATCTGCATTAAATTTTACTAAATAGGGAGTCATGTCATTAGTTGTTGAGTCTTGGAAAGAACCAGAGGTTGTAATATCTTTTTTTTGAAGATTTACTCCCGATAAGTAGATAGCATTATCACTAGCTATTAGTGAGTTTTTAGCAATATAATCTTGTGAACTATTACCATAGTATGTGCTCCAGATTCGCCCTCCATCTTTGTTGAACTTAGAAATAAAAACATCTTGGACACCTGCCGAATTATAGGGCGTTTCCCGAAAACTTCCAGGGGTGCCGAAATAAGTATTATAACTTCCACTAGGTGGTAAGTCTTGTGTTTGTCCAGCTATATATAAGGCACTATCAGCTACTTCTATGCTATAAATGTTTGATTTATTTATTCCATAATAAGTGCTCCATACCCTTTCGCCATCAAATGAAAATTTTGAAATAAGATCATTTTGACTTTGACCTATTGTGTCTTGAAACACACCTTGGGTTGCCATATTAACATTTGTCGTTTTAGTATTGAAGAAAATAAAACTTTCATCAGAGATAATTGAATTCCCAAAAGACGCTAACTCCATAGGGATTTCACTAAGCTCATTGGTGTCACCTATATGACCGTTAGAAATGTAAGTTCCCCAATCCCGTGTTCCACTATTTGAAAACTTTGCAACAAAATAATCTGATGCTCCATCTATTGTTGATTGAAAGGAATTTGAAGTAGCAATGTTGTTACTACTTGACGTTATTCCTAAAATATATAAATTATTGTTATTGTCAATTGTTATACCAGTAATATAATCGGTTTTATTTCCTCCTAAGTAGGTGCTCCATAATACATTTCCTTGTGGTGAAATTTTCACAATAAAGCCATCAGTTTCACCTCCTCCATAATTAGGTTGATGACTATCATTAGTAGAAGTAAAGATTGAAGTAGATTTTACAGAACCAACAAAATAAATATTCCCTTCTAAATCTATAGCATTATCTCCTAGTTGTATGTCCCTATCACCAAAATAAGTTCCCCACTCTTGTTGATATTCGAAAGTCTGAGAATCAACAATATAAGGAGCGAATGTTAGCATCATTACTAAGAGATAAGTGAACATACGTTTCATAATCAGTAATTCTAAAACTCTCAATCGGTTATAATAATCCACGTTTCTCCGTTAGCGCTAGGTAAACCTGTATTTGGATCTATAACATCAATAGAAACAACACCATTTGAACCAAATAAATAGAAGTCAGAAAAAGAATTCCCTGAATTTAAAGATAAGGTTGTACCTCCTAAAGAGCCATTTGGTCCTAGTTGAAACTTCACGTAATCAATAACCTGTGTAGCTCCGTAAATGCTTGCTACTAAATTACTCGGTAAATCAGAAGGAGTGGCGCCAGGAGTAATGATTCTTGACCAATAATCAATATCAGGATTACTAGATGGAGAATAAAATGGGAAAACGGTGGTACTAGCAGGAGAAGCCACTAACGAATAAGTAGTATATGCGGGAATGTTTGTTGCTGTTGTAGGATTACTACTAAATTTAGGATAAAAAGTTGAATCTTTCTGAGTACCTATATCTCCAATATCAAAGTTTGTGCTTGATAGATTATAAATGTAAACTGATTTCTGGGAATAACCATAAAAACTGGCTATTAACATTAAAGAAAGAATAAATGTTTTCATAGTGATTATTTTAAGTTTTTTATCTTATTATATTCAATTAAAGCGGTTCGGAATAATGAGTGATATTCCATGTTTTTAAGTTCTTCTGTTTTATAATTTAACATTTGTAATAAAGACAAAATAGAGGGTCTCATCTTCGATTCATATCGACTGTCAAAAAGTGAAATTTTTTCACCATAAATTTTGCCTTTTTCGATTCTGTCTTTGTTAATTCCCTTTAAGGCTATTTCAAAAGAACTCACTTCAGTCTTACCTTTAAGATTTGTTTGATTTTCTACTTGAGTATAGCTATGAGAAGTAAAAAATAAAATGGATAATATGATAAATACTTTTTTCATAAAATTTCTTTTCATAAATGTAGTGATAATATTCTAATAAAAAAAATAATTTAAATAGAATATGAATCAGGTATGATTGTCTAGCTTGTCTGTAACGGCTGGCAGCTTGGCGAAGACGGCACTTTTAGCAAAAATCTTCAATCGAAGCACGGACTTCAAAGTTAACGAAAAACTTTAAATCGAAGACGTTTTCTGCCGTTTTTGCCAAACTGCGGTTATAGCCAGTTTGTTTTATCGTCTAACTTTTTTAAAATCAGTATCCAAAATATATTTCTTATCTCCAATATAAGCATAAAAATACGGAGGTCTAAATTCTATCTTATCATATTTTGGGGCAAGAACTTTGATTTTATTACCATCATAAATACCCATTTTACCGTCTTTTCTAATGTAACCAAAAGAATAATTTTCTCCAAAGTTATAGACATATCCCATTTTGCCTTCCAATTCAATGGGATAAATTTCATTCATGTAAATATCATAAATTCCATATTTATTATCTTTATGAATAGTGTAAGTTGTATTTCCATTGCCTACAATTAAATATTCTGTTGGAAATAGTACTTTTCCATTTAAGTCAATAACTCCCCAATTTCCGTTTTCTTTTACTAAAAATGTATTCATTCCTTGAGAGTGGGTAATTAGTTCATATTGCATTGAAATAATAGTATCTAGCTGCTCATTGAATACACCCGTTTTTTCATCTTTTGTCAAAACAAAAAACTCTTTTTTGTCAAGATTGTAAATATTAATACTACTAAACTCTATTGGAACTATTTCATTAAAGTTCGTGTCAAGCAAACCTAATTTGTGGTTTTTTAAAACCATAATATATTGATTTTTCGATGAATACCCTCGAAACGGATAGGTTATATTATCATAATAAAAATCGACAATTAACTCTCCAGATTGGTTCACAAAACCCCATAAGTCATTCGATTCTACAGCAAAAACAGCAGGATTTGTAGGGAGGAGTTTGTAGTGGTCGTATTCAATGGATAAGGTTCTTGACTTTCTATTTAAAAAAGAATATTTTTCATCTTTTGTCAGAAGCAGTGTAGAGTCATAAACAAGAATTCTATTGTAATCTGGGGTTAGAACAATATTACCCAAAGTATCTATCATTCCTTTGCTGGAAGAAGTTAGTAAAGTATGTTCTTCGTTGGTAAGTTTGGAGAAGTTTTGGGGGAGTTGTTTATCTGGAATAGAATTAAGGTCGTAGATAGTATAAAATT
This sequence comes from Brumimicrobium sp., assembly GCA_035497735.1. Lineage (GTDB taxonomy): Bacteria > Bacteroidota > Bacteroidia > Flavobacteriales_D > Crocinitomicaceae > Brumimicrobium. The sequence continues at coordinate 80,601 of DATJCX010000040.1, read as the reverse complement.
CAAGAGGTTTTGGTGAAGATACCGCGTCTAAATAATCCCAAGTTCGAATGAAAAAGGGAGAGTTATAATGAAAGTCTAAAATTGCCTTTTTCTTTTCGTTAGGAATATGAGTAGATAAATTATCTCCTCTTAGTTCTGTTACTGGAATAAAATCGCTCTGATGTATTTTCTCTTTTTTCTTATTAAATACAGAAATGATTTCTCCTTGCCTATTTCTGAAAATATAGACCGAAAAATGATATGAATTAGGTGGAGAAGGAATAGAATTCATTGTAGAAGCCATTCGATGATATTCTTCAATTGCTTTCCAAGATGGAGGGAAACCATAGATGATTTCTATCATCTGGATATCATTGTAGAAATTATAATAAATGGTGTCTGTTTTTGAGTCATTCCACTTATTTTGAGCATTTGCAATGGGAGAAACCAATAAAATTAGTGCAATGATTAATTTGATTTTGTATAAAATGTATTTTTCTCTATTTAACATTTGATTATTTTCTTGTTGTTTTAATCGTGTTCTCCAAATTGGCTATAACTTACTTATAACCTACCAAAAGGTTGGATTAGTTGACGCAGTCCGACCCAAAACCCAACTTATTTGATAAAAGTTAACAATTTCAAATATAACCATAAATCTCTATAAATCCTCAAACGGACCTTTAATTCGTTGTATGTCTCTGTTGCTGACATGTGTATAAATCTCAGTCGTTTTGGAACTTTTGTGTCCCAACAACTCCTGTATATAGCGTATACCTGTTCCACTCTCTAATAAATGAGTAGCGTATCTGTCCTTATTCCCTTTTGATTAATTAACCCTAAGTAAATAACAATCAGAAAGTATGTCGTTAGCCGTTAAGCTTAAAGCTTTTCCCCCTTTTAAACCACCTGCATAATCTATACTGAGCGGTCCGATGTTTTAAGTTAATAGGCGCCTCCAATATCGCTTTAACTTCCTGTTTACACAATACTTCAGGCAATAGTTTTTCTTTCCTTGGACCTTGTATCAACCCCACATCTATCTGCCTTTTTTCTACGTCTTGAAAAATAATTTTATACCGTTAATGAATCAATTTTGGTAAGAATTAGAAAGCTTTTTCTTTAAGATATTAAAGAGTGATTTTAAACAGTTAACTTAGTTGAGTTGTCAAGTTTTAAATTTATAGAAGAACATATAACTTTCTCATTGCATCCACCGCCCAAAAAGCAAAGTCTATTGCAATCACGGCATTTTTCTCTTTTTTCCATGATTTTATCATAACAAATCACGATATTTGCACCATAAATTGAGAAACATGTCAAAAATCATCACGCTTAATAACTTTATTTTAGAACGCCAGAAGGATTTTCCTTTTGCTACAGGAGAACTTACGAACTTATTAAATGATATAGCAATTGCTTCCAAAATCGTTAATAGAGACGTTAATAGAGCAGGTTTGGTAGATATTTTAGGAGCGAAGGGAGATGTAAATGTTCAAGGTGAGCAACAGCAAAAATTAGATGTAATTGCAGACGAAGCTTTTATTCGTGCTTTTAGATCTGGTGAAGAAGTTTGTGGAATTGCTTCTGAAGAAAATGATGACTTTGTGGCTTTTGATAGTGAAAAATCGAAAAATGGTAAATATGTTGTTGTTTTTGACCCCTTAGATGGTTCGTCAAACATCGATGTGAATGTTTCAATTGGAACAATATTTTCAATTTATAGAAGAGTTTCTCAACCAGGTACGCCTGCCATTTTAGAAGATTTCTTGCAAAAGGGAACCGAACAGGTAGCAGCAGGGTATGTGCTTTATGGTTCTTCTACAATGCTGGTTTATACAACAGGGAAAGGTGTGAATGGCTTCACATTAGACCCGTCGATTGGTGAATTTTGCCTTTCTCATCCGGACTTGAAAACACCTGAAACTGGAAGAATTTATTCAATTAACGAAGGTAATCTTGATCGTTGTGATCCAGGATTAACAGACTACGTGAAGTACTGTAGAGAAGAAGACCCTGAAAGTGGACGCCCATACTCAGGAAGATATATCGGTTCTTTGGTTGCAGACTTCCACAGAAATTTAATCCAAGGAGGTGTATATATTTACCCTACAACAAATAACTTTCCGGAAGGAAGATTACGATTGGTCTATGAATGCAATCCACTTGCAATGATAGCTGAACAATCGGGAGGACTTGCAACCGACGGTCATCAAAGAGTATTGGATATCGAGCCCACTCACTTACACCAAAGATGCGGTTACTATGCAGGGTCTAAAAAAATGGTAGAAAAATCTATGAGCTTGTTGAAGAACAAAAAAGCGTCTTTGACTGTTTAGTCGGAATAGATTATAATTCATTCTTATGAAAAAAGTATTTTATTTATCGACTTGCGATACCAATAAGCGAATTCTTAAGGAATTGGCTTTCGGGGATGATGTTGAACTTCAAGATATTAAGAAGGAAAATATCGATGAGAAAAGCTTAGATTTTATAAAAAATAAGCTTGGATCTTATGAAGCCCTGTTTAGCAAAAGAGCTATGAAGTATCGTTCTATGGGGTTAAATGAAATGGAACTTTCGGAAGAAGATTATAAAAAATATATTTTAGAAGAATACACATTTCTAAAGCGTCCTTTTATCATTCTAAATGATGAGGTTTTTGTTGGAAATTCAAAAGCAACAATCGAAGCTGTTAAACTAGCTTATCACGGTAATTAATGAATAAAACTTTCCTAGCGCATTTAGCACTGTTGTCGCTAAATATCATCTACGCTGCCAATCACTTGTTGGCAAAAGGTGTTACTCCTAATCATTTAGGGCCTAATGGTTTTATCATCGTTAGAATGGGAACAACTACGCTATTGTTCTTGTTTATCTTCTTCCTTTTTATACGAGAAAAAGTAGATAAACGCGATTTGCCTCGCTTGGCAGTAACGGGTGTTTTTGGAGTTGGATTGAGTCAGCTATTATTCTTTAATGGTATCGCTTATACCTCTGCTATGAATGTGGGTGTCTTAATGACTTCTGTTCCTATTTTTGTGGTAATTCTTTCCTATTTTATTCTTAAAGAGAAAATAACAAAGTTAAAAGGTTTGGGAGTCTTGCTTGGTGCAATCGGTGCTATTGCTTTGACAACAGCTGGTAAACAACCAGAGTTTGACTCTACCGTAGGAGATTTGTTTATCATTGCGAATGCTTTCGTTTTTGCAGCTTATTTAGTACTCGTAAAACCTTTGATGTCAAAGTATCGACCGTTGACTGTTATTACTTATAACTTTCTTTTTGGACTAGCTTTTATATTGATGTACCCGAAAGCGTGGTCGGATATTCAAGCAGCAGAGTTCTCTACTTTTACAACTGAGATTTGGTTAAAAATTGGATTTGTAGTTATTTTCGCGACCTTTATTACTTATTTATTGAATGTCTTTGCCTTAAAATTCCTTTCTCCTAGCGTTAGTGGAAGTTATGTATATACGCAACCAGCATTCGTTATTGGACTGACTTTTCTATTCGCTTCAATTGGTTGGACGGAAGACTTTGGAAGTTCTATTAGCTTGGCAAAAATTCTCTATATGTTGATGATTTTTGCGGGAGTTTTCTTGATTTCCCGTTCTTCATTGAAAGAAAGAAGGAAGCGTGAAGCTCTGGAAGGAAAGATAAAATAAGCTAAAAAAGAGGATGTCTCAAAACTGGGTAACTGCTTCATGATTTCCCTCACTTTTGAAACATCCACCACTTTGTTCCTAATTCTGTTCTTTTAAGACATCCACTCCTTTGAGTCTTTTATTGGATAGTCACCTTTTTACGGTTATCAATCGATCTTGTATCAATTAATTTATTGTAAGGGTCAATTCCAACTTCCATTGGCTCTTCATCAACGACTATGGTGAAATCATTCTCGATCTGACTAACTTTCACTTTTTGCAAGTATAAGATTTTACCTTCTGCACCTTTTTCATCGCTTTTACCGAAGATGGCTAAATCAATGTAGTCGGCTAAAGGCAAGGATTGAATTTCTTTTTTTCCTTTATTATCATAAGTAATCATAGCTCCGTTTTCTTCGAATATTTTCTTTCCTTTATCATTAGCACGGTACTTACTTACAATTGCCTTGATGTTAACTTTGTACTTTCCGTCTGCAGTTTTTTCAACCGAAGCTTCATCAATGTAATTATCATACAATGTAATTGTCTCAAACATATCCTTGATTAAATACTTCAAAGAATCGGGAGTAGCATCACGTAAGTCATCTACCAATTCACTTGCTGTGGTGTAGGGCGCATCTTGAAAGGCTACTCTTTTGATGTAATCACTTAACACCTTGTTCATCTTGGATTCTCCTAAGTAATCACTCAAAGCGTAAAAGATTAAAGAACCTTTTTGGTAATGAATATATTGTTGATTTTCATTGTACATTAAAGGTTGCTCTTTCATGGTTTCAAAACTTCTTTGCGATAAGTAATCATCCAATGCGATTTTTAAGAATTTTCTCATTTGTCCTTTCCCATATTCATGTTCTAGAACCTTAAGAGAACTGTACTCCGCCAAGCTTTCAGAAAGCATAGTTGCACCTTGTACGTTGGCTCCGATCACCTGATGTGCCCACCATTGATGCGCTACTTCGTGAGCAGTAACAGAAAACGGATAATCTACTGCATTGTCATCCTCTTCATCTACCGCGGCAATAAAACCAATAGCTTCAGAATATGGAATTGTATTGGCAAAGGACTGTGCGAATGAACCCATTGTATTTGGGAATTCTAAAATTCTAACTTGTTTGTGTTGATATGGACTAAAATTTTCAGTGAAATATTTCAATCCCTCTTTTACACCTTTCGCCATTCTTTCGATATTGAATTCATGTCCTTTATGATAGTAAATTTCAATATTAATATCCTTCCATTTGTCTCTTAGCACTTCATAACGTGCCGAGTTAAACGCATAGAAGTTTAACATCTTCTGATCCATTTTATAATGGAAATAGCGACGGTCTCCATCTATCCATTCGTCTTGTAAGTAGCCCGGTGCGATTGCGATTTGATCTGTACTCGTGCTAACTGTAGTTTCAAAAGAAATCCAATCTGCGTCATTGCTGATATAAGTGTTTTTAAGTGCCTCTTTATCAGATTGCTGAGCCATTCTCGCTCGCATTGGTAAGTTGTACTTTTTTCTAACTCTATTGTCACTGATTTCACCATCTGCGCTATATCCTAATGCAGGAAATAGTGAGTTTGAAATAAAAGTACCGTTTTCAAGTATCGGTGAGTTCGACCTGATACATGTATTGGGTCTATTCTTAATGGTAAAGTTTAAATTTGTCACTTCACCCGAATCTAGTGGTTGCTTAAAGCGATAAAAGCTAAAGCCCATCAAAGTATCTGTTGATAAAAATTCGGCACCGTCAATTTGAATGTCGCTGAGCATATCTGAATCATATCGAATCAAAAGGCTATCTACTGACTTTGCGTTCTTATTCGTTAGTGTAAAAATCCCTCTTGCTTCAAAGTCCCTTTCGTTTGGATAAATATCGACATCTACCTTTACATCTGTAATACGTGGTAAGACTAAGTTCTCATAGCGCTTGTATTGCAATTCGTAATCAACACGCAATTGTTCCAGATCTTTAGAAGAAATAAAGGTGTTGAGAACAGTGTTTTCGTAATATAAGTAAGCGCCTAGTCCAATGAAACCAACAAAGAAGAATGCTGTTGGAATTACAATAATTGCTTTCGCACGTTTTTTGGCATAATAGAAACGGTTTTTTAGTTCCATAGAAACACCTCTTCTCCAGAAAAGGAGGGTTAAACCACTTAAAAAACCAATAAATAGACACCAGTATAAGGAGTATGTGAAATACTTCGGTAGAACACTTCCAAAACCATTCATGTCAGAATATGACACATAGGGTAGTCTGTTAAAGAAGAAGATATTTTGTTCAATTCCAAAATTAGAAATCTGGTCACCAAATAGGAAGAAAACCAATAATACAAAAAAGGCAATTAAATAATTCTTAAAGAAGGTTTGTACCGCAATGGCTAATCCTGCCCAGATTATATACCAAATCCAATTGATTCCTAAAAGTGCTTTTAAATATAAGCCTATTTCAAAATCGTAAAACCCATGATAGCTTTGTATTGCGATACCACTGAATATTATCACCAACCAAAGTACTAGTTGAACCAGAATTAGCGCTAATGTTTTAGATGCAAATAGCACTCCATTCGAAACAGGAGAAGAATCAATTAAATGGTCCATTTTTGCAATTGCTGCACGATGTACTAATTGTCCTGCAGCTAAAAATGTAATTAGAATAGCAAAGAATTGGAAGGTGGCACCTGGCAATTCCAACATAATTCTTGTTACAGGATATACGCTCGTTCCGTAAACCATCGATCCAGTTGTAGAAACAAGTACCATCATCAAAATCCCCAAGCCTACCAATATTAAGAAAACTTTGTTTTTAACGATGTATTTGAAATCGAATTTAGTAAAACTGACAATGTTTTGAAGTTGTGATTTTAATGAAAAATCATAGTTTACCTTTGGTAAAACAATACGTGTTAGACCAACAAAATTGTTTTTTACTACACGTTCACCTTTCGCCTTTTTTCCAAAACTGATTGGACTTTGTGAGAAAGAGAACCATTTTCCTAAAAACAGCAGGAATATTCCTGTCACACCAAGCCATATTGTGCGATTAAGAATAAACCATTTCTCAATTGGTAAATTCATATTGTTATAATCGTCTATCGTCCAATATTGTGTGTAATATTTAATTGCTTGGGATCCAGAAGGGTCTAATAAGGCAGCTAATACTTTGTTGTCCATATTTCCTGTCAAACTCCCCAAGATACCTTGGAGAACCGTCAAGATGATAACGGTAACGAATCCGATGTAAACGCTTCGTGATAATGTAGTAACCACAAAAACAATCACTCCAATGAAAAGCATATTCGGGAGGATGTTTAACAAATAAACTTGTGCATAATTCCAGAAAATATTCGGTCCTACAGACTGAGGATTGGCGAGTGGAATTAAGGTTGCTAAATACAAACCCAATCCGATACAAACACTAATGATAAATGTAATAAGGAAGGCACTTAGAAATTTTCCAAGTAAGTAACTTGTTTTGGTGAAAGAATAAGAATATAAAAGATGGTGAACATCGTACTTATAATCTCGGTATATGCATGCTCCAATTATTGAAGGGAAAAGAAAGTACAACAACTTGTTGACTTGCTCAACAATTGTATTGATAACAATTGGAGTATTGATATAATTAGCAGAAGTAGTTGAAGCTTTTACGCTATCAAATACACCTAAAGCAGACATCATTAACAAGAATGCAATAAGAAAAAATACTGTTGCATAGAGATAAAATTCCCAGCTCCTTAACCAATGTTTTAATTCAAAAGTAAATATGGCTCTAAACATGGCTTAATCGTTTTTAAGTGCAATAAAATAAACGTCCTCCAAGTTTGGTTTCACTTCTTCAAAACCTTCATCTTTTAAAGATTCTTTGGAGTGAACTCTAATATTTAGGTTGTTATTATCTGTAAAGCTACTCGATAAGATATTGAGAGAAAGATTTAATTCTTCTGCTACTTCACGTGGCACTTCTTTCGACCATATTAAACCTTGAAGTCCTTTTTCTGCCTCCTTTGGTGTTTTTCTTTCCAGAACTCTTCCTCCGTTAAGAATAGCCATTTCATGACAAAGTTCATTTACATCATCCACAATGTGGGTAGAGAAAATCACGGTATTGTCTGTTCCAATTTCTCGTAATACATTCAAGAATCGGTGGCGTTCTGCAGGGTCTAATCCTGCTGTTGGCTCATCGACAATAATTAATTTAGGGTCATTTAAAAGTAATTGCGCAATTCCGAAACGTTGTTTCATTCCACCTGAATAACCACTCACACTTTTCTTTCTTACATCATAAAGATTGGTTACGTTTAAAACGCTATCCACAATCTCTTTTCGCCCACTAGCAGTTGTTACACCTTTTAACTTTGCAAAGTAATGGAGTAATTCTTCCGCTGAAACGTTTGGATAAACTCCGAAGTCTTGTGGCAGATACCCTAGTATCTTACGAAACTCATTTTGTTCTTCTAAGACGTTGATGTCACCAAAGAAAACGCTACCGCTATCTGGTTTTTGTAGTGTTGCAATCGTTCGCATCAAGGAAGATTTTCCAGCTCCGTTTGGACCTAATAAGCCAAACATTCCTGTTCCAATCTCGATGCTTAAGTCGTCGATTGCTTTAACCCCGTTTTTATAGGTTTTGTTTAAGTTTTTAATGACAAGTTTCATAATTTATAGTTTTGGAACTTCTAAAGTATGAAAAAAACTGTAGTAATCTAAAATAGAAACAAAAAAGAAACAAAAAGAGCAACTCATAAAATTGAGTTGCTCTTCTAATTAAGATCGAGACATATAGTCTAGCGATTCGGTTTTAATTTTATCTGTGTATATGAATGTATCCATGTTCCTGAACTTCATCTCCACTATAGTTTTTCATCATCGCTTTGTAGAAATAGACACCTTCGGAACATTCTGCTCCTGAGTTTTTGATTTTTCCATTCCATTCAAAATCTATTTCATTGCTTTCGAATACCACATTTCCCCAACGGTTTAGAATCACGATTTCAAGACTGGCAACATTTTCTTCCATTGCAAGCTTCCAAGTTTCATTTCCACCGTCTCCATTTGGTGTAAAGGTATTCGGGAAAGTATAATCCATATCAGGCAGCGTAACAGTTATTATTACACTTGCTTTTGCCACACAACCATCTTGACTAGTTGCTGTTAATGTTGCTTCAAAAACACCAGCGTCTTGGTAGGAATGTGTAACGATGATGCCATCATCCGTATCCGTGCTTCCATCGTCAAAATCCCATTCATAGGTATTGTTTCCACTTGTGTTGTTTCCAAAAACAACTATTAATGGTGGTTCACCGTCAACTGGACTAGCTGTTAAATCGATAATTGGAGAGTGTAGTACAACTACCGTTTCTGTTGAAGAAGAACATCCTCCTGCTGTTTCGTACATTACTGTATAAGTTGTTCCAGCCACTCCGTTAGAAATAGCACCTGAGTTCGCATTGATTGTTGCACCGTCTCCTGTTGGTGAAGTAATACTGAATGTTCCACCAGTACTAATGATATTCGTAGCTTGGTTGGAATGTCCTTCACAGAAATCTGTTAATTCAAAAGATGCATCTATTTCAGCAGGTTGTGACAATGTCACACTTTCTGATGAAGTACATCCATTCGCATCTGTTACTGTAATACTATATGTTCCATCACATAAGTCGATTGCAGTTGCATTTGTTCCAACAGTGTTTCCGTCTGCATCTTTCCATTCAAATACCAAACCTGTTGGGTCCGCATTTACAACTACCATTACGCTACCGTCGCAAGCTCCGAAGCATGTTGGGTGAGTTGGTGTTATGCTTGTTATTTCAACACCTCCAACATCTGCAATACTTTGTGAACCTTGGGTTACACATCCATTTGCATCTACAACAACGTAGTTGTATGAACCAGAGCCTAAATCTCCAAAAGTTCCATTTGTTGTTGCTGTTCCACCTTCAACTGAATATGTATAAGGTGCGGCTCCATCTGTTCCTGATATCGTGATACTTCCATCAGTATTTCCACAAGTAGAAGGAGAGCTAGTAGATTCTGAGTCGATGATAATATTTTCAATTTCCACTGTAAATGTTTCTGTAGTACCGTTATCAGTGTCTGTTACAATTACCGAAAATGTTCCCTCACATAAACCAACAGCTGTTTGTGTCATTTGTGCTTCTGAATCATTCCATAGGTAAGTATAGTTTCCTGAACCACCCGTAACGTTAATTGTTGCTGTTCCGTCACAAGTCGAAGAACCTAATTCGGCACATACATCGTTACATTCAGCATAAGTATCATTTCCTTGCGTTGTCGACCAAGGTCCGCCATCAGGAATTCTTCTTATAGATTTATTGGATTCTAGACTTCCAGGGAGTCCTAAAAACCCACCAGGAACATCAAAAGTATGCTTACGTTCTGCCACTATATTGTTGTAGCTTGCTAGTGAACTTACTGGAGCGCCGTTACATGCGTAGGTAGGAACACAAGGTACACCGTTACCATTCGCTATTGCACCAGATCCGCCCCAGCTAATTGCGTCTTGTGGAACACCATCTCTATCGTAGAACGCAAACCATCCTCCAGCATTTGGGAACCATAAACGGCTACCTCCTGCACAAACCATGTTCCCTGACACGTCGTGAGGTGCAATTACCTCTACTACATTCCCGCCGTTTTGCACTAATTTATTTGTAGGTACAGGCGGTGCATTTGCTCCTCTTAATATAAAGAATCCACCAGCAGGAACGATTGTTCCTTCAGGGATAATATAACCGCCACCTCCTTCTTGTGTATTATTTCCTAGGTAAAAGCATGAAATGTCAACTGGCTCACAAATATTTGGGTTGTATAATTCAATCCATTCTCCACGCCCTACGTTTAATCCAGCATCTCCAGAAAGAGAGCCATCTATGTTCCCCGTAGGAGTAATCATAATTTCATTAATCAAAATACTAGGCCCTTCATAATCGCAATCACTTCCGTCACATATGTTATTTAACGTTGATGTAAATGATGCTTGAAGTTGAGCATTAGTAGAAAAGCCAATTAATATAAACAAAAACAAATATATAAGTTTCATAATCTATTGAATAGTTTAGTGTTTAAATGACGCAATATAAGATTATTATACCTATTCATTAATACCGCTCATGTAAATACCAGTGGAAAATGAAGGGTCTCAAAGGTTGTGTATTTGTAGTTTGTTATCTACTTGTGAGCTATGGCAATAGTAGCCAAACTGACTTTTGTATTGGGAAAAGTGGCGCGTATGGTTCGAGCAACAGATTCCAATGTAGCACCAGTCGTCAAAACATCATCAACGATAAGGACATGATTAAACGGTCCTGTGTGATTCTTTTTTACGGCAAATTTTCCCTTAACATTTTCATACCTTTCTTCTTTGCTTTTTCTTGTCTGTGATGCATCATTTTTTACTCTTTTAAGAATGTCGGCAATGTTTATGGTCATTTCTTGACTAATACCTTTTGCAATTATCAAGCTTTGATTGTGACCTCTGCTAAATTTCTTTTTGGAGTGAATGGGAACGGGGATGATTGCATCTACAGACTTGTATTTCTCAATGTCCTTTATTCTTTCTCCGATGAGTTTTCCCATATATTCACCAACACCTTTTCCTTCCTTGTATTTTATTTGATGTAGAATATTTTGGGTTGAATTTCCTTTTTCGAAGTAGAGCAACGAATAAACATTGTCTATTTGATATTTTCCCCAAAACTTTTCGTCTGCAACGGTTTCTTCCTCATACTTTTCAAAGTAAGTAAAGTGGAGTTCGCTTCGACAAGAAAAGCACATAAACTCATCTTGTTGGTTCAATTCTCTGACGCAAAGTAAACATGTGTGCGGATAGAATAGCGTTAGGAATCCATGAATGAGATTTTTTAGAAGGTGAATCGGCTTATTTGTTTGTGTTAGTTTTCTCATAGTAGTGATGAAAATTTATACAAGTAAATATAGAAAAGATATTTTAAATAGCCAAAAAAGTATTCGGGAAGATTGCTAGCTACTTTTTTAAATCAAAAGTGATGCTGTGTTGAAGGGGATATATTGAAATTAAAGTCTAATAAAGGTCGAATATTACTAAGTAATCCTTATTTTTGGGGCAAACTTTAAATCTAGAAAAATGAGCGCAATCGATGCAATAACTTTAGGAGATGTAAAATATGAAATCGATGGAAAAGGTATAGCTACCATAGAATTTCATCATCCATTAAGCAATTCTCTTCCTGGTCGTGTATTGGCTAAATTAGCTGATACAGTTACAGAATTAGGAAAAAATGATGAGGTAAAAGTAATCGTTTTAAAGTCGGAAGGTGGTAGAGCTTTCTGTGCTGGCGCAAGTTTTGACGAATTAATTTCAATTAAAGATTTCGAGACAGGTAAAAAGTTTTTCTCTGGATTCGCTAATGTAATCAATGCTTGTCGTAAAGCTCCTAAGTTTATTATTGGTAGAGTTCAAGGTAAAGCAGTAGGAGGTGGTGTTGGTTTAGCATCTGCTGTTGATTATTGTTTAGCAACGAAGTTTGCTTCTGTTAAGTTGTCTGAATTAGCTGTTGGAATCGGACCTTTTGTAGTTGGACCTGCGGTAGCAAGAAAAGTTGGTGTTTCAGCAATGGGGCAATTGGCAATCAATGCTACGGAATGGCAAACTGCAGAGTGGGCGAAAGAAAAAGGATTGTATGCCGAAATTTATGAGAATGTAGAAGAATTAGACGAGGCTGTTACAACCTTAGCAAATCAATTAGCTCTTTCTAATCCTGAGGCAATGCGTTTATTAAAAGAAACACTTTGGGAGGGGACAGAACATTGGTTTGACTTATTAGATGAGCGTGCTGCAATGAGCGGACAATTGGTTTTGTCAGACTTCACCGTTAATGCCATTAATTCTTTCAAAAAAAAATAAATTGAATTAGAAATATTTTAATATGAAGGCTGTCTAATTTAAAGGCAGCCTTAATTACTTTAAGCAAATGAAAAAGGTTCTCTGTCACAACTGCAAGCAATGGTCCACAACATCACAAGAATGCGAGCACTGCGGCCATATATTGTGCAGAGTATTGCAAGAAGAAATTGTGGAGCAAGAGATTGCTAGAAATACACCACCTGAACCTCCTTCGAAATTAAAGAAGGCCATGGATTATTTAAAAAACTCAAAAAATCCATTTTTAAAAGTACTTTACTATATATTGATGTCTATCTGGCTGATTTATATTGGCTTTATGCTTATCATTATGTATTTTATTTCTTTTGCAACTGGCTGATGAAAACCATTGGACACCCTTTGTTTATTTTTCTATTTAGCGTTTATATTTTGTACTATGCGCTAAAGCAAACAACGTTAGCAATGCCTGTTTTTGTTACCAATTACCTAGCAGATTTACTGAGTATAGTTGTTGTCAATACAATTCTGTTATTTGTTATTCGAAGAATAAAGAAAATGCCTACTTATGAATTACCTACTGCCATGGTTGTTGCCAGCGTAATTCTCTTTGGCCTTTATTTTGAATTTTATCTGCCGACAAAAAGTTCGGTATATGTTCGCGATTACGCCGATATACTTTGTTATAGCATCAGCGGAATATTCTATGTTCTATGGAGAAAACAGTTTTATCTTTGTGCCGCTAAGTCTTGAACTAATTCGCCTAATTTTTCGATCGTTACGTGATCCATAATTACAATCTTATACCATTCCGCATGGTTGTGATTGTCTGGCACTAAACCATATTTATGTGCGACTTTTTCACTTACATATTGCGAACGAATGGTAATGATATTCGATGCTGGATGACGATAAAATTCAATTTTCAATTCCGCCAATCTTTCACAAGTCCAGCTTGCACGTTTTTGTAGAATGAAAATCTTTTCCATCCAAGCGTATGGGCCATAGGTCATTAGAATCATCCAAACCGCAATTGCATTTGCTCCTGATCGACTTCCTGAAAGTGTGAAATCTTGTCCAGCGACATAGCTAGCCTCTTTCGTTTGTGCATAGTTGATTAAACCCTCACGAATAATAAACAAACCTGTTCCGTATGGGGATTGCGCCATTTTATGCGCATCTAATGTTACCGATGTAACTTTTGAATTTCTGAAATCTAAATGGTGGTCTTTTTGTGAAAACGGGAAGTAGAAACCTCCATACGCACCATCAACATGAATGAAGTAATCCAGGCCTTCAGCTTCCATCACTGCAGAATAGAATTCTGGCTCATCAACAGAACCAAACATGGTTGTCATCATGTTAGCGACAACAATAAATGCTTTCACACCGTTTTTCTTTTGAATATCTACAGCCTTTTGAACTTTTTCAAGAGAGATTAAGCGAATATTCTCATCAACTTCGACTTTTTGAACTGGAAGACAGAAAACGTTTCCTGCTTTGTCCATTGAATAATGGTTGTCAACAGAAGTAATCACACAAATTTCATGAGGCTTGAGTCCTTTTTCTTGCATGAAATAGTTACGGTATATCCAAATTGCTTGTAAGTTTGCTTCTGTTCCACCAGTTGCAACATATCCGTCAAACTTCTCGTTGGCGTCACCATTTAAAATATCATGTGCACAAACAGCGATTAGTTCTCTTTCTATTTCTTGTGTTCCTGCGAAGAAAGGCTCGGAATTACCTAAGGTATGTACACCGATGTGGTTTGGGTTCTTAATTAAAGCAGTTAAAAAAGGAGCATCACTTAAGAAACTCGCGTTTTGATTAAATACCTGTTGGTCTAAATAAGAAGCTGGAATACCAAGCGTATTTTGCTTTTCGTAATCCACATTTTTCGCCAAAGCGCCAAAAACTGTTTCCTTTATCTCCTCGTTTGATTTCTTAACCCAATATTTGTACATAACTTATTTCATTTGTTCGCAAAAATACGGATTCGATTTTATAATGTTCGCTTATAAAAATTGAATTTTGTCACTTTTGACCTTTTTCGTCAGAATTCTACAATTTTGTAGTCTATATTCAATCTTGAAGATAAAATAATGATTAAATTTGCCACGCATTGTGCATTTAGTCAGTTTCAAAAATGGATATCAAATCAAAATTTAAAGACTATTCCTCCTTTACCAAGTTTAGACTTACATTTTCTGTAGCTATATCAGCCTTAGCTGGTTTTCTTTTAGCAGGTGGTGGAACAGGCTTACAGTTCTTTTATTTGTTGCTTGGAGGTTTCTTCGTAACGAGTGCAAGTATAGGAAGCAATCAAATCTGGGAAAGAAAACTAGATGCCCAAATGCAGCGAACAGCTGACAGACCGATTCCGAGTGGTAGAATGTCTTTGACAGAAGCGGTTATTGCAGTTATCATCTTCCTTACTGTCGGTTCATGGATGCTTTATCAGTTGAACCTAAACACCATGATTTTAGGGTTGATTTCCTATGTTTCTTATGCATTTATTTATACACCATCAAAACGTGTTACGCCATGGGCAGTAGTTATTGGAGCATTTCCAGGGGCTATGCCACCGATGATTGGTGCCGTTGGGGCAATTGAAGGTGGAGCATTTGGTGCCTTGCCGGGTGCTTTATTTTTCGTTCAATTTATGTGGCAACTACCTCATTTTTGGGCGATTGCTTGGGTAGCTGATAAGGATTACAGTCTAGCAGGATTCAATTTATTACCTTCTAAGCATGGGAAAACTAAAATTGCAGCCTTTAGAATTGCCTTTGTAGCACTTTTATTAATTCCCTTCTCTTTGTTGCCTTGGGCTTTAGAGTTAGAAGGTGCAAATCTAGGTTGGTTTACTGTTGCAATCGTGTCTTTACTTGGTTTATGGTTTTTCTTATACGCCTACAAATTATACCTAACATTAGACGACAAAGCTGCTAAAAAGCTTATGTTTGCTTCTTTTATATACTTACCGCTTGTTCAATATACCTACGTTATAGATAAATACTTCTTTTAAATAACGATAATTAAAAAAGAATGAAAAGAAATTTTAGTGATGAATTACCGATAGAAACACAGGAAAAAACGAGAAAGAATCTTGTTTGGACTTTAATTCTAAGTATTAGTATGATGTTTGCCGGATTAACGTCTGCTTACATTGTTTCGATGGGAAATAGTTTTTGGGTTAAAATTAACCTTCCAACTGCATTTTTTGTAAGTACAGCAATTATTATTGTTAGTAGCTTTATCTTCCACTTTGCCCTGAAGTCTGAAAAGGCAGGTAATCGTGCGAGAACCAAAATCCTTTTAATCATTGTTTTGATATCCGGAGTTGGTTTCGGAGTTTCTCAATTTATGGGTTACAGCGCATTGGTTAAAAGCGGTGCTCACTTTGTTTCAAATGTGATAGTTGCTGATGGTCGTTACGGAGATTATTATGAAATCAAGAAGGATGGTGAGTACTTAACGGTTGAAAACAACCAGTACTATTTTAAAGGAGAGAAGTTGGATGGTGCAGAGAAAAAAGCTTTTCATGATTTCGCTAATCAATTCTTAGTTCCCGAATTAAAAGATCTAAAAGGAAAGAACATCAGCTTCGATGGTTTCACATTATTATATAAGAGTGAACCTTTAACTTTTGTGAATGGAGAATTTATTCGTCCAAATGGAGAGAAGTTGGTTGCTTTAGATTTTGAGAGATTGCATGATTTAGCAAGAAACATTGTTGATGATAGAGCAGATTTTTTCGTAAGAGGAGAAATGGGGAAAGATTTCAAGCTTTTATACAACAAAAACGAGTTGGATTACCAAGAAAGAACTTTGATGTTTAAAGGTCAACCTTTGAGTCCAAACTTACAAAATAAACTACTTAGAGGTAATAATGATACAAGTACGGCCTATTTTTACATAATTACACTGGTACATTTACTGCACGTTTTAGGTGGGATAATTATGCTGATCGTGCTTGTAAGTAATTCATATACAGTTAAAAGTAGTCAAAAATTAATGGTCTCGTTAAAGGCCGGAGCAATATTTTGGCACTTTTTAGGCATATTATGGATTTATTTATTGTTATTTTTGCTTTTTATTCATTAATATTGCATAATTATTAATTTCGCACAAATTTAATTTTTATAAACATGGCAGAACACACTTCTAATGAATTGGAAGCCCTAACTGGAATGGGCGAAGAAGGAAGACAATCACCTTTCGGTATTAGCTACGGAAAGATAATGATGTGGGTTTTTCTTTTTTCTGATGCTCTTACATTTGGAGGTTTCCTTGTAGCATTGGGATTAACTAGATACTCTTACGGTGGCGCATGGCCCATTGGAGAGGAAACTTTTGACGCTATTCCATTTTTTAGTGGAACTTTCCCATTAGCATTCGTTGCATTTATGACTTTCCTACTGATTCTTAGTTCTGTAACTATGGTAATGGCTGTAGAAGCTGGTCATAGAATGGACAAGAAATCAGTTGCAAAATGGCAATTAGCTACTATCGTAGGTGGATTAATCTTCTTAGGTTCTCAAGCATGGGAATGGTCCCACTTTATTCACGGTACTGACTTTGGACGTGTTGAATTAAGAGATGGTTCACAAGCAATCGTTAAAGGAGAGTTTGGGCAAATAGAAAGTTTAGAGGTTTTAACTGCTGGGTCAGCTTATGCTGGGATTACTGAAATTACAAACGAAAACATTTCTAAGAACGATAAAAATTTAATGCACGCATTCCAACATGCAGCGGCATCAAGAAAGTTATCTGGAACAACAGCTGGCTTACAATTGGTTCTTCATGATGGAACAGTTGCTAAAGTTCACAAGCAAGAAGACAAAAACGTACAGTTAGTAATAAAAGTACCAGGAGCAGAGCACGCAGTTTCTTCTGCAGCAGATGAGGAAAATACACGTATTCACCAAAAAGACGGAGCTTTAGATTTATACTATGAGGCTTTGGCAAACGGTAGAGTAACGTATGGTGCTAACATGCAAGAAAACGAATATGGACCACAAATCTATAGTAACTTCTTTTTCTTCGTAACAGGTTTCCACGGATTCCACGTAACATTAGGGATTATCTTAAATATCGTTGTTTTTGTTAACGTTCTTAAAGGAACATACGAAAGAAGAGGTCACTACGAAATGGTGGAGAAAGGTGGACTTTACTGGCACTTTGTGGATTTAGTATGGGTGTTTGTATTTACATTCTTCTACTTAATCTAATAGGAAGATATTTTATTTAACCATAATTAATATTATAAAACATGGAAGAAGAAAGAGACGATATTATTGAGTATTCAAAATATACTCACCATACAGAAGAGGAAGGTAAGCTTAAAAGAAAGAAAATCTGGCAAGTAACATTGCTGCTTTCTATCGTAACAGCTGTTGAGGTTGGATTGGGATTATACGTAAAACAAGGTAGTTCTCTTTGGGGGACAATTAAAGTTTTATTTATTATTCTTACCGTAGTAAAGGCTGCATACATTGTAATGTCATTTATGCACATGGGCGATGAGCACAGACTGTTAAAAATAACTATTCTTTGGGTTTATGCAGTATTCATCTTTTATATGATTATTTTAATTCTTATTGAGGGAGCAGCTTTATACCCAAGAATGTATAATTTCCCTTGGTAGAATAATTTAATAAAAAGAATTTTGACTGAGAAAAAGAAAAAAGGGAGCTTTGTAACAAAGCTCCTTCTTATTTTGGTTCTGTTTGGACCAGGAGCTTTCATCCTATATATGTTTTATAGTGGTGGAGTGGACAACAAATATCAAGAATTACCTGTCTTCAGTGAGATGGGTGAATTTGAATTTGTTGATTCCTACGGTGAACTCGTAAACAACGAGTCACAAAAGGATATGATTACCTTATTTACAACCATTCAAACTTCTTGCCCTCAAAACTGTGCTTTAGATTTATTCAAATTCAACTTGTTGGTTTATCAAGGATACAAGAAGAACCATAAGAAAATGAAGCACGTTAAAATTGTTTCTATCGTAACAGATGAGAATGGGAACCCTGTTGATAAAGCAGACGAAGTTGTATATATGTTAAAAGACTTGGTGAATGATTATGATTCATCGATTTGGAAGATTGTTAACGGTGATCCAAAACAAGTTTATGACATTGAAAGTAATGGAATCAATCTTTTCGAAATCAAAGTTGATACTGCCTTTGCTCAGAAAGCTTATTTGGAAACGATGCTAATCGTTGATAAAGAAAATAAACTAAGATTGGTTAGAAAAGGGGATACTGAAGGAATGATACGTGACTTTAAACAGCATGTGGCGCTTCTTCAAGAGCAATATGATAGAGAAGCAAAAGCTTTATTACATGAAAAAGATTAAATTTTATCTATTTTTTAGTCTAGCAATCAGTATTGTTTCTTGTTCTACAAAGAATGAGACGCTTACTGCAGCTGACTTACCGATTATTGGTCAACACGACATCGTTTACGAAGCAATGGATGGCTATGAGGTAGGTGATACTATCTTTCACACGGTAAATCCATGGGAATTTACTACAGATGATTCTTTACTATTCCAATCTTCATCAATCGACGATAAATTATGGATTGCTAATTTCTTTTTCTCTTACTGTCCCACAGTTTGTGTTCCTATGAATAAAGAAATGAAAAAAGTTAATGAAGAGTTGGCTGAATATGCTGACAAAGTAGCTTTTCTTTCTTTTTCTATAGACCAAAAAAGAGATACACCTTCACGATTAAAAACCTACAGAAAGAAGTTAGACTTCACCGCAAAAAACTGGTATTTCTTTACTGGAAATCAAGATGAAATTATTGATGTTGCAATTCATGATTTCCAAATTTTAGCAAACGAAGACGATTCGGCTCCAGGTGGATTTATTCACAGTTCTAGCCTTGTCTTAGTAGATAAAGATAAACATATACGAGGAATTTACGATACTCAATTTCCAGAGCATATGAAACAAATTGTTCTTGATGTTAAACTTTTGTTAGATGAAAACAAATAAAAGAAGTCCTCAGCAAATTCTAGTCTTTAAAAGATTAATCATTGCTTTATCCATTCTTATTCCAATTGTTGTTGCTGGTTTATTCTCCGTTAAGTTAGATGGCTATGACTTATCATTCTTGCCTGCAATTTATGCAACTATTAACGGTACAACAGCTATAGTTTTGATTTCTGCAGTAGTTGCCGTTAAGAAAAAGAACTTTCTTTTACATGAGCGACTTATCAAGTTTGCCATTACATTATCTGCAATGTTTCTATTGCTATATGTTGCTTATCATATCACATCTGAAAGTACGACTTACGGGGGAGAATACCGAGGGCTCTACTTTTTCATTCTTATTTCGCACATTCTTTTAAGTATTGTTGTGGTTCCTTTTGTTCTATTTACTTTCTTTCAAGGTTGGAAAGGAGACTTTGTTAAGCATAGAAAAATAGCAAAAATCACATTCCCACTTTGGTTATATGTGACGATTAGTGGTGTAATCGTTTATTTAATGATTTCTCCATTCTATTAGTTATCAATAACTTAATGGGCCTAAACATTCATTTTTATAACAAGTCGATTTTTTTAAGATAAAAGCATTATCTTTGCGGCGTCTCTAAGGGGTGTTCTGAGGAATCAGAACTGAGATTATACCCATTGAACCGGATCAAGTTAGTACTTGCGGCGGGAAGATGACTTACAAACAATTAGTGTTAATTCGAAATTATTTATTAATCCAAGAATTAGCCCCTGATTCTTGTTAAATGTTTAAAAACATGAAGACAAGAAAATTTAAAACAGTTCTTCTGGCACTTTTATTTACATCAAGTGCTTTTTCACAACATCAGCTTTCTGGTAAAATTTTAGACGAGAATGGAAATCCAATTCCAGACGCTAAAGTGATGATCGCTAAAACCAACCATGGAACGTATTCCGATTCCGCTGGGTTTTATAAACTCAGTAATCTTGAAACGGCGCATTATGACGTGGTCGCTTCTTCCATAGATACAAAGGAAGAAACTCAATCCATTTATTTGGATCGGAATAAGGAGGTCAATTTTATACTGACTACCAATGTAAAGATGTTTGATGATTTTACTGTTGTCGCTATTCGTGCAACAGATAGAACACCAACTACCTTTACCAACAAAACAGCCGAAGAAATAGAGAGAGATAACTACGGACAAGATTTACCGTATTTATTGGAATCGATTCCTTCTACTGTGGTAACTTCAGATGCTGGAGCTGGTATTGGGTACACCGATTTTAAAATCCGTGGTGTTGACCCAACTAGAACGAATATCACCATTGATGGTATTCCGTTTAACGATTCAGAATCTCAAGGAGCTTTCCTAGTGAATATTCCCGACTTTTCGAGCACGGTATCTAGTATGCAAGTACAACGTGGTGTTGGAACATCTTCTAACGGAGGGAGTGCTTTCGGAGCTAGTATCAACATGTCAACAGATAAGATAAATGATAAACCTTACTTGACTTTAGACAATTCCTTTGGTTCATTCAATTCTATGAAGAATACCGTATCTATGGGAACAGGAATGTTGGCAGATAAATTCACTGTTGATGCAAGATTGTCGCGCGTTAAATCCGATGGATATATCGATAGAGCTTTTACAGACATGAAGTCTTTGTATTTATCAGGAACGTATCACGGAAAGAAAGCCACGTTAAAGGCCAATATATTGACTGGAATTCAATCTACCTATCAAGCATGGAATGGAGTCCCAGAAAGTCGTTTAAATGGCGATGAGCAAGGAATGATTGACTATGCAGATAGAAATGGATTATCTCCTGCTGATTTAGATTATTTATTGAGCGCAGGCAGAACATATAACTCAGCAGTTTATAAGAACGAAACGGATAATTACCAGCAAGATCATTACCAATTGCATTACAATTATAAGTTTAGCACTTCGTGGAGTGCAAAAATCTCAGGACATTATACGAGAGGTCGTGGTTATTATGAGAATTATCGAACAAACGATAAGTTCTCTACCTACGGCTTTACTCCTATCGTAGTTGAAGGAGAAACTATAAAGCGAATGGATTTAATTCGTCAAAAATGGTTGGATAACCATTTCTTCGGTAGTGTATTTCACGTCAACTATAACAATAAAAAAGGACTTGATGTAATGTTAGGTGGTGGTTTAAATAAGTATTTAGGGGATCACTTCGGAAATGTAATTTGGGCACAGTACATGCCGAATTTGGAAGACGGTATGCGTTATTACGAGAATAATTCTACAAAATACGACGGTAACCTTTATCTAAAAGCGACCTATCAGATTAAAGATTTCGTTTTATTTGCTGATGCACAGTACCGCCATGTTGATTATACTTTCTTAGGAATTAACGATATTGGTGATGAAATTATTGATGTAACACAACATGTTTTCTATAACTTCTTTAATCCTAAACTTGGTTTATCCTATAATATAAACAACAGACATTCTGTGTACGCTTCTTATGCGGTTGGGAATAGAGAACCAGTTAGAAAAGACTTCCAAGAACAAACGACCAATAATAGACCAGAACATGAAACTTTATACAACCTAGAAGCAGGTTACCACATGAAGTATAAAAAGGGATTCTTAAATGCGAATATTTACCACATGCTTTATGATAATCAGTTGGTATTAACAGGAGAAATCAACGATGTTGGTGGTTATACTCGTACGAATGTGAAGAACAGTTACCGTGTTGGCTTGGAGCTTGAAGGAGGTTACCAACCTATCAAACAATTAGGAATCTCTGCTAATCTAGCTTTAAGTGAAAATAAAATCAATGACTTTGTGGAATACATTGACAGTTACGACGCAAGTTGGAATCCACTGCCACAAGAAGTAGTTCATCACGGAAAAACAGATCTAGCATTCTCTCCCTCTTTAATTACGGGATTAAACATTGTTTATTCCCCGGTTGAAAGTGTGAGAATTACCTTGATGAATAAATATGTTGGAAAGCAGTTTTTGGACAATACTTCAAACGAAACAAGAATGATGGAAGGTTATTATATCGCCCACTTTGATGCTGCTTATACCTTCTCATTTTGGAAGATGAAAGAAATCACTATAGGTGCTAGAATCAACAACATATTCAATTATAAATATGCGAATAACGGTTATACCTATTCTTATTTAGTTGGAGGTGATAGAACTCAAGAGAACTTTTATTTTCCACAAGCAGGAATTAATTTTATGGCTAGATTGCTGATTAAGCTATAGGGTATATTGAATTGTTGAAAGCCGTGATGATAACAGTCACGGCTTTTTTGTTTTTCTTAGGTTGTTGCCGGTAGTGATTTCTTTTTATGATGGCTGTTGAAGTAATTTTAAGTTCGTTTTTTATTCTAGGTTTTGTTTTCAACTCTTTTGGTTGTTTCTTTTATAGCGTCTGAATAATTAAGTTTTCTGATCATTATATAGCATTCTACAAGTTGAATGGAAGAAGGTAGAATGAATTGATTTTTTGTGTTCTAATGGGAAGGATGAAGGATTGGAGGATGTGGTTTGTGTGGGAATGGAAGTACAAAGAGTATGGGGGAACAAAATAAAAAAAAACAGAGTGGAAACTTCGCTGTCGCTTCGTTTCGCACTCTGTTTTTTGTACCCGGGGCGGGAATCGAACCCGCACGCCTAAACATTGGGTTTTGAATCCAACGCGTCTACCAATTCCGCCACCCGGGCATAACTTTTTAAGGGACGGACTGCAAAAGTAATGAAATAATTTTCTGCTACAATAAAATGACATTTTATTTTACATTAATTTTCTCTTACCTTGTCTTTTCGTTGTTTTTTGCTTTCTATTGCTGAGCTTTATCTCGGATGTTATATTTTTTTGTGATGCATAAGCTCACTTATTTCCTATATTTGCCGTTTTGTAAAAGTTTTTGATAAAATCCTTAAGTATTATGCGTTTTTCGTCCACGTCGATTTTGCTTTTCTTTTCTATATTTATCGCTCATTTTTTGCAAGCGCAGGAAGGAGGACCACCTATGTTGACTGATGACGCGCAAGTTGCAGATTTCAAGGAATGGGAACTTAACACTTCTTTTAATACATCACTTAAAGGGTATTGGGAACTTTCAACTCCGCATATTGATTTGAATTATGGTCTTTTTCATAATGTTCAGTTGAAGATAGAAGCTCCTCTTTTACTGGGTTTCCCTGAAAAAGGAAGGGTAGATGTTGGAATAGGGGAAATTATTGGTGGTATAAAATGGCGCTTCTTGGATGAAGACTTACACTTTGTTTCTGCAGCTACTTTCCCTCAATATACTTTTAATGAAACTAAAGGATTCTATCTCCCTGTGTTTTTTGAGAAAACTGTTGGAAATTTTCTAGGTGGTATTGCCGTCGCTTATTTCTTTGGAGAAAGTCAGCACAATCATTCTGAAGTTGGTGCTCTCTTTGGCTATACACCTACCGATAATTTAAGTTTAATGCTGGAGTATTACAGCTATCAAAACTATCATGAAATCAGAGGAATGAACGGCTATGTAAATACCGGGTTTAGGTATTTGTTTTCTGATAACTTCATGCTAATGGGTTCCTTTGGTACGCAAGTGAATGGTCCTACAGGTGAAGTTAAAGAACGCTTTATTTCTTGGATAGGAATAAAGAATTTATTCTAGTTTAACTGATTTCTACTTCGATTTAAACACAACTTTTTCTTTCCAACCTTCGGTTTACGCCAAAAAAAACGCCCATCGAAATGAGCGTTTTAAAAGTATATTCAATGGATATTATAATCCAAGTAGAACTTCGTATGGATCTTTGCTTCCGAAAATCATTCTTTCAGGATTCTCAAGCATTTCCTTAACTTTCACTAAGAAACTAACTGATTCCTTTCCATCGATGATTCTGTGGTCATATGATAACGCCAAATACATCATTGGACGAATTACAACCTCTCCATCAATTGCTACTGGACGCTCAACGATGTTGTGCATTCCTAAAATAGCTGATTGTGGTGGGTTAATAATTGGCGTTGACATCATTGACCCGAAAACACCTCCATTTGTAATTGTGAAAGTTCCTCCCGTCATTTCATCTGGTGTGATTTTTCCATCACGTGCCTTGATAGCCAAACGCTTTATTTCCCTTTCAATCTCAGCTAATGTCATGCGCTCCGCATTTCTAACTACTGGAACCATCAAACCTCTTGGTGATGATACAGCAATTCCGATATCTGCATAGTCGTGGAAAATCATGTTGTCTCCCTCAATTTGTCCGTTAACTGATGGGAATAAGTTTAAAGCTTCAGTTACTGCTTTTGTAAAGAAAGACATGAAACCTAAGTTTACTTCATGGTGATCCGCAAATGCTTTTTTGTATTTGTTTCTTAAATCCATGATTGGCTTCATATCTACTTCATTAAAGGTAGTCAACATCGCGGTTTCGCTTTTAACAGCTACTAGACGTTCAGCTACTTTTCTACGTAACATAGACATTCTTTGCTCGCTCTTCTCACGTGTTCCGCCCCAACCTGTAATAGTTGCTGTATCAAATCCAGCAGCCATTGCGTTGATAACGTCTTGCTTTGTTACTCGTCCATCTTTTCCTGATCCTGAAACTTGTCCAGTTGAGATGTTATTTTCTCTCATTGCTTTGGCAGCTGCAGGTGAAGGTGTGCCAGATGCGTAAGAATCTTTTTGAGGAGTTGCCTTAGTTTCCTGTTTAGGAGCTTCTGCTTTTTTCTCTTCTTTTACTTCTGTAGCTACTGCTTCTTTTTTCTCTTCTTTAGGAGCCTCCATATTGGCTGGTGGAGTTGCAGAAGTGTCAATTAAACAAACAACTTGTCCAACTGCTACCACATCTCCAGCTTCCGCCTTTAGGGTAATAATACCTGCTTCTTCAGCTGGCAATTCCAATGTTGCTTTATCGGAATCAACTTCAGCAATCGCCTGGTCTTTCATTACATAATCTCCATCGGAGACAAGCCATTCAGCGATTTCAACTTCTGAAATCGATTCTCCTGGGCTTGGTACTTTCATTTCTAAAACTGACATAGTTTTTTCTGTTTTATTAATATTATTTAGCAGGAACTGCTGCGTATTCAAATACTGTATTAAATAGTTTTTTCAAACGCTTTAAATGCGTTTCTTTAGAACCTTCTGCAGACGCTGCAGCCGCAGGTCTTGTAACTCCTTTTAGGTCAATGTGTCTTAGATTCATTGCCATAAAAGTCCAAGCTCCCATGTTTTCTGGTTCCTCTTGTGCCCAAATTATGTTTTTAGCGTTTTTGTATTTTGCTAAAGTTGCATCAATTTGTTCTTTCGGTAGTGGGTATAATTGTTCAATTCGAACAAATGCCATATCCTCAACACCTCTTTTACTTGCTTCTTCAATCAAGTCATAGTAAAACTTCCCTTGACATAAAACAACATTTGTAGCTGTTTTGTGAATGTTTCTTGGGTCGTCTATTAACTCTTCGAATCTACCAGTTGCTAATTCATCCATTGTTGAAACTGCTTTAGGGTAACGCAATAACATTTTCGGTGTGAAAATAATTAAAGGTTTTCTAAAGTTACGTAACATATGGCGTCTTAACAAATGATAAAAGTTTGCTGGCGTTGTTGCATTCACTAACACAATGTTGTTGTTTGCCGCCGCTTGTAAGTAACGTTCTATTCTAGCAGAAGAGTGCTCTGAACCTTGACCCTCATATCCATGAGGTAGGTACATCACCAATCCTGATTGAACATTCCATTTATCTTCTCCTGCAGTGATGAATTGGTCAATCATAATCTGAGCGCCATTCATAAAGTCACCAAATTGCGCTTCCCAAACGACTAAACCATTTGGTTGTGCCAATGAGTAACCGTATTCGTAACCTAATACTGCGTATTCACTTAAAAGTGAGTTGAAAATAGATATTTCAGCTTGACCTTTTTCCAATAAATTTAAAGGAATAATCTCTTCTTCTGTATCTTCAGTTTTTAAAACAGCATGGCGGTGAGAGAATGTTCCTCTTTCTACGTCTTGACCAGAAAAACGGATAGGATGACCTTCTGTTAATAAAGATGCGTACGCCAATGTTTCTGCCATTCCCCAATCTAATTGATTATTCTCAATCATATTGAGTCTGTCATTCAATAGCTTTTTTACCTTTCTGAAAATCTTCTTGTCCTTAGGTGCACTTGCTGCTTTTTTACCTAATTCAATTAGTTTCTCTTTAGGTAACTGCGTATTAATTTCTTTGAACAAATCTTCAGGGGTAGCATAATCATATCCTTCCCAAAGATCGTTTAAGAAATTACGTACAGTAACTGTTTTCTCTAATTTAGACGCTTCGTATTCCGAATCTAAGATTCCATCTAGTTCTGCTTGTAGTTCTTTATCAAAGGATTCTGTAATTACACCTTCATCAAGTAATTGATTTTTGTAAATCTCTCTTGGATTAAGGTGTTTAGCAATTTTGTCATATAGTTTTGGTTGCGTGAACTTAGGTTCATCACCTTCGTTGTGACCATATTTTCTATACGATAAAAGATCGATATAAATATCTTTGTTGAATTGTTGTCTGTATTCTAAAGCGATAATGAAAGTTTGAACAACTGCTTCAATATCATCTCCATTCACATGGAAAACTGGGCTTAAAGTTACCTTAGCGATATCTGTACAGTAAGTAGAAGAACGACCGTCTTTGTAGTTGGTTGTAAATCCTACTTGATTGTTTACCACAATGTGAATCGTACCTCCAGTTCTGTATCCATCTAATTCAGCCATTTGCGCAACTTCGTAAACCACACCCTGTGCAGCAACGGCAGCGTCACCGTGAATTAAAATCGGAACAATACTCTTTTCTGATTCTAAGTAACTATCGATTTTAGCTCTTGTAATTCCTTCTACTACTGGACCTACGGCCTCTAAGTGAGATGGGTTTGGAGCTAAAGTTAATTGTATGTCTTTACCATCTACTTCTACATGTTTAGTAGAACCTAAGTGGTATTTTACGTCTCCGTCAAAACTTTCGTCGTTGTCAAATTCTTTCCCTTCAAACTCACTGAATAACTCCTTTAAGTCTTTGTGGAAAATATTTACAAGTGTGTTCAAACGGCCTCTGTGAGCCATTCCCATAACAAACTCTTGAACGTCTAAATTCGCTCCGCGTTTTATCATTTGGTCTAAACCAGCGATAAGCGCTTCACCTCCTTCAATAGAGAAACGTTTTTGACCGACATATTTTTTATTTAGGAAATGTTCGAAAAGCGTTGCTTCACTTAATTTTCTAAATATTTCTTTCTTGTTGTCTGCCGAGAATTTAGGTCGGTTGTTTAGCTCCAACTTTTGCATAAACCACTCCTTGCGTTGTGGGTTACGAATGTAGTGGAACTCTAATCCGATACTTTCACAATATGCCTCCTCTAGATGAGCAATAATGTTTTTTAAAGTTGCTGGACCGATGCCGATATTTGCGCCTGACTGAAAAACAGTGTTTAAATCTGCTTCTGTTAGCCCAAAGTTTTCGATTGATAAATCTGGAGCATACTTCCTTCTTTCTCTAACTGGGTTTGTTTTTGTGAAGAGATGTCCAATTTTTCTATAACCCTCAATTAAGTTTAGAACTTTGAATTCCTTTTTGAAATTCTCAGGAACCTCTCCGCCCTCTTGGTAGTCGGTTAAGGCGAATTCAAATCCTTCAAAGAATTTTCTCCACCCCTCATCAACACTGTTCGGGTCTTTCTTGTACGAATTGTATAGGTTGTCAATCGCATTGACATCTGCATTACCTACGTATGAAACTTTGTCCATCTTGATTTTTAACTTTTTTATGGAAGTGCAAAGGTACAATTTTTCTTGCATTAAGAAGGTTAAAAAGGCTTAAAATATTTGTATTAAGTTAAGTGCCGATTCGAAGCTGTTATTTTGCTGAAAATCAATATGTAGTGTGTTTTTGTTAAGGCTTTTGTTGAAATGATTTTGTAAGAAAATTATTATTTCGCTAAAACGTGAATTTCATGTTCCTTTCGTCTAAAATGGCAAAGCTGATTTTGAAGGAGCCGCGGGGCTTCATGTTGTTTCCATCCGAAAACACGCCATATGCACCTATTCTAAGTCTTCTTTTTGCGAATTTAAAGATGCGCTCTAAACCTCCGTAAACTTCATAATGTACCCATTCGTGTTCAGGAACCCAAAGAAAACCGCCACCAAAAACTTCAGTGATTCTTGCTTTTTTCATGAATGGAATTTTGTTTAAAAGTGCCCCGTTGAAATGATGGATGTAATGCGATTCAAAATACCAATCTCTTGTTGGTAAAGTGGAGTCAAGTGCTTGATACGAATACATTGGATGCGAAAATAGTAGTGGATCACCTCGTCTGTGATATTGCACATCTTCTGGTCGTAAAATCTCTGTGTTTAAGAATTTACCAGTTTTTAAATGGTATTGTGAAGTACCTAAAGTAAAGATGTTAAAGGTCTGACTAACACCTAAGGTAATGTAGTCATGGTTGACTTCTGATTTTAAGAATCCTCCAATTCCTTTTTCGTAACTGACATAGAAAGTTGGCCATTTTGAACCTAGTATCACTTTCTTTTTGGGTTCACGCATGTATTTCTGTCCTGGTGTATAGCGCAGCATAAAGTCTGCAATTAGCGCATTATAGGAAATGAAGTCTGGCGGCGGAATATCATTGTCTAAGGCCTTGTCAAACCAACGGATAAACCTGGTGTTTTCTGGAACTGGCTTTCGATGTGTATAGGTAAGTGTCGATTCCAAATACATCCCGTTAAAAACTTCAAATTCATGATAAAGTGACCCCATCGTTCTTACGATAAAGTTGTCCCGCAAGAAGACGGACGTCAAGGCGTCATAGGAACGTATTAAGTCGTAATTATGTGATAGGTTAAACCCAACTTTAGCCTGTTTAAATGGGTTGTAGAGGTATCTGAAAATGGAATACCCTTTTAGGTCACCGTTTAGAACTCCGACATCTAAACGAGTAAAAGAACTAATTGATCGTTCGCTATCCCATTTTTTAAAGTAGTCAAAATCAGGACCTATTCTCGGTCCAGCAATATAAAGTGGTCGCATCGTTCCAGCGATTGAGCTAATGGTCCACTGCGATTTTTTAGCTCTGTTCCTATGATCAATTCCAAACCAAACAACTTTCCAAAAGGTAACCTTATTAAAAACGGAATCTATCGAGTCGAGGAAGCTGGTTTTCTTAAATAAATTTTCAATACTGTCTCTTTCCTTGATGTATTGTTGCTCTTCCAATGTTAAGGGTGTCAGTCTTTTGTCCAACCAGTAAATAGAGTCTCTATCGTAGGCTTCTTCGGTGGTTACGGCAAGTTCATTGCTAAATGTTTTCTTGTCAAATTTTGGATTAAAGTCGTAATTTGAGTAATTTACGATTGTACTTCCTTCAAATTTTTCTTTTCTATATCCTACATTATAGGTCATCGTTTGGTTCTTTAAAACGCACATCGAATCGCCAACGATATCAAAGTCTTGATGAATAGAAAACTCATCATAAATGTATAAATTTCCTTTGCTAATGGTGAATTCCAATTTTTCGAGCATCCACGTGCTGTCTTGAATCCATATATATCCGTTTAGCGTAGAGGTTGAAATATTTCTGGCAGTAATCTTAATTTTATTTAAAGTTGGCTGACCCGCTCTTTCTGTTTTTTCGACCAATTGATACTTATAGGAAAGAATTCCAGCTGTGGAAATAGGAGACTGAATAGGGGACTTACTTAAATCATTTAGGTATAGCGTATTTAGAAAGAAATTAAAGTTTGATTTTGCCGTAGTAGTGAAGTATAGATTTCTATCGTCTCCATATTTGTTGTAACCTGTTCGTACTTCCTTAACACTTCCTGGTGGATTATAACTTCTGGTAAGTTCCACCTCTAGCATGTTTACTTTATTAACCTTGTCTAATTGTTTTCTTTTAAGTTCCTCAATATCATCATAGCGCGCATCAATTTTTTCTTCTTTTGTTGACGCTTTCTCGGTTTCACTTTTCAAATCTTTCGCTCGAATATATACTTCTGTTGTATATGGATATTGATTGTAGTCAATTCTATCCTTGATAGCTACCGTTTGCTGAACAATTTCTCTTCCTATATTTCTTTTCTTTATGGAATAATCAAAACCGTCTAATTCCTTTATCTTCTCCGGGAAAAGCTGCATATCTAAACGTGCATCCTTTTCTAAAACCACTAAG
The DNA here is from genome assembly GCA_035497735.1 of Brumimicrobium sp. GTDB lineage: Bacteria > Bacteroidota > Bacteroidia > Flavobacteriales_D > Crocinitomicaceae > Brumimicrobium. The sequence goes on along the minus strand of DATJCX010000040.1, from coordinate 49,895 downwards.
TAATATTCTCTTTCTTCATATCCCATTGCAGAAAACACGAGGTAATACTCTCCGATTTCAAGGCGCATTACATACTTACCTTCTACGTCAGCACGGGTTCTTAAATCCGAATTATCTTTTACATAAATGTCTGCGTATGGTATTCCTACGTTTCTTTCATCTAGTACCTGCCCTTCTATTACGTATTGAGCCCAAGTAGGATGGGCATAGATAATACTAAGAAGTAAGACAATATAAAAGATTGATTTTGACATAGTTTTATGAATCCTTTTTTAAAAGGTTTCTTGGAAGTGTTTTTTTTTGTGGTTGTTTTAAATTTTGACCAAAGATAATTGAAATCGGGTGAATTATAATTAAAATGTAACTAATTGATTCTTAATGTCTGTTGCTATTTTATTTTTCGCCACTATTACACAAATATACCTTGTGATTTTCGCTAATTTTAAAGCTAGTAAATTATAAAGAACGGTTTTATTTCTTTTTGTCCTTCGCTGGATTCGCATAGTGTCTTTCTACCTTTTTCATCATAAAGCGACGCAATAGAAAAATAACCAATGCTAAGGCGGCAAATATGTATATTGGTGACCAGCGATCAAATCCTTCAGCAGATCCTTTGTAAGTAACAAAAGCAGTGATGGCAATTGCCATTAGCAACCAAAAGTATTGCATTATCTTATTGTATGTTCTCATTCTTCTTCTTTGTTTAGATAAATTTTTGCCGTTGGCTTATAGAATTGAGCCGTATCAAATGTGGGTGTTGTCCAAGCGCCAACTCCTGATAATATCATGTCGGGTGACGTGATAACAACCGGTTTGTTGGTGTAAATAGAATCTCCCGTCTTATTCCAATACAGAATTTCCGTTTTTAAGGTTTTCTTCTCTGCAATATTCACCAATTGAACGCTGTCTTTAACAATGATGTTTCCTGTCGAATTATCGATTTGACCGTAACGAGAAGTTAATTCAGATGCAACTTCCCCGTCTTCGTTGTAGAACCTAACTTTCAATCCATCCTTGAATTGTGTGACTTGTTTTGGTTGACTATAAGTTTCTGCAATTCTAGCAAATATTTCTATCTGCGCCATTCCTGAATCGGTGTAGATAATATGTAGGAATTCACTTGTCTCCTCAGGGTTATTAGGGTGTGTAGTGATTTTCTTAACCTTATTTATATCGTTTACACATGAATGAAGAATTCCTGCCATGATAATCACGACAGGAATCCAAAACATTTTATGTGTTTTATTTTTCAAATTGAATCAAACTAGAAAGTTTTGATTGTGTAAGTTTTACCCCAGCAGCTCAACGTTACTGATTCTCCTACAGACTTGTCTGCGTTGAAGATGTCAGAAGAAGTTGGACAAGCCGCTTTCATTTGGCTTACTAAGTTGCTATCTCCAGCTCTTTCTGCTAATTCTACTGCGTAGTAGTTATTCGCTTTTCTTTCGAAAGTTGTAACTCCACAGTCATTCATTAAAGCATTTACACTACGAGCAGAGATTCCGTAACCTTTTGCAGAGTTCTTACCGCTTACTGCCAATCCTGCACTGTATGCAGACTGATAGTTTTTAGATCTGTAGTAAGCACTTGCAATTTCGTACTCAATATCACTTTTTTCGTTTGCATCTTTAGCCATTCCTAAAGCATCTTTAAAAGTATTGATTGCTGCGCTTGTTTGACCTTGGCTCAACTGCATCTTAGCTTTAGCAATGATAGCATCTGAAGAAGGGTCAATTTTAATAATTGTATCTACAAGCATAACATATTCTTTACTTTTTGTACAACCTTTGTTCTCCAATAAGTTTAAGAAGTTCTTAACTGTTGCTTTCTTAGCTTCAATTTCTTGCGGTAAATCTTTCATGAAAGTATTAATCTCTGGTAAGATCGACTCACAGTCTGTAGCTGCTCTATCCATGTAAGTTGTTAAGAAGTCAACTATCGGAGCTCCCATGTCTCCTTTGTTTGCATAATCAGATAAAACAAAGTATTCAGTGATAATTCTCTTCTTGTATTCTGCCTTAGCTTTTGGATCTTGCTCCTGTACCCATAAGTTGTATAGGTTTAAGTAGTACTGTTGTAAGTACCCTTTGTTTACCTTTTCCTTTTCATGGTGAATTCCGATTTTATAAGCTGCATCAGCTTTCTTCATTGCACCAGGAGTTCCAATTTTTAGGTAGTGGTATGCAATACTTGTTTGCCAAGCATTTTGAACACCATGCGTTTTCTGTCCGCTTTCATATACCATTAATAATGTATCTAAGTAAGCCGCTTGTGCTTCTGGCGTTTCTGCTTTCGCCATCGCTTGCTGAATAGAGTAAATGAATGGGTTGTAAAAAGGAAACTCCAAAGTACCACACTCATTCAATGCTTTTACATAGAATTCTGTTACTTTTTCGTAATCTTTTACTTGATAAGCGTTACCAGCGATAGCTTTGTATCGGGTACACTCATCAGCACCGTCCTGAGCGAATGTAAACATTCCAAACGTTATTGTGAAAAGTGCTGCTAATATCAATTTTTCTATTTTCATTTCTATTTTATTTAATCTAATTTATATTTTCTAAACCATCTGTCATAACCAGGAGCAATGTTTATGCCAAGATTGAATCCTAGGTAGTTTTCTTTTAGCCCTGTTGTTGCATTTTTATTGCCTAAAGTTCCGTAATTAACTGAAAGATTAACAGTTGAAACTGCTCTGTTCATTACGAATGGAAAACCAAAACCTGCAGTTACTCCTTTATCAACTAATTGAAGGCCATTAATTTCGTACGGTGTGTTTACAAAGTACGCTCCTAATCTATAACTGATTTTGTGTAGATAATTTAAAGTTGTTCCTCTATCCATAGGAAATCTATGTGGTGTGATTTCAACTCCTAAACGGTAGGCAGATGAATTGACATATTGTCCAGCACTGATTTCGTTATCAAATCTTTCTTCGTAATTCGCCCAATCTTCCATCGAATAATCAAAAGCTACGGTTAGAGACATTAATTTAGATTCACCAGATTTACCTTCGTTTAGAGGAGTATAAACATAGCTGAATCCTAAGTTTGTTTTTGAAGGCATATAGATAGTTCCTTTTGTAGCTCCAGAATTAATAATGGTGTCATAAGTCGCTTGGTTGGAATAGTTTGAAAAGAAAATTCTTGTTTGTGATTTGTCGAAGTTTGTATTTAATCCAGGACGGTAAGTTCCCGCCACGCGAATGCTGTGTTCTAAAGTTGGACGGTAATTGTAATTCACTCCGATGTCAACTCCTAAGCCACGTGCACGTGTAGCCTTGATGTCCATTCCTCCTTGGTCGTTGTTTTTCACAATCTTGAATGCTTTTCTTTCGTTTTCAATTCTCCCGAAATATATTTTACCATTTACCCCTATAGATAAACTATGTTTATGTGCGTCTAAAACATTCACGGAAAAACCAAGTAATGCTTCATAGATCTCACCTCGTCCTTTGTACGTGTAGTAAATACTGTCGGATTGTACCTTCGTATGATCGTTAATTTCATAACCTGTTCGGCTAAATGGCTTTAAACCTCCAGCCATTCCAAATCTTTTTCCGAATGGAACTACCAATGCCATGTGCGATATTCCTGTAAACTGACCTCTTGAAGAAGGACTATCTGGACTTGAAAACCATTTTTGGTAATGGTTTACTCCAACAGAGAATAGCGGAAGTTGTTTTGCTAATAGCGAATAAGTGGATGGGTTCTGCAGATTCACCTGACTAGAGTCGGTTAAAGCTACTGCTGCACCACCCAATGCGGATGTATATGCATCACCGTAGTAACCTACATCTCCAATCCCTCTTGACGAGTAAGGTGAGTTGGTACTCAGCTGAGACAGTGCTACTCCACTGAATAAAATTAAAAAAGCAACTACTAAACTTCTATACATTATGCTTTAGAATTATATACAAACCTTTCACGGTTAAATTATTATCGGCAAATATGCTACTTTTTCCAACGATATCAAACCTTTTATAGTCTCCACCTGTCAAAAAAAATGTTAATGGCCCATATTCTTGACTGTAATGTGCTACAAAACCATTAATTTCCGCCTGAATTCCATTCATTACTCCAGACAACATGGATTCTTTTGTAGATCTACCTATAAAGTCATTTATTTCTTCAATTTCCAAATTAGGAAGCGCTCCCGTATAATCGTGCATCGCTTTAAAACGCATCGCATATCCTGGAGAAATTGAACCTCCTTGGTATTTATTTCCTAGTATCAAGTCAAATTTGATGCACGTTCCTGTGTCGATTACCAGCGCATTTTCCGTTTTTGAATAATGGTGTGCTGCAACGGCATTCGCAATTCTATCAGCTCCCAAAGTAAGCGGTGTTTTATAATCGCTTATAGAAATCGGTAACGCTGTGGAATTGTTTAAAACAACATGCGGCTTTAAGCATTCTTCTAACCATTGACTATCTTCTTTGCTTAGAACGGATGACAAAATGCTTTTATGTGGTCTTAGCTGAATAAGTGTGGATGCAATTTCATTTCTGTCTTCTAAGGGAATAGTTTGCTGTTGTAGAATTTCATCATTATAAAATTCAACCACTTTAATTTGGGTATTCCCAGCATCAACAACACAATATTTTTCTGAACTTGAATTCACGGGTGCAAAGGTAACAACTTGCTTGCAAGTATTTATATAATCCGAAGGGTATTTTTGATGTTACTTGTTTTTATTTTGAATAATTCTTTCGTTTTTCAGTATTTATAAAGTGTTTATATTCAATAGTTAAGGCGATTCAGGGCAGTGTGATGTAGAAATAATTGAAAATTTCTTTGATTTTTAGATTGTCTATCGAAATTAGTTCTTATATTTGCCCCCGTCTAATCGACAAGGCTGGTGATGTAGCTCAGTCGGTAGAGCAAAGGACTGAAAATCCTTGTGTCGGCGGTTCGATTCCGTCCATCACCACAAAAGAAAAACCGTAATTTTATAGTTACGGTTTTTTTTTATGAATTTTATTTGCTGTTTAGTATTGATACTTCAAGCGAATGCTTATTCGACTCCTTTAAAAATCAACCCTTTTTCTTTTACCAGTTCGATAAAGTCGCTCAATACTTCTTTCAGTTTATCTTTTGATTTTTCATTTTCATGGAATACCACGATTTCTCCTCCTTTTATATCTTTTTTTGCTCTTTCTAAAATCTTTGCTACTGAAAAGTCAACATCGAAATCATACGCCATCCAAGACCACATTACAATTTTGTATTGCTCTTCAATCCAAGCAGCTTGTTTATGATTGATTTTGCCGTAGGGTGGACGGTAATAATGAAAACTGTGATTTGTTGTAGGAAGCTTACTGTAGTCTTTAAATTTTGATAAGCTTAACGTGTCTGCTGTTATATGGGAATAGCCGTGATAGCCTACTGTATGGCCTTCTGCGATGGCTTGTTTCACAAAGTGGGGGTATTTATCAATATTTTCTCCCAGCCAGAAGAACGTCGCCTTTATATCCTGTTTTTTTAAGAATTGTAATAGCCACGGCGTAGTTTCTGGATGTGGTCCATCGTCGAATGTTAAAGCAACTTGTTGAGGTGGGCAAAACCAAATACGGCGCGGATAAATCCACGCCGTAATTTTTGGTAATTTATGTATTCGCTTAGTCAATTTAATCTTCGTCACCAACGAATCCGTTTTCTCTCAACAGTTCATTGTATAGTTTAGCAAACTCTAAAGCTTCCTTCTCCATTGTACGAGTAATCGTTCTTCCACGTGAATTCTCTTTCACTTGCTTGTTTTTTAATCCATCAATTATGTTCATTACTACTTCATTGTTCATTTTTTGTTCTAATAAACGGCAGTAAGCAGCAACTTCACTGTCAGCATCTGCTACAAGAACTTGCGCGTATGTTCTCAAGAAGTTCATCGTAAATGAAATAAAGTCTTGTTTGTTGTTTATTGCGATTGTAGCATCACTATTTCCATAGTAATTAATGAAAGTTTCTAGTTGCTTCATATACTCAAATGCAACTTCGTTGGCTCTTTCTGTTTTTCCAACTTCGTATAGTGCGCGAATATGCTCTGGGATTGAACCATCAGTTGAAATTTCATCACCTGTGCTTAGTTGCTGACCAATTCCACGAGGCTCACCAAAGTCTAATACTCTATCCATTGGTAATACCGTTAATGAGTAGTTGATGATTTCCTCTACTTTGTCAGCATAGTACGTTGCATCTTTTCCACCTCTCATAGTCGAATCACTAAAGTTGCCGTCTTTTGCTATTCTATATTTTGCTAAATACTTAGTTGCTAAATCCGCAAAATTGTTTCTATATTGGTCTGTATGACGACGTGTGTAGTAATCTACTAATACACCTTCTTCCCCTAAGTTTCCATAGTGGTAAAGCTCCATGATATTTTGGTACATTTTCTCACGACCAAATTCTTCAAGTGCCGCTTTTTTCAATGGAACTAATCCATGATTTTGACCAAAGTTTGCCAATAATCCTTGTGCGTATAATGCTTTTGCAACATCTGAACCTCCTGGACTTGAGAAGTAAATCCCACGTTTCCAGTCAAAGTTTGCTAAGATGTCTAGCATCATTACCTCCTCTCTACTTAAACCTCTAACATCCGATCTAAATAATCCACCTCTTCTGAAGTTAAATCTAATTTCTTCCAGTACATCGTCTTTGAATTCCTCTGAAACAATTTCTGCTTTGATGGCATTTTCCTTATTTACTTTTAAGACAAATCCAGAAGCAGGGAAGTAGCGTAATTTTCTTCCTCCTTGTTGCACCAACATATTGTTGTCATCGCGAACAAACTCCATTGCGTAATCAAGTGGCAAGAAGTCCCAACCAGAAGTCCAGTTTAAGGCAGCGTCTTCTAATTGCTCTAAAAGTGCTTTATCTCCAGTTACCAATTGATTTGAATAATCCGAGAAAATCTTTCTTACAAACTGATCGATTCTGTCATATTCATTGATTCCAGGATTCTCAATAGGCTGACTTAATTCTTCAACCATTCTGTTTAGCACCATTTCTGTTGCTTCATCTTTTGGATTCAACTGAATAATGGTACGAGCGATGTATCCACGCATTTGTGCAACTGCTTGTCTATAGATTTCATAGTTTCCATCTATTTTCTTTTGGATAACTTCTTTCGCTTTTTCAGGAGAGATATTTCTCTTGTACATTTCATAATCAACGAAAAGCACGTAGTCTGTGCTACCAGCACCCATTAAAATCTGGTCTTCTCTAAATTTAATTGGAAGTGGGTCAGATTCATAAGCACGCATTTTCATTTGGTTGGTGTACCAGTCCGTTTGCATTAATGATAAGTTTGCAACACGTACATCTGTACGTTCCCCTTCTACTTCTTGTAAGTACCATAATGGGAAAGTGTCGTTATCTCCATTTGTGTATAAAATTGAGTTTGGCGAACATCCAATCAGGTAGTTGTGTGCAAGTGCACGTGTTGAAGTTCTGTCGCTTCTGTTGTGTCCTTCCCAGTTTTGCATTCCCATAATGACAGGGGCAACAAGACCAAGAATAGTTGCAACTCCGGCCGCACCAGTCAAGGAGAATTTCGTTTTTTTCAGCATGGTCATCAATAGCATTGCACCTCCGGCCATACCACCAATAATCAATATTGACATCGTTGCAGGCATTCCTACAGGAGCGCTCATATCTGCAGCAATTCCAATCAATAGCAGTCCGATATAGGAGAATCCTAATAATTTATAATCTTCTTTTACGAAGGACCTAAAGGCTTCAAATAGACCATAAACTCCGAGCCCTATCCATATTGCAAAGGCATAGAAGGAGGCCGCGAAAGCATAATCACGTTCCCTTGGTTCGAATGGTTTTTGATTCAGATAAATGATAATGGCAACACCTGTAAGTAAGAACAGCATGGAGACCACGATGGCATCTTTAGGTGCTTTTAAGAAGTGGAAGAATATTCCTATAAATCCAAGCACAAGCGGAATAAAGAAGAATCTGTAATTACTTGAGTTATTTTGTGTGAAATAAGGTGCATTTTCGCCTTGTGCTCCTAGTCTTGCGTCGTCCACAACGCTAAATCCAGAAATCCAGTTTCCACGCATTTCATCTCCATGTCCTTGAATATCATTCTGTCTTCCTGCAAAGTTCCACAAGAAATATCTCCAATACATCCAGCCTAGTTGATATTGAACAAGGTAAGTCATATTGTTACCCATGGTCGGTAAAGGTCTTCCGTCTTCTCCAATTAGATGACTTGGCACCTTTCTGTTGGGGTCGTAGTTGGACCAATTTCTATATCCAGCGGCGATACGTGGATCACCGGTAACGTGCATTCGTGGGAAGAACGTGTTTTGTGCATAGACAGGAATTTGACCTTTTCGGGTATCTTCATTTGTTACGTGATACTTTTCTTTCAGAGTATATTTTTGACCACTCTCTGCTACGTATTTTTCAGCTGCTGACTTGTCCTTAAACGAAGTGATTACATTTTCTTTTGGTGATAGTACCACCCATCTTCTTTCGTAGTGTGGGGAACGATCTTTATATTCTTTTGGGTCGGCCAACTTAGAGTTGAAGTTTGGACCGTAAAGGATTGGCCAAGAACCGTATTGTTCACGCATTAAGTAGGCGTGAAGTGTAACTAGGTTTTCAGGATTATTTTCATCTAATGGTGGGTTGGCATTCGAACGAATAACAATTGTTGTAAAAGACCCATATCCAATCATGATCATGATAAAGCCTAGTACCATTGAGTTGGCTAAAGGTTTTCCTTTTTTACGTGTGTATTTTAAGGCTAAAACTAAAAGCGCTGTCATTGCGATAAAGAAAAACGCTGCACCAGCCCCGAAAGGTAGTCCAAGTGAGTTTCTAAAGAATGTTTCAACACTTGATGCTAAGCTGATAGAGCCTGGGATGATTCCATTTTGAATAAAAACAAGCAGAGCTAAACTGACAATTCCTGTAAGCAGGAATAGTTTAAGGGTATTTTTTTCTTTTATTTGATAAGCCACAATGTAGCCAATTGCTGGCAAAACAAGTAGTCCAAGTAAGTGAACTCCGATTGATAAACCGATTAAGAAGGTGATTAAAAGCATCCATCTTAGTGGGTGAACATGATGTGTTAAAACTCCACGTTTAATCAAAGTCATTTCTTCGTCCCATTTCAGAGCTGCCCAGAATATAATTGCTGTGAATAAAGAAGCCATTGCATAAACTTCCGCTTCAACAGCTGAAAACCAGAATGATTCTGTAAAAGTGTAAGCCAATGCACCTACGATACCTGATCCGAAAATCGCAATCATTTGTCCTTTAGACATTACGTTGCCATCTTTTTCAGCTATTTTTTTACCCAATAAAGTAATACTCCAAAATAGGAACAAAATAGAAAATGAACTACTTAGGGCAGACATTCTATTAATCCATAATGCTACATCTGCAACATCACTAGCGAATAATGAGAATACTCTACCGATTAGCATAAATAAAGGAGCACCAGGAGGGTGACCTACCTCTAGTTTATATGCGGTAGAAATAAATTCACCACAATCCCAAAGGGAAGCTGTTTCTTCAATCGTCAAAAAATAAGTGATTGTAGCGATAAGAAATACGAACCAACCAATGTAATTATTAAGTCTTTTATAATTCATAGCAAAATTTTGAATTCACGAAGATATAAATATTCGAGAAATATATGAAGTGCTATGCAATTAAGTTTACTAAATATAGTATATAGTTCTATTAATTAACATTATCGATGCAATTTTCATAACAAAATGATAAAAGTTTCAGTAGAATCTACCTACATATTCTTTCTAAATTCTACCTTTGTTAAATGCAAAAGATTCTCATCATACGATTTAGTTCTATCGGCGACATTGTGCTAACAAGCCCGATTATTCGTTGTATTAAGGAGCAATTGAAGGATGTTGAGATTCATTATTTGACCAAAAAGCAATATCTACCCTTGGTTCAAACGAATCCACATGTAAGTAAGGTTTATGCTTGGGAAGACGAGTTCAGCGATTTGATTTTAAAGGATTTAAAAGCTGAAAATTACGACTTTGTTGTTGATTTGCATAAAAACCTGCGTACGATAAAGGTGAAATCTCGCTTGCGTAAAAAATCTGGTTCTTTCCCAAAGTTGAATTTTAAAAAATGGTTATTGGTCAATTTTAAATGGGATAAGCTACCGGATGTGCATATTGTAGATAGATACTTTGAAGCGGTCAAATCTTTAGGTGTTAAAAATGATGATAAAGGTTTGGATTTCTTTGTTAGTATCGATGAAAACAGCTTTAAGTCTCGTTTTGGATCTTATGAGCAATATGTAACTGTCGCTATCGGTGCTCAGTTTGCCACCAAGCGTATGCCTGCAGAAAAGTTAAGTGAAATTTTGAGTAGTATCCCAATTCCAATTGTTCTTGTGGGTGGACCTGGTGATAGAGATGAAGGAGAACGAATTAAAGCATTATTACCCGACCAAATAATAAACAATACCTGCGGCGGCTTAAGTCTTCATGAGTCTGCTTACGTTATCAAGCATTCATTATTATTGATAACACACGATACGGGTATGATGCACATTGCCTCAGCCTTTAAATTGCCGATTGTGAGTATTTGGGGGAATACAGTTCCAGAATTTGGAATGTATCCTTACCGACCACAAGTGCCTCATTCTTTTTCTATTCACGAGGTGAAAAATCTACCTTGTCGTCCTTGTTCTAAAATCGGTTTTCAAAAATGTCCGAAGGGTCACTTTAAGTGCATGATAGATCAAGATGTTGCTGAAATTCAAGCGCAAATAGATGAGTTTTTAGGTGATTTTTTACTGTTTGAACTTGAGAAAAATAAGAAATAATCTTTAGACCTTTTTAATCGCTAGGCCAACCATCTTTGTCAGTTCAATAAAATCATCTACGCTCAGTGTCTCAGCACGTTGCTTTAAGAATGGGTGTTCTTGTTCAGGGAGTAGTGATACGTCACAAATCGCTTTCAAACCGTTTTTAATCGTTTTTCTACGCTGATTGAATGTTGATTTAACGACTCTTTCAAATAACTTTTCATCCACAGGTAATTCTGTGCGTTTATTTCTTACGCAGCGAATAACTCCCGACTTCACTTTCGGTGGTGGGTTGAATACATTTTCGCTAACGGTAAAGCAATACTTGATATCGTAATAAGTTTGCATCATCACGCTTAGAATACCATATTTCTTCGACCCAGGAGGTTCAGCTACACGTTCAGCAACTTCCTTTTGGAACATTCCCATAATTTCAGGAACTTGATTGCGGTATTTGATGCATTGAAATAAGATCTGAGAAGAAATATTGTATGGAAAGTTTCCTACAACAGCAAATTTCTCACCATTAAAGAAAGGAGCAAGGTCTGTTTTAAGAAAGTCTTCCCCGTGAATTTTATTCTTTAATTGCGGATAGTTTTCCTCAAGGTAGGCAACAGATTCTGTATCGATTTCCATTACTTCTAGATGAATATCTTCGATATTCAAGAAGTACTTTGTAATGGCTCCCATTCCTGGACCAATTTCTAATACATTATTTGTTCCACCAAAATTGATGTATTGTTCCACAATCTTTCTACAGATATTCTCGTCTGTTAGGAAATGTTGTCCGAGATGTTTTTTGGGTTGTACACTCATTTTATTTGAATTCCTCAAGAACTGAGAGTGTTGTTCTAAATGAAGCGAACTTCCCAATGAATTTAGTAGTATGTTCCGCTTGCAAACGGTTTGCATGCTGTTCTTCGTAGGTATTTAAATCCTCCAAAGAAAATGCAGTGTACATAATTGCGAAGGTGATTCCACCTTCCTCTTCACCATGAACACGACAGATTTTACAGTCACGAAAATGTCCTGTTTTCATGACATCCGGAACATGCGTTTTGCGCATCCATTCAAGCCATTCTTGAGAGACCTCTTGATCGAGACTGATTGTTACATTGTACACTACCATACTGCAAAGATAAACAAAAACAAAATGTGATAAGAAGAATAGTGTGTTAATTTCATTTTGTCCAAGCATTCCTTTCCCAAAAGAAAAGCCATCTACTCTCATAGATGGCTATCCTTATTGTATTAACTAAAAATTTGGGTTTATTATGATTTATTTAATCGCTAATTCGCCTTTTAAACCTTTCCATTCTACTAAGTGCATTTTGATGCTACCTACTGCAATTTTTGCTTTAACAAGTACAGGGATTCTATTCTCATCATTTGTTACCCAGAACTCAACGTCTTCTTCATTCTTGAAGTAACGTCCTTCTTGAACAACTGGTCTAAACTTTAAAGTTTCAAATTTTCCTTTTCTAATTTTTATAGTTTCTTTTCCGACATATCTAATTTTTAAAGGCCATATTTCATCATCCATAAACACTTTAAATTCTGTAACATCACCTGGCTTCATTTTTTTGAAGTCTAAGGTACGTGCATAATAGAAAGCTGAAAGCATATCATTTATTCCTAGTGGAACTTTGTACTCTTTTTTTCCAGTATTTACAGTTTGTTTATCTTGATTGAATTGGTAAACTTGATTTTTTGTGTATCCACCTTCGTTTACATCTCTAATGAAATGCCAAGGGAATGCACCTTCTTTATCAAGGAATGTTTGATAAACATCTTCTACTTTAAAAAACCAGTTGAAAGCACCTAAAGTTTTTCCTTCACCAATTGCGTGAAGTAATGGTCTCCCATTTGCTCCTTTTTTACTTGTTTCTCGTAAAGTAAGGGTCGCTTCACCAGCGTCCATTAGTCCGTAACTTACACGGTAACGAAGAAACTCACCGCCTTTAAAAGTTTTAGTTTTGGCAGTTGGGTATATTACATTTGTTGAACTTGTCATCGCAAGCAGTAAAATACCAATCGTGAAAATTGAAAGTATAGTTTTCATGGCATTATAATTTAATCTTGAAAAGAAAGTTACAAAATGAGTGCCACAAAATTGAAATTCAATTGTTAATTATTGAAAATAACTATCTCTTTTCCTGAAATCCTTATTTTTGGAAGGCTAGCGGTTGAGTGTAATTACTATCTATATTTCACGACTTTAATTCCTCGCAAGTCAGTATTTTATCAGCTAAAACATTGCTTAGTTTAAAATAACTCTCTTGCGACCATCCACCAACGTGTGGCGAGAGAATAACTTTATTAGAATTGACTAGGTCTTTAAACTCTGGGAATTTATCTCCAGCTGTTTTTTCGAAGGAGGAACTTTCAAATTCCAAAACATCAAGACAAGCTCCTAGTACTTTCTCTTGTTCAATTGCACGTAAGAGATCTTTAATTCTTACGATTTTCCCTCTTGCTAAATTGATGAGGTAGATTGGTTTTTTAAAAGAATTGAAAAAGTTTTCATCACCCATGTACTTTGTTTCTTCCGTTTGTGGAATGTGGAAAGAGAAGATATCTGCTTGCTCAAATATTTCTTCCATTGTTGCCTCTTGTGCATATTGATTTCCGTAATTTGTCTTGTATTTATCGTAAGCCAAAACTTTTACATCAAAACCCATCAGTTTTTTAGCAAAGGCATTTCCATTGTTTCCATATCCAATGATTCCAACAGTTTTTCCTTCTAGCTCAATGCCACGATTTGCTTCTCTATCCCAAATTCCTTGACGAACTTCTTTGTCGCCTTTGATGATTTGGTTAAACAAAGAAAGTAGCATCGTAATGGCGTGCTCACCAACTGCATTTCTATTGCCTTCTGGTGCATTAAAGCAAATGATATTATTCTTATCGGTATATTCTAAATCGATGTTTTCCATTCCTGCACCGCTTCGCGCAATGAATCTTAAATTAGGTCCGTGCTGCAGAAAATCTTCATTCATAGGAAATCTTGAGCGAATAACAATACCATGAATTTCAGGTAAAATTTCGATGCACATTTCTCTCGACCATGTTGTAGCGTCGATACATACGTATCCGTTTTCTGTTAAACGTTGTTCTAAAATTTCGTGTACGGTGTCGATAAATAATACTTTCATGGTACTAGTTTTTTGCGTTAAAATATTCCTTTAAAATTCTTGCTTTTGCTTTACCTATTACGACAGCAATTTCCTCTTCTTTTGCTTCTTTTATCTTCGATAATGTTTTAAAATGCTTTATTAATTCATTCTGCGTTTTCTCACCGATACCTTTAATTTGAATCAACTCAGAAACAAAAGCATTTTTACTTCTTCTATTTCTATGGTGTTCTATTCCGAAACGGTGTGCTTCATTTCGCATGTATTGAATTACCTTTAAACTTTCACTTTTCTTGTCCAAATACAGTGGAATGTTGTCGCCGGGAAAAAATATTTCTTCTAGTCGCTCAGCAATACCGATAATAGGTACTTTTCCACGAATTTCTAATTTATCCAAGGCTTCTAGTGCAGCGCTTAACTGTCCTTTTCCACCGTCAATAACTATCAATTGTGGCAAAGTTAATCCTTCGTCTATAAAGCGTTTGTATCGGCGATAGACCACTTCTCGCATGGTTTCATAATCGTCTGGACCTTCAACCGTTTTTGGAATAAAGTGGCGATAATCTTTCTTACTCGGTTTGGCATCTCTAAAGACAACGCAAGCTGAAACAGGGTTGGTTCCTTGTGTGTTTGAATTGTCAAAACACTCCATATGAACGGGTAGTTCTTTTAAACGAAGGTCTTTTTGTATGGTTTTCAGTAAACGTTCTACCTTAACTTCAGGACTCTTCAACGTTTCTTGTTTCTTACGCTGCAATCTGAAGTATTTTGCATTTCGCAAGGATAAATCGAGTAACTGTCTCTTATCTCCTCGTTGTGGGGTAAAGAATTTGAGTCCTTTAACGTTAAAAAGATGAGCATTTTCAACGATTATTTCTGTCGATTGACTACTGAATTTTTCACGCATTTCTAAGAGTACGAAAGTCAGAATATCTTCATCTGTTTCATCCAATTGCGTCCTCACTTCTACTGTAAATCCATGAATAATAGCTCCTTTGTGAATGACTAAGTAATTGACATAAGCTTTGTTGTCCTCACGCTCCAAGCTGATAACATCGACTTTGTGAATGATTGGTGAAACGACCGTTGACTTCGTTCTATATTTATCTAATGCCGTGATTTTATTTTTTAAGCTTTCAGCTTCCTCAAAATCTAAATTTTCTGCTGCTTCTTGCATTCTATCCTTTAGTAAGCGCAATACCGGAGCGATATTTCCTTTTAGAATATGTTCTATTTGCTCGATATATCCATTGTAAGTTTCTTCTTTTTCTAATCCAATACAGGGTGCCTTGCAAAAACCAATTTGGTATTCCAAACAAGCTTTGTATTTCCCTAAATCTATGTTTTTCTCGCTTAAATCATAGTTGCACGTTCGCAGGTAAAACAGTTCTCGGAATAATTCCAACAAAGTGTTTACCACGTAAACAGAAGGATAGGGACCGAAGTATTTAGAACCGTCTTTGATAACTCTTCTCGTTGAGAAAATACGAGGGAAACGTTCGTTTTTTATGCAAATCCAAGGATAGGTTTTGTCGTCTTTTAATTGAATGTTGTACTTCGGTAAGTACTTTTTAATCAGACTGTTTTCTAGTAATAAAGCGTCTTGCTCTGTGTCAACAATGATGAAATGTAAATCCCGAATTTGACGAACTAAGATTCTTGTTTTGGCATTATCATGTGTCTTTGTAAAGTAAGAGTTAACTCTTTTCTTTAGATTTTTCGCCTTTCCAACGTAAATAATCGTCCCTTCTGCATTGAAATATTGGTAGATACCAGGTTTCTCAGGAAGACTTTTTATTTTTTGTTGTATGTATTCGAGGTGTTTTGACACGATGTTGTTTTCTTATGCTTATTTGTTGACCATTACTATTCTAACAGTTTGCCTCGTTTTTTGTTCCATTAAAATCTCTCGTTCCTTTGTTGTTCTTTCAATTGTCGATTGATCGTAATGGCGTATTGTTACCAATTCAACATTGTCGTTGTATTTCACGATATAGTCAGACTTTAAGATTTCCATTAATCTGTTTAGTTTCCTGTCGTCAGCGTCTATACAAACCGTAAAACTTACGGCTGAATTTTGCATCAAGTTGATATGTACGCCAACTTCCGCAAGCTTTTTGAAAATATCACTTAAGTTCTCTTCCACTACGAATGAAAAGTCTTTCGGTGTTATAGAAACCAAAACTTGATTCATTTTAAAAATAAAAGACGGAACTAAATTATCGTTATCTGTACTTTGTTGTATTACTGATCCTTCAGCTGAAGGATTTAAGAATGACTTAATGTACAAAGGAATATTCTTGTTTTGTAATGGCTTTATTGTTTTTGGGTGAATGACAGATGCACCGTAATACGCCAATTCAATTGCTTCTTTAAAGGAGATTTTATCGAGTTTTACCGTGTTGGCAAAGAATTTCGGGTCAGCGTTTAACATTCCCGGGACATCTTTCCAGATTGTCACACTTTCAGCATTGGTACAATACGCCATGATTGCCGCTGTAAAATCCGACCCTTCACGACCCAGAGTTGTTGTAAAACCTTCTTCCGTATGACCAATAAAACCTTGTGTAATCGATATGTTACAGTCGTGTTTTTTTAACTCTATATCCGTAAGTTCTTGCGTTTTAATCCAGTCAACTTCAGCCGACCTATACTTTTGGTTTGTGCGAATAAAACGCTTGGCATCTCGCCAACAAACATTCATTCCTTGACCCGCAAGGTAGGCCGCTACAATTTTTGAAGAAGCCAGTTCTCCTAGTGGAACGATTTGGTCGTATTGAAAGTCATAATTGTCGGGTGTTATCTCCTCCTTTAGACTTAAAATTTCATCAAAAATATTATTGATATCTTTATAAATAGGGTGATGTTTTGCTGGAAATAAGGAAGTCATGATTTCCATGTGGTAAGCTCTTCTTTCCGCTATCGTTTCTGTGAAAGTATGCCAGTCTTTGTCGTAAAGTGCTTTTACTATCATTTCCATTGCGTTGGTTGTCTTTCCCATTGCTGAAATAACAATGATTAAGTTGTCATTTTTATATTGCTCAACAATTGATTTTACATTTTGAACGGCCGCTGCGTCTTTTACTGATGCTCCACCAAATTTAAAAATCTTCATCTTTTGTGTATTTCTTACGAAATTAGAGTTTAAAAAGATAAAATGCTAAATCAAGGTGAGAAATTAGTTGACCTTTCAGTTAAATAACTATGAATAAGAAACTTAGGATTCTAGTATTTTCCTCGAATAAAAGAAATTAGTAAAAATATATGCTGTTTTTATTACCGATTCAATAAACGGCTTTAGTTGTTGGTTGTCAGTCTTTTAGCTGTTATTTTTGGTTGTTTCAGAAAAATATATTTTGCATGACTAGGGTAAAGCCTAATGGCGGATATTATATAAGGATTATGTTTACATCTGAAATGTAAAATTCAATAATGAAACGCGCTAATTATAATTACTTACTTCTTGTCTTTCTTTTTGCTCTTTTTAGTTCTTCCTCGGCATTCGGGCAAGACATTGAAAAGCTGAAAGACGAAAAACCTTTTACAATTTCTGGAGGGGTTGGTGCGGGTGCAACTTTCTTTCATTCCAATCAAGCTTTTAAGCATAGGGATCCTTTTGCTTGGCGATTTAACGCACATTTGACACCAACGGTTTATGGTTTTTCTTTTCCATTTAGTGTTGTTATTACACAATTCTCTAAAAGTTACCAAGCTCCTTTCACTCAGATTGGAATTAGTCCGACTTATAAATGGGCTTCTTTGCATTTGGGTTATCGTCATTTAAGTCTTTCACCATTGGTTTTCCAAGGAAGTAGTTTCCTAGGTGTAGGAATAGAATTAAAACCTAAAATGTTTCAGTTTTCGGCTTTTTATGGTCGATTGAACAAAGCTATTGCTTATGACCAAACGATAGATCAGAGTTTAATGCCACAATATTCTAGAATTGGTTGGGGTGGTAAAATTGGAGTAGGAACGCAGAAACAAAATTTCAGTTTACAATTCTTTAGAGGAAAAGACGATAAAGAGTCCATCAATCTTATGTACGATCCAGATGATCCGTTGAGTAGAATCGCACCACAAGACAATAGTGTTTTAGGAACGAGTTGGCGATTTTTAATCTTAAAGCGTCTTTCTTTTACTGGTGATTTGGCAGTTGGCCTTATTAGTCAAGACATTAAGTATGATTATATTTCTGAAGAAAGTGGTTTGAAAATACCGAAGTTCGTTAAAGCCATCGCTCCTCCAAATTATAGTTCTGTCTTGAGTTATTCCGGACAAACTATGTTGGGTTTAAGTCTTAAAAAATTCTACATGAGCTTGGGTTATAAAAGAGTTGGTCCAGACTTCGTTTCATTAGGTGTACCTTATGCAATCAATGACATTCAAATGTTTTCAGGAACGATGAGTACCCAGTTGTTAAAAAACAAAATCAGTTTAAACCTCACAGGAAATCACCAAGAAAACAATCTAGATAAGAAGCGTGCGACAAGCATTCAAACGAATATGGGGAATTTGAATGTGAATGCCAACATTAATGAAAACTGGAATTTGAATGTGAATACAACCGTAGTATATGTTTATCAAAAAGACGGTTTATTGGCCTTAACTGATTCAACTCGTATGAATCAATTGATGACTTCCCTTAATATTTCTCCTACCTATAGTATTGGCGGGGAACAGTATATGCACTCAGCTGGGTTGAATTTATCTTTTACGGATTTAAACGACAACAATACTGCCACGCAAGAATATACTGATGGAAGTAGCTATAATGGTTCAATGAATTATAATATAACCTTTAATAGGCATTCTGCAGGAGCGCTCTTTATTCTGAATTATAGTAAATATATACAAACGCACCACCAATATCAGTCAGTAGGTTTAAACGTAGGAGGTAATATTCAACTTTTGAAAACAAAAAGTTTATCTCTGAATGGAATGATCGGTTATTATTTTAATAAATCTAGCAGTTTCCAAACAGGTAACAACACGACTTTTTCTCTTAACTGTTCTTATCGTTTGAAAAAGCATGCTTTTGGACTTTTCACAAACTATACACTTACCCCTCCAGTAAATTTGAATCCTTTGGATGACATCTATAAAGTGCCGTATGCTGTAAATAGCAGGATCTTTTCGGGAGGCATCAATTATTCATATTCTTTTTAAAACATATTCTTATGAAGAACTCATTTATTAACAAACAAATCCAGCTTATTTCAAGTAATATATTGCTTGTAATTACTGTTATTTTGACATTGTCATTAACAGGGAAGGTTCAAGCGCAGAATCCTGCGTTTCCTATTGCTGTATCGATGCATGTGAATTCACCTGTACCTCCACATTTACCGATGTTGGAACAAGACTTAACGGGTGGAGCAGGCTCTTTTGCCAATCGAATTGTAGGAACAATTAAGAACAATGGAAATACAAATTTAAATGTGAAGTTGTATGGGAGGTTAGAAAGAATGAGTCCTTCTCCCATTTCTATGGCCTTGTCTCCGAGCTACCAAGCAGAAATTCCAATTACTGTTCCTGCTATGGAAGTACTTAACTTAAGTCAAGGGATGATTGACCAAGCGTTCAACGGCTTTTCCAGTTCTACTTTAATCTTTCAGGGAACGAGTATGAATGAGCTACAGAGTTTAGGAATGAATTATAAACTTCCAGAAGGGACCTATAGACTCTGTATAGAAGCTTATGATTTTAGTTCTGCAGGAAAAACTGTTCCTTTATCTACGCCAGGAATGGGTTGTAGCGTATTTCAAATTTGCTATTCAGCTTCTGCACCTAAAATTCAATTACCCGTTACTTCCAATATGGGATATGAGTTTGAAGATTATGTGCCGATGAGTTCAATTATGCACTTTAATTGGTTGCCACCTTTGACAACTTGTGGTGCCATCATGCCTAACTTTAATTATAAACTTGAAGTTTTCGAGTTGTATGCATCACAATCTATTAATGATGCTTTATATTCTATTCCTGTTTTTCAGGATGAAAACATTCATAATACAACCTATATATTCGATACACTGATGCATCCACAAGTTTTTAAGAACAACCATAGGTATGTCATTAGAGTTCGTTCAAATATTCTTAATCCACAATCATTTTTAGAAGTTCAAAACAACGGGTATAGTGAATTGGCTTCTTTTACTTATAAAACTTCTAGGAATATTGGAGGTGAAAATGATGGGAATGATGGGAATGATGATGGTGACTTGGACGATGTTCCAAATGAAGGAGGAATAGCAGATACAGAAACTCCAGGAGAAGATACGGACGAGGGAGAAGTTGAGGCAGAGACCGAGGGAGAACTTGCAGGAGCGGAAGAGGAAGAAGACCCAAAAGGAGAAGAACCATTAACAGATCCGGCGTTTGAAGCCAATAATTGTGCTGAAATCGATATTGATGCTGCAAAAGCATTAGGTTTATTAGCGAGAGCTTTGACAGAAGAAGATGTTATTAAAGTTGGAGATTTTACAATGAAATTGGACAAAGGAATATCTGCCATTAATAATACGTATTCAGGTACTGGATATATCTTGTGGAAGCCTTTTGGAGTTGAACTGCCCTTGGCTGTAAAGTTTTCTGAAATAAAAATCAATACAGAAATGCAGCTTGTAGATGGGTTAGTAAAAACAATAATTGGCGAAAACTTCAAGGAATTAAAGAACATTGAAACGAGTTTTGCAAATACAGTTTCGAGTTTGAGTAAAACCAACATCTCCAATATTAGGAGAAAGTTGAATATGTTAGAAGGAAGGATAGATAGTCTTATTTATAATTCTAGCCGCGTGTTTTTTCCATTAGGAGTTCAGGATGATCAAATTAATGGTGATTTAAATGGAACTTTCTTTGTTTCAAACATCATCTTTTCAAGTACAGGATCGAACCTGAGTGTTGTTTTGGGGATAGAAGACGTCAAAAATGAGGAAGCTATTGTTTTAGGAAGTACAAATTTATGTGTTAAACCATCTGGGTTTTCAATGAAAAACGGAACTCTTTTTCTAGCAAAAGACAAGAAAATCACTTTTGATGGTCACGAATTTAATTTTAAATCACCAGAGCAAGGTGTCTTTACAAATATTGTAGAAGACGAGCCTACAGGTACTTTTGCCAAGTGGGATAGTGAAGGGAAATTTGAAGAGGTAGTTGTAAATGCTACCGTCAATGTTTCGGAAGAATATATTGTCCCATTAGATGTTGAGGGTAATCGATTGGATAATCGTGTGGAGTTAGACACTCGTTTTTCATTCAAGGATTGGAATAATTGGATTGCTAAACTAGAAGTTGACAAACCATTTGAAATTACTCCATTAAAAGGTTTTAAAATTGAAGCAGGTGAAAATATTTATTTCGATCATTCAGATTCGAGAAATGCTATTGATTTTAAAGCGCCAGATAGATATAAAGGAGATAAAACAGTTGAGTTTATGGGACTTTATATTCCTAAATTGCATCTAAGTGTTCCAAATAGTTTTGTTGCAAAAGGTGTCGATGTAACTCCAGTGGAATTCAATAATTTCATCATTGATAAAGATGGAGTATCCACAACCATTATATCCAAGCAAATATTAGATATTTCAACTGGGGTACTTGGTGGATGGGGCTTTACGATAGATAGTCTATATGTTAATATCAGTCATAATAATTTAGATAGTTTAACATATATGAGTGGTGGAGTCAGAACACCAATAAGCGAAACGCTTCTTGCGTATAGTTGTAACCTATTGCATGATAACGAAAATAGTGGATTTGGGTATCAGTTTATGGTGAATCCAATAAATGATCTTCGATTTTCCGCTTGGAAAGCTGATTTATCAGTTTATTCAAATTCTAATATTTCAATTGTTTCTTCTGGTGGCAAGACTTCAATTCAAGCAAGTTTAAATGGGTCTCTTGGATTCAATATAGATGGTGGCGAACTTTTGGGAGTGAGCTATCCAAATGTAAGGATTCCTGCTTTAGCTTTTGAAAATATGCGGATTGCAAATGCCACAGCTTTTTATGAAACTATAGATGAACAATTAGCTGCCTTGAAGAATGAAGCAACGAAAATAGAAGAAGACTTCTTATTCGATTTAAAGAACTTGAAATTTGGAAATGACCCGGTTGATGATGACAATGGAGAAAACGATTCAAACGAGGAAACAACAGCTAAAGAACCTACAATTGCTGGTTTTAATTTTTCACTAGGTAGTTATGAGACCCATTTCAAAACAACAAAGTCCCCCATTGATAGAAAAGTAAATGGAGCGGAGCTTGGTATTAATATGGACTTATCACTAGATTTAGGTTTCGGAAAGTCTTTTGTTGTTTCGGGAACGGTAAAGAAATTTGAACTGAAAGGAAAACTATCCTTAGATGATAAACCAAGCTTTGAAGGAATAGAGGTGGGAGGAATTAAATTAGAAGGTGAGTTTGGTCCTGTAAAGGTAGATGGATATCTAAACTTCTTATCAAACGACCCAGTTTGGGGGAATGGAATTGATGGTGGGTTAATAGTTGACTTTCCATTAGGAATTCAGCTTAATTCTAATGTTAAGATTGGTCAAACTTTGGATTCTATAAAATACTTTGGGCTTGGAGCTGGTGTACTTGTAGAGTCTCCTCCTCTAGCGGTGTTTGGTCCTTTGATGATTAATGGTTTCTCAGGTGGTTTTTATAATAATTTAGCGATAAAAACTACTTCTCTAGATGATCCAAAGATTAACAAAAGCAAGGAAAATTCGGCATCTGGTATTGAAATGATACCAAAGAAAGGTGCTATGACTATTCAAGCAGGTCTGAGCTTCTCAATAGTTAATTCGACTGTGTTAAAGGCGAGTGTAGCATTGACGGGAACAGTGAATAATGGTTCTTTAGCAGCTCTTGATTTGAAGGGGGAAGGAGATATAATTTCGGATGGCAGTAAAGACGGTAAAGGAATTATTAAGTCGAAAGTTAAAATTGAATATGATTTAGAGCATAATGTTTTTGATGGGAATTTCAACACTACTGCAGAGTTATTTACTGCCGAGGCGTCCATTCCAATTTGGGTTCATATAAGTCGTGAAAGTAAAAACAAATACAATCACTTTTTGTATGTTGGGCGTCCAGATAAGTCTACGGAAAAAGAGAACTTAAACAGCATTGAAGTGACTTTGATGAATTTAGGAAGTGATACTAAAGATAGTAAATTCTACGCCTTTTTAGGAGGTAAAGCCTACTTCTGTACCGGAAATATTTTACCTCCTATGCCCCCGCTACCTGATAAGGTAAAAGGAGATGGGAATCGTGAATCAAATTATATTAGTTTGGTAAATTCAATTCAAGGTTCTATTGACGGAAAAGATCCAGGCTTTATGCTTGGTGCATCCATTGAAGGGAAGTTGAAACTGGAATTAGGCATGTTTTATACTAGAATTGGTGTATTAGCTGGATTTGATGTCCTTCTTAGAAGAATTTCCAACCCAGGAGATTGCGCAGGAGACAAAGGAACTTTTGGTTTTAATAATTGGTATGCTTCTGGACAAACGTATTTTAATTTGAACATGGATGTGGGCTTCAAAGTTAATGTTTGGTTTTATAAGGGTGATGTTTCTTTAGCTTCAATGAACTTAAATGCAGTAATGCAAGCTGGACTTCCAAATCCTACCTGGATGCGTGGAAATGTTAGAATTAAAGGTTCTGTTCTGAATGGTTTAATTAAGGTAAATGCAAATTGTAATGTAGAAATAGGTGAACCATGCTTGCCAACAGTCAATCCTCTTGAGGATATTAAGATGATTACGGAGGTTGGACCAGAGGGAGAGGATGTTAGCGTGTTTGAAGATCCATACATTGTTTTTAGTATGCCAATGGACCATACTGAAGTAGAGTTTTTAGTTCCTTCTAACGATCCAAATAATTCAACGCCAGTAAAAAGAAAATATAAGTTTAATGTGGAAGCGGTAACTATCACAAAAGTTGGAGAAAAGGGAGGCCCAGTTAAGGTTGAACATAAATACAACAATGATAAACATGCTTTAACTTTGGTTACGTCAAAGGCATTAGATGGAAATAGTAAATATGAAATTTTCGTGAAATGTTTGGCACTTGAATGGAGTGAAAAAGAAAATAAGTGGCTTACAGATAAAGGATTAATTCAAGATACAACAGTTTATTACTTTACAGGTGGTTCACCAGATACACTGGCAGATAGACATATTGTATTTAGCTACCCAATGGATGGGCAACAATATTTATTACAAGATGAGTTTTCTCGAAAGGGAGTTATTCAATTAGATAAATATGCTTCAACTTATTTTGAGGGAGCGAAATCTTCAGATGATTATATAGTGGTGTTTACAGAGAAAGGTCCAAGAAATGGCTCAGATGTCGCTGAAGATAATTTATCTGACGAAAACATTAATATTGATTTAGGAAGTAAGAAATCACAAATATTTAGATTTAATGAGGATAGGAATGAAATTTTATTTGATATTCCTGATTTAAAAAATAATTATGCCTATGAAGTGTCTTTTATTGTGAGAACAAGAGGTTCTACTCAGGGAACTACAAGGTCAAAAGATATAGATATTGTGAGAAGAGAAGTAAGAGAAGAGACAACGTCAAGTCAGGTTTCTACCGATAAATTTTATCAGTTTGATGTTAATGACCGCTATGGTAAAGGTTCAAACGGCGGGGTTTTCTCTGGCGGAGGAAGAGGTAGTTCAGGGGGTAATTCAGGAAATACTACAGGTAATCACACCACCCAAACCAACGATAAAGTAGGTTTACCGAATATGAACACTGGTGGTGGTAAAACAGAGGGTGCTTTAGAAAATTCATTTGGTTCTTTTACGGATTACAATGTATCTAGGGTTTCAGATAAAAATTCTTCACAAAGCGAAAATCGAGATATACTTCCCGACTCAGATACCATCACTTTAAAAGGACATGATTTAAATCGATATTCTGCAGGAAGTGGTGAAAGAGTGATTTGGAAGATGGATATCGTTACAAGTCAATACAATACTTTCCAAGAAAAGATGAATGCTCATGACTTTGAGAATCGAGTAAAATTTGATGAAAAGGTAGGTGAGTATGATTGTTCGCTCTTTTTTATATCGAGCCTTAGTGAAGGTGAGCCGTTTGATGACTTTGAATTAAAAGGATCGTATAAGAATATCGGAGTAGGAAGAAGTTCATATATGTTAGATACACCGCCTTTGCTAAATGCTTCAATTGTCTATGACACTTCAGAAGAGAATGATAAAACGATGGATGAATTATATTCGTTAATAAATAATAGAAATCTATATTCTAGTAATCTAGATATTAATCTAGGAAATTATCAAGCTAGGAGAAGTATTGACGGAACGTTATTGTCGAATACTATTCCTATGATAGTATCAACAGTTTCTATGGACGTCAATCGTCCTGGATATGTTGTTTTTTTCAATGAAAGAGATTTTTATTATGCGAATGATTATCTGCTTATGCAAGATGCAGCTACTTATTATTTAGATAACATGTTTGATTTGACTGTAAAAATAAATAATTCTGATTATGCAGAAGGATTAACTGTGATTGCGACAAATGGAATGGGTATGGTTTCTCATCAAGGACTAGCCAAAGAAGGAGCAGTTAATGGCTTTATGAATAGTATTAAAAATGCAGCTCATCAACCATTGTCGAAAACTGATAAAGTTCAGTTTGAATATGGTTACTCTGTAGAGTCATATTCTCGTAGTAATAAAGAAGGAGATAGTAGAATTCCTGATTTAGAGACTTTAATACCTAGTGTTTATAAAGGAATTATTAATATTATAAAAGTATTATACTAAAATATAATTTAAGATGATAGAAAATTCAATCAATAAATTTCAAAACTCATTGCTTTTTTTGACGGCATTGTTGTTTGTATCTGTTATTCCTCAAGCAATAGCCCAAGAAGACAAACCGGCGCGTAGCGAAATTTACATTAAGGCAAAGGTAATAGATAATGCAATCGAACTAAGATGGGCTCCTACGGATGCAATGGCTTGGGTTGAAACACGAGAAACAGGTTATTATCTTCTGAGACTTGAGCATAAGAAATCGGGTTTGATAGATTCAACTTGGTTGTTTTCTGAACCATTTAAGCCTAAAAGCTTGGAGGAGTTAAAAGCAACAGTTGATCAACAGAATAAATACATTGCACTAGCCGCTCAGGCGATGTACGGTGAAGATTTCTATCTGTCAAATCGTGACCCTCGAGGTGAGGTGGAAGCGATTAGTATGGCTAAAGATATGTTTCAAATGCGCTTTTACTTTGCGCTTCAAGCTGCTGACTTGTCCAAAGATGCTGCTGATGTACTGACACTACGTTGGGTGGATAAGAATGTGACGAAAGGAGCTACTTATAGTTATATCATTTTGAATGATACAGTATCTAAACAACCAAAAATTAGAGGTGGTATTACACATATAGTCAATCAAAAATCGACAGATAAATTAACACCTCAAGGATTAAATGCTTTTTCATTTGATAAAAAAATCGAACTTCAGTGGTTTAGGTCCCAAGTAGGAGACTTTACTATGTTTTATGTAGAAAGGAGTGATGACGGAGGAAAAACATTTAAACGCCTAAATAAAGACCCTTATTTCACTTCTTTTGATGAGGATGATCTTGAACAAAAAGATGAAAGAATTAAAGGAATGGCTAATATTGTAAAGTCAAACCACGTTTTCTTAGACTCTATTCCTGAAAATTATAAAGATTACTATTATCGAATCAGGGGAATTGATGCTTTTGCTGATGTTTCAGAACCGAGTGAGCCAATTAAAGTTCATGGAATTGACTTAACGCCTCCACCGCCAGTACAGATTGATAAAGTGAAGAATGTTTTTGAAAATCATGTTTTAATTGAGTGGGAAACTCCCAAAGTAATGGAACCTGATATGGCTGGGTATAGAATGAAGAGAGGACATGATCCGCAAGGTCCTTTTTATGATTTAAGTGAGCAGATTTTGCCTAAAAATACAACCCAGTTCTTAGACACTTCTGCCAATGGAATGAAACCTAATTATTACATGCTGGCCACGGAAGATATTCATGGTAATTATAGTTATTCATTCCCGCGATTAGGAATTTTAATGGATACAGTTCCGCCAGCTGCGCCAGTTGGATTGGTTGGGATAATTGACACAACAGGCTTGGTCTACTTAAAATGGCCACATAACAAGGAAGCTGATTTAAAAGGCTATAAAGTTTATAAATCGTATAACAAAAAAGGTGCTTTCCCGCAGGTAACTTCCTACCCAGTTTTGGAAAATGGATACATTGATACGATTGATGTTCGTTCTTTGGATAGAAGAATATACTATAAGATTGTAGCAGTAGATAAAACTGGAAATCACAGTCCTTATTCAGAGACTTTCACATTGGATAAGCCAATTTTGAACGCGCCAACTACGCCTGTAATTAAGAGGCTGTACACGAACGATTTTAAAATCTACTTAGATGTTATAGGAAGTCGAAGTGAAGGAGTGAAAGAGCACCGTATTTATCGAAAATCTGGTAAAGAACCATGGGACTCAATTGCAACTATACCGTTTGATAAAAATAACTTAGATTTTAAATTTGTAGATACAAAAGTAAAATCGAGAGTTGCATATACGTATGCTGTTGAAGCGGTTGACTTAACTGGATTAAGATCAGACAAGTCTCATTCATTTACATTAAAAATATTTGAAGTTAAACCTTTAGATGAGGTGATGCAATTAAAAGCGGATTATAATAAAGTAGAAAACTCTGTTAAGCTTACTTGGAGCTATCCAATGGATGATAATCTATACTTTGTTGTATATAAATCCGTAGATGATGGTAGATTCAGAGCCTATGAGTCAGTTGAAAATATCAATGAGTTTATAGATAAAAACATCGCAAAAGGGGAGGTTAAATATGCGATTGTCGTAGTTAATAAAAAAACAAAGCAGGAATCTAAAATGTCAGAAACTGTTACAGTAACTACTCATCCATAGAAGTATCGGAAGTAGTATCATTTCTTTTTTTTTCATAAACAAATAGGTCAATTCTATAAAGGATTGGCCTTTTTTCATTGCTCAATTATTGAGAACTGATAAATAAAAATTTCATAAAATGTAAATCAAACTGAGGGATATCATATTTTTTTTGGATAAAATGTTATATGTTTGAACTAAATATGAAAATACTGGTTAGCATATCACTCTCTCTCCTTGTCTTTATTCAAAGCATAGGAATGGGTGTGTCCGATGTTTTTATGTTTGCAGACTTGGTGAGTCATGCAAAATTTCACGCTGAAGAATACGGTGATGATTTTTTCACCTTCTTTGAAAAACATTATGGTTCGTTAAAAGAAGAGCATCATCAAAAGCATCAAGAGGAAGATACACAACATGAAAATCTTCCATTTCAACATTCTACCACAAGTCATCTACTTCCAGAAGTTGTCCTGTTCTCGGACGATTTTTCAATTAAAAATACGGGAATTTTCTCTGAAGAAAAAGCTTACTTTCATTATAGAGCAACTTATTCGTCAATTGACCGAACCACTCCCTTTCAACCTCCGAAAAACGCATAATAAAGTAACAGCGTGGTTTGGGAATTGCTATTCCTACAATCAACTGTAATCGTATATGCCTGTCCTAATATTCGGACGGATATACTTCTCCCTTATTTTATTATTTTCTTGACTGCAAACTTGTTTGTAATCGAAGTTTTATCGTTGAATTATGTTAACAAAAATCATTCATTTCAGTATTCGAAATAAGTTGATCATTGGGCTGTTTACACTGGCGCTCATCGTTTTTGGAGTATTTTCCCTAACACGATTGTCCGTAGGTGCCGTACCCGATATCACGAATAATCAGGTGCAAGTTATCACCACTTCTCGTAACCTTTCTACGCAGGATATGGAACAGTTTATCACCTATCCAGTAGAATTGGAAATGGCCAACCTCCCAGGTGTATTGGAGATTCGTTCTATTTCTCGGTTTGGACTTTCTGTTGTTACTATTGTTTTTGAGGAAGACATGGGAATGTACTTGCCGCGACAACTTATTGCGGAGAAAATTCAATCTGCCGCTGAGAAAATTCCGGAAGGGTTTGGAACGCCTGAAATGGGGCCAATCACTACCGGGCTAGGAGAGATTTATCAATATATTCTGGATGTTGAGCCCGAATTTAAAGACCAATATACGCTAACAGACCTAAGGACTATTCAAGACTGGATAATCAAAAGACAACTTTCGGGAATTCCTGGGGTAGTAGAGGTAAACACTTGGGGAGGAAACCTGAAACAATATGAAGTTGCTATCAATACCAATAAGTTGAATGCAATGGGCGTCACTGCTGGAGAGATTTTCACTGCTTTGGAAAAGAACAACAGCATTTCTGGAGGTGGATACATTGAAAAAAGTAACCAAGCTTATTTTATTCGTGGAGAAGGGCTTGTGACTTCTTTGGAAGATATTGAGAATATTTCGGTGAAAACCCAAGATGGATTTCCGATCTTTATTAAAGATGTAGCAAAAGTTCAATATGGGAGTGCGGTTCGATTTGGTGCAATAACTGGAAATGGTGAAGGGGAAAAAGTACTAGGTCAGGTCATGATGATTAAGGGTGGCCATTCTGATAAGGTGATTGAGGCTGTTCATAAACGAGTGAAAGAGATTTCTTCGTCTTTACCCGAAGGTGTGTACATCAATCCGTTTTTAGACCGAAGTGTATTGATTGATAAAACAACACATACAGTTTCTGAGAATATTCTAGTTGGAATCTTGATTGTTATTTTTGTGGTGGTTCTTCTCTTAGGGAATTTCCGTTCTGGAATGGTGGTAGCATCGGTGATTCCGCTTTCATTACTCTTTACGCTTTCGATGATGTATCTTTTTAAAATCGATGCTAACCTAATGAGTTTAGGAGCGATTGACTTTGGAATAATCATAGACGGAGCCGTTATTATTGTGGAATTTGTCGCCTTTCAAATAAGTAGGAAGGTAGTGAAACTAAACGCACTTTCTCGAGGAGAAAGACAAGCTGCTAAAGACAAGATTGTGGGTGATGGAACTTCCAAAATGATGAACGCTGCGATTTTTGGACAGCTAATTGTCCTGATTGTGTTTATTCCTATTCTTTCCTTAAGCGGTGTGGAAGGGAAAATGTTCCGTCCTATGGCACTCACTTTTAGTTTTGCGATGCTCGGTACAATGTTGTTGTGTTTTACCTATGTGCCTGTAGCAGCAGCCTTGTTTTTAAAACCAAAGGAAGTGTCCCCAAAAAACATCTCTCTTCGAATCATGAATTTCCTCAATCGACTTTACGACCCGATTATTCGTTGGGCTTTGAGTGCTAAAAAAGTCGTGATTGGAATTGCGGTGTTGGCTTTGGTACTCACAGGTTTTGTATTCTCAAGAATGGGAAGTGAGTTTGTTCCTAATTTGGATGAAGGTGATTTTGTGATTCAACCAGTTTTAAAAACAGGAACTTCACTCAGTAATACCATTGAAATAACGACCAAAATAGAACGGATTTTATTAGATAGTTTTCCTGAGGTTGACCAAGTTGTCACACGAATTGGTGCTGCCGAAGTTCCCACAGACCCGATGTCGATGGAAGAAACAGACGTAATAATTACACTAAAGCCTATAAAAGAATGGGTTTCTGCCAAAACAAAGAACGAATTAGCCGATAAATTTGAAGAAGCTTTAGCTGTTATTCCCGGAATGGAAATCGAATTCAGTCAGCCGATTGAAATGCGCTTTAACGAATTGATTACCGGAGTTCGTGCAGATATTGCCATCAAGATTTTTGGGGAAGACTTGGAAATACTAGACAGAAAGGCACATGAAATTAAAAGTCTCATTGAAGGAGTTGACGGAGCAGATGACATTATCGTTGAGAAAGTTGCTGGTCTGCCGGAAATGGTTGTTAAATACGATAGGTCAAAAATCGCGCGTTATGGCTTGAATATCGAAGAGTTGAACGACATGATTTCGATGGGTTTTGTAGGAAAGTCGGCTGGAAGTGTTTTTGAAGGTGAAAAGCGATTCGATATAGTGATGAGACTCGAAGAAAGTCAAAGAAACGACATTGCTCATTTGCAAAATCTATATGTGGATGCTCCTTCTGGGGAGAAGATTCCCTTGCGTGAATTGGCTGAAATAACCTATTCCAAGGGAGCTGCACAGATTTCTAGGGACGACACCAAACGTAGAATTGTTGTAGGTATCAACGTCCGTAATCGAGACTTACAAAGTGTGGTGGACGATGTACAAAGTTTGATCAATGAGAATATAAAACTTCCTGTAGGTTATACCATTGCTTATGGCGGACAATTCCAAAATCTTCAAAGTGCAAAACAGCGATTGTTTGTTGCAGTTCCTGTGGCCTTGTTGCTGATTTTCATGATGTTGTATTTTGCTTTTAAATCTGTGAAGGAGGCATTGATGATATATTCTGCCATTCCCCTAGCTGCTGTTGGAGGCGTGCTCTTACTTTGGGTGCGCGATATGCCTTTTAGTA
This sequence comes from Brumimicrobium sp., assembly GCA_035497735.1. Taxonomy (GTDB): domain Bacteria; phylum Bacteroidota; class Bacteroidia; order Flavobacteriales_D; family Crocinitomicaceae; genus Brumimicrobium. Next base: position 18,436 of record DATJCX010000040.1, on the reverse strand, counting down.
TTTCAGCTGGAGTTGGATTTATTGCCCTTTTCGGTGTCGCAGTGTTGAATGGAATTATCTTGATAGAACATTTTAAAGAACTTAAAAAAGAAGGAAAGATGGACAAACATGAAATAATAATTCAAGGTTCGAAAGACCGATTAAGAGCAGTATTGCTCACGGCTTCTTCTACAGCTTTAGGATTTTTGCCCATGGCGATTTCTTCAAGTGCCGGAGCAGAAGTGCAACGTCCTTTGGCGACAGTTGTAATCGGGGGAATGATAACCGCTTTTGTGCTAACTTTAGTTGTTTTACCTGTACTGTACTCGATGTTTGGTGAAGATAACACGAAGAAAAAGCAGGATAAACTAAAAAAAGCTTTACCAACGACCGCTATTCTCTTGTTGATTGGTTTTACAGGTTTTACACAAAATAATTCACAAACATTGGAACAATTACAGCAAATAGCTATAGAAAACAATCTTGGTTTAAGGGTTTCTTCCTTGCAAAAGGAGGAGTCAAAAGCGTTGGTTGGAAGTGCTTTTAGCATCGATAAGACGGAAGTTTTTTATGAATTCGACCAGAATAATATTGCGCCAAATAATCTACCGCTTAATGTTTTTGGTGTACAGCAGGATTTACTTTTTCCAACCGTTTATTTTGCAGAAAGAAAGGTAAATCAGTACCAATCTCGTGTCCTAAGTCATCAGCACGAATTGCAAATCAGAAAAACAAAAGGAATGGTAGCTGCGGCTTATTATCAATTCCAATATGAAGAAAATAGGGCAGAGATTTATCGAAGCTTAGACAGTCTTTATAAAAACTTCGCCCATTCAGCTCAACGAAGGTTTGAACTAGGGGAAACGAATTATTTAGAAAAAATAACAGCCCGTGCCAAACAGCGACAAATGGAAACTAGCTATCGTCAAAGCAGAGAAGATGTGGAAATAGCTATCGCTAAATTAACAGCCATTTTGCAAACAAAGGATAGCCTAAAGTTAGACCGAGCTACTTTAGATAAAATTCCGCTAAAGATGAATGATTTAACGACCAATCCAACTGCTGAGTACTTTCAAGAAAAATCTGACTTCTTTCAAGCTAAACGAAGTTTAGAAAAACAGCAATTACTACCAGATATAAGTCTTTTATATGCTTTTGGACGTAATTCAGGAATGAATTCTAACATGTACAAATATCAAGTTGGACTTAAAATCCCTTTGTTTTTTGGAGGAAACGCTTCGAAGATAAAGGCTTCTAAAATTGCCTTGGAAATCAATGAGCAACAAGCGGAAGATGCCAAGCAACAATATGCCATAAAGCAAACAGAACTGATGAGCGAACTTTCTAAATATGAAGAAGCTTTACAATATTATGAGGCAGAAGGGAAAAACTTGGCAGAAGAAATTTTGAAAACAGCAGATGGGAGTTACAAAAACGGGGAGATTGATTTTTTCCAGTATATACAAAGTCTCGAGAATGTATACCAGATTGAGTTGGAATACCTTGAAAACCTCAATAGATATAATCAAACCGTTATTTCCATCAATTATTTAATATTTTAAAAACGATTAACATGAAATATATAGCATCAATCTTATTATTCAGCCTACTTATTTTAGTGGGCTGTAATAGTGACAAGACCTCAGAAAGTGATAGTTCCAATCAAGTTCCTTTATTGGAAGTAGAAAATGAGATAATTTATCTTTCTAAGGCACAATTCAATCATACTAAAATGGAGTTTGGTAGTTTGGAAGAGCATGAATTTGCTCAAAAAGTGCATACCAATGGAATTATTGATGTGCCACCAAGTAGCAAAGCAGTAATCAGTGCTTTTTCAGGAGGGTTTATTAAAAATTCGCCTTTATTAGTTGGAGATAAAGTAAAGAAAGGGCAGCATTTGTTGACCATCGAAAACCCTGACTTTATCAACATGCAACAGAACTATTTGGAAACTTCGGAACAACTACGTTTTTTAAAATCTGAATACGAAAGATATAAAACGATGTATGAAGAGAATATTTCCTCTCAGAAAAACTTCTTAAAAGCAGAAAGCGAATACAACACAGCTAAGGCACGAGCGAATGGACTGAAGAAAAGTTTACAGTTGTTGAATATCAATCCAACATCCGTTTTGGAAGGAAATATGGTGTCACAAGTAAGCATTAACAGTCCGATCGATGGCTATATCACGCATGTTTATGTGAACACAGGATCTTATGTTTCTCCTGCTGATAAGATTATGGAAATTATAAACACGGAGCATCTTCATTTGGAATTAAAGGTTTTTGAGAAGGATTTACTCGACATTAAGAAGGGTCAAGATATTCTCTTTAAGATTCCTGAAGCTTCATCAAAACTGTTTAAAGGTGATGTGCACTTGGTTGGAACAACGATAGATGTGAAAAATAGGACGGCTATGATTCACGGTCATATTGAAGATCGTGATGAAATCAACTTTGCAACAGGAATGTTTATTGAAGCGGATATTGTTACAGGAACTTCAAAGCAATTTTCTCTTCCCGAAGATGCAGTCGTGGATCTGGAAGGAAAAGAGTATGTCTTAATGTTGGATAGTGAAGACGGAGAGGGTTATGAACTGCATGTAATTGAAGTTCAGATGGAGGCCAACTATAACGGATTTACAAGTTTTAAGACCCAATTACCTAAGGAAGGGAAGTTTTTAACGAAGGGCGGATATTTCTTGTTGCAAGTTGATGACGGAGGGGTAGATTAAGCGGGTTTTGGGAAGTTTATTAATTGTTGCCTGTTTAATTCGTATGTTATAACCAATTAAACATGTCCAACGATTTTATTTTCATCTATTCGTATATCAATACAGCTTTTCCATCTTCGCAAACTACGCCATTTGGTTCTTGCGGAATAGAACAATCGCTCATGATTCCCCATTTTTCATTGTAAGCGCTTTGTGCAGTTCTATGTTGGTTTACTTTTTTCAGAAAGAGTTCGGTGTCTATGTTAGTTGGAAATGCTATGTATCCTACTGGTCCGCCACAAGCTTTGGCGCCGTAATTTGTATACATCCACTGTGAAGAATCATTGCAGGCTTTACTTTTTGCCATTGTTTCAATTTCTGCAAAAATCTTTTCTAAGGCTTTTGCGTCCTGGGCTTGAGTTGTTTCTTTATCACAAGAAAAGGAAATCCCTATTAAAAGAAATAGCGAAATTATTTGAAGTGCTTTCATAGCTTTTAATTTAGTATAAAGACGTATTTTAAAATGAATTGGTTGTGTTTAAATGTTGTGCTATTCTTTCTCAGAAATAGTTATTTAAAACAATCTAGTGTCAATCTTATCGTGTTGTCTTTAAGAGGTTAGTTCTTTGGCGGTCTGTATGTTGCCCTTGGGTAATCAAGCATTTTTATCGTATCACTTTCCAGTTCTCTTAGGGCATCTTTAGCAATCCATTTTGCAGATTTACTATCTATTTCTAAAATTCTATTTGCCGAAAGAATGGCCTTCTCGTTTAAATCTATATTTCGTTTCCCAATGTTCCTTAAAGCCCAGTTAACAGCCTTTTTTACGTAAATTCGGTCATCTGTTGCTTCTCTTTCTATAATCGGAAAAAATTGTTCGTAAACGTCATTTTCTGCCTGTTTGTCTGCCAAGCAATACGATGCAATAATGGTGAAACCAGCTCTTTTTTCAAATTCATTCTTTCTGCTAGTCCACTCTAATGCTTTAGAGACTGCAAACTTACTTTTAGCAAAAAGTGCCATGCAGAAGGAGTCACAGATTTCCCAATTTTCAAAGGTGACCACCCATTTTTCTAAAAGTTCTTCGGTTAAATCTTTAGGTTGGAAAATTTTACTGCATAAAATTCTTGCTTCGTATATTCCACTATCAAATAGTTGTATTGCTAACGCATTGTTTTTGCCAATCTGCTTGGCAATTTCTTGTAAATCGGCGTGGTAAATTCCTAATGAATTATTTGAAGTTATCCCAAATTTCTGTTCTTTAAAATCGACTTTCTCTTTATTGGCTAAGCGATGTAGTTCGGAGATTATTTGTTCTAAATCTGCCAAACTATTTTTCATCTTCGTAAATTAATTCAATGATAATTTTATCGATTCGTTTAATTTTCTCTCCGTTTATGTCAAATTTGGATTCTCTTTCTGTCTCAATTCTATGTGGAATACACGGATAGAAATAATACTCAAAAGTGTTTCTATCTTTTACTTCAAAAACGGATTTTTTTAAAGCTTTCTTAATTTCTTTACTCTCCATGTTTAGATTACTTAAAACCTGTTGAACAATCTCCTTTGCGCCTTTTGGGTCGATGTCCATTTCGTGTTTTACAACACAAAAATCATTCTCAAAGTCCACTTCTTCAAAAGTTAACTTCGCATTTGCTTTTATAGGTTTTCCACCAAACATATTCGGAAGTTCATCTTTATAAACAATCGGTTTAGTTATATCAAATTCTACTCCCATCAAAAAGTGGAAATATTGTATTTCCTTCATTATTATGCTTTCAATGCCTTCCTTTGAACTCCAGATTTCCTTAAAGGGTTCTGTTGTTTTGTGCAGTTTTGATTTAAAATCTTCATTCTCTTTACCTGCTACTTCAATTATTTGATCAAAAAACAGCCTCATATTTTTTCCGATTTCCTCCCAATTTAATACTTCCAAAAAATCTCCCACTTCTGAAGTTCTATATATTATCTCCACCATGGAATAATCCGAAAACTCGTCCATTGTTCCATCCGGAACAGCGAACAGTCTATCTAAATCATTTTTATAACTCCAACTGATGGTGTAGTAGGATTCAGTTTCTTCAAGGACAGTAAAAGTTGCAAAATACTCCTGGTTTTCGCCTCTTTCTTTTTTATCACCCTTCCATTGTTGTTGTAATTTTGAAACTTTAAAATCGTAAGTGTCGCCAACTTCCCAGTAGGCCGCAAATGCAACTTTTGTTTTATCATCTTGACTAAATAAAGGAGCGCTCAATACCAGCACTATTATCAAACTTAACAATTTTCTCATTCTATTTATTTTTGTGCTACTATTGCGTTTTTATAAAGAATTTCTCTTCTGATTTATTAGATATAGTCAAAACTAATGAAAAACGAAGTAATCTAAGGTTGAAATAGGTTTTTTTCATTCCGTTTTCATCGAAAAATGAGGAGATAAGCTGTTTTAAGACTCTCCTTTATTTTCGGAACTCCTCCATTATCGCAACAATTTCCTCTAGATGCATTATTTTTGCAATTTCGTAAGAAGACTTCCCGTTTCCTGTATCTGTGAAAGGATCAGCACCATATTCTAACAACAATCTCACCAATTTTGGATTAACATCTGTTGTAGCATACCATATTGCTGATGTTTTATTTTCATTGATGTAGGATAAAGACGCCTGATTTTTAAGAAGTATTTCCGCAAGTTCAACACTACCTTGTCCACAGACAATAATTAAAGCAGAATTTCCATCTAAATAAGGCCTATTTATATCAGCACCCAGTTTTATGAAATGGTTGATTAAAACCTCACAATTTTCGTAGATTGCCCATTGGAAAGGCGTAAGCTCTTCAAGTAGAATATCTACATTATCTGTCGTGAATTCATTAGTGATTAAGTCTAAGTCACAGCGCATTATAAGCTCCCTAAGACGAAGTTGTTCCGCTTCAGGTAATGCCAGTATCTTTTTCTTTTTGTTGAATGTTTTAAATAGTTTACTTATCATTTAAACGAATTTATAGGCTTAATTATTTAACCTGAGTTCGATTCTTCTCTTGGATTCATGTCGCTGGTTCTTACTCTTTATTTTAAAGATTCTCCTGCCTTTTAAACTTAGATGCTAATTTAATACTTTTCAGAATTTGGTGCAAGAAAGGAGTGTTAGTTTTCTTTTGTTTTTCCAGATTATGATTAATTGCTGGGGATTAAGTTGAGTCCTTGAGCAGCATTTAGGAAAGTCGAACCCCAACTACTTTTGAAGTGGATTAATAGGTGGTAGCAAGAACTTGTAATAACAAGGCCATTCCAATAAAGATGTTTCTTTAATTGTTGCTAATGTCCTGAATTCCAGTTTTTGCTTGGATTTGTATCACTAGTTGTTAGAGTTATTTGTGAAAAAGTGTTTTTTTTATCATTTATTCTAATAAATGACTATCTACTTTGGGTTTTTCAATCAAAATAGCCCACTATTTCTTCCTGAAAAATCTTTGTATCTTACTTATTGAAATGTGAATCTCAACCTTGTAATCGAATTCGGGTTAATTAAATTCAGCCAAAATTTCAACAAATCTAGTTTAGTCAATAGCTAATTAGAAAGTTTGGTAAAAAGGCGATTTACATGTTTTGGACAACGGAGACTTTGTAGTAGTGCGAGTTTTGAGTGATAATCCTTCAACATTAGATGCTAAGTTTTAAAAAAATGTTAAAAAATATCGATAAATATTCAAAAACAATTGTTTACTTTGTAGAAAATGCTTATTGAAAACGCTAATATATTAAAGACTTTTTAAGAATGCTAAGGTTTGTGGTGATACTGTCATTTATGTTTCTTGGGCATGTCGTTTTGTATGGGCAAAGCATTGATACTAATGAAAAGGGTATAAAGAGTTTTGATTATAATAAGGTATATAAACAATTGATAGGGGTTAATAATTTAAATTCGTTGGAAGTTTCATTGTCTGATGCAAGCCCTGAATCTTTTGTTGCTAAAACTTGGGCAAAGATAAAGGAAGATGTTAAAAAAACTACAGGAAGAGTAGAGGTAGGGTATTCTTATGGATTAAATACCGTTTTTACTGATACTACAAGAGGGATTTCTTCAATATTTGTCACTTCAGGCGATATGCAGACAGGTTTATTGGGATTGCCTGTTCAGGTAAGTTATAATTACTCAACTTTGAAACATCCCTTGGGCGCCAACAATTATTTCAGAATAAGTTTTGATAAAGAACGTTTTTTAGATAGCCAAAAAGAAAAGATAGAAGAACAGTTGTCAAAAGTTAAAGGTTTTGAATCTAAATTAGAAAAATCTAAATCAAATTTATCTGGTGTGCAAGGCTATTCAGAGGTTTACTTGAATATGTTAAAGCAAAGGATAGGAAGGGAAACCCAACGTTTAGTAGAAGTCAAAAAACAGCAAGTGAGAGATAGTCTGATGGTTTTAGCGGATACTGTTGGAGATAAATCTTTAGATTATTCTAAAGAAACTAGAATCAATCCATATTCTGATAGCCTTCAGGAAGAGTGGAGTTTGCGACAGAAACAGTTAGAGCATTATAAAAATGAATATGATAGTATTATGGGAATTTATCAGAAAATACTATCTGTTCAGCAAACTTATGATAGTTTACTAACAGTTTATGGAGCATATAAAGACAAGTTAGAGTCGTATAGTTCAAATATAAAAGATACTGACTTATTGACACTAGGGAAAGAGAGCGTCGGTAATATGGGGTTTATTAAAAGTATTCAAAAGGTTGACATAGGATTAACCTATCCGAAAACAACAGCATTATCTACCCAAACGACTCCAATTAAGGGAGTTGGTACGGAATTTCAATATAAACAATTTTATCTCTCTATTTCCTCTGGGTTAACGCTAAATAATATAATGTTAAGCACCAATGAAATTACTAATCAACTTGATTATAATCAAAATGTATTTAATCAGTTTGACTTTCAGCAGGTGAAAGATAACGGTCTTCTAACTACTTTAAAGACAGGTTGGGGAACATCCGAGGAAACACACGCCTTTATAGGCTTTAATTATTTAACAAACACTCGTTTTTTAGGTGGTGACACTTCGGTGTATGACCCTGCTGCATCTTTTGAGTTAGATCTTCGGTATGTCCCTAAATTTTATAAAGGTGGTGCAATAGATATTGTATATGGAAAGACATCTTCCAATAAGCAGATAGATCCGTCAAGTGAGCTAGGAGTATTTGAATCTTTATTTTCAACTTATCAATCAAGTGCTTTTCTTGCAAAATATACACAAGAGATTTCGGTACTTCGTTCTGATTTTTCTCTTCAATTTAGAAGCATAGATCCTTTTACTAATACGACGGTTTATGGCTTTATGCAACCTGGAAATAGGCGTTATGCTTTTGAGTCTCGGCATAGGATATCTAGTTATTTAAGAATTGGGACGACTTATAAAATTGATGAGTCTTATGGAAATGCAGCTTATTTGTATAAGCTAAATACGCTTGGGCTAAACGCTTCGGGGAATTATACGGAATATTTCACTTATTCTGTAATGCTTAATCATGTAAGATATTCTTTAAGGAAGCCTTCTTCTGAAGTTGAAAAAGGAAATAACTATTTAGCTGGAATTAACCTTCAGTCGAACTATTCATGGAAAGACTTGAAGTGGATGACGGGAGTTACGTATAATGACTATTTGATTTCTGATACGATTCAAGCAACTAAGTACACACAATTTGGAGTAATGCAAACAATTGGCAATAGGGAGTGGACGACTTTCTTTAAATATGATTATTTTTTTAAGTCGGCTGCTAATCTAATCACAGGAACGCATGTTTTAAGTATGGGGGGAAGATATGATGTGGAAAATATAAGGTTGGACGCAGGAATTTCCTTAGCCTCAGAAAAAGGAGAAGAGCATAGTCTTGGTGGATACCTAGATGTTCTTTATCAGGTAAACAAATGGATAGATATTTCTTTCCGTGCAGAACGCTTTGTAATGGGTGGGTTCTATAGAAACTATTACCGAACTCTTTATGAACGCTTTCCTTATTTAATAAGTATTAATTTGGGATTAAAATTTTAAATAATATGAAAAAGAACTTTTTTTTAATAGGGGTTTTATTAGTTTGTATGATATCTAATTTGGGATATGGTCAAACTTCGATTACTTTGATTACGCCGTATGACAAAGATACAATAGAGACTGTTTATCCTATGTTTAATTGGCATTATATGGATTTGCCAGAACCGCGTTCGGATGTAGAATACACTTTTATTTTGGTGAAGCTAAAGGAAGAACAAAGTGCTTCAGCAGGGTTAATCGTGAATACTCCCTTAGTTCATATTAATGGGATTTCTGGTTTTCATTTTTCGTATCCGTTTGATGCGCCTGAGTTAAAGTATAATAATCGTTATGGCTGGAAAATTCAAAAGAAAATGAATGGGGTTGTTGTTTCTGAATCTGAATCTTGGGAGTTTATTCTTTATAAAGAAATTAAAATTCCTCAAAAATATGCCCTTTTGAATATATCTTATAGTTCGACGGTTTATGAAGTTGACGATAAAGGTTTTTTCTTTAAGCTAAATAATAGATATAGAGGGAAAACACCATTAAATTTCATTGTTTTGAATGAAAAGTCAGAACGGATGGCAGTAAGATTAGGAGAAGATGAGAAATTAGTTGAAGATTTTACTACAGAGGGAACAGGAAGAGACTTCTATTTCCTAGTAACTGATGGTTATCCAGTGGGCACTTATACACTTAAAACGAGAGATGCTAAAGGAAATGAATACAATACACGATTTAAGGTGAAATAATATAAATAACGAAAATATGAACTTGTATCTGTACAATAAAAAGAACAAAGTAAGGCACAAAGGAAATCGACAACGAGTAAGAGTAGATGCTTTAATGTTAGCTGTTATTCTTTTTTTAGAAATGATATCTCCAACCTTTATTTATGGTAGAAATTTATTAGAGAAGATTTCTCATCCAACTTTTGAGATTTCTAACAAGAGCTTATTCACTCCTATTGTTTTTGAAGAAGAGGAGGAGCATTCCAAGAAAGTTGACTTTGAGTTAGAGTCTGAAATTAATTTCATTGAAATGGAGTCTGAAATCATGGCGGAAAATCAGATTAGTTTGTTAATTCCTGGAGGACCAGATCAGCCCGAAGTTCAAAGTTTTACCCCTGCAGGAACAGATGATATGGTCGATCCGTTCTCAGGAAGCTTTTCATATAATATTCCAATAATGGATATTGATGGATATCCTATAAATCTAGCGTATAGTGCAGGTATAGGTATGGAACAAGAGGCTACTTGGGTGGGGCTAGGTTGGAATTTAAACCCAGGAGTTGTCAATAGAAATATGCGCGGGATTCCTGACGATTTTGATGGAAAAGATAAGATAAAACAAGAGATGAACCAAGCTGATAATTGGACAGCAGGGGTAACTGTGGGGGCAGATTACGAAATTTTTGGGCTTGATACGGATGTAATAGGCTTAAGTGTTTCAAGTAACTTTTCTGTTCAATATAATAATTATTCAGGATATAATTCTTCATTTTCATTTGGACCAGCCTTTAGTATTGGTGAAAAAGTTGGTTTTGATGTAGGATTGCAATTTACAGGAAGTAGTCAGGCTGGTGCTTCAATAGGAGCAAATGTTGGCTTAGGTATAAATAAAATGAATAAGAGTGACGTAAGTTCAAAACTTAGCATTGGTTCTTCGTTTAATTCTAGACAAGGACTTCAAGAAGTTTCTATTAATGCAAGCGTTAGTAAGAAGGTGGCTTATGAGAATTTTCGAGAAAAACTTGATGAAAAATATAAAAAAGGCTCTCATAGTGTTGGAAGTGGAGGTGCTTCCTTTGCAATTGGCATGTCTAGTTATGTAGCTCAAATTCCTTTTGATACTAAAGCAAACTCTTTTACAGCAAGGTTTAAAATAGGGGGGGATATCGTTGGGAATGATATTTCAGGTTCATTTACTGGCTTTTTTAGTAAGAGTAAGTTAGCTTTTAAGGAAAAGTTTGTATCTGCATATGGTTACTTTAATCTGCAAAATGGACAGAATAATGAGACGTCCATGCTAGACTTTAACCGAGAAAACGAAAGTAGTTTTACAAAAAACACTCCAGCCTTACCTATTCCTTATCTAATGTACGATGTGTTCTCTGTTTCGGGTCAAGGAGTTTCTGGAAATTATCGTATAGATAGGCAAGACATAGGCTATGTGTTTGACCCAAAAAAGACGAGTTCTTCAAATTCTTTTACAGCAGGAGGTGAAGTAGGATTGGGGGCTACATTTAAAGCGGGGGTTGATGTGGGAACTGCCTCTACGAGAGGGAGTTCTGGAGTTTGGAAAGAGGGTAATTCAGCAGTAGGTAAATTCAAATTTAAAAGCTCAAGAAACTTTTTTAGAGAAGCCAATGAATTGTCTTATGATGAAAGTGAAGACGATTTTCAAAAACTAGGAGGAGACAATGCGGTCTATATTCCACTCACTAATGAAAAGAAGTTGTCTAACAAATTAGCTTGGGATGCTGAAAATACTGTATCTACAGTGCCTATTCATAATAATAAAAGCCAGTCTTTTAAAATGAATCAACCGTTGACGCATTTAAGGGTTTATCAAGTGAGGGATAGTTTCGGTATTACAATGCCAGAACCTTCTGCCTTTGCGTTCAATTCGCCAAGTAATGTAGTTCTCGATGATCACATAGGTGCTTTTACAGTTACTAAGACAGATGGAGCAAGGTATTATTATGGTTTACCTGCGTATAGTATGAAGCAAAAAAACGTGACTTTTGCTGTAGGCGCAGGTAAGAATCCAGGTCAAAATCCAGAATTGACTACAAATCTTGTTCCTTATACAGCTGAGCAAGCTTCTGTAAATAATAAAATGGGGCTAGATCATTACTACAATGCGCAAACTATTCCTGCTTATGCACACTCTTATATGTTGACAGCTGTATTAGGTCCTGATTATGTGGACAGTGATTCTATTCGAGGACCAAGCATTGGAGATTTAGGAAGTTATGTAGAGTTTAGGTATAAACAAATTCCACTTTATAAATGGCGAAATCCAGTAGTAGAGAATAAAGCTTCTTTTGATAAAGGGTTAAATACAGACATTACGGATGATAAGGCAAATTATATCTATGGTGAGAAAGAATTGTGGTATTTAGATACAATAAAAACAAAAAATCATATTGCAATATTTAGTACTTCACCAAGAATGGACGCCGTTTCTACGAAAGGCGAAAGAGGTGGTTTAGAGTCACCTAATTCGAATAATACGATGTTGAAATTAGATTCAATTCGCCTATATTCTCGGCCTGATCTTGAGAAAAATGGGCAATCTGCAGTACCTATAAAAACAGCTCATTTTAAATATGATTACAGATTAAGTAGAGGATATTGGGGCAATGTTGAAAGTAATTCAGGAGATACTCTAAAAGGAGGGAAATTAACGTTGACTAAAGTTTATTTTACTTATCAGGATTCTTATAAAGGCGAACGAACTCCTTATGTGTTTGAGTACGGCTACAATCCGAATTATAATCCGAATAATGTAGATAGATGGGGGACTTATAAACCCAATCCAACTGGATTAACGGGTAATGAAAAGTCGGATCCATTGACAAATGCAGAGTTCCCCTATGTTGGAAATAATAAGATTGATACTGACTTATGGGCATCTGCATGGAATTTGAAAACTATTACATTGCCTTCTGGTGGAAAAATAGAGGTGGATTATGAGTCGGGAGATTATGCTTATGTGCAACACAAGAAAGCCCAACAAATGTTTAAGATTATAGGTGTAGAAGGAGGAACTGGGAATGTTTGTTCTATTAGCGATGTTGCTAATTTGAATAGAAAAATTTATTTTGAATTACTTCCAGGTACTGAAATAAAAGATTATGCAAAGAAAGGAGATATGATATATTTTAAAGCTTTACTTTCTATGAATTCTTTTAAGACGCGTTTTGATTATGTTCCAGGTTATGCAGAAATAAGCGAGATAGGTACGGAGAATGGGTTAGGATACATTAAGTTTAAGCCTGAACCTCTAAGTGATAAGCAACCTAGTCCAGTAAATCCTATTGCAATTACAGGAATCCAGTTTGCTAGAAATTACTTATCAAGAATCGTTCCTCCTTCTGCACAAGACAACCCACAAAGTCAAAGTGGACAAGATCAGTTTCTTGGCTTAGCCAAGTCATTAATAGGTGCGTTCGCGAGTTTTGGAGAGCTTTTCACGGGGCCAAATTATCCATTATGGCAAGAACCGAATGGAATTGGAACGCATTTGGTGCTTAATAAAAGTTGGGTAAGATTAAATACTCCGAATAATAAAAAGTTAGGTGGTGGTTATCGTGTTAAAGAAATTCGGACCTATGACAGTTGGGATGTAATGGTGGATAATGGAGAAGGAAATTATTATGGACAACACTATATTTATACTGAAGATGGCACATCTGAAGGGAAATCAAGTGGTGTGGCTTCTTATGAGCCACAAATTGGAGGAGAAGAAAATGTATGGAGAACACCCTTAGCAAATGATGTAAAGTTATTTCTAGCTCCAGATATACGCAATTATATGGAAACTCCTTTTGGAGAACAATTTTTCCCTTCGGCATCAGTAGGTTATAGTAAGGTATGGATTAAAGACATCGAGCATGAAGGAGGCTATCAAACTGCAAGTGGCGTTGTTTCGAATGAGTTTTATACAGCACGGGACTTTCCAACGCGAACCGAAAGAACAGCTTTAAAAACAGTCCCGAGAAAGTTTAATATTAATGTAATTCTTTTTGCAAAGTCTGAAGATATTCTATCGGCTAGTCAAGGTTTTCTTATTGAAAACAACGATATGCATGGAAAACCTAAATTGGTAGCGAGTTATGCTGAAGGACAGGATGTTCCCTATTCTTCAGTTGAATATGTTTATCAAGCTAAATCTAGGACATTTAATAAGACACCTGCTCATCAGCTTGTTAATGAAGTAAAAGTCATACAGCCTGATGGTACGGTTAAAAAAGTTACGGTAGGTAGAACTTATGAAGCAGTAGCAGATTTTAGAGAAAGTACTTCGAGAATGAACTCTGGAAATATTGGAATAAACTTAAATTTCACATTGCCATTTATTCTTATTCCAATGATTTTAGGAGCCAATTATTCACAATCTAAAACAGAGTTTAGGAGTGCTAGTTTTACAAAGACGATTGAGCGAAAAGGAATTTTGCATAAAACAATTGCTAAAGACTATGGTGCAACGATAGAAACAGAAAATCTAGCTTATGATTCAGAGACGGGTGAGGTACTTCTAAGTTCTGTAAATAACAATTATCGAGATACAGTATATAATTTTACCTATCCTGCCCATTGGGTTTATGAGGGCATGGGACAAGCGTATAAAAACTTAGGTGCTTATCGTAATACACCTGCAAGCTTTACGAATGATGGATACTCATCGAGTATTAACAACAGTATGTTCTTTGAAGGCGATGAAGTGATGTTTTTACAAAACGGGGAGTATAAAAGAGCTTGGGTAACTGAGGCGAGTGTGCAAGGGGTTAGAATGGTGCAAAAAGACGGTACTCCAATTAACGGTTCTTTAGGAAGTGTGGAGCATATAAAAATCCTAAGGTCTGGACGTAGGAACCTTCAAAGTACGCCTGTAGGTAGTTTAACATTGAAAGAGAATCCATTAAATACAATTTCAGGAAATGTTTTTAGTAAAGTGTTAAGTGCAGGAAGCATAGTTTATGGGAATGCATGGAAAACCTACTGCGATTGCAATGATTCTATTATAAGTAATCCTTATGTAATTGGATTAAAGGGCAATTGGTTTCCTAAAGCAAGTTATTCTTACTTAAGTGGAAGAACACAAGCTTTTGAAAACAAGAACACAAACATAAGAGAGGACGGTTTATTAACCACATTTCACCCGTTTTATGAATTAATGGATGGACAATGGAATATCAACCAACAAAATTGGACGTACACTGCTGAAGTAACTGAGTTTAACCCATCGGGAGACGCGATTGAAACTGTAGATGCACTAGATCGTTATTCTTCGGTTCAACATGGATATAATCAAACTCTTCAAGTTGCAGCAGCACAAAACGCTATGAGAAAAGAAATGGGCTTTAATGGGTTTGAAGATTATATGTTTAATAGTTGTCCAGATAAATACTTCCGTTTTGGAACAATGGACGACTTAACGGATGAAGAATCGCATACGGGAAGATACAGCATTAAGGTAAATAAAAATAAACCTGTTATTTTCCAAAAACAGATTGCAGAAGTCTGCGATGTGGACGACCCGTGTGACTTTACGAAGTATTTCGAAAAAGGAGGTCCAAGGTATGGGATTTACGTGATGGATTCAGAAGGAATCAGTATGACTTATGATGTTATTTATGGAGATGTAGAGGTAGGTATGACGGAAATACCTGGAGGAATAAAAGCGGTTTTCTATAACAATTCTCAATCCTTACCTGCAAGAATTCAGGTGACTTTGAGTAATGAAGAAGGGTGTTCTTCTACATTTATTGTTGAACTCCTTTTATTATAAGTAGAATTAAAATATTTAAAAATGAATAAAATTTTAACAATTGTTTTTTTTGGTTTAATTGTTTACTTCCAAGACAGTATTGTATGGTCACAAGGAGCTTTTTCTTTAGATAATCACAATACGTGCATGACAGGTAGATGGATATGTTTTATGCGAGAAGGAATTAGTAAGAATTTTGATTCAGAAGAGGAGTGTTTAAATGCACCTGCTGCTTATTATAAAATGTTCTTTTATAATTCAGGTGAGATTGTATTGGGTACATATACCTCTGCTTCTGCGGATATTGCAATTGAAACAGTTAACGATGGCGAATACACATTGTATGGTCCTTTTGATTATAGTTCATGGGGGGGTAATTGTGAGCAAATTTCTTTAGGACAAGTGGCTAGTCAGACAGGAAGTTTTTCTCATAGTAGTCCAACTACAATTCAGCATACAGGAGGGTATTACATTTTGAAACTAAAAGCAACATCTTGCCCTAATAATAGAATTTGGCATTTCGGTTATAGACTGACTAACAATACGGACTGCCTTGAGGATAAAGCCGATTGTCAAGACTGCATTAGTTCTTTTTCGCCTGAACCAGGACAATACTTAGTTTCAGCTTGGACTAAAGGAGAAGTAGTAAATCGCAATAAGAGTTATGAAAATCCTGGAGTTTCTGTGTCATTTGTTGGAGCTTCGGACAGTTCTTATTTTGCTCCTTCAGGGAAAATTATCGATGACTGGCAACGTATAGAAGGGGTAGTAACCGTTCCTCCTTCAGCAACGGATATAAAAATAGGATTGTATTGTGAAGATGGAGATTGTTATTTTGATGACATACGTTTTGTGCCTCTTGATGGAGGTATGGTTTCTTATGTGTATGACCCTGTCACTTTACGTTTAGTAGCTGAATTAGACGAACGAAATTATGCTACTTTCTATGAATACGATGAGGAAGGAAAACTTATTCGGGTAAAGAAAGAAACAGAAAGAGGAATTATGACTATTCAAGAAAATAGAGAAAGTTTACATAAACAATGAGAAAAATCACTTTTATAATCGTTTTATTATTGCCTATCTGTTTGTTATCTCAGACGGATTGGACAGTTATTGAACCTACAGATTTTTTGGAAGAGCTACGCACTTTTGAGAAATCAATTCCTGAGGGAGAAAGCTATTCTTTTTCTACGGATTATTCGATATATAATGACTTTGCAGATGTTTTACCTATTAAAACGTATAGTGGTCATTTAATCTGTAGGGAGGGGATTGATTTTAATATTTCTCAAATGGACTATTTTGTAGTTCAAAATGAGCATTATAATGTATCGATTGATTCAGTTAACAATCAATTAATGGTTCAGTTTGCAGATCCTTCCTTTTCTTATCGCAAGACTGTTGAGGATTACTCTGGACTTTCAGAGGTAACACAAGAAATTGAAAAGAAACTAGTAGGAGATAAGAAACTCTATTCTTTGACACTTAAACAAGGATATCCTTATCATTCTATGGAGTACACTTTTACTAAAGATAATCTAATTTCTGAGGTTGTTATTTATGGGAATGGACCTTATTTATCTGAGGATGGGGATGACAACAATTTAACAAAAAAATCAAAGGTGGTTATTCGTTTTTCTAATTTTAAGGTAAGTAAAAACGTTGATCTTAAAGAGTTTACTCCACTTGAAAATTTTATCATTATTTATGATGATGAAATAAAACCTGTTGGAAAATATCAAAATTATGAAATTCTCGATTTAAGAGAACAAAATTAATTATTGCTATGAATTTAAAATATATTAGATTACTAACGTTTGCTTTATTTTTATTAATATATAACTTCGTTTTCGCTGGTCGCATTGACCAAACGAGTTCCATCCACACGCCATTAGGCGGTTCTTCTGTTGTAGTAGGTACGTTAACAGCCATGGACAGCGTAGCGCTAATCGCCCCAAGCTCCACCCAAGCGGATTATCATTTAGTGAACCGTTTAAGTTTAGGTGTGGACATGGATTATGAAGAATTTGTTTCGGGGGTTCAAAAGGTCAAGGTATCGGTTCATGTAGCGCGTTTTGATGCTACTAACACTGCTTTATCTCCTTTGGATTTTTATTTAGACATTTCTTATAAACACAGCGATACGCTGCATTCTCACATTTTATCTTCCCATGATTTTTCGGGTGCTTATAAATTTGTTTATCGTATTGATTCGATTTGGGTGGATGATGTTTTGACAAGTACTTTACCGAAGAATTTGTTTGTTCGCGGTGATATTTTTGTAGAGCGTTACACAACGTTAAATACGAATGGGCAAGTAATTAGCAATTTATCATTTATGGATACTGACCATGATGGCATTAAAGATGGTATTGAATTTACTTGGTCCAACTTTCCTGGGGCTGAGGGTTATGAAGTAGAATTCATGCATGTTTCCAACTTTGGTTCTTCGGGTACGATTATTTCTCCTTCCAATTTATCGTATGATTTCAGAAATAATTCCACGCGTATTACGACTTCGGAGCTAAGTTATCGAATTGCTTTGGTGTTTGACAGGGGTTGGGTAGCGTATCGGATTCGACCAGTTGGCGTTGACATTGCTCATCCGGATCATCTGGTGTACGGAAAATGGAATGCTTTAGGGAGTGGTACAATTAGCGGTTTAAGCTCTTCAAATAAGTTAGAAATCACAGCTATTGATGCGCATGAATCTTCTTTGAATTGGCAGTATTCGGTAAGTTACGGAGAGGATGGCAAGCGCAAGGAGGTGATTTCCTATGCGGATGGTTCACTGCGTAGTCGTCAAGCAGTAACCAAGATAAATTCTAATGATAATGTGGTGGTTGGAGAGACGATTTATGATTATTTAGGTCGTCCTGTGGTTAATGTTTTACCTACTCCTGTGGAAAGGAATTCAAATGACACCTTAACGCTTAAATATTATCCATCTTTTAACCTAAATAGCCAAGGCTTGCCATACAGCAAGAAAGATTTTTCAGACCTAGAAGAAGCTTGTCACTTGCAAGCAGCAGAGATGAGTACATCGAGTGGTGCATCCCGGTATTACTCTTCCAGTAATCCCAATCAGGAGCTGCAGCAAGGGTATGTTCCGGATGCTGGAGGTTTTCCCTTTAGTCAGGTGGAATACACGCCTGATAAAACGGGTAGAATTAACCGCCAGGGAGGAGTTGGTGCGGACTTTCAAATC
>DATJCX010000039.1:0-1603 GCA_035497735.1 Brumimicrobium sp. | reverse complement strand
CAGCATTAATTGCAGGTTCCATCAGAAAAGAAAAAGCAGAAATTGATACACTTGGAATGACTGTGTCCACTAACAATCAAAACAAAGCAGTGCTTTTGTATGATACAGAACAGTCAGAAGTTCAACTCTTTAAAAATGTATTCAATTTGTTAAAACGAGCAAAACTAAACTATAAGCCAGAAGTATTGAAAGCTTTTAGTTTAACAGGAATGTCCCGCAATGAAAGATTACTTGCCATTGTACAAAGCATGGATAGATTTCACTATCAGTATAGCGGAATACAACTGGTAATGATTGATGGCATTGCTGATTTAGTTCATTCTGCCAATGATGAAGCAGAGAGTATTCGAATTATCGATGAACTCTACCGATTAGCCGGCATTTACAAAACATGTATCGTATGTGTATTACATTACATTCCCAATGGTTTAAAACTAAGAGGGCATCTGGGTTCAGAGTTACAGCGCAAAGCAGCAGCAATCCTCTCTATTGAGTTGGATAATGATCCATCTATCTCAGTTGTGAAAGCCCTGAAAGTTAGAGAAGGCAGTCCGCTTGATGTTCCACTAATGCAATTTTCCTGGGATAAAGAAGCGGGAATGCACCTCTATCTGGGTGAGAAGCCTCGTCAGGAAAAAGAAAAAAGAAAAGAAAAAGAACTTGAAATTGTAGCTAAAAGTATTTTCAGCACTCAATCCCATTTAACCTATATGGATATCAGCGAAAAGATACAAGAAATAATGGATGTAAAAGAGCGCACCTCAAAAAGCTATATCCGTTATATGCGTGAAAAAGAGATAATAGTAAAAGACCCTTCCAATGATACTTATTTTATCAAAGGAAAAATTTAATAATCAGATAGTATGAATATTGATCGAGAAACTTTTATAGCCTGGATGGAGCGAATTATTGAACGTATTGAAATTGCCGATAAAAAGATAGAGCGGTTATCCACTCAACGAAACTGTCTTGATGGTGACGAACTGTTGGATAATCAAGATTTGATGTTCCTCTTAAAAGTAAGCCCCCGAACCCTTCAGCGATATCGTTCAAAAGGGATATTGCCCTATTTAAAATTAGATGATGGACGTTGTTACTACAAAGCAAGTGATGTACATAAGATGATAAGAGAGAGGTTATAAGAAAACAAAGCTGATGAATTAGTTTGAATGAACGAATGAAAAAGTGGCTATTGAGCCACTTTTTCCAAAATTTCCATCCTTGAGTTTATTTTCTCACTAATATAATTACTTGCACAAACCACATCATCCAGCAAACTAAAAATAAAGTCAGGAGATTGTTTTAATACCTTTATCCAGCCATTTAAATAAGTAACACTCTCTGTGCTCGGCTCCGCAAATATGCCTAACTGTGTGCCCACAAAAGCTGCTGTTAGTTCTGCTATCACTTCTTCTCGCGCATACTCATTATCACCAAAAACTTTACCCATTGCTCTATTTAATCGTTCTTCTTTGGAACTAGAATGACACATTTCATGTAGAAGTACGCTATAAAAGTTATGATGATTAGGAAATTGATTTTTAACAGGACAAACAATCAAATCATTACTTGGAGAATAATAAGCCCGGTTTTGTTTCTTCAA
>DATJCX010000038.1:0-23616 GCA_035497735.1 Brumimicrobium sp. | reverse complement strand
AGTGTAAACTTTTTTTAGGACGATACAGTGGGCAAAAATTAAATCTCTGCGTTTTAGGTCGTGTGTCGCCTAATTCGTGCTTCGGCCTTTCTTTTCTGCTTGTTTATATGTATCGTTGTCCGTTACCATTGCTTATAACGGATCGCAAATAGGCACAGGCCACATTCTTGGTTTAATCTCAAAAACGAAGTTACAAATTTTATATTTAAGTAAAACGCTAAAACGAAGTCATTTTTGTGGCTGGTGCTTATTTGCTGTTATAGAACGGCGAGTCTCAAATCAGAATCTCATTAAATAGCAAGTTTTTTTTCGTTTTATTTTGTTAAATAAACAAAATTTCCTATTTTTGAATGAACATGCAAAGAAAATGATTATGAAAACAAAAATACTTTATATATTATTCATTTTACTTACTTTCCAAGGTTTTTCACAAAGTCTGACGCCCGAGTTTGAATTTCAACTATACTTTGAAGATGCTGCAGGGAATAGAGATACCGTTACTTTGGGGTATGATCAATTGGCGACAGGAGGAATAGATATTGATTTTGGAGAAGTAGATATAATCGGACATTCATGGGATGATAGTTTGGATGTACGAATTGGAAATATTGTCTATCACGGAGGCTCTCCTTGGGATGGAATTGGAGGAGAATGGTGTTTACAACCTGATGATACTGCTATCTTTGATTGTTCAATAGATACAAATACTTATTTATTAAAAAGACAGATTATGCCTTCTATTTGTTCTTCAGGAAACAATAATAGTATAAGAAGGGCGACTGTTCAGTTCTATACTCCTTCTTACCCTGTTGTTGTTCGTTGGGATAAGGGACTTTTCGATAACACCTGTGGTGGCTCTATTTTTATGGGAAACTCTGACCATTATAATTGGGATAGTGGAAATGTAATTTTCTTGTCTTCTACGGATTATCTTGAATTTAATGATTTAGGAGACTCATTAAAAATAGACAATATTGAAATTCCTCTACCTGCATATTATAGCGGTAATAAAAAAATTGGCACTCTACAATTTGAGTTTAGAGAAGTAAACACTTCAGGAATCCAAAACTTAATTGTACACAATAATGATATATACCCTAACCCTGTCAGAAATCACGAATATTTGCATGTCAATCTTAATGGCAATTTTGAAATTACAGACCTTAACGGGAAAATTATTCAAACAGGAGAGATAAAGAATAAAAAAATATTTATTTCTTCTATTCAAAAGGGACTATATCTACTTAAAGTACATTCGACTTCTAATACATATTTAATTACTAAAGTATTGATAAAATGAAAAATCTAACTATTACAATCATTTTACTTTTCTCTTTCACACTTTACAGTCAAATTGAATATCAATGTGGAAGACCTGATTATAGCGAAGATTATACACCTAAGGCGGGAGGAGAGTGTCTTCAATTATCTACGGATGGGAATGACTATTTTAGAAGATATGATTATCAAAAGGATTTATATTCAAAACGTAATTCAATGGTCATTCCTGTTGATATTTATGTTTGGCAAAAGGATGATGGAACTGGAAATTATTTAGATAATCAAACAAAAACATCGCTGAATCCAGGAACTTTCACCTTACTTTTATCAAACTCAAATAAATAGATTCAAAAACTTCGTACTTCTTCAGAAAAAAGGTCTAATTTTGCACCCGCAAAAATCGCAAGAATGAAACGAATTAAAGAATACAAGAACCTTTTTGGGGTTGAAAAAGAAATTGAATTAAAAGCTTTAAAAAACACCTACCGTTCCCTAGTTAAAGAATGGCATCCTGATAAATTTCAGGAAGGAGACCCTATGCGTGAGGAGGCTGAAGTAAAAAGTAGACAAATCATAGATGGCTACCATTTCTTAATTAGCATCGCACCTGAAACAAAAGAAGCAAACTTAGAAGAATACACGGAAACAGTTACCAATGCTGGTATTGCTGATTTCAATCACAAAGGAATGCTTTTGACAATCGATTTCACAGACGGTAGCACGTATGAATACTTTGGTGTAACAAAGCAGATTTTCCAGAAGATGATTAACTCAGATAAAGTGAATCGTTTTGCAAAACGTACAATCTACCCTAACTATATTTACAGAAAGTCGAAAAGAAAACAAGAAGAGGAATTCAATTAACAGTTGACTAATTCAATTGCCATCTGGAAAATTAATAGTGAACGATAAGCAATAATGAATTCAAATAGCAATAAGATTACAGTTCATCGAAGGAGTCAAACCACCTTAGTTGTCATTTTTCACTAGTCGCCAAACATAGGAAGTTAACTTTATAATG
This sequence comes from Brumimicrobium sp., assembly GCA_035497735.1. GTDB lineage: Bacteria > Bacteroidota > Bacteroidia > Flavobacteriales_D > Crocinitomicaceae > Brumimicrobium. The sequence continues at coordinate 21,314 of DATJCX010000038.1, read as the reverse complement.
AAAATTTTAGAAAGGGATTGTGCGACCCCGCTGGGGTCGTTATGATTCTATTGATATTTTTTCTAGTAAACATATAATCCCTCTGGGATTACTGTTAAAAGAAAAACTTTAGGTAAATAGGGTGTGATTTCAAGAGGTCATACACTTTAGTGGTACTAAAATTATGCTATTTCCTGACCTCAGAGAGGTCATACCTCTTTAAAACACGATACTACTGCTAACTACTGACCTCAAAGAGGTAAAACACTTTTAAGACGCAAAACTACTGCTAACAACAGAAAACATACATGTTTAAATATATTCTTTATATTTATACTTCAAAATGAAAAGAGAAACAACACTATTTACGTTTATTTTACTGACTTTCTCAATTCTCAATGTCAAGGCAGATAGCTGGATTGATCCAAGTTGGAGCGAAATGATTGATGAGTCGGATATCATCGCCTTGGTGGAATATACTACCGAAGGAGATGTTTATGCGAAAGCAAAAGCGCGAACTGTTTACAAAGGAAAACTGGAAACAAAAGAAATTTTGATTTCTAACTTTAGCAATCGCTACGGTCCTATTGATACAATGCGGCCGGGTGATAGATATATCGTTTTTCTCAAGCATAATAAACCTTCAGAAAGTGAACTTAAATATGGGGAAAAACAAATCAATGAAAAAACTGCTTTAGCTGATTATTATCAAGCACTGAAAGAAGGTAGAGCATATTATGTATGGTCGCCAACTTCTGGTGATTTAAAAGTCGAAAATGGGAAAGTTCAATATGATTTATTACAGACTTCCTACTATCGTAAACAAGCTTTTTATCCGCTTAAAGAGTTTGAATCATTTTTGAAAGCTACGCAACTGACCAATAAATCAAAATTTCATAAAAAAACATTAGACCAACTGAAAAAGAATGCTTTAGAGGAACATTCTTCCAGGAATTTAATCATGTTGTACCTGACTTCCTTCAATACTTATGATGAGATTTTCCAAACAATAGTAGATGACCAACAGCCGAGTCTTTGTTATGCGCTTGCAAAATTACTGGGTAAAGTTAAAACCGAAAAGTCTAGAGATTTACTCGTTCAACTTCTCGATAATAAGAACAGCATTGTTCAAGGAGAAGTGGTGAGACAACTTTCGAGTGAAAATCCAGCGTTTATTGGACCAATTCTACTTGCTCGTTTAAATTCAACTGGTGAGAATGGTGTTTACCCTTCTAATATTATGGACCCTGCCATGAACCAAATAGATGGCGGAAAAATTGAAATTATTAGAACGCTTGGTAATATAAAATATAAACCCGCTGCTGAATCGCTACTTCCTTTGCTGGAAACAACTGATCGAGATTTATTTGAATTGATAGTAAATGTTCTGATTCAGTTAGAAAACAATGACTTTATTCCTTACATCAATAAACACCTAAAGAACAGAACAAAGTCAATAATTTTTACCATTTCTGAAATAATAACAGAAAACGATTTAATAGCTTGTAAACCGGCTTTAATGGAATTCATTTCAAATCACGATAGAAGTACGCACCCAAGCTATGAATATACGATTTCCTCTTACTATGGTTTGGCACATTTTGACGATCAAGAAACAAGGGAGTTCCTACTGACAGATTTCGAAAACTTACTTGACAGTAGCGAATTAATAGAAAGCAGTAAACTAAATCGATGGATAAGAGAATACATTGAAACATTCACGGAATTGGAATTTAAAGAAGCAAAACCGCTTATTTACAAGTCACTTTTTAAATGGTATGGATACAATTACGATTTTGCATTACATCCTGAATTATTTGAAATAAAAAATAATATTGAAGATTCAGTCAATAGGAAAGTTGCCACCATTCTAAAAGATACTGATATTCTAGAGGGAAAAACATTGGTTTTCATTCACAATACCGAAGAATTTGGCAAAAACTTTACTCCCGACTTCACTTATATTACGCTAGTAAACCTTGACCCATCGGAAATAACAGACATTAGTTATGAAGAGGTGTGGGTGAAAATGAAAGAATTAAAAGAAAAACTAAGTACTGAATTAACCATTCCCATTGAGAGAATCAGTTTTAGAAGAGGTCCATATATCAACAGTTACGACGAAAGATTCGACAAAAGCGCTTACTTTACACCCATGAATAAGTTTTATGATTATATAATCGAATTACCGAATGAGGACGATTTATTTTTTCTAAAAGCACTACAAAAGGAAAAATTTGATGAAAAGCAACTCGAGAGAACCATTCAAAAGATAGAAGAAAAGTTCATTGAATAATTTGTGGACGTAATTAAAAAGAATTTTCTTATATTTCCAACTTGAAAATGAAACGAATCCTTAAGAAAATAACTTTCGGTACATAGGAATAGATTGAAGATAAGATATGGAGAACAATCAAGATAATAAGTTTGACTCAAATGACAATGAGGAGAAACAAGATAAGGCCGTTAAAGAGTCTAAGAAAGCCATTAAGGAAGACGCTAAAGGTTTATGGATAAGTATCAAGAAATTCACCAAAGAACTCTTAGATTTCCGTGATGATACAGATACAGATGCAACAATAGCAACCATTAAAAGTGGTATTCCTTTTAAGGGAGCTACAACTTGGATTTTAATCTGCTCGATTTTTGTCGCATCTATTGGACTAAATGCCAACTCAACAGCGGTAGTAATTGGAGCCATGTTAATTTCTCCATTAATGGGACCGATTTTAGGAGTTGGTTTCTCAATTGCCGTCAATGATGTCGATACTTTAAGACGATCGATGATCAACTTAGTGACCATGATTATTTTGAGTTTAGGAACAGCTTTTTTATTCTTTAAGTTTTTCCCACTTAGTGAAGATACATCCGAACTATTAGGACGTGTAAAACCTGATATTCGTGACGTTTTAATTGCCTTCTTTGGTGGTTTGGCCTTAATTATAGCCATGACCAAAAAAGGAACTATAGCCTCCGTGATTTTTGGTGTAGCGATTGCAACTGCATTAATGCCGCCATTATGTACAGCAGGATATGGATTGGCAAAAGGTAACTTCCCTTACTTCTTTGGTGCAATGTACCTTTTTGCTATTAACACGATTTTTATTGCATTGGCAACTTTCCTTGTCGTAAAGATATTGGGCTTCCCTATGCTTAAATATGCCAACTCTACAAGACGTAAACGTATTTCAAGAGTGGCTACAGCAGTTGCTATCATTGCGATGATTCCAGCAATTTTCACCTTTAGAGATGTTTGGAAACAAAGTAAGTTCGAAATTGGAGCACAAGCTTTTATAAATAATGAAGTTGGTGGTTTACCTCACTTTGAATTTATTAAGAAGAATGCTTTATATAAATACTCAGAAGGGAAAGACCAGCCTTCTATAATAGAATTAAATAGCTTTGGATTGGATGAAATTCATGATAATACAATCGCTGTTTTAGAAGAACGATTAAAAGCTTACCCAGCACTTTCAAAAACGAAATTAGTATTCAATAGAAATCGTTCGAGAAACTTAGATAATATGCGCTATTTGTCGCAACTTCGCTACCGTGACTCATTGGATTTATTAACACAAACCGAGAGAATCACTTACCTAGAGGATAAAGTAAACACGCTTTCGAGATATGAAGCACTTCACATTCCATTTGAAGATTTGACAAAAGAATTGAAGATAAACTATGAAAATGTAGAGAGAATATCTTATGCAACCGTAATTACTTCAAACTTTGAAAAAATGGATACCATAGTAGAATTTACAGTTAAATGGAACCCTAGAAGTACCAATGAAGCAACGATTAATAAAGATCAGGATAAACTAAAACGCTGGTTGAAACAGAAATACAGTTTGGATACTTTACTGATTAGAAGAGAAAGATAAGCTTTACGATTTTTTTTCTTGCTAGAAAATTGTGTAATTAATATTCACAAACATATTGTTCTCATAAACCATAGTAGGTTTTAACAGCAACAATCGATTGATAAATAAATATCCTGTTTCAATCGTTAAAGAAGGCATGACTTTATAAGCCAATGAAAGTCCAATTCGGTTGTGATCAAAAATATGGTCTGGGGTAATTCCAAAGGTATTTACCAAAAGTTCATCATATAGTAAGACAAGCAAAACAGGCGTTGCGTCGTAACTCAAACCCAAGCGTGTTCTTACCCGCATTCTATTTTGATTGTGATTCAATCCGAGGTGATATTCCGCTGCAACTCGTTGAAAGACCTTTAACTTTTGCGTTATCGGTTGATTCATTTCAATTGCTCCAGCAAATCTAAATTCATTTCTTGATTGCTTCAGACCTTGTTCATCTAAAATGATGTTGTAATTCGCATAATAAGAAAAAGGAGAGAGTGAAAATTTAAGTCGGGCAGACTTCTGATAATGCAACCATGTTCGATAAGTAAACATCAAGTTTTTATCAAAAGGATTATTATTTTCAAACCCATTTTGCCTACGGTGCTGAAATTCGTTATCTAACTTTAAATTCTTAGCAATCTCGACACCTACAATTCCACGCGTCCAAAAATTATTATGCATTTGTCCCTTTACAGAAAAGGAGAAGGCAATCAAAAATAAGGCAAATAGATAGCTAGTATCAAGTTTTGACACAATGAATTAAATTAATATTTTAATGAATAAATTACGCGAACTTCTTCAGCAACTGTTCTAGTTGATTCGCTTGAAAAACACCAGCTTCACGCCATTTTATCTCACCATTTTTGAATATCACAAGCGTTGGAATACTTCTGATTTGATATTTCTGGGCAACACTTGGATTATTATCCACATTGATTTTAATAATAGAGGCACTATCCCCAATTTTAGATTTCAATTCCTTTAAAATTGGCGCTTGTACTTTACATGGTCCGCACCAATCTGCAAAAAAGTCAACCAAAACTGGTTTATCTTGATTAATTATTTCTGTGAAAGTCATTTTAATATTTTTAAATCTTTAGTGAAAGAAAACAGATAACCACCTAAAATAGTTCCATAAATAATACTATTTAAAGGTTTAGAAGAAATGGCACATGAACCTGAAAGACAGCCAATTTCTCGCCAGTAAAAGTACCCTCCAACTCCGCCAATAAGGGCGCCTAAACCGATTAAAATATGATACTTAGACAACTTCTTCATAAATCACTTCTTTATCGTTTTTATTTTTATCCATTTTAATAGTTGGAGTTGAACAACCTTTTGGACCGCAACCCAAATTAAAAATAGCCAACATAGCGAAAGCTCCACCTAAGAAAACGACGAACATTTCAGAACGCTTTAACCCATCCACCATGATAATAATTCCGATTACTAACCTCAGAATTCTCATGATATTCCATTGCTTAAATAGTTGTTTAAAATCCATACTTTGAATGCTTTTGCTTAATTTCTAATTATCTTCAACTTCACGAACAATACGATCAACATATTGCCAAACGCCCCCATTAACGGTATCATTAATACCATTCCTATTTAAGACAGATTCAGCATAAGCACTTCTCCCACCACTTCTACAAAATAAGACGATGTTTTTTTTGCCTTCAAAGTCAGCCAATCTATCTTCTAGGTCTTCTAAAGGAAAATTAATAGCTCCTTTTGCAGTACCTTCATCAAATTCCATAGGAGAACGAACATCTACTAAAAATGCACCTTCTCTGATCATTTTTTCTACTTGCTTTTCTACATCCATCATTTTGTCTTTTAATTGTAATTTATTTACAAAATCAAGAAGCTGTTTCAACAAATAAGAAGTTTTCTTACTCTATTTGAAACAGCTTAATCTTATGATGTATTTTAGTTATACGCTGCTACTGCTTGTCTTTTGGCAGTCCACTCATTCATTCCTCCCATGTAGTTGCTAACATGCTCGAAACCTGCTCTTTTCACAAGTGAATAAGCAACTGATGTTCTATCACCACCTTGACAGTAAAGAATAATTTCTTTAGACTTATCTAGTTTATCTAAGTTTTCGTGGATTGTTCCAACGAATACGTGGTCTGCACCTTTGATGCGATTGATTTTGTATTCACTTTCCCCTCTCACGTCAACAATTTGAACGTTTGGATCACCGATTTTCTTTTCAAACTCTTCGATGCTATAGTTGTGTGATTTCTGAAGTTCAATTCCTAAGTCCTCAACATTATCGATAAAACCATAGATGTTATCTAATCCGATACGCATCAACTTCCTTGTTAAGTCCTCCATCTGACTTTCTGAAGCTACAATTACAAATTGCTCTTCGTAGTTCAACAACCATCCTGCCCAAGTAGAGAAAGATTTGTTTCCTTGAATATTGATACTTCCTGGGATAAATCCTTCAGCAAAATCAACTTTATTTCTAGCGTCAATCACTTTTAAGTTATTCTTGTGCGCCGTTAAGAATTGCTCTTTTGTCAATTTTGGATGCTTTGGAACTTCCACTAATAAACGACGAGGAACCTTATTTAAGTGCTTCATCATTGCGAAGTACTTTGGTGGCTCTGGTTGGTCTTCTAACAAATAATCAACAAAACCTTCCTTGTCATCTCCATATTGGAATGCCCAGTTTCTAATTTTCTCGTATCCAACTGTAGAACTTGGTACTGCACCTAAAGCTTTTCCACAAGCTGAACCTGCACCATGCGCTGGCCAAACTTGAACATACTCTGGTAATTCAGAGAAACGCTTTAAAGAATCCCACATTTGGTTTGCTCCAGCTTCTTTTGTACCGATTAATCCTGCAGCCTTCTCTAGTAAGTCTGGACGACCAATATCTCCTACGAAAACGAAGTCTCCTGTGAATACCATAACTGGTTTATCACTTGCCGGGTGATCCGTTAAAAGAAAACTGATACTTTCTGGTGTATGTCCTGGCGTATGTAATACCTCTAATGAAACATTACCTACTTTAATAACATCTCCATGCTTTAATTTTGCGTGATGTGGAAACTCGTATTCCCATCCTTCTCCACCTTCGTTAGAAAGGTACATTTTGGCTCCAGTAATGGCAGCCAACTCTCTTGATCCTGCAAGGAAATCTGCATGGATATGTGTTTCTGTTATATGTGTGATATTAAGATTGTTTTCTTGTGCAATCTTTAAGTACACATCAACATCTCTTTGCGCATCGATAACGATAGCTTCTTTTGTAACCTGGCAACCAATCACATAACTTGCTTGTGCCAATGAATCGTCGTAAACGTGTTTGAAAAACATAATGAAATAAATTTAAGGTTTATTATTTTTTTAGTGATACAAAGGTAAGGATACTCTCTGCTTTTAATGGCAACTTTTGTTACAGTCCATTCTCGGATGAATTTACTAAGACAGGAACAATTCTTTAATTAATATATATACTCCCATTACAAGGACAAACCAGCCAAAAGCAGGTTTTAGCTTATCGCCATCTATCCTTTTAGACAAACTTGCACCGATAAAAATTCCGACAACTGCCATAAGCGTTACAGGAACAATTAGGTTCCATTCAACTACGCTTAAGTCTTCTCCAAAGAAACCTATCAGTGATTTTGCGGCTATAATAACCAGGGAAGTACCAACTGCCATTTTCATTGGTAAGCGACTCAAGATAACCAATGCTGGAATGATTAAGAAACCACCTCCAGCGCCAACTAAACCAGTTAGCACTCCTACCACACTTCCCTCTAAAAGAATTAATAGATAGTTGAATTTTTGCTCTTGTACTTTTTCTTCTTCGCCTTTTCGTCCCTTAATCATGCTGTAGGAAGCAACAACCATCAGAATAGCAAATAGCAACATTAAAAGTATACTTTTTGTCACTAGAAAGCTTCCAACAGTGAAAACCTCATCTGGAATAGCAGGAATAATCAAAGCTCTTGTTAAAAAAACAGCAATAATAGAAGGAATTCCAAAAACAATGGCTGTCTTAACATCGACTAACTTTTTCTTGAAAAAAGAGAAAGAACCAACACCACTTGTTACTCCAACAATGAATAAAGAATAGGCAGTTGCCATAACAGGATCTACCCCCATTAGATAAACCAATACTGGAACGGTTAAAATACTACCACCTCCACCAATCAATCCGAGTGCTACTCCAATCAGAACAGCTGCTATATATCCTATAATCACCATGAGTCTTTGTTTTGAATTGTAAAATTAGTCACAATCAAGACCGAATTTAGTAACATAGGTAACACTTTAACCGCATCTTGTTTCTGAAGCTTTAGTTATTCTTCGTTTTAGGTAAAAAAACAATCTTATTTTTTGCATATCTGAATAAATAACTTAAATTCGTAAAGGTTCAAACGCTCGATTTGTGGAAAGATTCATTAATATTTTAATCATAGATGATGATATAGAAAATACGCTAGCACTCAAAAAAATGTTGAGTACTGGTGGTAATAATTTGATTTTCACAACATCTGAACAACAAGCATGGGAAGTTGTCCATAAACAGAAAGTTGGAATTATTCTGATTAATTCCAATAACAAGTCTGTTGATACCTATGATTTATTATTAAAATTAAAGCAAAATCCGAACTCAAGAGATATTTATAAGGTCATAATAAGTGACGAAAATACTTCGGGAACAGATTTAGTCTTAGCTTTTAAAAAAGGCGCAGTCGATTATATCTCTAAACCTTTTAATTCAAGTTTGGTAAAAGCAAAAATTGACGTTTTTAAAACACTTTACTTTAAGGATTTAAGAATTCTTCAATTACTTGAGAATATTTTCCCAGTTAACGTACTGAATAGTTTAAACAACACCGGGAAATATTCGCCTAGGAAAGTAAACGAAGGCGTGGTACTTTTCACCGACTTTACGGCATTTACAAAACATGCCAAAGATTTAACGCCATTAGAGTTAATCAATAGACTGAAAGACTATTTCAATAAGTTTGATGAAATTATAGAACGTTATAACCTAGAAAAGATAAAAACGATAGGAGATGCTTATATGGCTTTGGCGGGAGTTAATGAAGACAACCATCAGCCAGCGGTTCGCGCAACGCTAGCAGCTTTAGAAATTAGAAACTATGTACTGAGTCAAAAGACCATTGATATCGCTACTAATAAAACGCCTTGGGATATTCGTATAGGAATTCACTTAGGTCCATTGGTAGCAGGTATCATAGGAACGAAGAAAATGAGTTTCGACATTTGGGGAGATACGGTGAATATTGCAGCACGTGCCGAACAGCATTCTATTAAGAATAATATCACCATTACCGACAGTGTGGTTGAACATATCAAGGAATATTTTAATATAACCTATAGAGGTGAAATTCAAGTCAAACACGGTGGTCAAGTAAAAATGTATTTTGTCAATGAACTGAAGAAAGATCATTCACTCTTCAATGAAGGCAAACTACCAGATAGAGATTTACGTATAAAGTGTGACTTGCCTCCTATGGATTATGATTACCTAAGAAGGTATATGGTCAATAGATTAAAGGCGCTTTTGCCGGAGGAATTAGATTACCACAATTACAAACACACCATCAATGTTGAATCTGCCGCACAAAGGATTGCTAATTTGGAAGGTGTAAAAGGAGAAGAACTAATTCTATTACTAACAGCTGTGTTATTTCACGATGCAGGCTTTATCTACCAATATGATGACAATGAAACATTCGGGATTCAACTAGCACAATATGAGTTGCCGAAATTTGGCTATACCCGAGTACAAGTCGAAACGATTTGTGGAATAATTGAATCTACTAAAAGAGGAAATACGCCCACAACATTGCTGCAGAAAATTATGCGCGATGCCGACCATGATTATTTAGGAAGACCCGATTATTTTGTCGTTGCAAAAACCCTGAGAAATGAACTCGAAAGCCATGGAAAATTCATGACAGAAATCGAGTGGATAGACTTTCAGTTGAACTATCTTGAGAATGTTCACCGTTATTTCACAGAAACGTCTTTAAACATGCGTATAAAAGGTAAGAAGAGAAGAATTGCGGAGCTTAAGAAGCAAAGGAAGCATCTAGCCTAACTTTTCTTTAAAGCCAGCTAAAACCTCATCGTACAGCTTTTCATATTTAGGTAAAACATTATCCAAACTAAATTCTTTCGCTCTTTCAATAGCATTGTGCTTATATTCACTTAATGTTTTTTCGTCTGAAAGAATCTTAATACTGTTTTTTGCCATGTCTTCTACATCTCCAACTTTAGACATGTAGCCACAGTAACCGTTTATATTCACTTCTGGAATTCCCCCAGTATCCGAGGAAACTACTGGAACACCAACCGCCATTGCTTCAAGAGCTGCCAAACCAAAACTTTCTGTTTCCGAAGGAAGTAAGAATAAATCTGTAAGGCTTAGTAAGCTAGAAGTGTCACTAATCTTTCCTACCATTAGCACTTTGTCGCACAAACCAAGTTCACGACATAGACGTTCAACATTATAGCGTTCTGGTCCATCTCCTATTAGCAATAGTCTCGACTTTACAGATTGGTTTACCTTATGGAAGATTCTAACAACATCTTCTACGCGTTTTACTTTTCTAAAGTTAGAAACGTGACAAAGGATCTTCTCATCATCAGCAGCATACTTTCTTCGCTGCTCCATATCTATATTCAACGGTTCTTGTGCAAACTCATTGATGAAATTCGGAATAACATCGATCTTGATAGTTGTACTAAAGTGTCTATAAGTATCTTGTTTTAAACTTTCAGAAACTGCAGTCACTCTATTCGACTGGTCTAAACAAAAACGAATAACTGGTTCAAATGATTTGTCTTTCCCTACAAGGGTAATATCCGTTCCGTGGAGTGTTGTAATAAATGGAATATTAATTCCACAAGTTTTTAGAATTTGTTGTGCCATATAAGCTGCCGAAGCATGTGGAATGGCATAATGCACATGAAGTAAATCTAGTTTTTCATATTTAACAACATCGACTAGCTTACTCGTTAGAACTGTTTCGTAAGGCTGATACTCAAACAATGGATAATCACTAACAGATACCTCATGATAAAAGATATTATTTTTAAACGCTCCTAGTCTCACTGGTTGGGAATAAGTAATAAAATGCACTTTATGCCCTTTTTCAGCTAAAGCCTTTCCTAGTTCTGTAGCGACTACGCCACTTCCTCCGTATGTTGGATATAAAACAATACCTATTTTCATTTACAGTTCTTTTTAATCTTTCGGTTTCTTTTCTAACAACTAGTTACAACTTTAGTTCAAACACTAGCTCATCTTTTGAAGATATTCTACTTTAAAACTTCATAAATCACCTTCTGAATCTCTGTACGAATATTCATTCTTGTAATTTTCCAGTTTTCCGCATCCGGATAGGTTCTATTGGATAGAAACACATAGTTAATATTGTATTCTGGGTCTGCCCAAGCCATAGTTCCCGTGAAGCCTGTATGTCCAAATGACTTTTTAGAAGCGGCTTCAGTCGTTGGTCCACCCGTACCTGAAACAACCGGTTTATCAAAGCCCGCTCCTCTTCTATTTCTAGGACAGTATTGACAAGCTGTATATTCATCTACAACCGCTTTAGGGATATAGCGTTTTCCACCATAGGTTCCGCCATTTAGCAACATTTGCATGTATCCAGCTAAATCTGCTGCATTTGAAAACAGTCCGGCATGTCCTCCTACTCCATTTGTCATAGCCGCTCCCATATCATGTACATAGCCACGAACAGTTTGATAACGGTAATACTTATCTTCTTCTGTTGGTGCAATTTGATGCAGGTCATAACGCTCTAAGGGTAAATATCCCATTGTCGTCAATCCCATAGGCGCATAAAATGTATTTTCCACAAAGTCATTCATTGTCTGGTGCGTTGTTTTCTCTACGATGCGTTTTACAAAGTAATATCCAATATCAGAATACTTATATGTTCTAGCATTTAATGGTTTTAAAAGAATCGTTCGCAACATCGTATCTTCATAATGCTTGTTCAAATAAAGATTTTTTGCTACAACAGCAGTTTTCTCTCCTTCTGGTTGGCTCGAATATAAATTTGTGTCTGGACGTTTATTCACTAAGGTCTTTGTGTAGAATGGAAGCCAAGGTGTGAATCCAGCTTGATGTGTCATCGCGTCTTTTAACTTGACGTTATTGTAAACGGTTCCTTTCGTTAAATCACTTATATAGCTTCCTAAGGTGCTGTCCAATGAAAACTGTTTTTGTCCTTGCAGATACATTAAACTAGCTGTTGAAGATGCTATCTTCGTTACAGAAGCCAAGTCGTACAAAGTTTTATTGGTAACTTCTTCAGTATTATCATAAGTTTGATGACCGAAAGCTTTTTGATATATCACTTTACCGTCTTTCGCAACTACCACTTGTCCACCTGGAAAAGCCCCCAACTCAATGGCATTCTTCATAATAGAATCGATTCTATCAAAAGCAGCAGCATTTATTCCCAATTCCATAGGAACGGTGAATTTAAGACGAGACGCAGGTGCAGTTTGAACACCAAATCCTTCTTGGTAGTCAACGCTCAAAGTAATCGGCAAAAAAGCAGTTGCTTCTACTCCACCGAAAATCAATTGTGCGGCTCTATCTTGTCCTATTGGAGAATTCTGAAATGTCAAAACTACCGCATCTGCATTTTCAAACATGTAACGGTCTTTCACCGCGTAAGGATTTCCGAAAAAAGTAAGATAAACCTTAGCTTCTTTAGGCAATCTCTCTAGGAGTGTTCTCCATCCTGCGGGATAACTATAATCATTTCTTGGAAGAACCGATGGAGCAATTAAATTCACAAAAACATGGTCATAATCCTTAAACTTCGTTTGATAGGCAGCTAAAGCTTCATTCGCCGTTTTAAACTGTGCCGTTTCAGCGATAACATAGTTACTTGCCGACTGATTAAAGCCCGTTCCATCTGCCCCGATGTTTAGAATCAAGTTTTTTCCTGAAGCATCTTGGACAGGAATTACATTTTCATTCTTTAAAACAGTCAATGCTTTTTCATAGATATTGATTTTTGCAAATTCAACAACTTCTTGGTTTAACTCAGGAGACTTAACATCTTTCTCAGGCATCAAAGACCAGTATTTTGCTCTCAGTATCTTTAAGGCTTTTTCTTCTACCTCTTCTACAGAAATTTCTCCCTTTTCAACTGCTGACTTAATCGCTTGTATAGACTCTTTCACTTTAGAAGGATAAAGAAGAATATCATTTCCTGCTTGGTAAGCCTTTACAACAATATCAACATCACCATATCTTTTCGTCAGTGCCTTCATGTTTAGTGCATCACTGATAATTAAACCATCAAATTTTAATTCTTTTTTTAGAATATCTTTAATGATGATAGAAGACAAACTAGCTGGTGTTCCGCTATTGTCCAAAGAAGGTACATTCAAATGACCTACCATCACAGAGGAAGCACCTGCCAATCTACCTTGACGGTATGGCAACCAATCCATTCTACTCAATTCTTGTTTCGACTTGTGGATCGTTGGTAAATCCAAATGTGAGTCCATATCTGTATCGCCGTGTCCTGGGAAATGTTTCATACTTGCCAAGACATTAAAATCTTGTATTCCTTTAACCATCTCTACAGAATGTTTGGCAACCGACAAAGGATTTTCACCAAAAGCTCTAAAGTTGATTACAGGATTTTGCGGATTAGAATTAATATCCACTACAGGCGAAAAACTAATATGAATTCCTAGTTCTCGCATCTCTTGTCCCATGGCTTGAGAAATAATTCGCGTACTTTCCAATTGGTTAGCCGCACCCATTGTCAACTGAAAAGGAAAACGTTCTCCATCGCTTAAGCGCATATCACTTCCCCACTCAGCGTCCATTCCTACCATCAGTGGAATTTTACTTTCACTTTGCAATCTCGTTATGACATCTTTTGTTTGCTGAACATTTCCTTGAAACATAATTACCCCACCAACATGATGGACTTTCACCAAAGAATCGATAATCTTTAAGTGGTCCTCTCCTTTTCTAGGCGTAACCTCCACCATAAAACTTTGGGCAATTTTTTCCTCTAAAGTCAAATTTTCCAATTGCTCTAGCGCCCATTGCGGCGACAAACGCATAAAAGCAGGCAAAGACCTACCTTCAACAGAATCAGAATTATTTGGAAAAGTTGTACTAACCATCGCAGGATTGGTCATTCCACCAGATATGACTAACAACAGGGCAAGTATTACGATTTTATTCATGCTTCTTTAATAATTGTTTAAAATTATAAATTATAAACAAGAGTTTAATAGGTATAATGGTTTTTGTATCTACAAACGATTGTTATTAAATCTATATTGCAAGAATATTGCCGTAATTTGAAAGATAGCAAGCTTATTCATTAAGACAATAAAAAAATCCCCACTCAAAATCAGTTTGAAATCAAGTGAGGATGTATGAACAGAATAAACCTTAGGAATCAAAACACCAAAGTTTGCTAACTACTTTACTTCGTTAGGAACTCTGGAATGTCAAAATAGTATATCATATAAAACATTGCCCAAGCGAAGAATGTAATGATAATAATCCATAGCCATGAAGGAATACTTTTTGGCAAGACATTTTTATCTTCTATTATTTTAAATTAATATTTACACTTTCCAAACCAATACAGTTAAATTAATGTAAACGAAGATGCTACGCTCGCAAGTATGACCAACATCATACTAGAACATGACTTAAGTCACTTTTTAGGAGTACGTGGCAATACAGTATATCATTTTATCACCTTTTTACTATAATTCATTCTTTTTATATACATTTGCAACATCAATCAGAAATTCTATGCGCAAAATTGCTATATATTTGATAATCTTAATTATTGGAGGAGGTATTGGCTTCTTTCTGAATGAACATTTTGATTCAAATAAAAAGCAAAATAGCGAAGTCATTGAAGAGAGTGCTAAAGATGACAGTTTAAGTATAGATAAAGACAAAGCCTTCAACGAAAAGAATTCGGGTAAAAACAAACCTACTGTCACTGAAGACAACAACTCAAACTATACCGATACAGAGGAGGCAGTTAGTGAAATTTCAGACAATAGCGAAGAAGAGTATGAGGAAACACTCTTAGCGGACGATAGCAACGATGCAGACTCCAACAATGACTATCAAGAGGAAGATGAGGAAGATGAGGAAGAGATTATCATTATGAAGGAAGAACTTCTCTCACAGCGTGTTCTTAATATAGAACCCTTAAAAACTGATACTACTGATGCATCTTCTGTTTTAGAATTAAAAAGTGAATCTTTTGCAAAGCAAGTAACTGTAGAGTTTTGGAAAAGTCCTTTAAACATTACAGGATACGAGTTAACGCGTAATAAATTAAAACTTTTTGGATTTAATCCTTCTGAAACAATTGGATTGCAGTTGAGTAGTACTGGAGAACAGTTATTGTTGAATACAGAAACAATGAGCATCATTTTGCACAAAACTAAAAACTTCCAAAGCCTTACCTTTAAATGATACTTTCCTTCACGAAATACCATGGAACAGGAAATGATTTTATCATGATTGATTCCACAAAGAATGCCGACTTTTCATTGAGCAATGAACAGATTAGCTTTTTATGCGACAGGAGATTTGGTATTGGTGCCGACGGTGTAATAATCATTTTCAGACATAAGGAGTATGATTTCGAAATGAGATATCACAATGCCGACGGTTCGATGAGTTTTTGCGGAAACGGTGCAAGATGCGCTGTCAAGTTTGCCCAATCTTTAGCTTTATTCGATTCTACAGCAAAATTTATCGCCATAGACGGTGAGCATTTAGCAACACTTGACGGTGATTTGATTTCATTGAAGATGAATGACGTTAAGAATTATTCTTTAAATGAAGACCACTACGTTATCGACACCGGAAGTCCACATTACATTCAATTTACAAAGGATTTAGCCAAAGAAGACATCGTAAAATTCGGGAAAGAAGTGCGCTACTCTCCTACTTACAAAACTGTTGGAATTAACGTAAACCTTGTGGAAGTTAGTTCAGACAACAAGCTTAAAATGTTGACTTATGAGCGTGGTGTAGAAGATGAAACTTACTCTTGTGGGACTGGTGCTACCGCAGTTGCATTGGCTTATGGAGACACCATGAATTTAACTGAAATAAATGTAGATATCCAAGTAAAAGGCGGTATGCTAAAAGTCAAAGCACTTCGAAAAGGCAAAGATTTTGAAGCCATTTATCTAATCGGTCCAGCAGCTGCAGTTTTTCAAGGAGAAATCCAGTTACCTGCCTAAGATTCCCGAAGCCTTTCCCCTTCTATTTTCTTCCTTTATAAATTTCGAAAAATTGTATTTTAAGAATTGAAAAATTCCCTATCTTTGAATTTATGTTTAAAGGTGAAAAAGCATATCTCCGTCAACTTGAGGAAAAGGATGTTCATACTCTATTATTATGGGAAAATGACACAGCAAACTGGCGTTTTAGCGAAACCGAAGCTCCGATTTCAATTTTCGAAATGAAAGCGTATATAGAAAGCGCTAGTCAAGTTAGACAAACCCATCAATTGCGACTTGTAATCTGCAAAAACGATGACAATTCAGCCATTGGGACAGTTGATTTATTTGAAATAGATTTCAAACATAAAAGAGCTGGAATAGGTATTCTAATTGCAGAAAAAGTCAACCGACAGCAAGGTTTTGCAAGGGAAGCTTTGATGCTCATTGAAACCTACGCACGCGAAGTTTTAGAGCTCGACCAATTTTATTGTAACATACAAGAAGACAACAAAGCCAGCATTCAGTTGTTTGAAAATTCAGGATATATTCGCACAGGAACAAAAAAGAATTGGTATAAATACCGAAACCAGACAATTGATGCTTATTTTTACCAAAAATTTATTAATTAACCATTGGATACTTTAAAAATTAAAACATTGAAATATAAATTTCTTATGGCGTTGGCAGGATTATTTATCCTGAGCTCATGCGATCAAATGAATGCTTTTTTTGGCAGCAAGAAAGAGACTTTAAATACGGAGAAAGTGGACTTCTATATTCCTACAGGAACTAATTTACAGGAATTGATATCCCTATTAGAAACGCAGGAAATAATAGCTGACAAAGATGCTTTACAAGCCGTCTTAGCGTACAAGAATTTCAAGGATGACAAAATCGGTTCAGGAAAGTACATTATTTCCCCTAAAACCACTTACAATACGTTAATTAATGGTTTCACTAAAAACAGTTTAGGAAATGGAAATCAAGAAGTTGAAGTTGACGTAACCTTTAACAACTGTAAAAACGTTTACGACATCGCTGGGAAAGTTGCTCAGCATATAGAAATGGATTCTACAGAATTTATCGACTATCTTTTATCAGAAGAGATATTGAATAAATATGATTTTACAAAAGAAAGAATTGGTGCTTTATTCCTACCGAATACCTACCGTTTTTTCTGGGACACCGACCATGAGGAGTTCATTGACAGAATGGCCAAAGAGTTTAAAAAGTTTTGGACAGAAGATAGAATGGAAAAACTGAAATCAGCTGGTTTAAAAAGTCAATCCGACGCGGTGACATTAGCCTCCATTGTTTACAAGGAACAAGACAAACATGCTGAAGAATGGAAAACCATAGCGGGTTTATATTTGAACAGGTTACGTCTAGGCATGAAACTAGAGTCGGATCCGACCTTTCGTTTTTGTTGGGGCGATGAAATAGATGGCGTTGAGCGTTTACTTTATATACACCGAGAAAGAGACTGTCCTTACAACACGTATATTTACGCAGGTCTACCTCCTGGTCCCATCTACATTCCACCAGCTTCAGTAGTTGACGCTGTCTTAAATGCCGAAAAGAACAATTACATTTTCATGTGCGCCAAGCCCGAATTGAGTGGTTTGCACAACTTTGCTGCTACTTTATCACAGCACGATAGAAACGCTGCAGAATTTCACAGATGGATAACAGAACAGCAACGAAAGAAGAAATAAAAACCAGAGAATATGAAGACCATTGTATTAGATGAAAGACAAATCAATCAAAAGTTAGATCGAATTGCATATCAAATTTATGAAGATACCTTTGAAGAGGAATCAATTCTTTTAGTTGGAATTCACGGAAATGGAATCAAAATCGCTAAGGTTTTAAAAGAATTACTAGAGAAAATCGGTCAGCAAGAAATCACGGTTTGTGAAATGATTATCGACAAGAAAAAGCCACTTGACCATCCTATCACAACAGATGTTGATATGAATGATTATCAAGGACAACCAATAATTCTCATCGATGATGTTATTAATTCTGGAAGAACGATGCAGTATGCTTTGATGGAACTTTTAAAGTATCTACCAAAAAAGTTAAAAACGGTGGCATTGGTAGATAGAAAGCATAGGAACTTCCCTATTCGTTGCGACTACGAAGGATTGACCTTGTCAACAACCCTTCAAGATAGAATTGAGGTAGAATTTGAAGGCAATAAAAAGGCGTATTTAGTTTAGTTAGAAACTAAAGTAATTGATATCTAAATAAGTTAAGATAAATTCTAAGCCCGAATAAAAGGATTGGAAGTATAAGTATATTTTATATATTTGATGGGATAATGAATAGTGAACCTTTTGAAAAAGCAGAATTGAATGACAAACGTTTGGAAACTGGTTTACTATTGATAATGAAAGAATTAGCAAAATAAGATATAGTGGATGTATACGCCATTTGGCGTATAGCCACTTGTTAGCGGTCAGGCAATAAAACGACCCGAGAAACAAATCGGGTTATTTTTAAAATATTGTATTTTAGCATTTGCTTAAATAAACAAGTTGACTATCTTTGTGTTTATGGAAAACAATTCTTGCATAAGACAACAAGCGGACATTAAACAAATCAACCGTTGTAAAGACCGAGTTGCAGAACTCAACGGCTCGTTTGACTACTTATCGAACGGACTTGAATTGGCGGGTAACAACGTCAGACTGAAAATCCTGTTCCTGCTTTATGAAGAGAAACAACTTTGCGTTTGCGACCTGAGTGATGTTCTTGGAATGACCATTTCGGCAGTTTCTCAACACCTGCGAAAACTCAAAGACCGAAAACTCATTGAAACAGAAAGGCAAGCACAGACCATTTTCTATTCGCTGACAAACGAATACAAAAACTTGCTTGAACCGTTTTTCATAATACTTGACGAAAACAAAATTTTGGAGACAATATGAAAAAGGACAATAAACTAATCGGAGCAGGAATTTTAACGGCATTCGCTGCTTCTCTATGCTGTATTACACCAGTTTTGGCACTAATTGCAGGAACAAGCGGACTTGCTGCCTCTTTTTCGTGGCTTGAACCTTTCCGACCGTATTTAATTGGTTTGACAATTTTGGTTCTTGGTTTTGCTTGGTATCAAAAACTAAAACCGAAAAAGGAAATAGACTGTGATTGTGAAACTGATGAAAAGCCAAAATTCATTCAGAGTAAAAAGTTTTTAGGAATTGTTACAGCATTCGCAATTGTAATGCTTGCCTTTCCTTACTATGCACATATTTTCTACCCTAAGACAGAAAAACAAGTAATAGTAGTTGACAAATCAAATTTACAGACCGTTGAGTTTACTATCAGCGGAATGACTTGTGCAGGATGCGAAGAACACGTAAACCACGAAGTGAACAAACTTTCAGGAATAATCAAATCAACTGCTTCATACGAGAATGGAAACGCAATCGTTGAATTTGACAACTCAAAAACTAACATAGCCGAAATCGAAACAGCAATTAACGGAACAGGATATTCAGTAAGAGACAAAAAGGAAAGATAAAATGGAAATAAAATTGCAATCAACAATCACTTGCCCCAACTGCGGACACAAAAAAGAAGAAACAATGCCGACAGATGCTTGCCAATACTTTTACGAGTGCGAAAACTGCAAAACTGTATTGAAACCACAACAAGGAGACTGCTGTGTTTATTGCAGTTATGGGAGCGAGAAATGTCCACCAATTCAACAAGACGAGAAATGTTGCTGACCGAAGAAAAAAAGCCCGAACCGCTAACAATGTATATACAAAATAGGCGAAATAGCAGTAAATTCAATGGTTGTAGCTCGCTTCAACTTCATCTCGGTTTGATAAGTTTGAAGCCCGCAATCGCCTACTTTGCATATACTAAACGTTGTGTGTCATTTGAGAACAGAATCCAAAACGGAAATTCTAACTAACTGTTATAGAATTCTGTAAAAGTAATTTCAATTTTAGTTCATTATGTACTGAACTTTTCATACCTTTAGTAAACTTTTGTTTAAACAATGACTGAAAAAGAAAAATACATTGAAGATGTAGGACTGTTTTATGAACAATATGGCTTACCAAAAATGGCAGGACGAATATTGGGATACTTGATATGTTCAGAATCTGACAATAATTCGTTTGATGATTTGAAAGATTCATTGAAAGCAAGTAAGGGCTCTATAAGTGGAAATATAAACTTGTTACTGAATCAAAGTCTAATTGAAAAACATATGATTTCAGGAGACAGAAAATCATATTACAAAATGTCACTAAATAGTCTTGAAAATATTTTGGACTCTAAAACCAAATCAATTTCAGAATTTAAAATGATTGTAAAACAAGGTCTATCTTTTTACTCGGACAATAACAATCAAAAAAGCCAACTACTCAAGCAAATTTTAAGTTACTACGAGTTTCTAGAACGCGAAATGCCACAATTAAGAATCAAATGGGAGCAACAAAATAAAAAATAAAAAAATTATGACTTTAGAAAGAAAAATCGCAAATGTGTTTAACTTAACTCCTGAAAATTGGATGAAACATTCAAACCCTTGGAGCGTATGGACGAGGTATTCTGTTTTACCAATAATTGTGCTTGCCTTTTGGAGTAGACTCTGGATTGGTTGGTGGTGTTTAATTCCGGGAGTATTGTCGGTACTATGGATGTTTTTAAATCCAATATTCTTTCCAGCTCCAAAATCAACAAGAAATTGGGCTTCTCGGTCTGTCATGGGTGAAAGGGTATTTCTAAATCGAGATAAGATTGACATACCTGCTATACATAAAGGTCCAATACATAATATACTCAACGGTGTTTCCTCTATCGGAATGGTCATTGCAATATGGGCAACTATAGAGTATTCTATTTGGGGTGCTATCTTAGGCATAGCATTGGCATACCTCGGGAAAAGTTGGTTTTTAGACAGAATGGTTTGGCTCTATGAAGACATGAAGGACAATAATGAAGAATATAAAAGCTGGGATTTTTAAATAAAAAACGACACACAACAACGGCTATAATGCAAGCCCTTCGGGACACGCACCATAGCCAAAACGTTACTACCCTACTTTCTTTTGTTCTTTATTTTGTCTTTTTGATTCGATCTTTTATAAATCAAAGTCAATTCTATAAAGTAATAGGTCAGAACTACGGAGCAGACGGAGCACTACTCTACTTTTTTCTTGGAATGCCGTT
>DATJCX010000037.1:0-168563 GCA_035497735.1 Brumimicrobium sp. | reverse complement strand
ATATAAACTGGTATAATACTGAAAGATTACATTCATCTCTAGGGTATATTTCCCCTCTAGAAATGGAAATTAAATTAAGAGGAAAAATTAATAAAGTGGCTTGATAAAATTTGTCACAAAATTAGTAGGAATTCCATTTTTTCCAAAAACCTTGACAACCCTCCCGGACCCGCCTTATTAAAAGCTTTCTCTTTTATTTTTTTCCTTTTTTCTTTTCTCTTTTGAAAAAAAATATGGGAAATGGATGGCTGTTGAATTTGCGAACATCTTTGAAAATGCAAATTGAAGTGGGCAATCGCGGCAGGCAAGGTTTTATTGGCTCACTGTATGAAAACGTTTCAAATCAGACCTCATCGGCCATTTGACACTAATTCCAACCCCTTTTATTTTATCCACAAAAAGGGATTGACTTCCGGGAGACAGATTATCTTGTAGAAACCATTTAGCCAAACCTGTCAAAAAATCACATTCCACAAGGCAAACAAAAGCAAATAGAAGCAACAATTCCCTTGCCCGAACCATAGCATATATATTGAAGTAATTTTGAATGAAAGGGCAAAAGCCGAGTCAAGTCCGTGCCAAGTCCGAACATTTGTTTAACCCATAAATACATATAAATTATGGCAATTATCAATCAAGGTATTCTCGGCGGTGTATCCGGAAAAATCGGGAATGTAATCGGTGGGACCTGGAAGGGTATCGATTACCTACGAATCAAACCTTCCAGCGTAGCGAACCCCAAAACCGAAGGACAAGTTGACCAACGCTCAAAGTTTTCAACCGTGCTTCGCTTCCTACAACCTATGACAGACTTCCTGCGGGTTGGTTTCAAATTGTATGCAAACAAGATGACCCAATTCAATGCTGCAATGTCTTACAACTTGTACAATGGAGTGACAGGATCCTATCCTAACTATTCCATTGACTATGGAAACGCTTTGGTAACCCGTGGCAATCTAACCGGAGTAATTGGCGGTGCCGCGGCTTCCACAGTTGCATCAACGGTTGACATTAACTGGACTGACAATTCAGGCAGTGGAAGTGCAATGGTAACAGACAAAACTTTGATTTTGCTCTATAACGGGACAAGAGGAGAAGTAGTATTTACCACAGCTGGACCAACAAGATCAGCCGGAACAGAAAGTATTTCAGTACCACCTGAATACACCGGCGAAGATGTGGAGGTGTTCTTAGGGTTTATTTCCGAAGATGGTTCTAAAGTGTCCAATAACGCTTATTTAGGTTCTGTAACAGTTGCGTAAAAGCGATTGACGTTTTCTTGGAAAACCGTCCTCATTTGGGGGCGGTTTTTTTATATTTACACCTCCCAATTTTCTTATCTTTAGTCCTTAATTAGCTATAATTCAACACTTTTTGTTGCTTATTTGTATCTATTAATAGTTAATTAACTGATAATCAGTTATACATTACATTTTGTGTAGGGAAATAATTCTGTTTTTCTTTAGTTTTCTTCATTGTCTTTTATTTGATTGTCAATGAATTAACTGTTATTCTGCTTTTCTCTAATATACTTTATTGCTATATTTGTTGTCAATTTTGTACACCTCGATCTTGAGAAAGGTGTACAATTGTACACCTTAAATAGTCACTCCTTAGCAAAACTGCTTGAATACGCTTCTAAAAGCCCTAAATTTTGATGTTCTTTAGGAACGTAATTCATCGTAACCAATTCGTCAAAAGAATAAGAATTGATGTCGTTTTTATGAGTGAAATTCACAAAGGTATCCATAGTTGACCATTTTGAAATACGAATAATCAAACCATTTTTTAATGTAATTTCTTTGGTAATGATTGGAGAATCTTCTGTAGAAACTTCATTATTAAATTGCTTCAATTCAAAAAGAGCTACTTCGTGTAGCTTGTTATAGAACTCATTCATAATTAGTCCTTAATTTATTATTGGTGATTTTCAGTTTTACTTAACCGCAGACCAACAAGAGCAATTCAATCAATTCTTTAGTGAAATACAAGGAAAATACTTGAATCTTCAAGGGATGGACTATATGGCTACCATTAGAAGATTAGGTTTAATTGCATTCCGTTTCTGTATGCTTTTTTCAGCATTAAGGATTTTGGAAACTGGCGATACGTCTAACAAAATTATATGTGAGGAAAGAGATTTTCAAACCGCATTGCTATGATTAAGGTATTGGTAAAACATTTCAGTAAAGTATTTTGTGAGCTTCCACAAGAAGAAACCAAACCTACCCGAATGAACCGTAAAGAGAAATTCTTATACGCTTTACCAAGAAACTTTAACCGTCAGAAGTATTTGGAAGTAGCCAAAAAACTAAACATTCCTGCAAAAACAGCCGAAGGCTATATCACTGGTTTTATAAAGTCCAACCTCATTCACCGTGAGCAACAGGACACTTATACAAACCTTTCTATTGAGGAAAACAAGGATGTTGAGGATGCTGAGGACTGATAAATCTGGAAAGAGTATTCAATTTGTCAATCTATAACCTTACATTAATATATTTTTTGTCAGGTTATACTTTTACTTTTAATTTGTTTATGTCAGGTAATAGCCTTACATTTGAAATGTATTTATCAGGATAAAACCTTACGTTATGAACAAAAAGAAACTACAATTAGAACAGTTAGCTCGAAAGTTGAAAGGATTTGAGGACGCTACAAAAGTAACCCCGCCACCCACAGGCTGGCTTAAAGCCATAAGGGTTTCTTTAGGAATGTCTTTGCAGCAATTAGCCGATAAATTGTCCATTACCAAGCAGAGTGTACAGGAAATTGAAACAAGGGAAAAAGAAGGGAGCATCACCCTGAAAAGTTTAAAAGAAGCAGCTAATGCCCTCGATATGCAATTGGTATATGCTTTAGTGCCAAAAGATGGCACGTTAGATAATTTAATTGAACGCAAAGCCAAAGAATTGGCTAAACGTATTGTTTCCAGAACCTCCAATACTATGAAACTGGAGGATCAGGAAAACTCTAAAGAACGTCTTAAAAAAGCCGTGGAAGAACGCACTGCCATTATTAAAAACGAAATGCCTAAATCTTTATGGGATTAGATTTAGAATACATTGATGGGCAAACCCCTATTGATGAAGAAGAAAAAGAAGGCTTACGTATAGAAACTATTTCCACCAAAGGGGAATTAGATGAATTTGAGCAGCTCAACATTGAAGAAGCTTTACAGTGGGTATTTGGTAAAAAATTTAAACCTAAACAAGTATTCACGGAAAAGTTTATTTGTAATCTGCATAAACGTATGTATGGTAACGTATGGGATTGGGCAGGTGAGTTTAGAAATACCAATAAAAACATAGGAGTAGACAAACATCAAATTCCTATGCAGCTCAAAATGCTTTGTGATGATGCCTTGTTTTGGGTAGAAAATGGAACTTATCCACCAGAAGAAATTGCTATACGCTTTAAACATCGTATAGTAAGCATCCATTGTTTCCCAAATGGTAATGGTCGGCATAGTAGGTTAATGGCAGATATTATCATTGAAAAGCTCTTCGCAGAAGAACCTTTTTCTTGGGGAGCAGCAAACCTGTCTAAAGCGAACGATACACGAAAATCTTACTTAAAAGCGGTTAAAGCAGCCGACTTAAACGACTATCAACCACTTTTGGAGTTTTCCCGTTCATAATTCTTAGTTTCCTCTATTTCCTCAAACTCCTTAATTCAATACGGAGGTTATAAGCTGCTTAAGGTTGTTTATTTTATTTGGTAAGTTCAATTAGTAAATGCGACAACGAGGCGAGTAATAATTGATTTTTCACTTTTGATTTGCTCAGTAACATAAATTTACCTAAATTTGTCGCAATATTAAAACTTTAACTATGAAGAAACTTTTATTTATCGGAATCCTTTTCGGAGGGGTAGCGCTGACATCTTGTTCAAAAGACTGGGTGTGTGAGTGCCAAGAGTATGGAGAAGTAACTACTTATCCTATTAAAGACAAAACTAAAAAACAAGCTAAAAAACAATGTCGAGGTGATGTAAGTATTGGGCTTGTTAATGTTGGTGGTGATGAAAATTGTGTTGTTAAGTAATTTTATTTAACACACATTAATTTAAAAAGGAAATCAATAATTTGATTTCCTTTTTTTTTGAACTTATTAAGGATTAGATTTGACCATTTCTTGGCGAGATTTCTTTAAAAATAAGCTTCTACGTAATTATTCCCGCAGTACATTAAAACTTTTCCACCAACGGCAGCGCATTTCACCATAATTTCCACCGTATATTAATTTATTTTTAACGATATTTGTCAGTTAACAGAAAAACTGAACGATTTTTGTAACGCTTGTGAATATAATACGTTCAATTGGTAGCTATGAAATACATACTTTCATTTATTCTTATTCTATTTATAGGGCTTTCCACAGGGTTTGGGCAAAAGGTTACCTATTATGGAGAAGTTATAGATATGGATTCTGAAAAGGATCTTAACGGTACAGTTGTGCGTGTTCTTTTGAATGGTACGGAAGTATCGAAAACTATCGTTGATAAAGGAAGATATACCTTACAGTTTTCTCCAGGAAAAGAATATATAATAGAATACTCTAAATCAGGATATGTTTCTAAGTTGGTTAAAGTCGATGTAACCAAAGTTATAGAAGAAGACATGCCACCGGGAGGAAAGATTTTCCCAGCAATTAATATTGACTTATTTAAAGAACGACCAGGTGTCGATTTTTCATTCTTAAAAACAGAACCTGTAGCTTCATGGTATTTCGATAGAGATAAAATGAATTGGGACTCTCGACAAGCGGCGAATGTTAAAAAGAAAATCACCGATAAATTAAACGAAGCTCCTAAAACAGAAAATAACGATGCAGAATACAACGCATTGATTCAAGAAGCTGATCAGATGTTTAATAATAAGCAATATGAAGCTGCCCTAGGAAAGTATTCTTCTGCCTTACGTGTTTCTGGGAAAGAAAAGGAAAAACATCCAAGTAATAGAATTTTGGAAATTGGTGATATTCTACAAAAGAAAGCAGAGGATGAACTAGACTTTAGACAAGAAAATCAAGCATACATCAATTTAATTGAAGCGGCTGACAATTTGGCCAATAAGAAAGAATACGCAAAAGCGGTAGCGAAGTACGAGGAAGCTATTAGTTTAAAGTCGGATGAGCAGTATCCAAAAGACCGTGTTAGAGAACTAAAAGATATTGTTGATGCTGAAAAGAACAGAGAAAAGTACGATGATTTAGTCAAGCGTGGTGACATGTTCTTAAAGCAAAATAGTTTGGAAGCTGCAAGAGATAAATTTCAGGAAGCTTCAAACTTGATGAAGAATGAGCAGTATCCAAAAGATAAGTTGGCGGAAATTGCCGAGAAGCTGGATGCTCAATCTGCTATTCGTGAGAAAAAGGAGAAATACAACGAAGCGGTTGAAGCAGCTGATAAATTGTACGATAAAGGTGAGTTTGAAGAAGCTATCGCTAAATATGATGAAGCTTTAACCTATGAAAGTGCGGCTAGTTACCCGATTGAAAGAAAGAAAATGGCTCAAACGAAGATGGATGAGCAAAAAGCAGAGAAGGAAAAGTTAGCAAACTTCACACAATTGGTGAAAGAAGGAGATGATGGTGTTGCTGATAAGAAATACGAAATTGCAGTCGCTAAATATGTTGAAGCACTCGCTTTGATTGACGATGCTGAAGTAAAAGTTAAAAGAGACAATGCACAGCAATTACTAAAAGAATTAAAAGAGAATGCTGAAAAGCAAGAAGCATTTGACCAACTTGTGAAAGCAGGAGACCTTCATGTTGAAGGAAAGAAATATCAAGATGCAATTGCTAAATATGATGAGGCATTGGCTTTAATTGATGATGCTGCTGTAAAAGCGAAAAAAGAAAGTGCACTTCAGTTGCTGACACAAGAACAAGAAAACGCTAGTAAAATGGAGGCGTTTAATCAACTCGTGAAAGCTGGAGATGACGAAGTTAAAGCAAAGAATTACGAAACTGCTATCGCTAAATTCAATGAGGCAATCGGCTTAATTGACGATGAAGGTGTAAAAACGAAGCGTGACAATGCACAAAAGTTATTCAACGAAGCCAATAAACAACAAGCATTTGATAATTTAGTAGCAGAGGCTACAGAAAAAGTTAACGCTAAGGAATACCAAACAGCGATTGCTAAATTTGATGAGGCTTTGGCTATAATGGACAATCAAGCAGTTCAGAAAAGTAAGGCAGATGCCCAAAAAGCCTTAGACGCTATGTTGGCGAACCAGGAGAAGGAAGCTCAAATTGCTAGTTTGATGGCTTCGGCTGAAAACAAAATGAATGCTACTGATTATACGGGAGCGATTGCTGATTTTTCGGAGGTATTAAAGTTAGATACTAAAAATGCTGCTGCTATTGACGGTAAGAAAAATGCGGAAAACTTATTGACAGAAATTGCTAATCAGTCTGCAAAAGAAGAAAAAATTACTGGCTTCTTAGCTTCGGCGCAAGGTAAGATGACAGCTGAAGACTATAAAGGAGCGATTGCTGATTTTACAGAAGTATTGAACTTAGATCCACAAAATCCAACTGCCATTGAAGGGAAAGGAAATGCTGAAAGATTATTAGCTGACCTAGCTGATCAGTCTGCAAAAGAAGCTCAATATGCACAATTAGTAACCGATGCTGACAAAGCTTTCAATGATAAAAAATACGATGATGCAAAAACGAAATACCTTGCTGCAAAAGCTATTTTCGGTGATAGAGCTCATGTAAATGATAGAATTGATGAAATAACGGGTATTGTTCAGCAACAAGCAAATAAAGAAAGAATTGATGCAGATATTCAAGTATTGTTGGACCAAGCTGCAAACTTAAAACCAGAGAATAAATGGGGTCAAGTTATCCAAAAGTATGAAGAGGCTTTAGGTTTAGATAATACAAGAAATGATATCAGCGAATTATTGAATCAGGCGAAAGCAAGTAAGCAAGCATGGGATGCAAAACAGTCACAAGATGAATTGTTTGCTCAACTGAAGTTTGATGGTGAAACTTTTATGGCCAACAAAAAATGGTTGGAAGCTAAAGCGAAGTTTGACGAAGCATTAGGCATTGAAGATGACGCTGATATTCGAACACAATTGGGAATTATCACTCAAAAGTTAGCTGAAGAAGCTGCTAATCAATCTCAAGAAGCTAATTATCAAGCAAAAATGAGTGAGGGAGAAAACCTTGCTTCAAGTGATAAATACACGGAAGCAATTGGTGCTTTTAACGCAGCATTACAATACAAAAAAGATGACCCTGTTGCGAAAAGTAGAATCGCAGACATGGAACAGAAATTAGCCAATCAAGCGAATTTAGCAATTCAAAATGAAGAATACGAAACGGCAATGAAGGCAGGACGTGAAGCGATGGTTAAAAAAGACTATTCTGAAGCGATCAAATCTTTTGATGATGCTTTACTTGTTAAGCCTACAGATATTGAGGCGAGTAAACTAAAAGAAGAAGCTAAAGAGTTCATTCGTAACTTACAAAACGAGGAACAGCAATTCACTACTTTAATGGCCGATGGTGAAAGTTTGTTAGAACAAGCGCGAGCGAATAATAACAATGTTCCAACTTTAGAATCGTCAAAAGAGAAGTTTAAAAATGCACAACGTTTAAGACCTGAAGCATCTGCGCCACAGAGTAAGATTGTAGAAATTGATAATCTACTGCGTCAGATACAAGAAGAGGAGGAATTAAATGCAGCGGCGAATGCTGCTGCAAATATTGAACAGGAATACCAAGAGAAAATTGAATTGGCAGATGTTGCTGCTCAAAATAAGCAATACCAGACCGCAATCAATCACCTGAAGGATGCCAAAGGGTTGAAACCAAGTGAAACTTATCCAGTTCAAAAAATTAAAGAATACCAAGAGATATTGGATGCAATTGCTGCGAAGGATGCTGTAGAATCTAAATACAATGGCTTTATTCAGCAAGCCGATTTGGCATTTAGCAATAAGCAATATGATCAAAGTATTGCTTTATACAATCAAGCTTTAGGTGTTAAGCAGAACGAAACTTATCCTTTAAGTCAAATCGAAAGGGCAAAAGAAGGATTAAAGAATTTAGAAAGTCAAGGACTTGAACAGCAATATCAAAGTTTTGTAAATAAAGGAGATCAGCAATTTAGCAACAAGCAATACGAAGCTGCTATTCAATCGTATCAATCTGCTTTAGGCATTAAGAAAGAAGATAAGTACGCTACAGATAAAATTGATGAAACAAAACAAATTCTTAAGAATTTAGCAGAAAACAATGCGGCGGAATCGGCAAATAGAGCAAAGTTTGACGCTTTAATTTCTACAGCAGACCGTTTATACAATAGCGAAGATTATTTAGCGGCAAAGAAAGCCTATGACAATGCTTTAGTATTATATCCAAATGATTTGCATGCGAATGAACGTGCTCAACTTTGTGTGCTTAAATCGAAAGAGAAGACAGAAAGGGAAAACAATGCACTTTACGATAAAATAGTTTCAAAAGCAGACGAATACTTTGGTAGGGAAGACTACGATAAAGCAGAAGAGTTATACAATCGTGCTTTGAAGTTAAGGACATACGACCGTTACCCACAAGATAAGATTGATGAAATTTATTCAATTAGAAACGCGAACGTAAAAGCTAATTCTGAGATTGAGTATTTGGGAGAAAAATCAAATATTTCTATTCTTGAAGGAGCAGCTTTATTAGAAGCAGGTGAGCGAATGAGAGATCAACTTAAAAAGGATGCAGTAGAACAACAAATCAGAAAGAATGAAGGACTGGAAGCTGACTTAACAGTTAAGGACCAGGCTGAACGTTATGCGTACGAAAATGAAATTACTGCTATCAAAGATAGAAGAGATAAGTTGCATGTTGATGAGTCTGGAAAACACAATGAATTGATTCAGGGAGTTGATGATACGCAGAAAGAGTTAGCGGATAAAAAAGAGCAATTAGACAATTACTTGAAAGGTGATATCACTCATACTTACAAAAATATTGAATACATAGAGCAGGAGTTTGACGATGTTAAATCAAAACTAGGAGAAGACCATCAAGAAACAATCGAGTTGGTTAAGGAAATTGAGAAGTCAAGAGAATCGCAAGACAAAGCTGAAATGGCACATCACCAAGTAAAGGCACTGTCAACAAGAGAAGAGCTGTTAAAAACAGAGAAGCGAAATGAGAATCTGGATGAGTTAAATGAAATCAAGCAAAGAGATCTAGAAGTTAAGGTAGATGACCTTGAGAAAGCGAGAGAATTACGTGTATTCGAAGATGCGAATGACTTGTATGAAGACGTTAAGAAGATTGAGGCTTATGCCTTATTAGCTGAAATGAAATTGGATGATTCTCACGAAACTAAAATGGCTATTCATAAGCATTTGCAAGATGATTTATATGCTTTAGACGCTACATTGCAACGTAAGTTAGCACAAGGAGACTTGGAAGCGCATGAACGTCAATTGGAGTTGGATGGAAAAGTTTTATCAGCAGAAAATCAGTATGCTGAAGCAATGGAAGGGAAGGATGATGATAGATTAAGAATCATTGAGGAAGTAAAAATGATTGATGCAGGACAAGACATTCAGACAGTTTCTCGTTCTAATAAGCATTATGAAGAAACACAAGCGATGACAGCTCAAGCTGATGTTACCTTAAATTTACTGGATGAGCAAGCAAGTAAGCAAAAAGAGGATTTAGCGAAAATTGACAACAAAGTTAAATCGCAAATCAGTGCTTTGGATCGTGCAGCAATTCTGAAAGATGAAGCAGAGAAAAATCAAAGTTTAAAAACAGAAATTGAGTTAGAGCAAATCCGTAAGCAAGAAGAAATGGCAGCTAAAGATAATTCTGCTAAGCAACAAAGTAACTCAGAGGAGATTAAATCGCTAACTTCTTATTTGGAAACTAAGTCACAAGAGGAAGTGGAATTGGTGAAGAAAGATCAATTGAAAACGCAAAAGATTGCTGAGCAATTGGAGCAAAGTAAGTTGACTTATACAGAGAAAATAGCCAACACGATTGGTGATGAATTCCCAGAAGGAGTTTCTCAAGAAAATTATGTAAGAAAGGATGACAAAGGAATTCCCTATCAAATTGTAACACGTCGCTTTGTAGTAGAAAATGGTCATGGAGAAATTTACATCAGAATACAAACAAGAAATGGAATTACATACAGTAAAAATGGAATGCCAACGACAGAAGAAAGTTGGATTAGAGGAACTGAGAGTTCACACCTTAAGAAGCATTTCTAAACTTTTCCTGGCGATAGGTCTTATTACATTCGTAGGTTGTACATCTTCAAACGAATCACAACAGACGGATAAGTCAGCAGACCTTTCTGCAAAAAACACCAAAGATGCTTGGTATATTGATCAAAATACAATTGCAGGAAATGCTCTAGGCACCTCTTTTATGATAAAAACTGGAGTGGACTCCTTGCTTATTTCACCGGAAGAGATTTCTGTTTTCTTTGCCGACTTTAACAATGAACTTTCAACTTACATTCCCAATTCTTTGATTAGTCAATTCAACAACGAATTACAGGAGGTTGATCTGAATGAGACCAAGTACTTTAAAACTTGTTTAGAGAAGAGTATTGCTATCTATAAAAGCACAGGAGGCGCATTTGACCCAACTATCTTTCCGTTGGTTGAATTGTGGGGTTTTATTAAAAAAGCTGATAGAATTCCTACTCAAGAAGAAGTGGATAGCGTTTTAGCCTTCGTTGGTTTTGAAGAAGGGAAAATGTATGCGTATCAAGACGGTGTTTTAAAGAAGAAAGACAATAGATTTCAGTTAATATTTAATGCCATTGCAAAAGGTCAGTCTGTAGATGAATTGGCAGCTATTCTAGACGCTAAAGGTCAAGAAAGTTACTACATCGAAGTAGGTGGTGAAATCATTACCAAAGGTATGAATGACAGAAATATGAAATGGGTAATTGGAATTGATGAGCCTATAGAAAGCAATACAGGTTTTGAAAGTACTGAAAAGCGCGATTTAGAAAATTATATTGAAATATCGGGAAAAGCGATGGCAACTTCTGGTAATTACCGTGACTTCTACGAGCATGATGGCGTAGTGTACAGTCACACGATTAGTCCAATCACAGGAAAGCCAGTTAGAAGGAGTATTCTAAGCGCTACAGTTATCGCCAACGATGTTGCAACAGCAGATGCTTACGCCACTGCATTCATGGTGATGGGAGTAGAGGGTGCATTGGAATTGGTAAACAATCATCCGGAGTTGGGCATTGATGTTTACTTACTTTATGATAATGAAAAAGGAGGTATTGAAAGAGCTTATAACAAAGGAATGATGATGTATTTAATGGATAAGTAATGTTAAACCTTTCGCTATTTTCTTTAATTAAATATTATCTTCGTAACTTATAATTAAAATTGGGAATCATGAAAAATTCAATATATACTATTTTATTTTTATTTGTTGGTGTAGCTAATTTGGTGGCACAAAATCCGCAAGGGGTTACACAAGTGGATAAAGAACATAAGAATCTTTGGGAATCACCAGAATCTATGATGATTGCATTGCTTGTAGTTGTAGGAATTATCGTAGCGCGCTATATCTCAAAAAGAGCTTTTATTCGCAGGAATAAAGAGATGGAAAAAGACAATGAAGAATTGGATAATAAAAAATAAGGGAATCCTTATTAAAAATTAAAAAGATATCTTAGTCATAAAAAAAGCCTCTATTAGAGGCTTTTTTATTTTAATATGTTTGATTATTTCACTTTAATCGAATGTCCCATTTTATCTCTTTTTGTTTCAAGATAAAAACGGTTGTGCTTATTGCTTTCGATTTCTAGGTTAACATTTTCAACGATTTCTAAACCGTATCCAACTAAACCAGTTCTCTTTGTAGGATTGTTGGTCATCAATCGCATTTTCTTTACTTTCAAATCACGTAAAATTTGTGCTCCGATTCCGTAATCTCTTTGATCTGCTTTAAATCCTAGTTTTTCATTCGCCTGAATTGTATCGTAACCTTCTTCTTGAAGTTTGTAGGCTTTTAATTTATTCATTAAACCAATTCCTCTTCCTTCTTGATTCATGT
Source organism: Brumimicrobium sp. (assembly GCA_035497735.1). Classification (GTDB taxonomy): domain Bacteria; phylum Bacteroidota; class Bacteroidia; order Flavobacteriales_D; family Crocinitomicaceae; genus Brumimicrobium. The sequence continues at coordinate 156,495 of DATJCX010000037.1, read as the reverse complement.
AAAGAATAACTCCTTTACCTTCTTTCTCTACCATTCGCATTGCTTCTTGTAGCTGTGGACCACAATCACAACGGCATGAACCGAAAATATCACCTGTTAAACATGAACTGTGAACACGAACTAAAAGAGGTTCGCCTTCTTCCCATTCACCTTTTATTAAAGCAACATGCTCTTCTCCACTATTCTTGTCTTCGTATGCGATTAATTTGAAATCTCCATGCTGAGTAGGCATTTCAATCTCAACCTTACGTTCTACTAATGTTTCTTTACTTAATCTGTATTTGATTAAATCTTCGATTGTAACGATTTTGATACCAAAACGCTTTCCTATTTCTACTAATTGAGGTAATCTTGCCATTGTTCCATCTTCATTTAAGATTTCAACAATAACACCTGCAGGTTGAAGTCCCGCTAATCTTGCTAAATCAATCGCAGCTTCAGTGTGCCCAGCACGTCTTAAAACTCCGCCTTTCTTAGCTCTTAAAGGGAAAATATGTCCAGGCTTACCTAATTCCGCAGGATTGGTATCTGGGTTAACTAATGCTTTTATTGTTTTATATCTGTCCTGTGCAGAAATTCCTGTTGTACATCCGTGACCTATCAAGTCAACAGATACCGTAAAAGGAGTTTCAAATGCAGCAGAGTTGGATTGTACCATTAACTCTAAACCTAACTCATCACATCTATCTTCTAATAAAGGGGCACAAATTAAACCACGTCCTTCTGTCGCAAAAAAGTTAACTATCTCTGGGGTTATCATTTCGGCAGCCACCACAAAGTCTCCTTCGTTTTCTCTATCTTCATCATCAACTACGATTACGATTTTACCATTTTTGATATCCTCAATCGCTTCTTCTATTGTGTTTAATTGATATTCCATATTGTCTGAATATTTTTTGCAAAGATACTATATTTTACTAGGAAAGTAATCAAATACCTGAAAGGGTTTATTATTAATTGTTAATTCGCCTAGAGATGCTGCTTTATTCTGCTAAAAACAGATTTTTTCTACCTTAAAAGCAAAGGAATACGAAGTTGGTATAGGCTTTTACGCCTCTTGGTTGATAATGTCAACTAATTGTTTGGTCAAACTATCCCATTGATAGTTCTTTTTGATAAATTCTTTGCCGTTTTCACCAATTATGGTACTTAGATTTTTGTCTGATAAAAGTTGCTGTATCAGTTGAACAAAATCTTCTTTATTATCCGCAATTAGTATTTCTTTTCCAGCTTCGGCACCTAGCGCATTATTGGCTAAACTTGTCGAAATACAGGGAACACCCAAAGCCATGGCTTCAAGTAATTTGTTCTGCAGGCCAGTTCCTAAAAACATCGGTGCAATAAATATCTTTGAGCTCTTATAAGCCATTTTTATGTCCTCGACAAAACCTGTTACTTCTACTTGTGGGGAAGCTAATTTTAAAATTTCTCGGGTAGGGGAAGCACCAGCAATTCTCACTTTTAATTCCTTTGGAAGTAATGGTAGTAAGTCGTTTACGATAAACTGTGCTGCCGTAATGTTTGGCGCATAAGACATATTACCGATGAATACAAGATCCACATTCTTTTCTGGCTCTTTGTCATAATCAAGGAACGTACTGTCAATACCATTTGGAATTACAGCGATATGCTCTCTGTTTTTATGGAAAATATACTGTTTATCCTGTTCTGATATGATGGTATGGTGTTCGAAATATTCGAATATTGAGTTTTCATATCTTAGTAAACGCTTGTATTCACTGTTGAAGATTCGCTTTTTCAGATACTTCCCAGTATTAGCTCGTCTTTCCATTCCCTTGGATAAGGCGTCCATGTAATCAATTGTTTTTGGACAATCGTGATAGTTTTTTACGTATTCAGAAGCACGAATCAATTGACAATAGATATGGTCAGGTTTTAATTCCTTTAGAAATCTACTGATTTTTCTCTGTGTTGAAAAATGATGAAAATATCCTACTTGAAAGGGTTTGTTTTGGAAAAACTTGAGGAATAATCCGCTAATTCTTTGTAAAATACTCATTTGGAAAACTTGAATACTTTTGCAATAGGGTGCTAACTCTTGTTTATATTCTTCTTTTATTGGAACGTCAGAAGTGCTAATTAAATGAATTTCGAAAAATTGAGACAGGTACTTTATTTGATGATATGCACGTAGTTTATCACCCTTTTCCAATTGGAAAGGGAAGCGTGATGTAATGACTACTAATTTCTTATATGTCTTTGATGAATGCAATTAATCTCCTTGTTAGTTTTTCTTCACTATAATTGGTGGCAACAAATTCCTTAGCGTTTTGGCCTAATCTTTGTCTTAAATCTTTATCGATATTTAACTTGTACATAAGTTCTCTAAACTCATCGGCATCATCGGTGATTAAGACATGTTCGTTATTTCTTACGCCAACTCCTCTGGCTCCTTCACTTGTTGTAATGATAGGTTTACCAAGTGCCATGTTTTCAAGCAATTTTATTTTAAGTCCACTACCTGAATGTAATGGAATAACACAAATACCATGTTCTTTTATAAAGTCAACAGCATTTTCAACTTCTCCAACATTGGTGATTCCTTCGTGCTGATAATCCTTTTTGTTTAAATTCTTTCCACCCAAGTAGAATTCTGTTCCAATCAAGCCGTCTGGAATTACATCCTTGATAAACCAATTGATTCCTTCGATATTTGGTTGCCAGTCCATCGCTCCTAGGAAGTAAAAGTCCGACAAATCGTAATTGGTGTTCTCTTCATTGATTACTACCATTGGTGGAATGCAAGTAGTGTGTGTTTTAGGTTCAAATTGAGAGAAGAATAAGGAGTCATCCTCTGTAATAGAAATGATACCATCAACTTCTTTACAGTTTTCTAACTCATACTTTTCTAGTTGTAAGGAAAGTTTATTCAAATACCACTTCTTTAAAAGTGACGTTGAATTTTCTGCAAGCGAACTCCATATTTTATGCTCAACGTTATGTGTTCTCAGAATGATTTTGATACCATACTTCTTGAAGATTTGTAGATAAGGAAGTAGATATATACTTTCCATTACTACGGAGTCAAATTGGTGCTTTTGAATAAGTTCAATCAGTTTCTTCTCAACATCTTTGTCATAAAATCTAACAACATTGTAAGATTTGTTCATGAGCAAATAACGAAATGCATCGAAAATATTTGTTTTTGTTTCTATCGCTACATTTTCAACTGTCATTTTTTCTCTCCATGAGAGCGGGTAACTTTCTAGTTTAAATGAATGTTTAAATGTTGAAAGCGTCAGGTGTACCACTTCAATTCCATCTGAAGCCAATAAAGATCTCAAAATACTTGAAATAGCGATACACCCTCCATCTCTTAATGGAAAGGCAGGTTTGTTAGAAAAATGTAAAACCTTATGCATTCTTTTTCTTTCTTTTAAACCAGGTTGTTAAAAATCTAAAGTTGCTGTCATAAGCAGCACCAATCAATAATATGACGGCAAAGGGTGAAAGGATTACATTGGGTCCCCACATACCTGCAAATGGTGATATAACATTGTTTCTTGCCATTTCATCTCCGATGGTAATCAATACGTAATATATCATGAATAATAATGCTGCAATAACTACCGGAGCACCAAAACCACCTCGTTTTACAATTGCTCCCAATGGCGCACCAATAAAGAATAATATGATAATGGAGAAGGACAATGCGAACTTTCTATGGAATTCTATTTCATATCGGCGCATCACTCTTTTTCTGTTTTCTGCTAAATTAATTTGTCCTTCTAAGGATTGTAAATTGGTACGTAACTGAGATTCCATGTGGTGAATTGCTTTTGGACGAATTTCCTGTGGCATCTCTTTTAGGGTGAAAATGGGTATGAGGAGAACAGGTGTAGGTTTTTCAGTTTCTTCTTCGCTCATTTCTTCAGCTACTTCTTCACGTCCTTCTTCGGATTCTTCTTCTTGGTCGTTTAAAACTTTTTCTTTCTCAACTAAATACTGCGCTCTCTTATCTTTTATTCTTTCATTCAGTTGATTTTCATCAATTCCTTCATACTCTAATGACTGGAAATAAGCTAGTTTAACCTTGCTGTTAAACGAAAGTGTGTTTTTCATGTCCGCATAAAGCGCAATCATTGAATCGGCAATTTCTCGAATTTGAAAGACATTCAACATTTCGAAATCATCTTTGAATAAATCCTCCTTGGTCCTTTGAAGTTTAAAACCGCTCATATCCATTTTATAGGTTGCAGTTTTAAAATCGGACTTCCTACTTGGATATCGACTTCTTTGCGGTTTGCCTTCTGTCTTTTGGAAGTCGGGAGCGCTCGACAATTCTTCAATGATATTCCCATTGTATAGTTTGAAGAATAAAAATTCACCATTGTCAGATTGTAAGAATTCACCAGAATCTGCAATAATTGTTTTTAATTCATTGGTCTCTCTTCTATCGTGAATGATGATGTTCTTAAATGAATTTCCATCTCCTTCCTTAATTTTAATACTAAAACCATCAATTGCTTGAGTATATACTCCAGGCTTTAAAAAGGAGGTCATCTTTTTCTCTTGAATGTCCCAAATCATCGAGTGCCACTTGTAGTTGGCGATTGGAATTACATAGTTGGAGAAGTAAAATGTACCAACTGCAATCATAATAATAACCCAAGTTAATGGTCTTAAAATCCTGTAAATGGATAAACCACTCGATTTTAAAGCAGCCAATTCCAGGTTTTCACCAAGATTCCCGAGAACAATTAAAGAAGAAAGTAAGATGGCAAGCGGAAGCGCTAAAGGAAGTAAACTAGCAGAAACATAGAACAATAGTTCTAGTATTACGCTAACCTCCAGACCCTTACCCATAAGGTCGTCAATGTATTTCCATAAAAATTGCATGATGAGCATAAATATGGATACAAAAAATGTGGCCAAGAATGGACCGACAAACGACTTTATGAAGAAAATTACTAGTTTTTTCATCGCTTAATTTCGTTTGCGAATGTAGTGATTTTAATTGTTATCATTATAGAATATTCCAACGATATTACAGAGGATTTAGTTTGTTTGAAAGAAATAAAGTTTTGAAAACAGAAACTAAAAGCGAAATACGCGTTATTTGATTAAAACTTTTCATATTTGTAACATGAAACAATTTGTATTTTTTTCCATTTGCTTTTTGACCTTTATTGGAAGTTCTTTTGGACAAGAAGATTATTTTCTAACTCCTCAGAATAAAGCCTATATCTATCACACGGTTAGAAAAAGTCCAGTTTTAGAACGTAATATTGGACGTTATATCATTTATAATGGAGAAGAAATTAAGTTTCCGAATGGGGAAATAAATTATGATTCTACAGAATTGATGATTATTAATAATCCTGAAAATTTAAGAATTTATACGCATGATATTCGTCGTGCACCAAAGGGGATATTAGCAGAACTTGCCAATAAAGTTGCTGTTTGGGAATTAAATAAAACTTTACAGTCTTATAGAAATGAATCTTTAGAAAAAGATGGTCGCGTAGCGGATTTCGAAAGGTTTGAAACCATACTTCTTGGTCATTTACCTGAAAAAGCAATCCGTGTTAAAAAGGATGAACCTCAGATTTTAAAAAAAATTGAAAGAATTTCTAATCCTACTTTGACTTTTAAAGACAAGGTGGCGATGCTAGATGGATTGGGCAACTGGACGGAAGAAGAAAAACAACTTATCTTAAAAGCGTATAATTTCGCCTATAATGAATGGATTAGTTTGCGTACCTATGAAATCTTCATTCAATTGGGTGGTGAAGCTGATTATTTCGTGAATATATTGACCGCAGCTGGTGATGGTTCATCGACTTCTGGTTTGTTCGAAGAAAGAGAAAAGGATGAAAGAGGAAGGTGGAACAAAGGTTTGCCTAAATCTGTTGGTTTATTTCCTTACGAATCTGTGATTAGAATAAAGCCGAATAGTAAAAAGAAGAAACCGGAAATTTTACCTATGGAGTACACAATTCATCAATTTGATACACCTGAGAATGGAAACGAAACGAATATTCACCTAGATATTTGGGGATATAATTCTGAAAAGCAAACAACTGCCGTAATTACAAAAGCTGGGAAATATTATCCTTTATTTGGTTCTGCTGAATCTCGCTTTCTTTCACCAGACTCTAGTGCCGGTGGTGGTTTGACTTATATGACTATCATTCGAAGAATAGAACAAGATATTGCCGACTTCGAAGAGAAAATTAGTGGTAAAAGAGGATATGACTATTGGATAGAGCATTTTGAAAACAAGAAATTTGGAACCAAGTTAACCATAGATAAAATCGAACATGATTTAAGTAGTATTCGTCAATCCGCTACGACAACCAAAACTAAAAAAGCAAAAATTATAACTGATTCAAAACAGTCTAAGCGAATTGGAAGACAAGAGAAGGTTGTTCAGTATTACGGTGAATTAAAAACCATTGAAAAGAAAATTGCCACACTTAAAGAGGAAAAAGAAAATGCAAAGTTTCAGCAGCAACTATTGATTAAGCGTATGAACGAGATGTATGACTTAATCGGACGTCAATGGGTGAAATACAAAGTGAAAAATGGGTTGTATATTTATGAAGATTCAGCGCGATTCGACTTATATACACAGGAATTTACTTTCCCAGCTGTAGAAGAACCTGAAGTGGTGGAAGTGAAGTTGCTAGCAATTCCAACTTCTCATAAAAATGCACAATATGATGAAGTAATGATGCATATTAACGTGACGGATGTAAAGCCTTTTTATACTTCACAGGTTCAATTAGAACTCAATGATTTGTTTGCAGTTGACAAGTACGAACTTCCAGTTGAGAAACTTTTCTCCGAGAAAGATTCTTTAGCTGTACTGGAGTTTTTTGAAGCTTTGTACGACAAGAAGATGGATTTTAATATCATTGTTCGTGGGGGTGGTGTTGGTAAATGGAAGAATGGAAGTGTTTTTATTGATTACAAACAAGAGGAACTTTCTCAATATCCAGGAAAGAATGATGACGAGCGTCATGCGGCAAAGGAGTCAGAAGAGTTTAAGCAATTGCGAACAACAGAAGTTTCTGTTCATATTGATAGAAATATATTGATGCAGGTAAATAGTTTTACAGATCCTGTGAAAAGTAATTTCATTCCTGACAACAAAAAGATTCTTAGTGTGATGCAGCAATATAATTTATCAAGCAATCAGGTATTGAGTGCCTACAGAGCCTACAGTACTTTAACTGCTTTGAAGTATGAACTTAATTTACTAGCTAGCGAATACTTATCACAAGAGAAAGCAGCCAAAGTGATTGATAGACTGAATAAAGAAATAGATAAAGCGAAAATAACTGTAGGAAAAACTTCTATTAAGTACAAAGGATTCTAATTTTTGCTTATTTTTATAACTAAACTGAATGAATATGGACTTTACTAGATTGCCTGAATTAACAAAAGAGGAAGTTAGAATTATCGGGAGTTTGATTGAGAAGTCAAGAGCTACTCCTGAATATTATCCGATGACCATCAATGGTTTGAAGAATGCTTGTAATCAAAAATCTTCAAGGAATCCTGTAGTGGACTACGATGAAGATACGGTGATTGAAGTACTCGGAAATCTAAGAACAAAAGGTTTAGTTGGCACGATGACAGGCGGTGGAAGTAGAGCAACTAAGTACAAGCACAATTTGTCAGTACATTTTTCACTCGATCCAGCCGATCTAGCAGTATTGTGTTTATTGATGTTGCGTGGACCTTTAACTGCTGGAGAAATTAATTCCAATTCAGGTCGCTTATACGACTTTGATAATTTAGATGAAGTAATTAGAATCCTTGAGGAATTGTCCGCTTCAGAACCAGCTTTTGTTCGAAAATTGACACGTAAGCCTGGACAGAAAGGAGAGCGTTTTGTTCATCTTTTTTCGCCTTACGATGAAGATGCAGAAGAAAGTAATACGGGAATAGTTTCATCAAGCAATGCAGATACGCAAGCATTGGTAGAAAGAGTAGAAAGCTTGGAAAGTCAATTGGCTAAACTACGTGAAGACTTTGATAAGTTAATGGAGCAACTGATTTAGTACATTTAAAAAGACTATAAAAACAGAAAACGCCTTTCATTCGAAAGGCGTTTTCTGTTATCTATTAAAAATTACTTCTTAATAATCTTAACTACTTTTTGACCTTCATTATTGAAGATTCTTAAAGCGTAAATTCCACTTTCAAATTTCTCTAAAGAAATAGTTGAATTGTTTGCGTTTAAAGTTTTTGTCAAAACAACTCTTCCGTTTAAATCAACTATTTCAGCATTGAATTCTTTGTCTAAGTTTGTAAGATTTACACTATTAGTTGTTGGGTTTGGATAGATAGAAATGTGAGCAAAAATTTCATCATTCACTCCTAAGTAATCACATTCTTCGTCAACAGTAATTGTAAATGTTGCAACAGCGTCAGGACAACCGTCACTTCCTACTGTGTAGGTGTATGTGAATACTCCTCCAGTGTTTCCAGCAACTATAACACTTTCTTCTAAAATGTTATTTCCTTCCGTCCAAACTCCGCCAAAATCTGCGTTTTGGTCTAGTAGTCCAGATAAGTTAAATGGTTCATTTTTACAAACTGTTAAAGCTGCGTCAGCTCCAGCATTTGCTGAACTAGAAACAGTGATAACAACTTCGGCTTGGTCTTCTGAACAGTCCGTGCTCACAATGTGATAAACTGTGTAGGTACCAGCAGGTAAGTTTGAAATATCAAATGTAGAGTTGTTGATTAAACTTTCATCTGATGGATAGCTAAATGTTCCATTTGCATCGCTTCCTGGGAATAATCCATCAAGTTCAATTGTTCCTTCTGCAGAGCAAGCAGCGTGTGTCGTGTTTTCTCCTGGATAGGCATTTCCTATAATTGTGATTATTGATTCTGCTGTATCTGAACCACATGATCCTTCTACAGAATAAAATACGGTATAAGTACCGCTGTTTAAGTTCGATATATTAAAAGTAGCACCATTTATCAGACTTTCGTCGTCGGGATAACTATACGTTCCGCCAGTGTCTCCGCCTGTAAATAGTTCACTTAAATCAACCTCTTCTTCTGAGATACAGACCTCGACTTCGGAACCTTCTCCGGCATTGTTGCCTCCTCCTGTATTGACAGAAATAGTTATAGGGTCTGTGAAATACGGATCCAACCAGTCGTCACAGAAGTCGTCATTGTTTATCATGCCCATTCTATACTGCGTCGTTACGATTGGTGTAGCAACATAAGTTGAAGCTGTAGCACCAGGAATATCAATCCAAGCTCCAGCTAAATCTTCTCTATGTTGCCATTGAAAATCAGCAGCATATTCAAAACCAGAATGCGTTAAGGTAACAGATTCGCCAGCACAGATAGCATTAACACTTGCCGTAACAACGCCTTTGTCGAAGTCACAAAATGCAAAGGTGGTTTTCGGTATAAAGGCGAATAAAAACACCAATAGGAAAGCACTTCCCAAGGTTTTAAATTGTAAATAATTTCTCATAATTTTAAATGTTAGTTTATAAATAATTGTTTAAAGTAAACCGCTAAGCATAAAACAATCTCAATTTATACAAGGATGGATTTTTGAGTAATGAAAACTACTTTCACAGGTATTTGGTCGATTAAGTTTAATTTTAGCAGCTAAATTCGTAGTAAATATATCACAAATTTTGATATATCATAATTTTTAGAGATAATTTAACTTTTACACAGAACTGTAAAAGTTCTAAAAGAGTCTGCAATTAACGAAATAAATCGTTTTCTTTGTAGAAATAAATACTTCTCTAAGATGAATATAATTTTACACGATTACGACAATCATTTAGCTTTTGCGCCTTTGACATTAACTCGTCCTGTAGGTAAACTAAGAACAGGTATGTGGACCAATGATGAGCGCTGGAAGTATTATTGTCCTAACGCTAGAATTACCTTTCGTACGGAAGCGTATTTATCTGGGAAATTTCCAGCAAAAGTGCTAGAAGATAATTACTGGGTCAATGCAGCAGTGATTCCAACAGAATCGTTGGTTGAAAAAGTACAGCAATTGGCAATAGGTGCTTCTTTGTATTTAAATGATGTATTCATCGCACACAGAGGGAGAGAGTGCAACCCTTCAAAAACTTTTTCTTTTCATTCTGATGATTTAATTGTTTTGCAAAATCGTTGGGATCTTTATGGGAAGAATGAAGAGATTTTAAAAGCTGATTTTGCGAGTTATACTTCACATAAAAAGAGTGCTCCTTTGTCACCTACTAATACATTGATTGGTGACAAGTCTCAATTGTTTATCGAAGAAGGTGCGATAGTAGAATGTGCTGTTTTAAATGTGAATTCAGGACCTATTTATATAGGTAAGGACGCAGAAATCATGGAAGGAAGTGTTGTTCGTGGTGGCCTGGCAATGGCAGAGCACAGCGTTCTAAAGATGGCTACAAAAGTTTACGGCGCTACTTCACTTGGGCCACACTGTAAAATTGGAGGAGAGGTCGTAAATGTTATTTTTCATGGTTATTCAAATAAAGGACATGATGGTTTCCTAGGAAATTCTGTCGTTGGTGAATGGTGTAATTTTGGTGCTGACACCAATTGTTCGAACCTAAAGAATAATTATGGAAACGTGAAGACATACAATTACGTAACTAGAGAAGTGGAACAAACAGATGTTCAATTCATGGGAGTAACGATGGGGGACTTTTCTAAAACTTCTATCAATACAATGCTGAATACCGCTACAGTTGTCGGGGTAAGTGCAAATATCTTTACGGATGGATTTCCTCCAAAGTTTGTAGAAAACTTCTCTTGGGGTGGACAAGAAAATTCTCCTACTTTTGATTTTGATAAAGCGATTGAAGCAGCCAACAAAATGATGGAAAGAAGAGGAAAGAAGGTAACTGAAGAGGACCGAGCAATCTTATTGTATTTGTTCAATAAGTACGACAAGTAGATAATTCTTTAATTTTCAATTTCTTAATCTTACAATGTATAAAGGTGTGATTATTTAATCTCATTGGGTTCACTGTGGGAGTTAAATTTTCGTGTTCTAACCTTTCTTTCTCATTATTAAACATTACTTTTGTTTATATGGATAGTAAAGAAATTCAGCATAGGACAGTAGTTGAAAAAACAGAGTCGAGAAAGGATAGTCACATGGCTTTGGCTTTTTTATCTCAAAATGAAGAAGTTGATTCTCGTTTCTATTATGAACCGATGTTGGCAGGGCATCCTCAAAAAGATGCAGAATGGCCTATTAAGTTTGGACATCAAAAAATGAAATTTCCTTTATGGATTTCTAGCATGACTGGTGGAACAAAGAAAACCAATGAGATTAATTTTAGATTGGCGAAAGCTGCTGCTAAATTCGGCCTTGGTTTAGGAGTTGGTTCAGCTCGTATTGCTTTGGAAGGTGGAGAGAAACTAGAAGGTTTTGACCTTAGATCTCTTCTCGGTGAAGAAGTTCCATTCTATCTTAATTTTGGGATTGCCCAAATTGAGAAAATGCTAGATGATGGAACGATTACTGAAATTCAAGAATTGACAGATAAGTTAAAAGCCGACGGAGTAATTATTCATGTGAATCCTTTGCAAGAATGGATGCAACCAGAAGGTGACTTTATTAAATATCCGCCTATTGAAACGATTGAACGCTTTATGGATGAAGTTGATGTTCAGGTTATCGTAAAAGAAGTAGGACAAGGTTTTGGGTATGAAAGTATGAAGCGTTTATTGCTTTTACCTTTGGTAGCGATTGAGTTTGCAGCCAATGGAGGAACAAATTTCGCTAAACTGGAACTACTTAGAAATAAAGCGAAAAGCGAATTTCTTATGCCTTTTGTTCAAGTTGGACACAGTGCAGAAGAAATGGTTGACATTGCAAATCGATTAGTTGGTGAATTAGGTGACCAGATTAAATGTCAAACACTTATCATTAGTGGAGGAGTTCAAAATTTCTTGGATGGTTACTACTTAGTACAAAAATCCGACATGAATGCAATATATGGACAAGCTTCGGGTTTGTTAAAATATGCGCAAGAATCGCAAGAAGAATTAGATGAATTTATAAAATATCAAATTGAAGGGCTAATGTTGGCTCGTACAATATTAACGATCAAAGGAAAATAACATGAGGAGAAGGAATGAAATCGTTCATGGTTTTTCAAAGAAAACAAGAGACGAAAAATTGGAATTAGTAACAAGCTTCCACGAAAATTCGGAAGAAGCATTGTCTGTTTTTAAAAGTTTTCATCACTTAGACGGAGAAACACAAAAGTTAATTGAGGAATTTAGTGAAAATACGATCACGAGTTTTCCTTTGCCTTATTCTATTTGCCCGAATATGCTAATCAATGGAAAAGCATATATGGTACCTATGGTTGTAGAAGAAAGTTCGGTGGTTGCAGCAGCAGCTAACAGTGCTAAGTTTTGGTTTGATAAAGGTGGATTTAAAACAGAAGTTTTAGGAACTGAGAAAATCGGACAAGTTCATTTTTTATGGACGGACGATAAAGACAAACTTTTGTCTAAGTTCTCAGAATTAAAAGAAAGATTGATTGCAGATACCAGCGAAATCACCGAAAATATGGTGAAAAGAGGTGGTGGAATCATGGATATTGAATTAAAGGACTTAAGTGATTTAGAGCCTGGTTTAATGCAGTTGTACGCCACTTTTGAAACGGTTGATTCAATGGGAGCTAACTTTATTAATTCTTGTTTGGAACAGTTTGCTTCGTCTTTCAAAGCATGGCATAGTGAACAAGCTGACTTTAAGGAAGATGGGCTTGAAGTATTGATGAGTATTCTTTCAAACTTTACGCCCAACTGTAAGGTGAGATGTACGCTTGAAACGACAATCGATCAGTTGGATGGTGCCGTAAAAGGTATGACTGGAAAGGAATTCGCAAGAAGATTTAGATTGGGAGTTCGCGTAGCAGAAGTAGATCCAAATCGTGCAACAACGCACAATAAAGGCATTATGAATGGTGTCGATTCTGTTGTTTTAGCGACAGGAAATGACTTCCGTGCTGTAGAAGCTTGTAGTCATACTTATGCTTCACATACAGGACGATACACTTCGTTGAGTCACTGCGAAATCGATGGAGATATCTTTAGATTTTACCTAGAAATTCCTTTTGCACTTGGTGTAGTTGGAGGATTGACAAATTTGCATCCACTTGTTAAATTGAGCTTGGAATTACTTGATTATCCTTCAGCAGAAGAATTGATGGGAATTGCAGCAGCTATTGGATTGGCTAATAACTATTCGGCAGTTAAAAACTTGGTGACAGTTGGAATTCAGCAAGGTCACATGAAGATGCACTTATTGAATATTCTAAAGCAATTAGGTGTTCCTGAGGTTCATAAAGATTTTGTAGTGAATCACTTCAAGGATAAGGTAGTGTCTGTCTCGTCGGTTAGGAATTTAGCCGAAAAGAATGGATTTATCTAGTAGTATGAATAGTCGCTTTTCAGCTTGGGGAAAATTGATGCTTTTTGGTGAATACCTTGTTTTACGAGGAGCTAAAAGTATGGCTTTCCCTTTGAATGTTGGTCAACATTTAGAAGTGATACCTCATGCTGATGGCGAAACTTTATGGCAAAGTTTTGAAGGTGATACTTGCTGGTTGGAAATTCGATTTTCAAAAGAATTAGAAATCATTTCAACAAACGATGAGAAGAAGGCAAATGTTATCCAAGAATTACTAAAACTGATTCAATCCAACAATCCTGCAGTAGAAATTATTGGTAAAAATTTTAAGGTGACAACTGACTTTAATCGTGCTTACGGTTTTGGGACGAGTTCAACACTTATCGCTTTATTGAGTCAATGGTCAGGACAAGATAGTTATGATTTACTCGCACATTCATTTGGTGGATCTGGTTATGATGTCGCTACGTCTTTAAGCAGGCAGGCCATTGTATATACAGTTGAAAACAGAATGGAAAAACAGTTTGTTTTATCCGCTAAAGTTACGGATCATTTGTTATTTGTTTATTTAGGACAGAAGCAAGATAGTGCCAAAGAAGTGGCCTCGTTTAAAAACAAGGAGGTTTCTCCAGAGGATTTAGTTCGAATAAATGAAATTATTGACGCTGCGGTATCTTGTTCAGCTATCGAAGAATGGGAAGACTTAATGAACGAAAGTGAAGTTATGTTGGCCAATATTCTAGAAGTATCAACTGTTCAGAATCGTTTGTTTTCAGATTATCCCTATGCTGTAAAATCACTAGGTGCTTGGGGAGGAGACTTCGTCATGGCAAGTTATAGAAACGAAGCAGAAGCCAGAAAATATTTCCAAGAGAAAGGATTAACAGATATGTTTAACTATCAAGAATTAACGCAGTAACCAAGCTAAGGTTTTTGACAATTAATCGATTTTCCTTAACTGTAAACACTTGTTCAGTTCCTCGAAACCTTCTTCTGAATCAGAAAGAATAACTAAGACATCATTTCCTTTTATAATTGTAGAACCTTCAGGTGTGATATAATGATTCTCTCGTTTTATGAGTGGAATGACTGTATCGCTTGGGAAGCCGAGATTAACAATCTTTTGTCCAATAGCTGTACAGAATTCTGGTACCAATACCTCATGCATAATTGCCTTGGGAGGATTAGAAACTAATTTATCTGTATCTGTTGCGACTTTTAGTTCTTCCGGAAGATCAACTTTCAACCATTTTGAAAACAATCCGAGCGTTGTTCCTTGCAATAAAACCGAGGAGACCGAAATAAAGAATACAATATTGAATATCATATTGGCTTTATCAATTCCCGCAATCAAAGGATAGGTAGCGAATACAATTGGAACTGCACCTCTTAAACCAACCCATGATAGGTACAATTTACGTTGAATACGCATCTTAAACGGAATGGTTGTAACGAAAATCGCAACAGGTCTCGCAATAAAGATGAGGAATAATGAAATAATAATTCCTATTTCCATTACCGGCATAATCTGTGAAGGATATACCAAAAGTCCTAGCGTTAAGAATAATACAATTTGCATCAGCCAAGCCAAACCATCAAACATTTTTAGAATGGTTTTCTTGTTGATTAAGTCTTGGTTTCCTAAATAAACTCCAGCGATATAAATGGCTAAGAATCCGTTTCCACCGAATGAATCAGTTGCTGAGAATGTGATAAACATTAAAGAAATAACAAGTACAGGATATAGACCCTCAAACGCTAACTTAATATTGTTAATGATGTACTTACTTAAGTATCCAAATCCGAATCCTGCAACCGCACCCAAAATCATCTGTGTTAGGAATAGCGGTACAATAGAAAGGAAGCCTTGACTAGGATTCGTTACAAGCGTAAGAAATGAAATTGTCAAAACATAAGCCATCGGGTCGTTACTACCACTTTCAAGCTCTAGTGTTGGACGTAGATTTTCTCTTAATGCAATGTTTTTGGAACGAAGAATGGAGAATACCGCCGCCGCATCGGTGGAAGAAACGATAGAACCTAATAGTAAACTTTCGTATAAGGTAAAGTCCGTCAGGTAGTTAATGAATAATCCGAGCGTTACTGCTGTAACTAAAACTCCTGCAGTTGACAGGGTGATGGCTACTTTCCAAATAGGCCGAACGGCTTTCCAGTTGGTGTCCAAACCACCGGAGAAAAGAATGAAATTTAAAGCTATAACACCGATGAACTGTGCTACTCTAGGGTCGTTAAAACTAATTTTCGCAATGATACCTTCTGAACCAGCTAACATTCCGATAGCCAAGAAAAGTAGAAGAGTAGGCACACCGAATCTGTAAGATGTTTTTTCGGCAATAATACTAACAAACAATAGAAGAGAACCAATTAATAAAATGTTTTCCATTGTTAAATACATCTGCGCTTCTATTTAGAGTTAATTGCGTGCAAAGATACAATAAATTATTTAATCTTTTATTCGCCCTGATAAGTCAAGCTGAAAATACTTGTTAATTTTTTATTGAGCGAAGAATAAATAGGAAATCAATATCGCTGCTACGATTCCCACAAAGTCGGCAAATAAACCAGCGCCTACTGCGTATCTCGTCTTTTTAATTCCTACAGAACCGAAGTAAACTGCTAGTATATAAAGTGTGGTATCCGTTGAACCTTGGAAGGTGGCTGTCATTTTTCCGATAAATGAGTCCACTCCGTATGTTTCAAAGGCTTCAATCATCATTCCTCTAGATGCAGACCCACTAAATGGTTTCATAAAGGCAGTTGGAAGTGCTTCGATAAATTCTGTATGTACGGCTCCAAAGTATACCAATGCTGTCTTTATTCCTTCAAACAACATTTCCATGGCACCAGATGCTCTGAAAACTCCTATGGCTACAAGTATTGCTACTAGGAAAGGAACGATTGAAATTGCGACTTTAAATCCGTCTTTTGCACCGTCAACAAAAACTTCGTAAGCATTGATTTTGTTTTTAACGGCAAGTCCAATAAATAGGAGAATAATGGAAAAGAGAATAAGGTTTCCACCGATGGCAGAAACGGGTTCAACCCATTGCGGATTCTTGTAGAGGAGAATTAAAAGTCCTACGATAAAAACGGTTAATGAACCGAGGTAAAGAAGAACAGTTTTGTTTAATAGGTTGATTTTCTGCTTAATAGAAACAACTATTAGTCCAGCTAAAGAGGCAAAATAAGTTGCAAATAAAATAGGTAGAAACACCTCTGAAGGCGAAACAGCGCCATAAGTACTTCTATAGGCTAAAATACTAACCGGAATGATTGTTAAACCTGAAGTATTTAGAACCAAAAACATGATTTGTGCGTTCGAAGCGGTATCTTTTTTAGGATTAAGCTCTTGTAATTCCTTCATGGCTTCTAGACCTAAAGGAGTTGCAGCATTGTCTAAACCGAGCATGTTTGCACTAAAATTCATCATCATTGCACCTGTTGCCGGATGGTCTTTTGGAACTTCTGGGAATAATTTAGTGAATAATGGAGAAACAAGACGAGAAAGGATTTTGATGGCTCCACCTTTGTTTCCGATTTCCATGAAACCCATCCACAATGCCAAAGCACCTGTTAAAAATAAAGCGATTTCAAAAGCAGTTTTAGCGCTCTCAAAAAGTGCATTCACCAATTCTTGGAATATCAATAATTCTCCAAAAAACAAGAGTTTAATAAGCCCAAATACAACGGCAATTACAAATAATCCTATCCACAGTCGATTTAATAACATAAGCGCTAAGTTCTTAAAATATAATGAAGGTTAACTCTCTTCTTTGGTTAAAATATTCACAAAGTTATCCATAATGATTCCTCCATAGTTTCCAGAGTTTTCTAATAAGAACTGAACTCCGTAGACAGGCGCATCTTCTTTCCTCATAACTTCATTAATGGAATAGTCAGAATTGGCAAGTAGTTTGAACTTTGGTGGAATGGAAACTGTTCCTGCATTGTCTTTTATCATTTCAAAAACATCAGGTAGTTTGTCTAGCAATTCATCATCTTCTAGTATTCCAATTTCCACTAAATCATGACGGTAAGGTGCATAACCAGGAGAAGCGCCATAGCAAACGCCTAGTAAATGTTGTCCAACTCCTATTCCCAACATCGGAAGATTCAACTCTAATAAGGGCTGGAGAACTTCCGTGAATTTCGAATAATCTTGTTCGTGAATGGAGAAGTGGGCATGCGAAATAATGATACCTTTTGGTTTCAATTCTTTTAACTCTTCAATATTGATGTCGAATATGGGAATGGTTTTGAAGTCTATATACTGATCTACTAAGTCTTCAAGTTTATAGATTGCGGTGTAGCCAACATCAATAATTATTATCATAGCGGGGAGGTGTTAGTGTTCTGAAGTCCCAAATAACATTGGTTTCTTTATTTTTTAATGTAAGATTCTCACTGTCTAGATAAGTGATTTTGTAGGATGCTGATCTGTCAACCTTACTTGAGATTTTTAATGAAAATTCTCCTTCTGATTCCTGAATAATTTGATATTTACCAAAGTCACCTTTGTCACTTCCTAGGTGAATTAATTCTTGCTTTTTAAAAGTATTGTTGCTGTAAAAGATAAAACAAGTCTTGTATTTGTCGAGTGCCGTTACATTCGGGTCGTTTTTATTTGACGATTGATGAATCACCCAAACCTTAGCGCTGTTGGCATTGAAGTCTATAAAAGGGAATAGTGGCTTTAGTTCGGTTTTCGATATACACGAAGTTAGCAGTAGAACAAGAGATATGTATATTAATTTTCTCAAAAAATAAGTTCCTTTTGGTTGATTCTTTCTTCAATAGCTTTACTTGCTTCTTTTTTTAACTTCGGATTGTCAAAATTTCCTTGTAAATCTCCTATAGCTTCGACAAAGTGATATTTTCCTTCCTTGTAGCGTAGTAGGACATCGTATCTATCAAATTGATTGTTTCCAAGGTCGTCAATGATGGCAACAACAAGGTCGTCGATATCATTTTCTCGTGGTTTTCTTTCAACAAGGTAACCGATAATTCCGTTCATTAAAACAAGTTTTCCTTTTTCTCTAACGAAGATTAAAAGTCGGCGATATGGATAGTTGTTTACACCTGCTTTTACTTGTAAAATAAAAGCGTTTTCAATGTCTCTTTTGTGATTGTAAGGAAAGAATTTGAAAAGTTTTGAACTACAAGGAGTGGAGCCGTCTGGATTAGCAGCGTCAAAATTGGGATTGCATAAATGCGTTTCAATTAACAGCTCATAATATTTTTTATCATCAAAGCCTTCGTAGGAAAAATCTGTTGCTTCCGCTTCTTCTACGACAACTTTTGAGGAATTATCATCTGAAGATGATGTATCATTTTCCTTTTCTTGACTTTGTTCAATTGTATCTTCCTCTTGCTTTTCTCCCTTATCAAGGTCTTGATTGTCGCTTGTACAAGCAGCAAAAATAAATAGCGTTAAGAAGAGTAATATTATTTTCATAACTGTTCGATTGTTCCACCTAATTTAATCGTTTGTTCTACTTTAGGTTTACCTGTATAACTAATAGTACCGCCACTTGTTACCTTTGCTGCCAAGGTTTCTTCTGCTAAACAGATTATTTCACCTCCTAAGGAAACGCTTGCTACTACATTTGTAGAACGTAAATTTGCAGTTGCTATTGTACCACCTGCTTTAACATTTGCTTCCAAATTATTGGTTTCTCCAATCAATCGAATCGATCCACCTTTTGAAATTGAAGCGTCTATCTTTTCAGCTACTACATTTCGAATTAAGATTTTTCCGCCTGTTTCAACGCGATATTTCACTACGTTTTCAAACTTTCCAGCATCCAACTGAGTGATTTCTGCACCCCTTCTTGCTACGATAGATGAAATTTGACCTGAATAATGTAACGTTAAATTAAGGTCAATGTCTTTCACAAAGCTTCCTGTATATTTAATAGTAAGAGTTTCTCCCGAATAAGAGAATACCAACTTTTCGATATCCACTTCTTCACTTCCTGATTCTGCAACAGCAATATTTTCTGCCGAAGGAAGAATATCAACCGTAAAGTTTCCGATGATAACTAGATTGCTAAACTTAACCAAATCTTGTGTTGCTGACTTCTGTCCGAAAAGTGTGGCAAAGAAGCAAAGAAAGACAGTTAATGTGATAAATTTTTTCATGTAATTTTAATTGAAAACAAATGTACTTTGTGTAATGGATTTTTCTAATTCGTCTTGATTGATTCCCGTTTTGATATTATTTTCGTTGAACCACTGAATCATTTTTTCTGTTGGCATATTTCCAACTAAATCATCTTCAGCCATTGGACAACCTCCGAAACCTCTGATAGCTCCGTCAAATCTTCTACAGCCTGAATCATAAGCAGCCTTTATTTTTTCTGCGAATGTGTCTGCAGTTGTATGTAGGTGTACGCCAATTTCCACCTTTTTCATTTCAGGTATAACGATGTCCAAAACGTTGGTGATTAACTCAGGCGATGCAACTCCAACAGTATCAGAAAGTGCTAGGATTTCTATTCCGAAGTCTTTATTTAACTTTTCAGCCCATTCAACAACGATTTCCGGACTCCATTTGTCTCCATAATGATTTCCAAATCCCATAGAAATGTATACGACTAATTTTTTCTTGGCCTTATCCGCTATGCTGTGAATGCTCTCCAATCTTCTCATACTTCCTTCGATAGAAGTATTGGTGTTTCGTTGCTGGAAAGTTTCCGAAATCGAGAAAGGATAACCTAATTGATCTATTTCTTCAAAAGCTGCAGCATCTTGCGCACCTCTTTCGTTTGCTATAATAGCTAATAACTTTGCGGAATCTTCTGAAAGTTCAAGACCCTTCAAAACCTTAGCTGTATCTCTCATCTGAGGAATGGCCTTAGGAGAGACAAAACTACCGAAATCGATGGTGTCGAAACCAACTTTAAGCAGTTGATTGATGTATTTGATTTTGTCAGCCGTAGGAATGAAGTTTTCAATTCCTTGCATTGCATCTCTAGGGCATTCAATAATTTTCAAATCTTTCATTTTACTAATATACTAAAAGATTAATATTTCAAAATGGCTTCGTTAATTTTTCTAACCATTTTCGGTCCTTCATAGATAAATCCGGTGTAAACCTGAATCAATGAAGCACCAGCATCTAGCTTTTCTATTGCGTCTTCTGGAGTATGAATTCCTCCCACTCCGATAATAGGGAAGCTACCGTTAGACTTTTGGTGTAGGTGGCGAATTACTTCTGTAGAACGCTTTGTTAATGGCTTTCCAGAAAGTCCACCTGCTCCAATCTCATCAAGGTTCTGTGTCTTTAAACCAGACCTATCAATAGTTGTATTTGTAGCGATTACACCTTCGATTTTTGTATCTGCGACGATATCTACGATGTCATCCAATTGCTCGTTTGTCAAATCAGGAGCTATCTTCAGTAGGATAGGGCGCTGTATTTCCTTTGTTGCGTTTAATTCCTTTAAGGTATTTAATAAAACTGTCAAAGGCGCTTTATCTTGTAATTCTCTTAGGTTGGGTGTGTTTGGCGAACTAACATTTACCACGAAGTAATCTACATGTTGGTACAAAGCATTAAAGCAAATCACATAATCATTGACTGCTTCTTCGTTGGGTGTATCTTTGTTTTTTCCAATATTCCCTCCAATGATTAGCGCTGTGTTTTTCTCTTTTAGCCTCTTAACTAACTCATCGACACCTTCATTGTTGAAACCCATTCTATTGATAATCGCTTTATCTTCTATTAATCTGAAAAGTCGCTTTTTAGGATTTCCTTCTTGTGGCTTAGGGGTAACAGTTCCTACTTCAATAAAACCGAATCCGCAGTATTCTAATTCGTTAAATAGTACTCCGTTTTTATCGAATCCTGCTGCCAGTCCAACTGGATTTTTAAACTTAATTCCAAACAATTCTCTTTCCAATTTTTTGTCTTCAATAACAAAGCGTTTTTTCCAAATAGATTTCATCCCTGGAACTTTTAATGCTGTTTTGATTAAACTAAAAGTTAAGTGGTGAATTTTCTCTGGATCAAAAAGAAATAGAATGCGTTTAAGAATCGAATACATAGCTAAATAATTTACACAAAAATAGAAATAAAAAAGAAGCCATTACAGCTTCTTTAAAAAATTATATAAGGATTCAATTAAAATGATGTGAAACCTATGAATATTCGAAAAATATAGACGAAACTAGAATTTAGTTCTACTCTTACCTTGGTATTTTCCTTTAGAGCGTTTTTGTTTATTACCACCTAAACCAGTAATGTTTTTAGTTAGGGTGATGTTTAAGAACATATATGCGTCCTTATCTTTCTTATTACCTCTTTGTTGTCCAGCTGAAAACCAGGTGTGATTTTCTTTTGCTGGGTTAGCAGCGTAAACTGCGTCTTCACCAAGTTCGTTTAACAATACGTTTGGATCGTAATATTCAGTACTTGTATCGTCTAGATAGTCTGTAAATGTCTTTGTATATGAAACTTCTATTCCTACTCTCCAGTTTCCTGGCAGTCCATACTTAAATCCAATACCTACTGGAATACCGAAGTTGAATAAACCATAAGGTTTTGCTCCACCTGGTAAGCCTTGTCCTTCTGTTTTTAAAGGACGAAGATTTGTCCATTTATCATTAATTTGTGCTTGAGGTGCATAAAGGAAGCCTGTAATACCTGTGTAAACGTAAAAGATATCAGCCATATTTCTTTGGCCTGTATTGTAGGTCGTTTTAACGTCTTCTTTAGCCCAAACAATAAATTCAATTCTTTGTGTTAACTCTAATAGTTGTGTTCTAACAGTGATGTTTCTACTTCTACGAATTTCTTCTTCTGTGAAAGAATCACTTCCATAAAGCATCGCATACGTTAAATTACTTGTTGTTGAAAATCTTGGATGAAATTTATATCTATATCCAGCACCGATTTGAAATCGAGTACTCTTACCATCTAAATCTACAGGAGATTTTGTTGTTCCAACTCTATTTAATCCACCTACATCACCTAGAAAGAATGATGGACCGATATTTACAAATACTTCATGTTTATGGTCTTCCCAGTTTGCTGAATTTTTCCAACCAGACTCTTGGTTCTTAGCTCTTTGTCCCTTTGCTTTCTGAACCTTTTGGCTGAAAAGAAAACCAGGGATAATTAGAATAGAAAAAAGAGTTAATAAAATTTTCATAGTTTGCTTGATGTTAGATTTAAGTCAAATATATTACTAATATTATATATAAGCGATAAAAATACGATAAATTTTTTGAAGTCAAATTCTTTCACTAGTTTTTAATCAACTAATCTTTAATAAGATAATAGATGTCTATGCTTTAAAGCAATGCCATTCTACTTTTTTATTAACGCAATTGTGCTTCATTTAAGTTGGTGTAGAATCCGTTTTTCTGAATGAGTTCTTCGTGTGTTCCTTTTTCTACAATTTTCCCTTGATCTAAAACAAGAATTAAGTCTGATTCTCTAATCGTTGAAAGTCTATGTGCAATGATAAAGGAAGTTCTGTTTAACATTAAGTTATTTAAAGCTTCTTGTACCAAGCGTTCAGACTCAGAGTCAAGTGCAGACGTTGCTTCGTCTAGTATCAGAATCGTAGGGTTTTTAAGAATTGCACGAGCAATCGCCACTCTTTGTTTTTGTCCTCCTGAAAGTTGAAGTCCTCTATCCCCAACTTCTGTGTCGAATCCTTGTGGGAATGATTGTATAAAGTCAAGTGCATTTGCTTTTCTTGCTGCATCTAGAACTTCTTCTTCGCTGGCATCATTTTTTCCAAACAGTATGTTTTCACGAATACTTCCACTAAATAAAATTACTTCTTGTGGAACTAATGCAATGTGTTGTCTTAGGAATTCTAAAGAAAATTCTTCTACATCTATTCCGTCAATTTTGTAGTGACCTCCTGTTGGTTCATAAAATCTAAGTAGGAGAGAAGCGATGGTTGATTTTCCAGCTCCAGAGGAACCAACTAAAGCGATTCTTTGTCCATTTTTTGCCGAAAAAGAAAGTTTATCTAAAACTTTAAAGTCTTGCCTTTGTGGGTAGTAGAAGGAAACATTCTCAAAAGATACATCTCCTTGAATAGGTGTTGTTCTCGTTCCTGTATGTAGTTGGATTTCTGTATCCTCGGCGATAATATCCATTAGGTGTTCGGTTGCTCCAATTGTTTTCTGTATTGTCGCGTATAGATCCGGAATACTTCCGATACTGGCGGCCATAAACATCGTAAACATGATAAACGAGAAGAAGTCTCCTTTGTCTAATGTCGCGTCTGGACCAATCGTCATATGCAATCCTCTCCAAATAATAAATACGATGGCACCGAATAGGAACATAATGATAAAAGAAACAAATGCACCACGCCAGTTTCCACTGTGAACATTTAGTTTTCTAATATTCTCAATGGCTTTTTGATACTTGCTAATCATCAAGTGTTCATTCGTAAAAGTTTTTACGTTGGTAACACCTACTAAACTTTCCTCTAAAATCGTATTTGATTCCGCCGAACTATCTTGGGCTTTTTTACTTAGTTTTCTAATAAATCTACCGAATAGTACTGCGATTATGGCCATGATTGGAATAATTCCTAACATGATAAGGGCTAATTCCCAAGAAACAATAGTAATAAAGATTACGGAACCTATAATGATTAATATTTGTCTGAAGAATTCTGCTATTGTCGTTCTTAAGGTGTCTTGTATTAAACTAATGTCAGAAGCAATTCTACTTGTTAAATCCCCAACTTTATTTCTATTAAAGAAATCCATTGGCATATAAATCAGTTTATTAAAAGCATCTGTTCGAATATCCTTCATTACACCTTCTGTTACCCTAGTGAAGATAACGATTCTGAAAAAAGACATCACACTCTGTATGATAAATAGAATCAATAGGAGTATTGCTACACTATTGATATTGTTTAAGTCAACGTTTTCTAGCATTTCTGCATTGCTAGCACCTGCTTCGGGTAAATCTCCACCTAGCAACTGTCCTAATAGATAAGGGAAAAACAATCCGGCAGAAGAGGAGAGAAGTAAAAAGAACCAACCAACTATGAAAATAGTTCTGTATGGTTTTATATAGCTAAAAATTCGTTTTGCTTTTTGCAGTGAACTTTTCGTAATTTTTGTTTTGATTTGATTGTCTTTCTTAGGCCTTAACATATTCTGAATTTCAATATAGTTTACAAAATTACTATTAGAAAGTTAGAAAAGTCAGAAAAAAAGTAATATTTTTGCATTTCGACTTTGATAAAGAGAAATAAACATTATCTTTGCGGTCCTTACAGGAAAACGAATTATAAAATTTTAATAAATAGGTCATGAAAAGAACGTTCCAACCATCGCAACGTAAAAGAAGAAATAAACACGGATTCCGTAGTCGTATGGCTACAAAAAACGGTCAAAGAGTACTAGCTGCTCGTCGTCGTAAAGGAAGAAAGAGCTTGACTGTCTCTAGCGAGAAATTGTCTTAAGACACCGTGAATAAGATATAAAAATTCGCTCACTTGTTTTTATAGGTGGGCTTTTTTTGTATATCAACATTTTTACACTGTTTTAGGAATAATACAATAGTTTAATCTTTTTTAGAGATATAACTTGAATTATGTCTGAATAAACAGTAAATTAGCGCCAAAATTAATTAGTAAGATAAACGATAATGAATTTACACGAATATCAAGGAAAATCAATTCTTAATAGCTTCGGAGTGGCAACACAGAGAGGGGTTGTTATTGATAAGGTAGAAGATGCAGTTGCTGCAGCAAAAAAATTAACAGAAGATACTGGTACAGGATGGTACGTGGTTAAAGCACAGATTCACGCAGGTGGACGTGGTAAGGGATTAATTGAAGAAACTGGTTCTCACGGTGTTGTTTTAGCAAAAGGTATCGACAAAGTTGAGGAGGTTGTTAAAGGAATGTTAGGAGGACACCTAGAGACAGCTCAAACAAATGGAGTTGGTAAGAAAGTAAATAAAGTTTACATTGCAGAGGATGTTTATTATCCAGGAGAAAGTGAAATATCAGAAATTTACATGTCTGTTTTAATGGACAGAGCAAAAGGACGAAATGTAATCATTTACTCTACAGAAGGAGGAATGGACATTGAGGCAGTTGCTGATAATACTCCAGAATTAATTTTTAAAGAAGAAATTGACCCACGTGTTGGTTTACAAGGTTTTCAAGCAAGAAAGATTGCTTTTAACTTAGGTTTATCAGGACAAGCGTTCAAAGAAATGGTAAAATTCGTTGCGAATCTTTACGCTGCTTACGTTGGATGTGATGCTTCTTTATTTGAAATTAATCCAGTATTAAAAACTTCAGATGATAAAGTAATCGCAGTTGATGCTAAGGTAACTTTAGATGATTCAGCTTTATACCGTCATCCAGCTTATGCAGAAATGCGTGATAAGTCTGAAGAAGACCCAGCAGAGGTTGAGGCAGATGAGGCAGGATTAAATTTTGTTAAGTTAGATGGTAACGTTGGATGTATGGTTAATGGTGCTGGTTTAGCAATGGCAACTATGGATATTATCAAAATGTCTGGAGGTAATCCAGCAAACTTCTTAGACGTTGGTGGAACAGCAGATGCTGCACGTGTTGAGAAGGCTTTTGAAATTATCTTAAAAGATAAAAACGTTGAAGCTATCCTTATTAACATCTTTGGAGGAATCGTTCGTTGTGACCGTGTTGCTCAAGGTGTTGTTGATGCATACAAAAACATGGGTGGAATTCCAGTTCCAATCATTGTTCGTTTACAAGGAACAAATGCGGAAGAAGGAAAAAAATTAATTGATGACTCTGGACTAAACGTTCACTCTGCAATTCTTTTACAAGAAGCTGCAGATAAGGTAGCGGAAGTTCTTGCTTAATTAATTGTAAAAAATATAAAACAAAAGGGAGCATTAAAGTGTTCCCTTTTTACTTTTAAAAGATATATACAATGATATTCTATAAAACGAAAGAAGAAATTGAACTGATCAGAGAAGCAGCGCAAGTAGTAAGTAGAACTTTAGGGAAAATTGCGGAAGCTATCGAACCAGGAATAACGCCATTAGAGTTGGATGCTATTGCTGAAAGTTATATTCGATCGCAAGGAGCAATACCTGGTTTCCTAGGATTATACGACTTTCCAAATACTTTGTGTATGTCTAGAAATGCACAAGTTGTTCACGGAATTCCAGACAATAAGCCGTTAAAAGATGGTGATATTATTTCTGTTGACTGTGGTGCGAAGTTAAATGGCTTCTATGGAGACCATGCTTATACTTTTGCCATTGGAAATGTTGCCCCAGAAGTAATGAAGTTACTTGAAGTAACGAAAGAATGCTTGGATATAGGGATTGCGAATACACGCGTAGGAAATAGATTAGGTGATGTTGGCTTCTTTATTCAAGAACATGCCGAAAAACACGGTTATGGAGTTGTGAGAGAATTAGTAGGACATGGAATTGGTCGTAAAATGCACGAAGATCCAAATGTTCCTAACTATGGAAAAAGAGGGAAGGGAAAAAAGATTCAAGAAGGTTTGGTTATCGCTATTGAACCGATGATTAATCTTGGAACGGAGCGTGTTATTCAATTAAGTGACGGTTGGACGATTATTACTGCGGATAAAAAACCGAGTGCGCATTTTGAACACAACGTAGCCGTAGTAGATGGTAAACCTGAAGTACTTTCTACTTTTAAGTTTGTAGAAGAAGCATTGAAGAATAAATCCAATGTAAGATAGTGGAACTTATCCGTAAGACTGCTTTGATAGCTGCGCTTATTTATGGTTTATATGGCTTTTTTAGTTATCTCAACTTAGGAGTTTATGTACCACCTTTTCCGTTAAAGCCATTTCTGGTTTTAGCGTTATTAATTGCCTTTGTAGCGAGTTCTAAAATCGGGGTAGAGAAAGTACTCAACCTTGTCTTTTCAGCTTGGTTGTTAAGCTATGCTTTTGTTGGACAGTATTTATTGGAAACCTTTCTTGAAACATCTTCAGTTATTTTCTATTTAGAATATATTGAACCTTTTGTTAGAATTTGTTCGATGTTACTCTTTGTTATTTTCGCTTTTTTATTCAGTATAAAGTCAATTGAAAAGCTATACCAGCAGTATATTTTGATTTACATTTCCTTATTGATGGTGATTTTCGAATTATCGAATATAGGTCAAGCATCCTTTGATTGGGGAATTGTTGTCTTTGCAGCTTTCCTTTTTGGATTTTACAGAATCAGCAAACAATCGCTTATGAATGTAAATTCTGAAGGAGTAATGTACGCAGTCAACGGACTTGGAGTAATAATTCTAATAGAACGATTGTCCTTAATCATTGGTAACTAATGTTCTACCAAGTAAAGTTGTTTTTACTTTAAAATATTTGCTTAAAAAGGTTTGAAACATAAAAGTAATTTGTATTTTTGCAAGCGCTATTGAGAAATGGCTGTGCATAGCTAGCACATTAAAAAATACTGGAGGGATGGGTGAGTGGCTGAAACCAACAGTTTGCTAAACTGTCATACGGGTAACTGTATCGAGGGTTCGAATCCCTCTCTCTCCGCAAAAGAAAACCCACAATTTTTTTAAGTTGTGGGTTTTTTGTTTGATTTCATTTTATGACATCCACATTGTTTTTTAGGTTTGCCAAGGACTTTCTATTGGGATTAAGTATTCATCCCTCTCTCTATAGGAAAGTTTTTCATTAGTAGTAGTTTTTAATTTGCTTACTATTTTAGGTAAAAGCAATACTTTGATAATTTCTTTTACGCTCAGTTTTTCTGTGAAGCTTAAGAAGAATAAAGTGTTACTTATTAACAACTGCGCAAAACTTACTGAATAGACATATAAGTTTACTTTTTAAGTATTATCTTTAAAGCTTGAAACTCTAATTCTGAATTTTGAGAAGGAATTGAACTAAAACTTAAGAAGGAACTACTATCAAATAAGAAAGATTTTACAGATATTACAAAATAGAAGCTATTCGTAGCATTCTAGAAAAAACATACATTTAAAATGGCAAAAAACAGCAGCAAAGAATGAAAAATCAATGGAAGAAACCCTATGGGCTTCAGCCAATAAATTAAGAGGAACAGTAGAATCCTCAGAATACAAGCACGTAGTATTAGGACTCATATTCCTGAAATTTGCAAGCGACAAATTTGAAGAACGACGAAAAGAACTCATCGAAGAAGGCAAAGAAAAATACCTTGAGATGAAAGAATTCTACAACATGAAGAACATCTTCTTCCTGCCTGAAGAATCACGTTGGAGCCACATCATCAAGAACTCAAAGCAAAACGATATTGCCTTGATTATTGACACCGCATTGCACACCACAGAGAAAAACAATCCATCGTTAAAAGGTGCATTGCCCGACAACTACTTTTCGCGCTTAAATATGGACGTGAGTAAACTCGCTGCTTTACTCGACACCATTAATAACATTGACACACTGAAAGACAAACAACAAGACGTTGTAGGTCGTGTATATGAATACTTCCTAAGTAAATTTGCTTTGGCCGAAGGAAAAGGGAAAGGTGAATTCTATACCCCGAAAAGTATTGTTAACCTGATTGCCGAAATGATTGAACCTTACCAGGGAATTATTTATGACCCTGCTTGTGGTTCTGGAGGTATGTTTGTGCAATCCATGAAGTTTATTGAAAACCACCATGGAGACAAAAAGAAGGTTTCTATCTATGGACAAGAATACACTTCTACAACTTATAAACTGGCGAAAATGAACCTCGCTGTTAGAGGAATTGGTGCTAACCTCGGTGATGTTGCCGCAGATACTTTTGCTAAAGACCAACATCCAGACCTTAAAGCTGATTTCATTATGGCCAACCCACCTTTTAACCAAAAAGATTGGCGTGCTGATAATGAATTAATTGATGATCCACGTTGGAAAGGCTATGATGTTCCTCCAAAAAGTAATGCAAATTATGCGTGGATTCTAAACATGGTCTCTAAACTTTCTGATGATGGCGTTGCTGGATTTATCTTGGCGAATGGTGCATTGTCAGGATCTGGAGAAGAATATAAAATTCGTAGAAAGTTAATTGAGAATGGATTAGTCGAAGCCATTATCATACTACCTGGAAGTATGTTTTATACAACTGACATAAGTGTTTCCATCTGGATAATTAACAACAATAAATCTAAAAGAACTGTTAAACGTAACGATATTACTAAAGATTATAGAGAAAGAAAAGATGAAGTTCTTTTTATGGATTTAAGACAGATAGGAATTCCTTTTGAAAAGAAGTTTATTCAATTCTCAGATGAAAACATTGAAGAAATTTCTTCAACTTATCATAAATGGCAATTACAAAACTCTGACTATGAAAACATACCTGAATATTGCTATTCAGCAAATATAGAAGAAATAAGAGAGAAAGATTTTTCTTTAGTGCCGAGTAAATACATTGAATTCATAAATAGAGACGAAAACATAGATTTTGATGATAAAATGAGCGAATTACAAGTTAATATTTCTGAATTGTTACAAAAAGAAGAAGAATCTAAGAAAGAATTGTTGAACGTTTTTAAAGAGTTAGGTTATGAAATCAAACTATAAACGTTTAGGAAATTATATTGAACCATGTAATGAGAAGAATGTGGAAAATGTAATAAAAGAGTTACGTGGTATAAGTAATAGAAAGTATTTTCAGAAAGCTAAAACGAACACTATTGGAATTGATTTATCTAAATATCGGGTTGTAAGAACTGGACAATTTGCCTTTAATAGAGCGACTACTAGAAACGGTGAAAAGATTTCAATTGCGTTAAGAAAAGGGGAAGATTGTATTGTCTCTCCATCCTACAGAATATTTAAATCAAAAGATGAAAATATCTTAAATTCGGAATACTTAATGATGTGGTTTCGAAGACCTGAATTTGACCGTTATGCACGTTACAAATCACATGGTTCAGCACATGAGTTTTTCGATTGGGAAGAAATGTGTGAAGTTGAACTCCCTATCCCCTCAATAGAAAAACAACGTGCAATCGTAAAAGAATACAACACTGTTGTGAACCGAATTAAACTCAA
Source organism: Brumimicrobium sp. (assembly GCA_035497735.1). Classification (GTDB taxonomy): domain Bacteria; phylum Bacteroidota; class Bacteroidia; order Flavobacteriales_D; family Crocinitomicaceae; genus Brumimicrobium. The sequence continues at coordinate 126,062 of DATJCX010000037.1, read as the reverse complement.
TGAAGAACTCAACCAAAAATTAGAAGAAACAGCACAAGCAATTTATAAGGAGTGGTTTGTGGATTTTGAGTTTCCTATTGACAAAGATTTAGCCCTAAAAATGGGAAATGCAGAGCTTGAAGGAAAACCGTTTAAGAGTTCTGGAGGTGAGATGGTTTGGAATGAGGAGTTGGATAAGGAGGTGCCAGAGGGATGGGAGGTGAAACTTTTGTCTGATTTTATAGAAATTAAGTATGGAAAGGATTATAAAAAACTTTCTGAAGGTAAATACCCTTTATATGGATCAGGGGGTATAATGAAGTATGTAAACGATTATTTACATGATAAACCTTCCATTTTAATCCCAAGGAAAGGAACCCTGACAAATATTATTTATATTGATAAACCTTTCTGGTCAGTTGACACAATGTTTTATTCCATCATTAAAAGGGAACATTATGGATTTTACACTTATCATTTTTTAAATGGGTTGGATTTTTATGCTTTAAATGTTGGGTCAGCCGTACCTAGTATGACTACTAAAATGTTGAATGAAATGAAGTTAATCTTACCATCTTATTGCGTTTTAAAAGAGTTCAACGACTTGTCAATAATTCTAAATAACAGATTAAAACATAGTGAAAATGAAAGGAAAACTTTAAATAATTTTCAAGCTATATTTTATGCTAGAATGTCATTACAAAATTAGGAGTTTATAATAAAAAAAATTAAAACCATGATTAGAATTTTACACTTAACCGATTTTCATTTAAATAATAAAACATTAAAAGATTGGAATGATTATATAGAAGATTCTTTTTTTCTAAAGTTAGATGAATTGCAACGTGAAAAGAAAATTGAACTCGTTGTTTTTACTGGTGATTTAATAGATAAAGCTGGAGAAGATTTTGGTTCGACAATTAATGGGTTAAATAAATTTAAGGAAATCATAATTAACCCCATAATTGAAAAATTAGACATTGATGTTTCTAAGTTTATAATTTGTCCGGGAAATCATGATATAAACAGGTGTGCAGATACAAAAATGGATGAGATTGGAATCCTGGGAGGATTGGATAGCATTGAAGAAATAAATAACTTTATTAATTCAGAAGATGCTAACTATGATAAAATTAAAAGAATAAAAGAATATAAAGAATTTGAATTTGAACTCTATGAAAAAATAAAACCTAAAAAGACACATTCCAAGTTTAAATTTTCGATAATACATGAAATGAATGGTAAGTCAATTGGAATCTCATCTATCAATTCATCATGGAGATGTTATGGGGAAAATGATTTTTCGAATCTTTTAATAGGTGAAAATCAATTAAATGATAATTATCGATTTATTAAGGATTGTGATGTGAAAATAGCTTTAGTACACCATCATTTAGATTGGTTGTCAGATATAGAAAAACAAATAATAAAGAGTCATTTTTCTATTAATTATGATTTAATACTTAGCGGACATGAACATCAAACTGATACAGAGTTTGTAAAAAACTTGTCAGGTACTAGTTTGAGAATTATTTCTCCTTCAGGTTTAAACCAGATAAGGAATAAAAGTATTGAATATGCCAATGGGTTTAGTGTAATAGATTATGGAGAAAAGGTTAAATGTAGTTTTTTTAAATATAACCATATAAGAAAAGTGTTCGTTGAGAACACTGATGTATCTGATAAAGGTGAGATAGTTATAGATATGCAATCCCATGTCATAGATCCAAAGTCAAAGGAAACACAAGTAACAATTGAAGATGAGTTTCTCGAATTTCTAAATGATAGTGGAGCTAATTTCACACATAGTAGTAAAAAGTTACTACTAGATGATATATATGTTTATCCTTTTCTTGAACAATTTAGTCTAGTTGATCATGAAGAAAAGAACATGACAAATACAGTTGAAAGTGTTTTCGAAAGAATATCAAAGAATGACGTCTCTCATTTGACTTTTTTGGGAGAGGAAAATAGTGGAAAAACAGCTTTATGTAAACAATTATATAAGACTCTTTTATCTTCAAATAATCTACAACCTATTTATATTAAGGGAAGAGATATAAAAAAAGTATCCATAAAAGATATTGAAAATCTAATCAAACGTGAATGTCGTAGACAATATAAAGGTGACTTTGAGTCTATTGAACATAGGAAGGTTATAATTATAGATGATTTTAATAATTGTAGTTTGCCTCAAAAAAGTAAGAAAAACTTTCTAAATAACTTATATGGGCTAAGTTATCAAACGGTAATCACATGGGATGAATTCTTTACACTTAGTGAGTTAATTGAGTCACAAACCATGTCAATTGAAATTTACGAAATACTGAAGTTTGGTAGTAAGAAAAGACTTGAACTCATTAGAAAGTGGATTGAGTTGGTAGATGAGGAATTTGAGAATGATAAGGAAAAGGAATTCCAGATTAATCAATTATTTAAAGTTATTAATACTATAATCGGTAAAAATCTAGTACCATCTTTACCTATATACATTCTCACCATACTACAAGCAAACGAAGCGAATAAAGTAACTGATTTTGAACAAAGTACTTTTGGCCATTATTATGATGTACTTATCAGATCAGCTATTGGTCAGAAAACAAATAATAACAAGGAAATAGAAAAGTACTATTCATATTTATCTGAGCTTTCTTTTAAAATATTTGAGAATCGGAAAAAAGGTTTTGAGATTTCTGAAGAATCATTGATTGATTTTCATAAACACTTTACTGAAGAATATAAAATCAGAACAACTTTTAGAGATAGTATTGAGATACTTGAAAAAAGTAATCTATTACTAAAAACCAATGATTCATATAAGTTTAAATATAAATATATCTATTTCTACTTTATTGGTAAATACCTATCAGACAATATCGAAGATGAACATATTAAAGAAGTTATTAAGGAGCTAACAGATAAACTCTATCAAACTGAAAGTTCAAATATATACGTCTTTTTATCGCACCATAGTAAATCAAAATTTGTTATTGAACAAATTCTAGTAAAAGCAAAAGAAATTTTTAGCGATCAACAAATTATTGAATTTAATAATGACATTAAAGATATAAATGATCTGATAAATGAGACTACAGAAAGAATCGACTTTGATATTGATAAGTCAATAGATGAACATAAAACAGATGAATACATCATTGACACATCTGATACAACTGATACATCTATAGTATCAAATTTAGACAAAAATGAATACGAAAATGAAGAGATAGACAGTATTTCAAAAGTAAATAAGGCATTCAAAACAATTGAGATATTAGGATATATAATAAAAAATAGATATGCGTCATTAAAAGGGGCAGATAAAGAAAGTTTGGTTGAAGAAATGTATAAACTAGGGCTCCGTTCTCTATCTTTTATTTTTAATACTTTATTAGAAGGAGAAGAATATATAAAGAATGAAATAATTGATATCATTCGAAATGACCCTAGTTCTACACTAACTAATCGAGAAAGGGAAGATTTAGCTAAACAACTAATGTTTAACTTACTGTATATGGTATCTTATTCAATTTTTAAAAGAATCTCAACTTCTATAAGCTCACGAGATTTAGAATTGACTTTTAAAGATGTAAAATCAAAATTTTCGATTACAGATAATAATGCTGTAAAGTTGATAGATATTGCTATTATTTTTGATTACAGCAGATCTTTTCCTGAAACACATGTGAAAGAACTAACGAATGATCTTAAAAACAATCCATTAGCATTCTCGATACTACGAAGACTAGGAGTTAATTTTATGAGAATGATGCCAATGAAAGAGCAGGAACAACAAAAGGCAAGTGAACTTCTTCATATTTCAATGAAAAACCAGAGATATATAGGAGGAACAACTAATATCAGTAAAAAATAAGGTCAATACTGAAAATACTTTGAGTGCTACAATAAATGATCTTTCTTGTATATCAATTTCTGATTTTAACATTTAGATTGCTGATCTACTATGAAACCAATCCTTATTCGATAACTCAAATTTAGAAACAAGCAAAAAAACAAAATGAAAAAGATAATTGCCGTATCATTAATTCTTCTTTCGACTAATATTACATATAGTAAAGAAGAGAAAACTGAATCTGACAAAAAGATTGATGATCTAATTGAGCAAGTTGCAGTTTTAAATTCTAAAATGTTGCAGTTTAAAGATAGTCTTGAAAAGAAAAACCTTTATACAAAAGAGTTAATCGATAAACATAAATGGAAAAATGAAGTCTTAGAGCAAAGAATTCAACAAGCTTCCGATACAATAGCAAATCAAAACTCTCTTTTTGATGGATTTGGTATCCTTTATGCAATTATTACAATTGTAATGACATTAATTGCTATTGGTTTACCAATTGTTACATATCAATTTGGAGTAAAACCTTCAAAAAACGCTTTGAAAGAACTTGAAAACAATCTGGATAATAAAGTGGAAATATATTTAAAAAAATCAAGAAGTAACCAAGTCAAGAAATCAATAAAGCATTTAAAAGGTGATAATGATGAATTAAAAGGACAAGCAATTTCATTTCTATCTTTGACGCAACATGAAGGGTTTTCAGATGAAGAAATGTTTGAATTCTATCAGTTAATAGAATCAAATAAATTAACTGAAACATATGTTGGGTCAGTTGCACATCTATTAAGTTCAAGGGTTAATGATTTTGCAAATAAAATATTTAGTAATAAAGAACAATTAAAAAACAACTCAATTAAATCTAGTGCGTATCAATACATTCCAAAAGCAGGTCTTTCAAAGTTTATTAAACCATTAACTGTTTTTTTAAGAGATAATAACAATCAATATGGTGAGTTTTGGACATTAGTTACGTTTACTCATATGTATTCTAAATCTGTTTGTAATGAACTTTTTGAAAGTAAAGAATTGATAGATATTTTAAATCCAGAAACACTTCTAACATTAAAAATAGGACTTAAGCCACTTCTCGAAAATTTAAATATTGATGAAGAAATATTTAACAAAACGTATTTATTTAGAAAAATAGAAACAGCCGCTCCCTAATAAAAAATTATAAGTAACTGTATTGTTTTGATGATAAAGGTTATCATTTTATAGATTTTTTAATTGGATAAAAATATAATTTACAATTATGGAATATTGGAAACTAGGTTGTCGATGGGGAAAGAAAAGTGATGGTAAACCATTATTTTTTGACTTATTAATAAGCCATGGAATCGTAATTAGTTGGGAGAGTTTTGATTTTGGAGTAAATAACATGATACTACTAACTGATGGCTTTACTCCTTTAGGAATAGCAAAAACTATTTCTGAAAGAATTCCTATTACTGAACTCGAAAATCTAGAAAACTTATTTATTGAAAATCAGGTTCCTTTTGAAGCAGGAATGTATTATTATAAAGCAAATGTTTATAAGATATCCAAGCCTACCTTTCAATATAAAACACAACAGGGAATTATTAGGATACATCAAACAATTATTACCAATCAAATATTATCATTATATAATTCAAAATCTATGCAAGAGGAAATAGAAAAAAATATAAACTTACTTGAATTCAAGAAACAAATTATTCTTCAAGGTCCTCCAGGAACTGGGAAAACTAGAATGGCTGTTCAATTAGCAAAGGAATTAACAGGATTAGAGAATACAACGGAAAAAGAAGAGTCTGATCAAATCCAAATTGTACAATTTCATCCTAGTTATAGCTATGAAGATTTTGTAGAAGGCTTAAAACCAAAAGTAGGAGCCAATGATCAAACTACGTTTGAAACAGAGGACGGAACTTTTAAAAGTTTTTGTAAAAAAGCGTTATTAAGTATAGTGTCTAAATCTCATGGCAATATCCATGAAAACAGTTTTGATGAAATTTATGACAGCTACATTGAATCACTATCTGAAGATCAAATTTTCTTAACGAAAACCAATGTTGAACTTATTCTGGATTCAATAACTGAAACAAGTATAATTGTAAAGTACCGTTATTCTAGTAGAGCTAAAACAAGTCCGGGAGTATACACACATACAGTTACCAAGGAAAAGTTAAAACGAGCTTTAGATTCAGAACTGGACCCTGAGGATAACATTAGCATTAAGAATCAATTATTCCCAATTGTTGGCCACATTGCTGGTGAGTTATTTGCTGTATATCGCCACTTATATTCATTTATAAAGGAACAAAGCATTCAATTAGATGATTTAGATACCAAAGAAATGAGTTTTGAAGATGGATTAGAATTATTTCATCAGCTACCTACAGAGATTCAAAGTAAACCAGAAAAGAAGTTTGTTTTGATAATTGATGAAATGAATAGAGCCAATTTATCAACCGTTTTAGGTGAGTTAATTTCTTTGATGGAAGATGGTAAGCGTTTAGGAGCTTCAGAACAAATGACACTTGAATTACCTTATAGTAAAGAAAAGTTTGGTATTCCTAAGAACCTATATATAATTGGTACAATGAACACTGCCGACAGAAGTGTCTCTCAAATCGATTACGCGGTAAGAAGACGCTTTGCTTTCTTAGATGTTTTACCGAAAGACTTATCAAAAGAGTTAGGAGATAACTTCGATAATGAATTATTTAATTCAGTTGCAAAAATCTTTATAAAGGACTATGATCCTAATATAAACTATTCCGAAGTACCTCAAATTATAAATTCACAACATCTTTCCGAGGAGTTTAATCCTAAAGATGTTTGGTTAGGACATTCTTATTTTATTAAAAAAGAGAAGGATGGTGGAACAATGAATATGCGATTAGAATTTGAAATTAAACCAATATTGAGAGAGTATGTAAAAGATGGAATTCTTAAGAAATCAGCACTAATAGAAATTGAAAAATTGGTATGCTTTTAATTAGTGAACATTTTAAATATTACAATAGGTCGGATAATCATTATGATGTTATTCAGAAAATAGATTATCACTCATTTTCATCAGAAGGTTTAGAAACTACGGTTCCAATCTACTTCAAGTCAGATGAAAAGAAGAGCTGTCTTCAGATTTTTATAGAAGATGATAAAGCAAAGATTGAGAACTCTTATTACATCGGTTTAGATTGGATTCCACGTTGGGGATTACCAGTTCAAATAGAATCTAAAATGAACTCTTCGGCTGGTCAATTAGATGCTCTCGGTATGTTACTCGAGGCTTTAAAAGAACCTGAAAACTTTAAGCACTTAGATGATTTGATGGAGGTTAAGTTTGATGAGGAATGGATTGAAGTAAAGGGAGATTCGTCCATTCATTTAACACCTTTTTTACTCATCCAGTTTTTAATGATTGTTAAGTCAATAGTACGAAAGGGCTTAAAAAAGGATTACTATCGAGTTACTGAAAACCTAGAATCTCGTGTAAAGGGAAAGATTTTAGTAGCTCAACAAATACGTCAAAATACAGTCCGTAATCACAGAACAAAAACAGTTTGTTCATATCAAGAATATGGAATTGATACGGAAGCTAATCGTTTTTTGAAATATGTTTTACATTTTGTACAAACACACATTCATCAGTTAAAAGAGGATAGTTTAAAAGATGTGCTACTGCAACCATTATCATATTGTATGGGAGGGTTTCAGCAAGTTTCTGAAAAGAGATTTTATTCTTTTAAGAATAAGGAACATAACCCAATGTTTAAGGAATACAACACAGCTATTCAACTAGGAATACAAATCCTAAAATTAAATGATCACAATCTATCTAAAGCTGCTGAAAAACAAAATAAGTACCCACCGCATTGGATTGACATGAGTAAATTGTTTGAGTTGTATGTGTTTAAAAAGCTACGTGAAAAATTTACAGCACCAAATGCAGTTAAATACCATACAAAAGTTTATAAACAAGAACTGGATTTCATCATTAATACAGAACAGTTTAAAGCCGTTGTGGATGCCAAGTACAAACCACGTTATAAGAAAGGAAATCCGAGTATGGAGGATGCCAGGCAATTGTCGGGTTATGCTCGTTTGAATAGAGTTTACACAAAATTAGGCCTTGATAACAATGAAGTTATTCCCGTTTACTTTGTTTATCCGAAAGAGTTACAGATTGAGGAATTAGTGGAAGATTTAAATGAAGAGGAAGAAGATGTTTTTGAAACACTAGAGAAAAAGATAACAGACAATAAAATCGGGCAATCTCTTTTTAGCGCAAATGATGAAGTTCGAAAATCAACAAGCTATCGAGAAATGTATATGCAAGAGATTGAAATGAGGTTTACAAGTGGAAAATTATAATTTTTGAGTAATTTAGCAACAACAAAAACACCATGCCCGAAACAAACCGCATAGAATTCAAAGAGAAGCTCACCAAAGATTTAGATCTGGAGAAAGAAGTAATTGCTTTCCTCAACTACAATGAAGGTGGCTTTGTTTATATTGGAATTGACAAAACGGGAACAGTTGTAGGCGTTGAGGATATGGATGGTGATATGCTCAAGATCAAGGACCGCCTAAAAACCAATATTATTCCTTCCTGTATGGGGTTGTTTGATATAAGTTCGGAGGAAAAAGACGGCAAAGAAATTATTAAGATTACTGTAGCCAGTGGTTCTGAAAAACCCTATTACAAACGTAAATACGGCATGTCTGAAAAGGGGGCTTACCTCCGCAATGGAACTGCAGCTGATCCCATGCCTCAAAAAATGATTGATGAATTGTTTGCCAAAAGAACTAAAACATCAATCGGTAAAATTAGATCGAGCCGTCAAGACCTCACTTTCGAGCAACTGAAAATCTATTATGAAGGAAAAGGCATTTCACTCAATAAGTATTTTGCGAAGAACCTTGAACTGTTAACTGAAAAAGGGGAATACAATTATGTCGCTTATTTAATGGCAGATGAAAATGGAACATCAATTAAGCTGGCTAAATACAATGGTTTAACAAGAGTAGATTTAGCAGAGAATCCTGATTTCGGGTATGAATCTTTAGTTAAAGCAACAAAACAAGTTTTAGACAAAATAGAACTGGAAAACAGAAGCGACACAAGCATTACTTCAGCGGAACGGATAGACAAACGTCCATGGTCATCCATTGCATTGCGAGAAGCGATATTAAATGCATTTGTACACAATGATTACACAACTGAAGTACCACCAAAATTTGAGATTTTTGATGACAGAATAGAAATCACTTCTACTGGTGGTTTGCCTAATGGCCTTAGTAAAGAAGAGTTCTTTGAAGGCTTTTCTGTTCCGAGAAATAAAGAACTAATGCGTATTTTTAAAGACCTGGGTTTAGTTGAGCAATTGGGTTCTGGAGTACCTAGAATTTTAGAATACTATGGAAGGGAATGTTTTAAGTTTTCTGAAAACTTTTTAAGAATGACATTCCCGAAAGCTATTCTAGAAAAGCCTTATCAACTCGCTAATACCCAACTTGGTAATGCTCAATTAGGAGGACAGGTAGTTGACTTTAAAGTAAAACAAAATCTTGTTTTAACAGAATTACAATATGATTTCGGAACAATTTCGGAACGTAGAAAGGCATCAAACAAAGAAAATATTATTCTTCTACAAGAGAGTTTTGAATCAATTACGACTTATTTCTTGGAGGATTTCGGGATAACTTCGGGAAAGCTTCGGGAAAGCTTCGGGAAAGTTTCGGGTAAGAAACTTCCTAATCAAATACTAACCTTAGAGCTCATAATAATTTATCCTGAAATTACAGCAGAAGAAATAGGATCGATTTTAGGAGTTACAGAGCGTACTGTTCAAACCTACATTAAAAAATTAAGAGAAGAAAACTTCATAGCGCGCGAAGGTGGTCGAAAAGAGGGAGTTTGGTTGCTTAAAAAACAAACAGAAATTGAACATTAACCAGATTTTAAATTATGAAAACAAAGGAGTTAGTGGGTAACACCCCCCAAGTCATCCCCCAAGTTAAAAAATTGGTATTAGCAATATCGGGTGAAATGAGAAGAGAAGAAATTCAAGATGTTTTAAACCTTTCCGACAAACGAAATTATATGAATAACTATCAAAAAGATGCAATAGAATTAAAGTTGATCGAAATGACTATTCCTGAAAAACCAAATAGCAGCCTACAAAAATGCAGACTTACAGAAAGAGGAAAAAGATTAAAACATACACTAACTCAACATTAACCATTAAAAATGAAGTTTACCGAATCACAACTAGAATTAGCATTAATTGATCTTTTAGGCCAAGAGGGAATTCCTTATGTGCCAGGAACAGAAATTGAACGTTCTGAAGATGAGGTTTTGATTAAGAAAGACCTAAAAGAGTTTTTACTCAATCAATATAAAGCTGAAAAACTGACTGAATCAGAAGCGAATCAAATCATTCGTCAACTAGAAGTGTTTTCCTCTTCTGATTTATATGAAAGCAATAAGTCCATCATGAAAATGATTTCAGATGGATTCCCTTTAAAACGTGAAGACCGCTCTCAAAAAGACATTTGGATTTACCTCATTGACTATTCTAAAAAGAACAACAACAATTATAAGATTGTAAATCAACTAACAATCACAGGCTACCACAAACGAATTCCCGATGGTATTTTATACATCAATGGAATTCCACTGGTTGTATTTGAACTTAAGACATCTATTAATGAAGATGTAACGATTTATAATGCTTTTGAGCAATTGACAGTACGATACAAAAGAGATATTCCTGAACTATTTAAATACAATGCATTTTGTGTAATTAGTGATGGAGTGAACACCAAATCAGGTTCTTTCTTTGGAGATTATAGATTCTTTAATGCGTGGCGAAAAGTTGAAGGATTAGACAACGAAGCGGTTGGAATAAGTTCTATGTTGACACTCATTCAGGGAATGTTTAACCAAGATCGTTTAAGAGACATCATTCGCAACTTCATTTACTTTCCTGATTCTTCCAAAAAAAATGATAAAATAGTTTGCCGTTATCCACAATATTATGGAGCCCGTAAACTATATGACAATATCCTGTTACACCGTAAACCAGAAGGAGACGGTAAAGGAGGAACTTATTTTGGAACCACTGGATGTGGGAAGAGTTTTACCATGCTTTTCTTAACACGTTTGTTAATGAAGAGTACTGAAATGTCAAGTCCAACGATTGTGATCATAACAGACCGCACCGATTTAGACGACCAACTATCAGGTGAATTCACCAATGCAAAAGGATTTATCGGAGACAATGTTGTACAATCGGTAACCAGCAGAACAGATTTAAGAGAAAAGTTAAAAGGAAGAAATAGTGGCGGAGTATTTCTCACCACTATACATAAGTTCAATGAAGACACTGAATTACTTACAGAACGAACCAACGTTGTTTGTATCTCAGATGAGGCCCACAGAAGTCAAATCAACTTAGACCAAAAAATAACAGTCACTGACGAAGGAGTAAAGAAAACCTATGGATTTGCAAAACACCTGCATGATTCCTTACCCAATGCAACTTATGTTGGTTTCACAGGGACGCCAATTGATGCTACACTTGATGTCTTTGGACAAATTGTTGACTCCTACACAATGACAGAATCCGTTGAAGATGGAATTACTGTTGGAATTGTATACGAAGGTCGAGCAGCCAAGATGAGTCTAAACACAATGGCGCTCAAAGAAATTGAAGAATACTATGAAGCAGCAGCCGCTGAAGGGGCTTCTGAATACAACATAGAGAAAAGTAAAACTGAAAGTTCTAGAATGAACGTAATCCTTGGAGATCCTGACAGGTTAGAGGCAATCGCTAAGGACTTTATTGGACATTATGAAACACGTGTAAAAGAAGGTTCTACCGTTAAAGGAAAAGCAATGTTCGTTTCTTCTAGTCGATTTATCGCGTATGATTTTTATAAAAAAGTAATAGCCTTAAGACCTGAATGGGCAGAAGTAAAAATCTGTGAAGAAGGAGCTGAATTAACCGACAAAGAAAAGAAGGAAGTCAAACCTATGGCTAAAATTAAAATGATTATGACCCGTGGCCAAGATGATCCTTTAGAACTTTATGAATTACTCGGTGACAAAGCGTACAGAAAGGAATTAGACCGTCAATTCAAGAACGAGAAGTCCAACTTTAAAATTGCAATTGTTGTGGACATGTGGCTAACTGGATTTGATGTTCCTTTCTTAGACACAATGTACATCGACAAACCAGTTCAGAAGCACAATCTAATTCAAACCATTTCCAGGGTAAATAGAAACTTTGCTGGAAAAGGAAAAGGATTAATAGTCGACTATATTGGAATTAAAAAAGAGATGAACTTGGCTTTAGCAATCTATAACAATATGGAAGGTCAAAATATCGAGGATATTCAAAGTTCCGTAATCGTTGTAAAAAACCACTTAGACCTACTTTCAAGATTCTTCCATGGCTTTGACGATAGAGATTACTTTATGGGTATTCCTATAGAGCAGTTACATTGTCTAAATCGAGCATCTGAATTTGTACTCCAAACAGAAGACAAGAAAAAGCGATTCATTGATATGGTCAAACGATTAAAATCGGCCTACGACATCTGTTCTGGAAGCGAAGAACTCACCAAAGAAAACAAAGATTACATACATTTCTACTTAGCGATACGTTCGATTGTTTATAAACTTACCAAAGGTAACGCGCCAGACACAGAACAAATGAATGCTTACGTTCGAGAAAAAGTAGCAGCAGCTCTAGAAAGTGATGGTATCGAAGAAATCATCAAATTAGGTGACAAAGAAAATAAAGAACAAGATATTTTCGATTTAAACTACCTCGCTAACATTGCAAAAATAAAGCTACCCAACACCAAAATACAGTTGCTCCAAAAACTTTTAGCAAAAGCCATTGGTGAAATGCGAAAAGTCAACAAAATTCAAGGAGTTGAGTTCTCCAAAAAGATGCAAGCCGTCGTAGAACGCTACAACGAACGAAAAGGCAACACCTATTCAGGAGAAGAATTTGACATTATAGCTGATGAGTTAACAAGTTTAATCATGCAGCTCAAAGACGAATTCAAAGCAGGAGATGTGCTTGGAATTGATTTCGAAGAAAAAGCCTTTTATGATATTTTAAAAACACTAGCTGAAAAGTATGATTTTTCTTATCCAAAGGACAAATTACTTTTTTTAGCAAAAGAAGTGAAGCAGATAGTTGATGATAAAGCACGTTACACAGACTGGAGCGAACGAAGCGACATCCAAGCAGAGCTTAAAGTTGATTTAATTATTCTCCTAGGTGATAACGATTATCCTCCAGTGGATAGAGATGAGGTGTATAAGGAGGTGTTTGAGCAAGCAGAGAATTTTAAGAAGAATAGGAGGTAAGATTTTGAGTTTATAATCTCCTCTTTTCACTTATTCAAGTATCATTTCTATTGATAAACTTTCATCCTAAAAAAATCACCCCCCTTATTCCTTCTTTATCTTCTAACTTCTTCTTATTTTTACAATTATCTTCAGAAATATTTTTTCGTTAAACGTATTGATTTATAGCTACCTAAAGGATAGTTTAGAAAAAAGTTTAAAAATAGTTCCGTAAAAGTACATTTATAACAAAAAAGTATATTATATTTGCACTCGCTAAGCGGTTAAAGTATCGCACTAGCAATTTGAAATACTGAATTCAACAACTGAAAAAACTTTTGTTTTAATCCGGGTTCAACTTTAAGTTGATTTGAAAACAAAATCTTTATTTCGGGGTGTAGCGTAGCCCGGTCATCGCGCCTGGTTTGGGACCAGGAGGTCGCAGGTTCGAATCCTGCCACCCCGACAAGGGGATAAATTAAAATTTATCCCCTTTTTTTTTCAGTTGAAATTCTATATTCGGTTCCGTAGCTCAGCTGGATAGAGCACCTCCCTTCTAAGGAGGTGGTCGCAGGTTCGAATCCTGCCGGGATCACTCTGATGAAAGCATCGACGTAAGTCGGTGCTTTTTTTTTAAAACAAAAAAGCACAGTCATTCTGTAAGAAGGACAATGCTTTTATCCACTGCACGTCGATGACTAAGGATCTGTAATCCTGCTTGCTTTCAAGATTTTTTTTAAAACAAAAAAGCACAGTCATTCTGTAAGAAGGACGATGCTTTTATCCACTGCACGTCGATGACTAAGGATCTGTAATCCTGCTTGCTTTCAAGATTTTTTTAAAAACAAAAAAGCACAGTCATTCTGTAAGAAGGACAATGCTTTTATCCGCTGCACGTCGATGACTAATGCTCTATAATCCTTCCTCCTAATCCTACTTTTTTTCAAAAAGTATTCTTTAAAATTATTCCATCTCAACCCCAAACCTTTGTAAACAAAAAAGAGGTGCCTTTCGACACCTCTTGCTAATAACTTACGTTAATTTTTAAATATTTTGAAGTTTTCCATAAACCGTGTTTAAACTACTATACATTTTCTTAGTTGCTGCGTTAATTGCTTGTTCAGTTGAATCGCCAATAGCTGATACTGCAACTGGTTTTAAACCTTTCGGTCGTACTTCCATCGTACATTTCTTGTCATTCACTCCACTCTTACTACCGTTCTCATCCGAAACATGTACTTCTACACGCGTTACCCTATCTTCAAAGCGAGCTAACTCCTTTTTGATTTCAGTTGTGAAGTAAGCTTCAACTCTTTCTTTTCCATCGATGTGTTTGTCTGTGTTAAATATAATATCCATGTCAAGTTAATTTGTGAACGTTGCCGTTCGATTAATAATACAGGATTAGTTATCCTGCTCTAAATTTCTTTAGCTAAATATAAAAAATATATATTAGAAAAACTATGACAATTTGCACTTTTTGTGAAATAAAAATAATTTAGAAGTGGTGATGCAATTTAAGGTTTTTAATTCCGTTAATGTAGATTGCAAAATCTAAAGGTCTGCTCGTAGATTTTTATTGAATAAGCTGAAATCATTAACGTTCACTAAATAAATACACCATTAAAAGTAATTTCATCAGTAAAATACTGTTGAAGAGAAAAGTCCGACTCTTTAAACGTTCTATTTTGACTTGAAAGTAGATTCGAAGGGTAATCGTTGAATGATAGAGCGACCAAGCGTTAATTCGTCTGCATAATGCAATTCCGCTCCAACTGCTACTCCTCGTGATAAGGTTGTAACCTTAACATCGGCTCTGTCAATTTTTTTGAAAATATAGAAATTCGTCGTATCACCTTCCATTGTTGAACTTAATGCAAATATGATTTCATCAACTTCCTTGTTCTTTGTTTTTTCAATCAAAGGGTTGATGTTTAAGTCTGCCGGACCTTGTCCGTCCATAGGGGAGATAACACCACCCAATACGTGATAGACGCCTAAATAACTTCCTGTTGCCTCAATGGCCATAATATCTCTGATATCCTCAACAACACAAATGGTTCTGTGTTCTCTTGATGGATTTGCACAAATTCCACATAAAACATTGTCAGAAATATTCCCGCAGCGTTTGCAGTAACTAATGTTGTCTTTTAAAGCACGAATGGAATTGTAAAATAGTTCAACTTCCTCTGGTGAACGCTTCAAAAGGTCCAAAACTAAACGCAAAGCACTTCGTTTTCCAATACTTGGAAGGGAAGAAAATTGCTCTACTGCGTCATTCAGATATTTCGATGGTATTTCCATATGTACAAAGTTAAGAAGTTTTGATTATTTTTGTCATCTTTTAAATGAAATACATGGAGACAACTTGTAATTTACCGCTTGAAGATTTACCATTTACATTATTTGGGTTATGTCTCCAGGAACCTATGTCCTTAGTCACCAATCTTTTGATTGCAATTCCTGCATTTGTCTTTTTTCTTCGACTGAGAAAGGAAGATGATGCGTTTAAAAAGAATTGGGCATTTTTCTTTTTGTTCTTAAGCATTAGTACAGGACTTGGCGGACTTTCTCATGTATTTTTCCAATATACAGGAATGGTAGGGAAGATGGTTACTTGGTTTTTCTCCTTTATATCGGTTTTTTACTCCGGAAGAGCAATGTTAAGCGTTCCTTTTCTTCCCCCGAAAATAAGAAAAGTGGGAATGAGTTTATTAGTTGTTAGAATTCTGATTTTTGCTGTTTTAGCTTTTGCTACAATTGACTTTCTATTTATAACCATAGATACTGCAATTGGATATTTAGCCTACTGTTTAGGTCTGGGAATTTATTACTGGAGAAAAGGCTTGAATTCATTCAAATACATGGTTTATGGGATAATCGTACTCGTTCCATCTATATTTATTTTCCTATTGAAGATAAATCCCCATATTTGGTTTAATAAAAACGATTTGAGCCATGTTATTATTGCGATAACCATTACCTTTTTCTATATTAGCGTTAGAAATTATAAATTAGAAAAAAACAGCTAGTTCAAACTATAGCAAGAAGAAATTATGGCAGCGAAAAAAAATACAAATTCTATTAATATAAGTAATAAACGTGCACGTTTTGAATATCATATTTTAGATAAATTTGTTGCAGGAATTGTACTTGGTGGTACTGAGATTAAAAGTATTCGTCAAGGTAAAGCAAGTATTGCCGAAGCCTTCTGTGTTGTCGAGAACAATGAAGTGTTTATTCGAAATATGCACATCGCTGAATATTCTAATGCTTCTTTCTTTCAACATCGACCTAAAGGTGATAGAAAACTGTTGTTAAATAAAAAGGAAATCAAGAAATTGTCTAAAAGCATGGAGACAAAAGGCTATACCATCATTCCACTGCGTGTTTTTCTAAGCGAAAAAGGATGGGCTAAAGTTGAAATTGCTTTAGCACAAGGTAAAAAACTCTACGATAAACGTCAAGACCTTAAGGATAAAGATGACAAGCGTCAAATGGATAGGGTGAAAAAGAATTTCTAAAATTCATCATTATGCAGGAGATTATTGATCTATTGTTGCCTATTGCCATCGGAGTAATCATGATGGGAATTGGTATTGGATTGAGTATTTCCGATTTTAAGCGTGTTTTTATTGAACCTAAAGCAGTGCTTTTCGGACTTTTTGGTCAGATGGTACTGATGGTACTTATCGGTTTTGCCATTGCTTTTGTCTTCCCGCTTGATCCCGTTCATAAAATAGGAATTATTCTAATTGCTGCCTGTCCAGGTGGAACTTCTTCGAATATCGTAAACTATATGCTGAATGGTCGTGTGGCTTTGGCTGTTTCAATCACTGCTTTCAATAGTTTTCTGGTTATTTTCACCATTCCGATTATTTTACAAATAGCTTTTAGTCTTTTTTGGACAGAATCTAGAGAGATTGAATTATCGACATTGAATACGCTTTATGAGATTGTCTTGACGGTTTTAATTCCTGTTTTAATAGGAATAGGAGTGAAGCATTATTTCCCCAAGTTTGCAGTTGCTTTAAAGAAGCCTTTGCGTTATATTCTACCAGCGATTTTGTTTACGGTATTCCTATTGATTATTCTAAATGAAAGAGGGAGTGGTGAACGTTCGCTTATGGATTATGGCGGCTTACTTGTTCCAGCCTTATTGCTGAATGTTTTGGTGATGTTTGTTGGTTATTACTCCTCTGGATGGGTTGGAATCAATCACAGAGGAAGGTATACCATCGCAATAGAAATGGGCTTACAAAATTCAGCTCTGGCAATTTTCATCGCTAATAACATTCTTAAAATTGATGGATTATCGTTAATGGCGGTTCTTTATGGTGGCTTTTCCTTCTTTACAACATTTATTATTGGTTGGATGATGAAGAATTACTTTAATAGGGAAGAAAAAGAAATTGTTACATAAAAAAAGGGACTGTTGAAAGCCCCTTTTACGAATATGATAACTGAATAGTTTATCCTAATGTTTTGATTATCAGGTTAGCCAATTCTATTCCAATTCTGCTTTGTGCTTCATTTGTTGATGCACCAATGTGAGGAGTACTAGCGACTTTAGTATCACTTACAAGGTCTTTGCGAGGATTTGGTTCATTTACGAAAACATCTACTGCTGCAGCTGCAACTTTACCGCTATCTAAAGCTTCTAATAAATCGTCTTCATTAATGACGCCACCACGCGCAACGTTGACAATACGAACGCCATCCTTCATTTTAGCGAACTCAGTTTTTGTAATTAATGCTTGACCATTACTTTGCTTAGGCACATTCATGGTGATAAAGTCAGCTTTACTCAAAGCGTCATCTAAATCAGATGTCGTAGTAATCGTCACAGAAATTTCGCCCGCTCCTTCAATTTCAATTGGAATTTGGTATTCTTTAGAAGAACGAGTAACACCAATAACTTTCATTCCAACTCCTAGTGCATAAGCAGCTAAAGATTGTCCGATACGTCCAAAGCCTATGATTACGAGTGTTTTACCACGTAGTTCAACTCCTTTACTATATTTCTTTTTTAAGCTACCGAAATTGCTCTCTCCTTGAAGTGGCATTTCTTTGTAAGAATCGAAAGTAGAACGCGCCAGTGCGAATAAGGAACCCATTGCAAGTTCAGCTACAGATTGAGAAGAAGCTTCTGGTGTGTTTGTAACAAAAACACCTTTACTTCTTGCGTATTCTACATCGATATTGTCCATTCCAACACCACCACGACCAATGAATTTTAGTCCTGGACAAGCGTCGATTAGTTCTTTTCTTACTGTTGTAGCAGAACGAACCAAAAGGGCAACATATCCTTCTTTGTTAATTGTTTCAGCTAAATTTTCTTGTGCTACATTTTCTGTAACTACAATGTATCCAGCTTGTTCTAATTTATTTTTTCCTTCTTTCGAAATTCCGTCGTTTGCTAATATTTTCTTCATTTCTATAGAGATTTCATTGCATCAACCAATACTTGAACACTTTCTAGCGGCAATGCATTGTATAAAGAAGCACGGTATCCACCAACAGATCTATGACCTTTCAGTCCGATTACTTCAGCATCATTCCAAAGTTTATCAAACTTCTCTTTTTTGCTTTCGTCTGTCAATCTAAATGTCACATTCATATATGAACGAGAATCTAGTGCTGCACTTCCTTCAAAGTTTGGATTGCTGTCGATTTCACTATAAAGTAACTCTGCTTTTGCATTGTTTACCTTCTCCATTGCTTCAACACCACCTGATTTTAATAAATGCTTTAAGTTTAAGTTTGCAACGAAAACAGAAAACACAGGAGGAGTGTTAAACATACTGTCCTTTTTTGCGTGTACGTTTAAATCTAGGTAAGATGGAATATTCATTGAAGATTTACCCAATACGCTATCTTTAACGATGTATAGAGTTGATCCAGCTGGACCTAAGTTCTTTTGTGCACCTGCGTAAATTAAATCGAATTTTGAAACATCAATTGGTTGAGAGAAAATATCTGAAGACATATCGCAAACCAATGGAATATTCGTTTCTGGAATAGATTTGAATTGTGTTCCAGCGATTGTATTATTTGAAGTATAATGTAAATAGTCGATATCAGAAGGAATGTCCTTAATTTCTGGGATATAGCTAAAACCTTTATCTTCAGAAGAAGCAACAACTACTACATCTATACCAATGTTTTTAGCTTCTTTAATTGCTCCAGCTGCCCATACACCAGTGTTGATATATCCAGCTCTTTTGTTTTCACCAACCATATTCATTGCTGAAATCAAAAAGCCTAGACTAGCTCCACCTTGTAAAAACAACACGGTGTATCCTTCAGGAACATTCAATGCCTTTTTTACATTTTCCCTCGCCTCTTCCATCTCCTTAACGAAGTCAGCGCTACGGTGAGATATTTCTAAGATTGATAATCCATTATAATCAAGAACAGCGTCAGCTGCTTGTTTAAAAACTTCTTGCGGTAAGATGCATGGTCCTGCACCGAAATTGTGCTTCATAATAATTTTAATTTTTCTAATACAAAGGTGCTAAAAATCTATCTATTTCGTTTTGCTTTTTAAAGATTTATTTCACCGAATTAATAATAAAAAAAAGAGTCGGTTAATTTCCGACTCTTCATATTTTGTTTTAGGCTATTCTCCTTTTTCTGCAGTTTTGTCAGCTGCTTTTTTCGCAGTTTTCTTTGCGGCTGCTGTTGTGGTAGTTGCCTTTTTAGTTGTTGCTTTTTTCTCAGCAGCAGGCTTTTCTGCCTTAGCTTTTACAGTTTTTGTTTCTTTCTTTTCGGCGACAGTTTTTTCAACTTTAGCCTTTACTGTTTTTGTTACTTTTTTCACTGCGACAGGCTTCTCTTCTTTAGCTTTTACAGCTTTAGTTGCTTTTTTTTCAGTAACAACAGGTACGTATGCTTCCGCTTTAGATCTTCTTCTAGTGTTCCCGTATGAACCCTTAAATCTTTTACCTTTTGTTGTTTTTATGTCTCCTCTACCCATATTATATAGTTTTTTTAGATAAGTTTAATGCACAAGATACAAAAAATAGCTTCTTACTCCAATTATTTTATGGTATTTTAAGAATACTGATATTGAAAGCTTTGAGTATTTAAGAGAAAAGAATTCTGCAGCGTTCTTTTGGTGGTTTTTTCTCAAGGAAATGAAAGGGGATTTTACTCGCTTTCTTCTTCTTTAATTCTTCTGATGAAATCCCTTATTGTTGCTTCCGGATGACGCATCACATTCTTACACCATTCTATCTTAAGCTTTGTTTGTTCTTCCTTAGATAGCTTCCATTCGAAGTCATTTTGACTTTCTAATCTGGTTCTAATGGTATTCATTGTGAGTGCTGCGGAAACTGAAATGTTAAAACTCTCGGTAAAACCAACCATGGGAATTCTAACATAATAATCTGCCATCTCTAGCGCTTCTTCTGATAGTCCTTCTTGCTCCGTTCCGAATAGAATAGCTACTGGTTCGTCAATTGGAACATCATTGATGGTATAGGCGTCTGTATGTGGTGTTGTAGCAATTATTTTATAACCTTTCTCTTTTAATGTTTTTATACAATCGATGGTCGGGTTATCTGTGTTTGAGTGTTGGTGATAGGTAATCCATTGTCCAGCTCCTAGGGCGATGTCTTTATTTAGGGTGAATTTATTTGTTTTTTCTATAACATGAACATCTTGTATTCCAAAACAATCGCAACTTCTGATTACAGCACTTGCATTGTGTTCTTGATAAATGTTTTCAACAGCAACTGTCACATGTCGTGTTCTTTCAGCCGCAATTTCATCAAATTTCTTTACCTTTTCAGGTCTAATTATTTGATATAAAGCCTCTAATAGTTTTTCTTCCATATTAAAACAAAAAAGGGAGCTAAAAGCTCCCTACAATTTCTGTAAGTTTAAAGTAATCTTACTATTCTTAGTTTACTGCTTCTGATAAGTCAGAACCTGCTTTAAACTTAACAACATTTTTTGCTGCAATTTGAATTTCTTTTCCTGTTTTAGGGTTTCTTCCTGTTCTAGCTGCACGCTCAGAAGTTGAAAAAGAACCAAATCCAATTAAAGAAATACGGTCACCTTTTTTTAATGCGTCACTTGTTGCGCTAATAAAAGCATCTAAAGCTCTTTTTGAATCTGCTTTTGTTAATCCTGATTCAGCTGCCATTGCATCAATTAATTCTGCTTTGTTCATAGTTTTGTTTTTTGTTTGTAAAAATTTAATACTTCAACAAATATATATGAATATCTTGCTAATACAAGGATTTAACAGAAAAAAATCGGAAAATGTTGAAAAAACTGACATTTTGTTGATAAAGTAGGGTTTTCCCTATGTTTATTGATGTATAGGAGGAAGGAGTTTTCCAAATAATAAATACACTTTTTATTTCATTTAGACTAATGAATGTATTTCCTCGATTAATCAATGTTTGATTCTGTGAAACTAATTTTAAGCATACTTTTTAGCCAAATTTCATTTGACGAGTTTCTAATCAAAACATAGTCGAGTTTTTATACGACTATTTCCCATTCGTCAACCTTGAATCCTGAAAGAAAACTTTTAACGTCTAATCGCTTTTTTCCTTCCAACTGAATTTCTAATAAAGATAATTGTCCAAACTGTGTTTGTAGAATTAATTGTCTATTGTCTTCCAGGAGCTTAATTTCTGCATATTTACTTTGATTGATAATATTGCTTAGGAATACTTTTAAAGTCTTCTCTTCTTGCTTCTCCTTGTGTTTAAGCTTTAACCAAGCAGTAGGATAGGGGGACATTCCTCTGATAAAGTTATGCAGTGACTCTATCGGTTGATCAAAATTCAATAAACAGTCTTGCTTATGTATTTTTGGCGCTGCCTTTAAATCCTTTCCTTGTTGTGGTTGTGGGGTTGCTTCGCCTTTTTGGATTAATTCAACCGTTTTAGCAACTGTTTCTGCTCCTAGGACCATCATTCTGTCGTGGACCTCTCCAGCTGTTTCATTTTCTCCAATACTCATTCTGTCGGCCATGATGATATGTCCTGTGTCAATTTCTTCATCAATAAAGAAGGTGGTAACTCCAGTTTCTTTTTCTCCGTTGATCACCGCCCAGTTGATTGGCGCAGCACCACGGTATTCTGGAAGTAGCGAACCATGTAGGTTAAACGTTCCCATTGCTGGTATTTCCCAAACAAGCTTTGGTAACATTCTAAAGGCAACAACGATGAATAAATCGGCATCGCTTTCCTTTAAAGCAGTTATAAAATCTTCGTCTCTTAAACTTTCTGGTTGAAGAATTGGAAGTTGATGTGATAAAGCACATTTCTTAACGGCACTTTCATGTAGTTTTTGCCCGCGACCAGCTGGTTTATCTGGTATGGTAACTACTGCCTTTATATTGTACTTTTCTGAAATTAACTTTTCTAATATGGTTACGGCAAAATCTGGCGTTCCCATAAATACGATTCCTAACTCTTCTTTACTTTTCATTGACTTCCTTGAATGTTATTGCTAAAATATCAAAGATAGAGATAAGTTGTAAATTATTGGAGCTAATACACTTTTTTTCTCCAGTTGAAGAAAGCAAGATATGCGATGGAAAGTCCACCCACTACTGAAAAGTATAAATATTCTACCGTCCAAACTCCGGTAATGTTCCATTTCCAAACATAAATCGCAAAGTAGGAGTATAGGATATAGACACAAGTCGAAATTATCTCAATTGTCAATGATGTACGTGTGTTTCCTGAACCACTAATGGTATGGAAATATGGCGTAATGAGGCCATAGATGATAATTGACCCAAACATGATACGTAGAATGCGGGCACTGTCTTCTATATAGGTTGTATTTGGATTGATAATGGCTATTAATTTTTCAGGGTAAAGAAGTGCACCATGGAAAATGAGCAGTAAAAATACGAGTATGAGTAATTGTATTCGCTTGATAATAATCGGAATGACTTTAGCGTCTTTTACGTCCATATACTGGGCTATATATGTCTTAGTTGTTGCAGCAAATCCAAATATAGGAACAAAGGCTAGGAAGTAAACGAAACGAACGTTTTGCGAAACGGTCAAATCATGCAGTCCCATTTGTTCGATAAAAGTGAAAAACACCGTCCAAGATGCTAGGGCAATAAAACCTTGGAAAACAAGTGGCGAACCTACAATTAAGAGATTCTTTAAAGCTACTTTTGAGATTTCAAATCGTCTAAAAATACGGTATTTAATTCTTTCCTCTGTATTGAATAGAATGATTAAGAGGACAATAGATGTTAGTCCCTCAGAAATCGCAGAGGCCAATGCAGCCCCTTTAATTCCCATAGGTTCAATCTCCCAGAAGCCAAATATCAATAGATAGTCCAAGAGTATGTTTGAAAGCGCAAAGAATGCCGTGCTAATCAATATGACCCATGTTTTTCCTATGGCTAAGAAGAACGCATTTAGAACAATCATGAGAATCCCAAAGAAGAACCCGAAAGATCTGTACGTCAGGAAATTCATTTGTTCTACTGCTAGTTCCTTACTTTTATTGACGGAAAGTAAAATATCGCCAACACTGGTTTGAATAATGATAAAAAAGATAATGGCAACGGTAAATATCACCAGTAAAGCAGATTGAAAAATTGGATTTAGCGCTTTCCGCTGATTTTGCCCAATTCTTCTGGCCATGATAATTTGAGAAGCATCTCCTAATCCCGTTAGTCCCATAAATAGGGTAACGTAAATTAAACCGGCGTTTCCACTGGCGTCAAAACTCAGGGTGCTCCATCTACTTAGAAAAGCAGCATCTGTAATCATTACGATGGATTGGATAAAAGTACCCAACATCAATGGCAGCGCAACTTTTAAAATTTTGCTATAAGTATATGGTAATCTCATTGATATTAATAAACGGTAAAGATATTTAATCCATAATCAAAAGTGAATCTTTCAACTTTTGATTACGGTTTTTTTAATTGAATTATAAAGTTAATTTCAAGAATTAAGATCAAAAATTTAAACAAAGTCTGCTAAAAACATCCATCTCTCCGTTTTCTTTTCTAATTCTTGCATTAAAATTCCTAATCGCTTACTTGCTTCATTGAGTTCGTCTGAACTCGCTGTTCCACCATATAGCAAAGTTGTCACATTTTCCTTTTCAGTTTCTAAGTCAACTATTTCTTTCTCTAAAGCATTGAACTCTTGTTGCTCTTTAAAAGAAAGTTTCCTTTTTTCTTCCTCTTTTTTGGGTGCTTCAACTGGCTTTTCTATTGCTTTTTTCGCTTTTTCAGCTCTTTTTTCCGCTTGCTCTTCTAGTAAGTCCACTTTTTGTTGCTCACGGTAAACGGTATAGTTTCCAATGATGTCAGTGATAACTCCTTCGCCTTCAAAAACAAAGATATGGTCCACCATTTTATCCATAAAGTAACGGTCGTGGGAAACCACAATAAGACAACCTTGAAAGTGTCTTAAATAGTCCTCCAGAACACTCATGATATAAATATCCAAGTCGTTTGTAGGCTCATCGAGAATCAAGAAGTTAGGATTCATCATCAAGACTTTCATCAACTTTAATCGACGTCTTTCTCCTCCGCTTAATTTGTAAACAAAGTTGTAATGCATGCTTCTTGGGAAAAGGAACTTCTCTAAGAATTGTGCTGCCGACATTTCTCTACCTTTTTCAAGGGGAATAAATTCAGCTACTTCACGAATAACGTCGATGACTTTCATGTTTTCATCTACCTCAATGTTCGCTTGCGAATAGTAACCAAATACTACCGTTTCACCGATTACCACCTTTCCTTGATCTGGTTCTTCTTCGCCCATGATGACTTTCAGTAAAGTTGATTTACCTACACCATTTGGACCTACGATTCCCAATCTTTCTTTTGGCTGGAAATTATACGTTAACTTATCTAATAATACTTTCCCAGGAAAACTTTTTGAAACGTTGTGTAATTCTAGAATTTTCGTTCCTAAACGTTCCATTTTGATATGGATTTCTAGTTCGTCATCTTCTAGTCTTTGTGAAGCTATCTTTTTTGTCTCTTGGAAAGCTTCAATTCTAGCCTTCTGCTTTGTTCCACGGGCTTTTGGCTGACGTCTAATCCATTCTAATTCTTTTTTGAATTGACTTCTTGCCTTCCCTACTTCAGTAGAAGTATTTTCTTCTCTTTCGGCTTTCTTTTCAAGGAAATAAGAGAAGTTTCCGTTGTATTTGTATAGTTGTGTGTCGTCTAACTCATAAATGGTATCACAGATTGTTTCTAAGAAATATCTATCGTGTGTTACCATGAAAATTGTTGACCTAGACTTAGAAAGGTATTCTTCCAACCATTCAATCATGTCCAAATCCAAGTGGTTAGTAGGCTCATCTAAGAATAAGAAATCCGGTTCTGAGATAAGTACTTTTGCCAAAGCAACTCGCTTTTTCTGTCCTCCAGAAAGCGTACTCACTTTCGCCTCGTGGTCATCTAGTTTTAATTTAGATAAAATCTGTTCCACTAAACTGTCTAAATCCCACGCGTTTAATTCCGAAACTTGGTCAAACAATCGACCCATTGCTTCTTCATCGTGATCTCTAACGGCACGTGAATATTCTTTGTAAACTTTCAGTTTAGGTAAATCATGGTTGAACACTTCTTCATATACAGTATTCTCAGGATCTAAGTCGTCTGATTGCTCCAGAAAGGAAATATTTAGGTCATTTCTAAAAACAACTCTACCGTCGTCTAAAGATTCTTGACCCATTAAACAGCGTAGCAAAGTAGATTTTCCGCTACCGTTCTTAGCAACCAAAGCTGCTTTTTGACCTTGCTCTATACCAAATGTAACATCTTTAAAGATTACTCTTTCTCCGAATGTTTTTGTAATGTTTTCAACTGAAAGTAAATTCATTTTTTCTTTTATTACTCTTATCTTAAACGATTAAGAGAATCAATTTTGTTTTTGTCCTTGCCTATATTCACCATTGCTAAATGCACCAGTGGTAAGCCTATGACCATTAAATAAAAATTAGCACCGAAGTTGCTTCGTAAAATCTTACCATCTACTTGATTTCCTGCTATGTAGTAATTCCAAGTTACAATGGCAAACAATGAGAAGATATAAAGTCCCCACAAAAATTTTGCATAGGTGTATTGACGCTTTAAGTTTTTATAACTAAAAATGATAAACATGGCGAAAACTGCCATTCCTAATGTTGCGAAATATATTGGATAAGCGGTTATGCTCATCACTTCTTTATTGTCTAAAGTCTTTTGAGTGATACCATTGGCGTCAAAATTGTAAAATGCAATATCTGTTACGTAAATAAAGAAATTTCCACTAAAACTGATGATGCATAAAATAATAATCGCTGCTAAGAGCCACAATGTTTGAATTCGTTGAATCATGATATTGTAATTTTCCTACAAAAATAAGCAAAGTTAAGAGAATGCGCGCCGAAAAGTGGGCTACGAATGAAAAAATTACTCTCCAGCTGAGAATAGGAAAGTGTTTGGGCTAACTAAATTGCTTTTTACAGCATACATTACGATTCCGGCAGTGTTTTTAACACCCAACTTTGTCATCACATTTTTTCTATGTGTGTTTACCGTATGTGGACTCAAGTGTAATAGTTCTGCTATCTCTATGTTTGTACTTCCTTCTGCAATGTACTTGATGATTTCCATTTCTCTTTCGGAGATAGAAACAGGAGCGCAAGAATAGTTTACCATGTCAAGATGCTCTACATCGATTGAAGCACGACGAATAACATCTAAAATCTTTCCGCAAAAGAAACGATTTCCAAGGACTGTTTCTTTTACTGAATCTTTGATTTCACCTAAATCACAATCTTTCTTAACGTAACTCGTTACGCCAGACTTCAATGCTTCTATAATTACATTGGGTGTTTGTTCGGGTGTAACAGCGATCACTTTTACACCTTTTTGAATAGATAAGATTTTTGGAATAATATCAATTGTGAAAGCTTCTTGGGTATAGTCGATGATGATTACATCAACTTGTGTTTTTTCTAATAGCATTATTAGTTCGTTTGCGTTCACAACTTCACCAGCGATTTGAACACCAATCTCGCTCGTAAGAATTGTGTTTAAACCAACTCTAATAATATCGTTACTATCTGCTATTACCACTTTCATACTGCAAATATACTACTTTTATTTCTCTTATATAGAATGATTTTAAATAAATTTATTTGAAATTCTACGAACGGTTGATAGAGGTCGTCTAAAATCTGATTAAGTGGTAGTTGTGTTGAGAATAGGTGTGACGACTATCTTATATTTCATGAAAAATAGTGTCGAAATTGTTGGATATAGTGCTTGTTTATTGAATAGTACACTTTATTTGCTTGTCGAACCTGCTAAGCGCTTATCCAATAGCTAGAAAAGTAAAGACACAAAAAAAAGCCGTTGATAAATCAACGACTTTTTTAAGTACTAAAAAAAATCTTATAATTAACCTATAACTTTTACATCAATAGCGTTTAATCCCTTTTTTCCTTCTTCGATTTCGAATTCAACTTCATCGTTTTCTCTAATCTCGTCAATTAATCCGTTCGCATGAACGAAAATGTCTCTACCTGAATCTTGTACGATAAAACCGTATCCTTTCTCAGCGTTAAAAAACTTTACTTTTCCTTGTGGCATAAAAAATATATTATAAATAAAAAACAAATATAATACAAATGTTTGGATTGAACATCATTTTTTTAAAGTATTTTTAAATTCTTTTGATTTAGTTGTTAAATTCTCTCACTTTAAAATCTATATTTGCAACAAATTCATTTAAGAATATGTCATACCAGAAGGAAATAAGTAAAAGAAGAACGTTTGGAATTATTGCTCACCCCGATGCGGGAAAGACCACATTGACTGAAAAACTATTGTTATTTGGTGGTGCTATTCAAACTGCAGGTGCGGTAAAGAGTAATAAAATTAAGAAGACTGCTACTTCCGACTTTATGGAGATCGAGAAGCAACGTGGTATTTCTGTTGCTACTTCTGTAATGGCGTTTGAATATAAGGACAAGCACATTAATATTTTAGATACTCCCGGACATAAGGATTTTGCGGAGGATACTTATAGGACATTAACCGCAGTAGATAGTGTAATTCTTGTTATTGATAGTGCGAATGGGGTAGAGCAGCAAACTGAAAAACTAATGGAGGTTTGTAGAATGAGAGATACGCCTGTTATTGTATTTATCAATAAAATGGATAGATATGGTAAAGAGCCGCTAGACCTATTAGATGAAATTGAAAGTAAATTAGATTTACAAGTTCGTCCTTTAACATGGCCGATTGGCGCTGGTGATGAATTTAAAGGGGTATATAACTTGTATAAAAAGGAATTAGACCTTTTTGATATTAATAAAACGAAGGTTAGTGATAATATTATTAAAGTGAATAGTATTGCTGATTCTGAGTTGGATGATATAGTTGGTGAAAAGAATGCTCGAACCTTGCGGGAAGACGTAGAATTGATAGATGGTGTTTATGACGACTTTAAAGTAGATGATTACCTTTCAGGTAAAGTTGCTCCTGTATTCTTTGGTTCAGCTGTGAATAACTTTGGTATTCGTGAACTATTGGATACTTTTATTGAGATTTCTCCAGAACCGAGAGGTAGAGATACCAATCAGTCAATGGTAGAACCTAATGATCCTAAGTTTTCTGGATTTGTTTTTAAAATTCATGCCAACTTGGATCCTAACCATAGGGATAGGATTGCTTTCTTGCGTATTGTATCTGGAAAGTTTGAACGTAATACTTTTTATAAACACGTTCGTAACAATAAGAAAATGAAATTCGCCAATCCAACTTCCTTCATGGCGCAAGACAAAAGTATTGTGGATGAAGCTTACCCAGGAGATGTGGTTGGTTTGTATGATTCAGGAAATTTTAAGATTGGAGATACTTTAACGGAAGGAAAAGATTTTAGTTTTATTGGTATTCCATCATTCTCACCTGAATTCTTCCAGGAACTACGTAACGATGATCCGATGAAATCTAAGCAATTAGAAAAAGGTATTCGTCAGTTGATGGATGAAGGTGTTGCTCAATTATTTGTGCAAGAACCAGGTAGTAGAAAGATCGTTGGAACGGTTGGACAACTTCAGTTTGACGTTATTCTATATCGTTTACTGAATGAGTACGGCGCTAAATGTTCTTTTACTCCGATGAATTATCATAAGGCAACTTGGATAACTGCCGAAGATCAAGCAGAATTAGATAGATTCCAAAAAGCAAAGGTGGGGAGCATTGCTAAGGATAAAGATGGTAACTTAGTGTTTTTAGCGGAAACTACTTTCTTACTACAAATGGCGGAAAGGGATTATCCTAAAATTACTTTCCATACAACATCAGAATTTAAAGTTAAAGCATAAAAAGATAGTATTTAGATGAGTCAGCAAGTTTCAAGAAAAAAGAATTACGTTGAAGTATGTTTCACACCTGAAGATTATTCTTACTTCAAAGGTAGGTTTGACATTGTAGTTGTAATTGATGTGCTTCGTGCAACAAGTGCAATTTGTTCTGCAATCAATAATGGTTTAAAGAGCGTTATACCTGTCTCTACAGTTGAAGAGGCTTTGGAGTATAAAGCAAAAGGCTATTTAGTTGGTGCAGAGCGACAAGGTGAAATCGTTGAAGGTTTTGATATCGGAAACTCGCCTTATAGTTACATGGACCCTGAACTTATAGGTAAGGAAGTTGCCTTGACTACAACAAATGGAACAAGGGCTATTAATATCGCAAGTGAAGCAGAAACGGTAATCATCGGTTCTTTAATCAACTTACAAGCGGTTGTTGACTGGCTAGAAAGTCAAGGTAAAGATGTTCTTTGCTTATGTTCTGGTTGGAAAGATAAATTCAACTTAGAAGATACTATTTGCGGTGGTGCGATTGCTGATGCATTGATTAATACTGGAAAGTTCACTTCAGATGAAGATAGTTCTGTTGCTGCTAAATACTTATTCCAATCTGCAAGAGGAAATTATATGGGTTACTTGAAATCTAGTTCGCACAGAAGAAGACTGAAGAGATTGAATCTAAACGAGGACATTAAATACTGTTTAACACCTAATCAAATGGATGTTATTCCAATTTTGATAGATGGTAAAATCGTAAAAATGGAAGCGTAGTACTGCTCGTTTTTCTAAATTCTTATATTTCGGCATATTTTTAGCTCTTCAAGTAATTTATAGAGAAAATTATTAACTTAGTCAATTGTCTATATCTTTTATGGACTTGAAAAGCAATAAAAAATCAAAATGAAGTATTTCCTTTTTCTATCTTTAATTTTTAGCCTTAGCTTTACAAGCTATGCAGCGCAGAAAGATACTAGTAAGGTAGAGTACCTAAAGGTGTATTTTAATTCTAGTGGCGACAAGAATGTTGCTTGGGAAAACAACGAAGCAAATGATCTATGGGATATGTTTGTCCCGCTTTTAGATAGAATAGATAGTGCAAAATACAGCGTTGATTTAGTAGCCTACGACCTTCAGAATATACGAGTGGCGCATGCTTTGGCAAATGCAGCACGTCGTGGTGTTCGCGTTCGTGTAATCACCGATGATAGCAATAGAGATAGAAGTCCAAGATTTAACATTCCATTTTGGGATACACTTCGAAAAGCTGGGATTTATAGCATCGATGACGCTGGAACGGTTTATCACCCGAATGGAGAAATCACTTTTCAAAGTGAAAAGATTCCCAATGCAGGTGCAATTATGCACCATAAATTCGCAGTAATCGATGTGCTTGATGCTAATCCAAATGATGATTATGTTTGGACAGGTTCGATGAATTTAAC
Organism: Brumimicrobium sp.; assembly: GCA_035497735.1. GTDB lineage: Bacteria > Bacteroidota > Bacteroidia > Flavobacteriales_D > Crocinitomicaceae > Brumimicrobium. Next base: position 95,101 of record DATJCX010000037.1, on the reverse strand, counting down.
CTATACGGGAAACTGGAATACAAACGTGACTTTTGTTGTAAAAGACAATGGAATTGCAAAAGCATACAACGATGAGTTTGAAGAGATGTGGGGTAGTAAAAAGGCTGAGCCTAATCCCAATAAAGCAAACTTCCATCAGAATAAATCCAATAAAGTCAAGCATATCCACTACGTTAACGATATAAAGGTTGAAGTTTACTTTGGTCCTGTAGATAGAAGTGGTAGAAAACTAAGTATTTCAAAACGCATTACCGAGTTAATTAATGAAGCAAAACACGATGTTCATTTTTTAGCTTTCGCAATTAGTCCGAATATTGATATTAGTCGGGCTATGATAGAGCGTTCAGGAAGGGGAGAAATTGAGTTAAACGGAGTGATTGATCCTGCTTTCTATGCGCGTTATAGAAATCAAGATGAAATTTGGAGTAAGCCAGAGATGAATTTCGGGAATCGCTCTATTTTATCTGGAAGGGAAGTGAGAAAACTTCATGCTAAAACAATCATTATTGATACGAAGTATCCCTATTCAAATGACAAGAAGGCAATTGTTATTGCGGGTTCATATAACTTTTCTATTGCGGCCGAAAAAACCAATGATGAGAATATATTAATCATTCATGATAATGCCATTGCGAATCAATTTTATCAAGACTTTAAAGGCGTTCAAAATCGCGCAAATCGTATGAGCTTCCATAGGTTCCCAACGATAGATACTGCTAGGTGGTACGAGGATTTTAGGATTTCCAAAGGAAGTTTAGAAGTGGAACTAGAAACAGGCCTGTATTATCCAGTGAGCCTTCTAGGAGTTGAAATTCCAAGAACTTTTGCCGGGAATAAAGACTCATGTTTCTATTACTCTGCAGAAGGGAACGCTTATTTTGAAAAACTGATTCAAGGAAAACGATTAAAATTCTCCGCAGGAAAAGAGCTTCCCGACCATTTATTTGGTAGATATCACGCTTATATTACCGCTCAAGATGACAGTTCCACCTTGGAGGTTAACGGTGAAATGATAAAGACAGGAAACGGAACTTATTCGTACTGGAATAGACAGCAAGCGGATTCGATAAAAGCATTTAAAACCTATGAACTATTTGCAAAGGAAAACGCATTAGGAATGTGGGAATATCCTGATTCTGTAGGTGTTAAAAAGCTAAACGATCAAGCAAGTGTTCTAAAGAGTTTATTTCCTTTGGACTTAAATATAGCCACCGCGAAAGACTTGGAATATATTCCGGGAGTTGGAAAGAAAACAGCTTTGCTTATTGAGGAGTATGTAAATAGTCAAGAGAAAGTGTCTAGCATCGACGAATTATTGAAAATTAAAGGGATTGGTCCAGCCACTTTAGAAAAACTAAAGCAGTATCTCTATGTTGAAAGTGAGTATTAAATTCCACTTTTAGTGTCAAATCTCAATTGTCAAATGTTCATTGACAAAAACTTTCCCTTATCTTTGCATTTTTAAAACTGAAAAATTGAATGGGAAAAGATAAATTTACCGTAACCTGTGCTTTACCATATGCAAACGGTCCTTTACATTTAGGACACGTAGCTGGGGTTTACTTGCCTGCTGATATATTTGTACGTTTTTTACGTCATAAGAAACATGATGTTGCTTTTATCTGTGGAAGTGATGAATATGGAGCTGCTATTACATTGCGCGCGAAAAAGGAGGGAATATCTCCACGTGAGATTGTAGATAAATACCATAAAGTTTTAGCAGATGCTTTTAAAAACTTTGATATTCAATTTGATATCTTTCATAGAACAACTGCTGAGACACATACAAAGACAGCACAAGATTTCTTTTTAAAACTTTATGAAAATGGAGCTTTTACAAAAGAAACAAGCCAACAGTATTACGATGAAGAATACAATCAATTCCTAGCAGATAGATATATTACTGGTGAATGCCCTAAGTGTCACGCAGCGGGTGCTTATGGTGATCAGTGCGAGAAATGTGGTTCGGCTTTGAGTCCAACTGATTTAATTAATCCTATTTCAACTTTAAGTGGAAAAACACCTGTTTTAAGAGAAACTTCTCATTGGTACTTACCGATGGGTCGTCACGAAGACTGGTTGAGAGAATGGATTAAGGAAGGAACTTTAGATGGTGTTCAACAACACAATCCTAAAGAATGGAGAAATCAAGTTTCAGGACAATGTTTGAGTTGGATTGATGGTGGTTTGCATTCACGTTCTATGACAAGAGATTTGGACTGGGGAATTCCGGTTCCACTTCCTGATGCAGAAGGAAAAGTATTGTATGTTTGGTTAGACGCTCCAATTGGTTACATTTCGGCAACTAAAGATTGGGCTGCATCAGTAGGTAAAGATTGGAAAGATTACTGGACTGGCGATAGAAAATTGGTTCATTTTGTTGGAAAAGACAACATCGTATTCCATGCGGTTATTTTCCCTATTCTTTTAAAAGAACATGGTGGATTAATTCTACAAGACAATGTACCAGCTTCTGAGTTCTTGAATTTAGAAGGAGACAAGTTCTCTACTTCAAGAAACTGGGCAGTTTGGTTACACGAATACATTGAACGTTATCCGGATAAGATTGACGAGTTGAAGTATGTTTTGACTTCTATTGCTCCTGAAAGTAAGGACAGTGAGTTTACTTGGGCTGATTATCAGTCGAGAGTAAATAATGAGTTGGCCGATGTAATGGGGAATTTTGTGAACCGTGCCTTGGTTTTAACGGATAAATATTATGAAGGTGTTGTTCCAGCGCTAGGAGCGTTAACGGAAGAAGACCAAAAAGTGATTCAAGCAATTAAAGAAGTTCCTGCTAAGGTGGAAGCACTACTTTATCAATACAAGATAAGAGAAGCGCAAAGCGAAGTGATGGGATTAGCGAGAATTGGTAATAAATATCTAGCTGAAACAGAACCCTGGAAGGTAATGAAAACCGATCCGAAGCGTGTAGAAACAATCATGTATATTGCATTGCAGATAACGGCAAACTTATCTATTTTATTTGATCCATTCTTACCGTTGACGGCAGCTAAAGTTAGAACATTCCTAAATATCAATGAATTTGATTGGAGTCAAGCTGGGGCAATTGATTTATTGCCTGCTGGTTCAAAAACAAACAAACCAAGTATCTTATTCCAAAAGATAGAGGATGAAATGGTAGAAAATGAAAAAGCTATTTTACTTGCTTCTCAAAAAGAAAATCAAGTAGCAGTGGAAAAGACAGTAGAGAAAACAGTAAATCCACAGAAAGAAGATATCGAATTTGATGATTTTATGAAATTAGATGTTCGTGTTGGGAAAATCCTTAGTGCTCAAGCGGTTCCTAAGGCAGATAAGTTACTAGAACTACTTGTAGATGTAGGTTTAGACCAAAGAACAATTGTTTCTGGAATTGCAGAACATTATAAACCAGAAGAAGTAGTTGGAAAGAGAGTAACTGTTCTTTTGAACTTACCTCCGAGAAAATTGCGTGGAGTGGTTTCTAATGGAATGATTCTAATGGCAGAAAATAGCGAAGGAAAGTTAGAGTTTGTCGCACCTTCTGACGAAATGGAAGTTGGCGCGGAAGTGAGATAGTTTCTCAAATAAAATACAGAAAATACAAAATATGGGGTTGTCTTAGAAAATGAGACAATCTCTTTTTTTTGACCTTAAAAGTCGCTAGATTAAAATAACTTTAAGAGTTCTTCTATATCAAGAAGTTTGTAACGATAGTAAGAGTGGTTGGAATAGCTCAGCTTGATGTCGTTTAGCAATTTCTTCACAATTGTTGTATTTGGTGAAGGTTCAAATTGTGATTTATTTACTGGCAATCCTTTTTGTTGATAGAGTTCTTTTAAGTGCTTTGGGTCGATAATTAATCCTTTTAAGCTAACGTCGATATAGAAAAGAACGCCGTTGTTGTCAACTCCCCAATTCAAAATCGGAAGCAAGTTTGTTTTATCAAGGTAAGCCAACATAAAAGGAACACGTTTATTTGTACTCGCTACACCATAAATTGGTAAGTCTAAAGATTGTGCAATGATACTATAGATTAAACCCAAAGATAAATCTGTTCCTTCTTTTGTTTCCATTACCGTATTCACAAAAATCTCGAAAGGCGAATAATAAGCTTTCTTGAGACGAATAAAGTCGAATTCTTCATAAAATACACGGTTGAATGCTTCTACCTTTTCAAAACTTGTTTGTTTTGAACTAATAGCTATCCAACAACGGTGACGTATCGTTTGAAGTTGCTTCATGAAGTCTTGCTGACCTAATTCAGGAAACTGGTAGGAGGAAATGATATAAAGTGCCTCAATTAGGTTTTTGTCTCGCGATGTAATCCAAGCTGAAAGCGCCTTTTTAACTTTTTTCAATCTAAGATGACGTAGTACTTCGGAAACATTGCCCATGCGTGCTGGTTCATCAATAGAAATATCTTCTATTTGTTCAAGTTCTGGTATGATTTCTTCCCCATAATCTAAAAGCACATTTTTAGCATGTTCGATTACCATGGGATCTTGGTCATCCATCAGTTGAATTAAAGCATATATAGAAGTTTTAGTTCTCACAGTACAAATATAAGGCACATTTCAAAGCACTTTTCGAGTATTTCAAAGTGTTATAAAAAATCAAATGTTAATTTCATCTAAATCCCTATAGTTATCTATCTTTGTAACTGAAAAAACATTCTTTTTATATTCAAAATTTGATTGAAATGATTAAAATTAACTACAATAAGAAGATTTTAGGGCAACATCTTAAGTTAGCTGCTGTTTGGTTTTTAATAGCAATTGCAAGTACTTTTTTTAATGCTGATATAAAAGCAATTACAGCAGGTTTCTACTTGGCGTCACTTGCTTATGTCTCCATTTACTTCTACCAAAAACATTTTGGTTACGTTGTTATTAAGAATGGAGAACTTACTGTAATGTTACTCATCAAGAAAAAGATTGTTTTAGCAGATGTGATTCAAATTAAAGATTTCGCAGGTGATATAATTCTAATTTCTAAAGAAAAAGAAGTTAAAGTAGCGAAGGAGTTGCTAACAGAAGAAGGTTTGGCTGTATTGAAAAGTGAATTGAAAAAACACAGCAACAAAAAAGATTAATCAAGTTTTAGCTTAACTTTGTATTATGCGCATAGATATTTTAACTGTACTTCCAGAATTATTAGAAGGTCCTTTCAGTCATTCCATTTTGAAACGTGCTCAAGAAAAAAACCTGGCAGAGGTTCATATTCACAATATTCGTGATTATTCTAAAGATAAGCACAAAAAGGTGGACGACTACCAATATGGTGGAGGTGCTGGAATGGTAATGACGATTCAGCCAATAGCGGATTGTATTGATGCACTGAAAGCTGCGCGAAACTACGATGAAATTATTTATATGACTCCTGATGGAGAGTTGTTTGAACAAAACACTGCCAATCAATTGAGTAGTTATGAGAATCTTATCATTCTATGTGGACACTACAAGGGAGTAGATGAGCGTGTACGTGAATTATACATCACCAAAGAAATTTCTATCGGTTCGTATGTACTGACAGGAGGAGAGTTGGCCGCAGCTGTAGTAGCTGACGCAGTTATTCGACTTATTCCTGGTGTATTGAATGACGAAACGTCCGCTTTATCGGATAGTTTTCAAGATGATTTACTGTCGCCACCTGTATATACGCGACCAGCCGACTATAAGGGATTGAAAGTTCCTGAAGTACTTTTGTCCGGAGATTTTAAAAAGATTGATGAATATCGAGAGAAGGAAGCATATAGAAGAACAGAAGAGCGAAGACCAGATTTGTTAAAGTAGTTGCTAGTTTTAAACATTTGTGTATATTCGCATAACTACAAAATAAAAAACATCAAGCAATATGAAAGGAATTATCCTTGCTGGAGGTTCTGGAACAAGACTTCACCCACTAACTCACGTTGTAAGTAAACAACTACTGCCTATCTACGATAAACCAATGATATACTATCCACTTTCAGTGTTGATGTTGGCAGGTATCAAAGAAATTTTAATTATTTCAACTCCTCATGATTTACCTAATTTCGAAAAACTCTTAGGAGATGGAAGTAAATTTGGTATTCAACTAAGCTATAAAGTACAACCAAGTCCAGATGGATTGGCGCAAGCTTTTATTCTTGGGGAAGAATTCATTGGAAATGATGATGTTTGCTTGATTCTGGGTGATAATATATTCTACGGCGCTGGTTTGGCGAAAATGCTTTCTGACGCTAAAAAGTCAGTAATAGAGGACGGAAAAGCTGTTGTTTTTGGAAATTATGTTTCTGATCCGGAAAGATACGGTGTTGCAGAATTTGATGAAAACAAAAATGTTATCAGTATAGAAGAAAAGCCGACGCATCCTAAATCGAATTATGCAGTTGTAGGACTGTATTTCTACCCAAATTCAGTGATTGAGATATCGAAGAATGTAAAACCTTCTAGTCGAGGAGAATTGGAAATAACAACAGTGAATCAAACTTATCTAGAACAAGATGAATTGGTGATGCAGTTATTGAGTCGTGGTTTTGCTTGGTTAGATACAGGAACGCATGAAGCACTTTCTGAAGCAACAGAATTTGTAAAGGCAATAGAGAAAAGAACAGGACTTAAAATTGCTTGTTTAGAAGAGATTGCTTTTAATTCTGGTTGGATTACCAAAGAAGAACTTCAAAGTCAACTTGTAGGCATGAAGGGGAACTATTTCGACTACTTGGATAGGGTAGTGAAGAGTCACTAATGTTTCTTAGTCGTAATTAAAATATCTTTTTCTTTTATCGAAACTTCATTCTCTTTTGGATTCCAAATGTAGATTTTTAATTCTCCGTTTTTGATGGCTGCATCTGCTTGGATTATTTCATCGACTTCAAAGTAATTTCCAGGTTTAATATCTGTGGTTAGTCCATGGTTGTTCCAGTAAGTTGAATTTCCTTCACTATCTGTAATAGAGAATACAACACTCGATTCTTTGCTAATTACTTTTAGTTTTAGCTTAATTTTTAGTTGCTCCGATTCTTCTAGTTTGTAAGTTAACAAATTGATGTATTCGTCCTTAGCGCTAAAGAATTCATCCTCTTTTTCATGATATACTTTTCTTAGTTTGTGGAAAAGCAAATAATCGTCGAGTGGATATAATCTGTCGAAATGGGTACTCAGTAAATTGACATATTTAAAAGCCTTTAAACTTTCTATTAGCTCCTTTTCTTTTTCTTTATTTCGCACTTTTTCAATACCGAAATCTTCATCTACGGCGTATAGTTGATTGTCGGAATAGAAGTAACCATCTTTATAAATCTCTCTTATCACTCTGTTTCCATCCATGAAAACAAACTGTCTGTCTTCTTGATTCTTTTCTACTTTTAAATTCGCACCAAGTGAAGCGCTATAAGTAGGGGAATGAACACCGTATTTTCTTAATAAATTATTGATGCTTCCATATACATCGAGGTGACTTACCACATTCTTGCTCTTTACGCCTTGTTTTAACTTCGGACTATAAATAATCAAGGGAACATGATAACGTTTTAAAGTGTTTTTAATAGGAACTTCCGTAATTGGATGGTCTCCCGTAATAATGAAAATCGTGTTTTTTAATTCCTTTCTCGTTTTATACTGTGATATAAATTCTCGAATGGCATCGTCAGTATATAAAGTTGTCATATACATGTTTCGATATTTCTCAAACCTCTCTTTTGTTTGCACATTTTCAGAATTCTCGATAAGTTGACTAAAAAGCTGACTGTATTTCTCTTTTTCAGGCGTGTAAAAAGGAGAGTGCATCGTTCCTGTAAAATACACATCTAAATATGGAACTTTCGGATGGTTTTCTTTGTATTTAAGTGCTTCTTTAAAGAATGTTTTATCACCATATCCCCAGAAGTAATCGTTCACCATGACTTTTTCTGCTTCTTTTGGGAAAACTTCCTTATCAAATATATAATCTACATTTTGGGCGTTAAAGAAAATGTTTTTTGAGTGGAACCACGAGCCTTGTCCGTAGTTGAAACTAACTTGATAGTCATTTTGCATGAGAACAGAAGCCAAGCTAAAAAAGCGTGGGTAATTCTTTAATTGCATAAAACTTCTTTCTCCATAAGGAAGTCCGCCAAGAATTGATGGAACAACAGCAAAAGAACGTTCTCCAAGTGTAAAGCAGTTCTCCCAATACAAACTCTTTTCTTTTAATTCATTTAAAAAGGGCATAAGAAGAACGCCATTGTCTGGGTGAATGAAATCATCGTTGAGTCCTTCTACTAGTATAAAAACGATATTGGGTATTGTGTCGAACGCTTCGAAATAGGTTCCTAAATAATCAGTTGTGTCTTGCTTGTGTAGAAATGGATATTCCAAGTCCACATAGTCTTTTGGGAATAAACTTTGAAATTCTTTCACCCTTTCGGCTTCGTATTCCATATTTTTTAATGGGTCTCCTTCGATGAAGAAATAAACGATACTTTCTTTATAGAAATAGTAAGATTTATTGCTGACTAAATTTCCTGAACCAAAAAACAGCAAAGCGAAAGATCCAAATCCGATAACACTTATGCTTCTAATAGCAGATTTTCCAAAAGTGAGATTAAATCGATTACTAATTCGAGAATAAGTGAAAAGAAAAAAGGCAAACAGTAAAATGACGAAGAAAAATATCCTAATCAAGGAATATCCAGAAGTGGTAATCGTAAAGCTGACCTCTTTCCATGAATGTTGAAACAACATTCTTCCTAAAGGAGTTTGCTCATGAAAGAAATAGATTAGTAGTGCAGTATGAGCAATGAATAAAACTAGTAAAGCACATAAATAGAAGTACGCAGGTTTTTTAGACTTTATCTTAAAAATACTCTCAAAACTAAAAATCACTAGAAAAAATAAGGTGAGCCAACCAAAGTCAGTGATGAGTCCTAAAAATTCTTGAGAAATTGCTTGAAAAGGAACAACATTGTTAAAGCTTGTTAGAACATAGTAAAGTTCTACCGCTCTGTATATCATAAATAATACAACTCCAAAAAGGATGAGGTAAGGGTGTTTTTTGATTGGATTGTATTGCTTCATAACAGGTAGCTAATTTACAAATTATCTTTCATACATTCTACAAAAAAAAATAAGGCCACTAAAAAATTAGCAGCCTTATTCTTAAATATGATAATATTGAATTTCTTACCAAATTCTAATTCTATCCTCTGGAGCGATATATAACTTGTCACCTTCTACAACTCCGAATGCATCATAGAATGCATCTACGTGTTGTAATGGAACGTAAGCTCTATATAATCCTGGTGCGTGTGGATCTGTAAGGATTTGATTACGCAATGCTTCTGGACGAGTTTTAGTTCTCCAAACAGTAGCCCATGACATAAAGAAACGTTGACTCTGTGTAAATCCATCGATATCTTCTGGCTTTTCGTGCGTTTCGTAATAACGTTGTAAACCATAGTAAGCAGAAAGAACTCCACCTAAATCGGCAGTGTTTTCTCCTAGCGTGAATTTACCATTAACGTATAAACTATCTTCAACCTTAATGTTGCTGTAGAAGTCTGCCAACTGTGTTGTACGTTCTTCAAATTTCACTCTATCGCCTTCTGTCCACCAGTTTCTTAGGTTTCCATTTGCGTCGTAGCGTGAACCTTGATCGTCAAAACCATGAGAAATTTCGTGACCAATTACAGCACCAATTCCTCCAAAGTTTACCGCAGCATCTGCTTTGTAATCGAAAAATGGAGGTTGTAATATAGCTGCAGGGAAAACGATTTCATTACTTTGTGGATTATAGTAAGCGTTTACAGTTTGTGGATTCATAAACCATTCATTTCTGTCAACTGGCTTGTTGATTTTAGCAAGGTTTTCCTTGTATCTCCATAAACTAGCTTCCACCATGTTGTCATAGAAAGAATTGTTTTCATTGATATTCATCGAAGAATAATCTTTCCAAACATTTGGATATCCAATTTTCACGGTGAATGAGTTCAACTTCTCTAAAGCTTTCACTTTCGTTTCATCACTCATCCAGTCTAGGTTTTGAATTCTTTCCTTGTAAGTTTCGATGATGTTTTCTACCATTTCTTCCGCTGTTTTCTTAGCTTCAGCTGGGAAGTATTTCTCTACATAAATTTGTCCTAGTGCTTCACCGATAGAACCGTTTACTGTTGCTAAAGCGCGTTCTGCTGCTGGACGTTGCTCTGGAGTTCCTTCAAGTGTCTTGCCGTAGAATTCCCAGTTTGCATATTCTGAATCCATGCTTAATTTACTAGCTGAATTGTTAAGTGTTTGCCAGCTAATTAAAGTTTTTAAGTCTTCAATAGGCTCATTCTTAAGAATGGTTTGAAGTCCTTTCATGTAGTTTAACTGCGTAACAATAATGGTATCCACTTCAGTCTTCACAGGTAGACTAGCGATCCATTCAGTCCAATTAATAGCAGGTGTTTCTTTTGCAATTTGAGCAATCGAACGTGGATTGTTTTGCTTTGTAGCATCACGGCGTTCTTCCTTCGTCATTCTAGGAGTCGCCAATTTTGTTTCAATAGCCAAAACAGTTTCTGCTGTCTTTTTTGCACTTGCTTCGTCTTTTCCGTAAGCGGTCATCATTTTCACGATGTAGTTTTTATAATCCTCACGTGTTTTTTTAGACTCTGAATCTTGTTTTGTATAATAGTCTCTATCTGGTAAACCTAATCCACCAGGGTATATGCTAGCACCGTTCATTGCGCTGTTTTCTGGTTTTGGAGATGCATAAATAGAAAAGAATGGGTTAGCAACTCTTCCAGGGTTTTCGGCAATTAAATTTTGCAATTCGGAAATAGAAGTAACTTTCTCGATTTTATCCATAATTGGTTGAATAGGAGAGAAGTTGTCTGCATTTCTTTTGTCAGTATTTAATTGAGAATGATACAGTAAAATTGCTTTTGATTGGTCTGAACCAGCTTCAAGATTATTTTCTTCTATCGCTTCGTTTAGCATTTTTAACACCATATCATCGGTGTTTTTTCTTAATATGTAGAAACTCCCCCACGACTTATGGTCGTCTGGAATTTCAGTTTCTTTCATCCAAGTTCCGTTAACAAAGTTAAAGAAGTCATCTCTTGGATTTACGGTTTGGTCCATATAATGAATGTCAATACCGTGCGGTTCTTCTGTGTTATCTTCCATAGTTATTTCCTTGGAATTTTCGGTGTTCGTACATGCTACAAAGGTTGTAGATAGCAATGTGACAGCCAATACTGATTTATATTTTTTTAGCATAAGAATGATTTTGGGCTACAAGTTACTATTCTTTTTTTTAACGGAAATGAAAAATTTTAATTTTGTATAAAAAATGGTTGAATTACTGTTAAATACCCTATCTGCTAAGTTGAAGAAGGGATATAAAAAGCTTATCTTTGCAATAGTTTGTAAAGAATAGGCAAAAAAATACATTTAACTTGCGTTTATATTTTAAAAAGCTCTATCTTTGCACCCTTAATTAATTATTTATTAACGGGAGTTTCGAACTCCAACCAATAAAACAAATATGTCAACAAGAATTAGATTGCAAAGACATGGTAAGAAAGGAAATCCTTTTTATCACGTAGTAGTAGCAGATTCACGTGCAAAACGTGACGGACGCTTCATCGAAAAGTTAGGAACTTACAATCCAAACACGAATCCAGCAACTATCGATATTAACTTCGATAGAACTTTACACTGGGTTTTAGTTGGAGCGGAAATGTCTGATACAGCGCGTGCGATTTTATCGTACAAAGGTGTGTTATACAAGAACCACTTATTAAATGGAGTGAAAAAAGGTGCTTTAACTGAAGCTGATGTTGAGAAGAAATTCGAAGCATGGTTAGAAGGTAAACAAGCTAAAGTTTTAGGTAAAACAGAAGGTTTAGCAAAAGCTGAAGTGGAAGCTAAAGCGAAAGCGTTAGCAGCTGAAAAAGCAGCAAACATTGCTAAAGCTGAGGAATTAGCTGCAAAAAATGCACCAGTAGAAGAGGTAACTGAAGAAGTTGCTGAAGATACTGCAGCTGAAGAAACTGCAACAGAGGAAACTCCAGCAGCAGACGCACCAGCTGAAGAAAATAACGCAGAATAATTCTATCTAAAAGATATGAATAAAGCAGATTGCTTTAATCTAGGTTATGTAGCGAAACTTCACGGATTTAAAGGTGAAGTTTCGCTTTTTTTTGATACCAACAACCCTGATCATTATGCCAACTTAGATGCGGTATATATTGAACTAAATGGTATCCTAACTCCTTTCTTTATTGACCAAATCAATCTGAGAGAAAATGGTTTTGCAAAGGTTAAATTCGAAGGTGTTGATACCGAGAATGATGCAAAGGCTCTTTTGAGAAAAGAATTGTTCTTGCCATTAGAGATTTTACCAAAACTTTCCGGACCACACTTCTATGACCACGAAATCGTTGGTTTTACAGTGATGGACGAAAGATACGGTGAAGTAGGAGAAGTAGTTCAGATTATCGATTACGTAAATAATCCATTACTTCAAATTTTCAATAAAGCAAAGGACAAGGAAGTTCTTATGCCTCTAGCCAATGATTTAATTAAATTGGTGGATAGAGAAAATAAAATTGTTCACGTTAACGCAATTGAAGGTATTATCGAACTTTATTTAGAGGATTAATTGTAAGATGTCCACTTTTAAGTTTAAACAGTTTGATGTTCTTCAATCTGATACACTCCAAAAAATCGGAACAGATGCCATGGTCTTAGGTGCTATCACCTGCCATGACGCTCCCAAAAATATTTTAGATGTCGGTACAGGCACAGGTGTCATAGCGCTCATGTTAGCACAGTCGTTTCCTGCTGCTCATGTATTAGGACTAGACATAGATGAACGAGCATGTGATTTAGCGCAGGCAAACTTTCGTAATTCTCCATTCAGTTCGAGACTAAAGATTGTTTCTACTAGTTTTTTAGATTTTGAATCTACAGAAAAATTCGACCTGATTGTTTCCAATCCTCCATACTTTAATACTACGATGTACTCGGATAATGAGCAAAGGAATTTGGCGCGACATGAAGGAGAGATGACTTTGGTTAAATTGTTGAATCATGCTGCTGAGTTGCTTAATGAAACTGGAAAAGTTTGGCTTATTCTACCAGCAGAAAGAACCGAAGAACTATTGGCTGATTCTACAGTTGATCTGTTTTTAAGTAAAAGAATTGAAATTTATGGTAAACCTAATAAGCACGTTCGTGATATTTTGATTTATGGGAAGGAAGTAGGAGTGTGTGTAGTTGAAAGTCTTACCATTCGTGAGGAGAGTGGCATATATTCTGAAGAATATAAAGAGCTAACTGCTGAATTTCACTTCAATCGCCTTTAACTCTTTATATGCTATCAATTTCTTATTAGTAAGGTCTTAAGCTTTTCTTTCTAAGTTGAAACTTTTCTTTATCGTTTAAACCTTTCTTCCCCTCGTAAATACCTCTTGTTTCCCAGTCCCCATACATTGGGTTAGGTAGGACGATGAAACGATTACCAAACTCATTTCTTTGACTATCTACTAGCTTATTTCTCTTCTCAGTATTAGGAACTCTGAAGTCAGCTGAAAAATCACCTAAGTTATCTCCCAAGTAAAGTAAAACTTCATATTCGCTTCTTACCTTATTGAAACGTTCATCTTTTGAACTCGTTTCATTCATTAAGAATAAATGGTCTTTGTCAGCATATGGGAAATTTAATACCTCCATATTTTTAAGTGTACTTTCTTCTTCGCTAATGTGACGATTTGTAACGTAAAATATCTCAACTCCTTTACTTTTTGCATATTGTAAAAACTCTACAGCACCCGGAACAGCATCTGCTTTTGCTAGTCTAGTCCAACTATACCATTCTTCTGGTGTGTATTCAACACCTTTCTGAATCAATTTAGCGTTGTAAGGACTGTTATCCATTACAGTTTCGTCAATATCCGTGATGATAGCAGGTTTTTTTCCATTTTCATCTAAAGCTGAAAGATATTCATCTAGTTTGTATGTCGCTAAGTTAAACGCTTGGTAACAAAGAGCTCTATATTCACCCGCATTTTGTTGCCACATTACAGACTGAACTGAGTACTCACGAACAGGTATTGTTGAAGAGCGTTGTAAACTTTGTTCGGTTTTTTCGGTTGTAGGCTCTTGTTGAGCTTCTTTAACATTTGCACAGCTTGTAAAGAACAAACTCGTGATAATTAAGCTAGAATAAATCCACTTTTTCATTTTCTTGATATTGAATATTTACTAAAGGTCGTAAAAATAAGAAAAAATAGCGGATTACTATGGTTGTAGAAACGAATTAGCGCATTATCTTAAAGCTTAGAAAACAATCTTGTTAATTTTGTGTTTTTAAAATGAAAACGAAATAAACTGTAAATGTCCCAAGCAAATATTAATAAGACAAGCTACTCCATTCTATTTATGCTAAGTGGTGCTCACTTTTTAAATGATGCACTTCAAATGGTGATTCCTTCTATTTATCCAGTGCTAAAAGAGGACTATAATTTAAGTTTTTCTCAAATTGGTCTAATTACCTTGTTTTTTCAGTTGACAGCTTCGATTTTTCAACCTTTGGTGGGAATTTATACGGATAAAAAACCGCAACCTTATTCCTTGACCATTGGAATGGGATTTTCATTTATAGGATTAATATTTTTGGCTTTCGCAGGTAGTTTTGAAATGGTTTTACTTTCTGTTTCATTGATTGGACTTGGTTCTTCTGTTTTTCACCCTGAATCTTCTAGAATCGCTCGCTATGCTTCTGGAGGAAAGCCAGGACTCGCGCAATCTATTTTTCAAGTAGGAGGGAATGCTGGTTCAGCATTTGGTCCATTGTTAGCAGCAGCGATTGTGGTTCCGTTTGGACAAAGTTATATCGTTTACTTCTCTATTCTGGCAATGGCGGGAATGTTTATTCTATATCGTGTAGGGAATTGGTTTACTCAACAAGGCTTCAAAAGAAAGGGCTCTTCCAATTTGATAATGCCTATGAAGCATGATCTTTCTAAAAACAGAGTTATTTTCACAGTGAGTATTCTCGTTGTCCTGATTTTCTCTAAGTTTTTCTATATGTCTGTTATCAAGGATTATCTGACTTTCTTTTTAATAGAAAAATTCGATATGACTGTACAGGCCTCTCAGTTTTACTTGTTTGTTTATATGTTTGCCGTAGCTGCAGGAACTTTAATTGGTGGGCCTATCGGCGATAAGTTTGGTCGAAAAAATATTATCTGGTTCTCCATTTTAGGAGTAGCACCTTTTGCCTTAGCGCTTCCTTATGTGAATCTTTTCTGGACAGTTGTTTTTATCATTGCAACTGGTGTGATTCTAGCTTCTGCTTTCCCAGCAATCATTGTTTATGGTCAGGAATTAATGCCTAAAAACTTAGGATTGGTGTCTGGAATGTTCTTCGGACTAGCTTTCGGAATGGGAGCTGTAGGTTCAGCAATATTTGGTGTTGTAGCCGACAAAACAAGTGTCTTTCATGTGTATGAGATTGCGGCTTATTTACCGCTTCTAGGTCTCTTAGCTGGCTTCTTACCAAAGATGAAAAGTGAGAATGTCTTTAAGGATGGGAAAGTTAATGTAGAAAAGTAGTTTGTAGATAATTACTGGAGACTTTCTCAAGCCTCCAGTAAAAATAGGTCTTACTTTATTATTAACCTTTCTGGTTTAAAGTTTTCCTTACCTTCTCCTTCTATGTAAACAATGTACATTCCTTTTTCTAGTCTATCAGCTATTAAATAGTTGTTGTTGATTCCGGAATGGAGTTGAATAGGTCTTGAAATAACAATCTTACCTGTCATATCTCTTACGGTTATATAAGACTCTTCAGTAGTGAAAATAGAAGAGATTTTCACCGTGAAATCTGTCGTTGCAGGATTGGGGAAAAGATGAATCTCACTCTTTTCAACAAAACATTCGCTTGAAATAGGTCCGTATAAAGTTTCTTTACCGTCAAAATCTACTTGAAATAAACGGTAATACGCGTGCTTACCAAGCTCTTCGCTAACTTCATAGTATGATTTTGTTTGCTTGTTTCCAGCTGCTTGCACTTGTGCAACTGAATTCCATTCGTAACCATCTCTACTTCCTTCAAGCGAAAAATAGTCAGAGTTTGTTTCTGAAGCAGTCAACCACTGAATCAATGCATTGTCTTTCTTGCAATCTACTGAAAATGAAATCATCTCTACAGGTAGCGGTGATGCATCGAATTCGTATGTGAAAGAAACACGTGCACCTAGTGCTCTTTGGTAATACTCTATAACCAACTCTGCTGTTCCATCCAGATGAATTTCAGTTGTACTTGATGTTTTATAACCATGATCTTTCCAGTCACTGATTAACCAAGTTTGTCCTCCATCTATACTAAATCGATAACCGTCGTCTCCGCCGATAGTGAATACGTATTTCCCAGCAGGAAAATCCTTTTTCATTTTATATCTAATGAAGAAGTCAACCGTAATTATTCCAAGGCAATCTGGTCTATCCCAAGCAAGGCCGCCAAAGTTTCTATCAAACTTTTCTTTTTCTAATACATAGCCCCTGTAATCGCTAGGGTTGTTAGATGCGCTTAATGGGTTATAATATACATATCCAATCCATTCACCATCTCCGTAACTAACTTGATCTCCTCCGTCATAACATGGCTGTTTTCCAGCCAACGCGTTTTGAGAAAAAGACAATAAAACAAAAAAAGTTACAACTAAGTAACCCTCAATTTTTTTTAACATAAACCCTATTTTTTTGCAAAAATAGAGCGATTTTAGATAGCAATAGACTAGTTTACTTCCTATTCGACCTACTCTTTAGACTTTGCCTACTAAAATTTAAATAGATAAGTAATTAGATTTTGAACTTTAACTAATCTTTTTTCTTACATTTGTTCATCACCAATTGGATATGAAAAAAATACTTACCATCATAGGGGCAAGGCCTCAAATCATTAAGTCTGCTGCTATATCTCGAGCAATTAGAACAAAGTTTTCTGATAAAATCACGGAAGTGTTGGTTCATACCGGACAACATTACTCCGCATCGATGTCTGATGTTTTTTTTACTGAACTTGGTTTATCACAACCAGATTACAACCTCAATGTTGGATCAGGTTCTCACGGTTCGCAAACTGCTGAGATGATTAAAGGAATTGAAGAACTATTGGAAAAAGAAAAGCCTAATGCTATTGTTCTCTATGGAGATACAAATTCAACACTAGCAGGGGCAATCGCTGCATCGAAGATTCACGTTCCTGTTGTTCATGTTGAGGCTGGCTTACGTAGTTATAACAAGTCTATGCCCGAAGAAATCAATCGAATCATGTGCGACCATGTTTCTACTTTACTTTTTTCGCCAACGAAGTCTGGTGTCTTAAATCTTGAAAAAGAAGATTTTAAATTAAACAATGAAGCGCCTTTTTCTATTGATAATCCAAAAGTTTATCACTGTGGAGATATCATGTACGACAACAGTATTTATTTCGCAGAACAATTAAAAAATATAATTCCGCCTTATGAATTAATGGCTTTACAAGCTGAATCTTTCTTTTTAGGAACAATTCATCGTCCGGCGAATACAGATAATCCAGAACAATTAAAATCGATTTTCAGGGCCTTTATTGCCTTGGCGAATTTATATCCATCGCATTCCATTTATCTTCCTTTACATCCACGTACACGAAGAGCGATGAATATGCATTTGGAACCTGAATTCTTGCAAAGAATAGAAGAAAAAACGCAGATTAAGATAATTCCGCCTGTTTCTTTTATGAATATGATTGCTTTACAGCAGAATTGTGACTTGGTGATCACGGACAGTGGAGGTTTACAAAAAGAGGCTTACTTTTTTGAAAAACCTTGTGTTATTTTACGCCCCGAAACAGAATGGGTGGAGATTGTTGAGCAAGGTGCGGCTGTTCTGGTAGATGCGGATAAGGATAGAATTGTCGATGGCGTTGTAAGTATGATGAATCAAAAGGAATTGAAGTTCCCGCTATTATATGGAGACGGAAAAGCGGCTGAATTTATCGTTGAAGAAATCATAAAGCATTGTTGATTTATGCTGACCATTTATACAGATTATATTACTGAAAGATTAAAGTACACGCTTTCTATTATTTTTGATGATAGAGGAATTGCTTGGGAATTAACTGATGACTCTTCGTTTTATGAAAATGCAGAAGGGCCAAAGTTTTACTATTCGGCTGACCTTTTACTTCAAGACACTTTAGAGATAGAGGCTTCAGAATTATTATTTGATGAAGGTTTGAAAAACTATGACCTATCGAAAATAGATTGGGAAGGTGTTAAAGTGCTTAGTTTTGATGGAATAACGGATGTTTTGGCAAGTGTGTTTTATGCTGTTTCTTTGTATGATGATTACCTGAGAACTTCGAAAGATAAGCATGGTAGAAATATTGGGAGACATTCCGTTTTGTTTCGCAATAATTGGTTAGAAAAACTAATGGTTGAACGTTGGTCGCTGGCTTTAATCGGTCTTATCGAAAGAGAAAATAACTGTAGTTTAAACGCGCTTCCAATTCCTTTTAAATATCTTCCAACTTTTGATATCGATAATGCCTTTGCTTACCGCTTGAAAGGTGGTCTGAGAAAGCAAATGAGTGTTTTTAGAGATGTTCTAAAAGGTGATAAAAAACGTCTTGCAGAAAGGAGGTTGGTACTTTCAGGAAAACAAAAAGACCCTTATGATACATTTGACTTTATTGAAGAAATTGCCAAAAAAGAAGGTGATGTAAAAGTGTTTTGGTTGCTTGGAGATTATGGCAAATTTGATAAAAATATTCATCCGAAAAACAAGGAGTTTAGAACTTTAATTCAGCATGTTTCTATTTTTGCTGATTGTGGATTACATCCTAGTTATCAGTCAAATAGCCAAGCAAATAGATTGGCTGTTGAAAAACAGCGATTAGAAGAAATTCTAGGAAGAAAAGTGACGCATACGCGCCAGCATTTTTTGAAAGTGGAATTACCCTCGACCTTTCGTGCTTTAGAAGCTAATGGATTTACTGATGATTATTCATTGGGTTACGCCGATCAACCTGGTTTTAGAGCAGGTATAGCTAGACCGTTTTTTTGGTTTGATTTATTAGAAAACAGGAAGTCAAATTTGCGTTTACATCCCATATCCTATATGGACGGAACGCTGAATGAATATATGAAGTTGTCCATTGACGAAGCAAAAGAGAAAATAGCGGAATTGCGAAGGGAAGTTGAAAACTTCGGGGGTGAATTTATTGCACTTTGGCACAATGAAACAATTGGTGACTACGGTATTTGGAAAGGCTGGAAAAAACTACTTGATTAGGGATATTTACAATGAAAAAAACAACAGTTGATATAACTCTTTTTCCGGTGATGGATTATCGCCATAAATACTTGTTTTTGGGTAGCTGTTTTTCTGAGAATTTATCAGAAAAGATGAAAAATAATGGCTTTGCTATGAAAAGCAATCCTTTTGGAGTAGTGTTTAATCCGATTAGTTTGGCCGACTTCTTTTTGTTGAGCGATGAAGAAATAAAAGATAGCGTTTTCTTGAGAGATGACCTTGCTTTATCTTGGCTGGCAAATAGTACTTGCTTTGCTTATGATAAAAAGGAATTACAAGATAAGTTGATTCAACAAAGACAGTTTTTTCTTGAGGAAATAGCCGATGCGAAAATGTTGTTTGTCACCTTTGGAACTGCTTGGGTTTATGAAAACAATGAAAGGCAAAGTCTTGTTGCAAATTGCCATAAAATTCCACAAAATAAATTCTCTAAAAGATTATTGACTATAGAAGAAATAGTCGCCAAATGGAAGAAAGTTATAGCGCTTTTAAAAGAACTAAACCCGAGTCTTGATATAGTTTTCACCTTGAGTCCTGTTCGACATGTGAAAGATGGCTTGGCTGAGAATGCTAGGAGTAAAGCTACGCTTTTGAATGCTATTTATCAATTGGTTGAAGAAGAGCGGCAGCTGCGATACTTTCCAGCTTATGAGATTGTTCTCGATGAATTACGCGACTATGCTTATTATACAATAGATGGCGTTCATCCAAATGAATTGGCAATTGCCGAAATATGGGAAAAGTTTAAAGCAACTTACTTCACTGCGGAAACCAAGCAGATAAATGCAGAGTTAATTCAGTTAAAACAATTGATGAATCACCGTTTACAGCATCCTGAAAGTAAGGCATCGATTGCTTTTTTGCAAGATGTATTAAAACGAAAAGAAGCTTTCGTCAAGAAGTATGATTTTGTGAACTTATAAGTAAAATAAGGATTTCTTCTCTTACTCTTCCGTTTTCATTTCTGGATTTTGTACACCAGCATTTATTTGAATGAAAATATTATTTTCTGTTGGAGTAATCGGACAGGAGTAGCGGTGAGAATAAACGCAGTAAGGATTATAAGCCTTATTGAAATCCACCTTGATTTTCTTTTCTTTTAGTGTCATTTCTAAATCTAGATAACGTCCACCTCCATAGGTTGTTAACGGTGCGTTTCCATCTTTAAAGGGAATGAAAACAAAGTTTTTGTACTCCTCTTGTGTTAACTCCAAGTTTTTGTAAACCGTCAATCTAAATTTCTCGCCTTCTTTCTCAAAATAAAGGTATCCAACACGTCTGTATTTTGGTTTTCTAGCCGTGGTTGTTGGCATTTCGAATATAGGACCTTTTTTCTTTTTGAATTTTGCAGTTAAGATCCATGAAGTGTCGGCAGGAAAGTACTTTAATGCTGAAATAGCATCTTTTTCTTCTTGTTTGAGTACTGTATTCGAATGAAGTAGTTCTTCTTCAAACTCAGCACGTTCTTGCGCAATTGTTTCATGGTAATTCGATTGCGAAATCAAAGGAAGACTCCCAATGAATAACATTGCGAATATTATAAATATGTTTCTAGAAATAACAGCTGAATTTTTAACCATAATTTCGGTCTCCAAAGATAGAACTTCCCACGCGAATCATATTACTTCCTTCTTCAATGGCAATTTGGTAGTCTCCGCTCATTCCCATAGAAACAACTGTAAAAGCATCATTGAATTTAAAGAAATGTCCTTTTAGAGTTAAAAAGTAATTGTTTAAAGTTCTAAATTCGTCTTGAATTTTCTCTTTATTGTCGGTGAAAGTAGCCATTCCCATTACACCGCGAACGTTCACATTTTGCAATTCAACAAATTCTCTACTTTCTAGCATTTCTTGTGCTTCTTCGAAAGTAAAGCCCGCCTTTGAGTCTTCTTCAGCAATATGAAATTGAATCAATACGTCGATTGTTCTATTTTCATTCTTTGCTCTTTTGTTGATTTCTATTAATAAATTAAAGTCGTGAACGCCATGAATTAAGCTAACAAAAGGCGCAATATACTTTACGTTCTTTCGCTGTAAACGCCCAATCATGTGCCATTCAATATCCTTTGGTAGGTCTTCATGTTTCTGTGCCAACTCTTGTACTCTGTTTTCGCCAAATATGCGTTGACCAGCTTCATAAGCTTCTAAAATCGCCTCATTAGGCTTTGTTTTAGAAACGGCAACCAGTTGAACATCTGTAGGAATACTATCTTTAATTTTCTTTAAATTCTCGGCAATCATTCGTCTATTTTTAAAATTGTCAAACCACTTCTCATTTTAGGCTCAATCCAAGTAGATTTAGGAGGCATAATTGCATTTTCATCAGCAACTGCTTTTAATTGTTCCATCGTTACTGGATATAAAAGGAAGCCTATCTTGTTAACGCCTGAATTTACAGATTGTTCAATCTTTTCAACACTGTTTTCTCCACTTTGGAAAGAAATACTCTCATCGGTTGTTAAATCATGAATTCCTAAAATAGGGGAAAGGATATGTCTTGTCAATATTTCAGCGTCAATGCTGCTAACTGCGTCTAACTTTGTATGTCTCTCCAGTTTTAATCGGAGTCTGTACCAATTATTCTCCACGTACATGTGAATGTCATGTAGCTGTTCTGGTTCAATTCCTTTAGGTAAAGTTGAAACTTCAAATGTCTCGAGAAGTTTAGTGATGATTTCCTCAACAGTATTATCGTTTAATGTACTGCTTAATCTATTGAAAGGCATGATGTTTAATCGTTCTTCATCTATGAAAAAACTCAGGAAATAGTTGTAGTTTTTCTCTGGAGAATAATCAGGTCGTTGCTTCATTTTTTCATATAAGCGAACAGAAGAAGCAGAACGGTGATGTCCATCAGCAATATAGCAGTTTTCTATCTTTTCATATGCTTTCTTAATCTGTATAACCTCTTCCTTCGTTGCTACCCATAATTCATGAGTGAATTCATCTGTGGTCGCAAATTCATATTCAGGACGCTTTGCTACGATTAATGCTAAAACGATGTCCAACTCATCACTTTTAGGGTGACTTAACAATACAGGCTCGGCATTGTACCCAACGATATCCAAGTAATTCGTAAACATTTGTTCTCGAGAACTTAAAGTTGCTTCGTGCTTTTTGATTTTATTATCCAAGTATTCTTGAATGCTCGCACCAGCAATCACACCTAAATAGGAATGATGTGGGGTGGACTGACGATAAATATAAACAGTTTCCTCTTCCTCTTGAAATAAAATATTTCTTTCAAAATACTCGGTATATTTCTCTTTTACTTTTGAAAAACGTTCTTCTGAATTGGGTTCTGTTCTATCTTCATCGTTCTCTAAATATTCGGGATGAATAATATGGATAAATGTATATGGGTTGGAATCTAATTTCGCTTCCAAATGGGACTCTTTGTATGAGGCAACGGCTCTGGATGCTACTAAGTGAGCTTTGGCACGTGTGGGTCTAATAGCTTTAAAAGCTTTAATCTTGGTCATGTCTATAACTTATGAAATAGTGAAAAAACAACAAAAACAAAGATAGGAAATTGTTTGAAATGAATAACAAATGAAGGATATATGGCAAAATTAATTCTTAAATGGTTAAGTCATTGCTTGTTGTTTTTCTTTTATTAAGTAGTTTTTTATGTGTTTTTAGATTCAAAAGAAGTGCTCGACTAGCATAGAATAAAACTAAATTGATTAAATAAATTTACTGTTCCGATAGAGTATGATTTATTTACTTTAAATTTGCACAATGAAAACAAAGACGCTAAAGAAAAATAAGGTGAATATTGTTACCTTAGGTTGTTCTAAAAATACATTTGACTCTGAAGTATTGATGCGCCAACTTCAAGCTAATAAGTTTGAGGTAGAGCACGAAGCTAAGCAAGACGATTCAGAAGTTGTGATTATTAATACTTGTGGTTTTATTGGTGAAGCAAAGCAAGAGTCTATCGATACGATTCTTCGTTATGTGGATGCCAAAAACGAAGGACAAGTTGACAAGATATATGTTACAGGATGTTTGTCCCAGCGTTATAAGGAAGACTTAGAAAAGGAAATTCCAGAAGTTGATGCTTACTTCGGTACAAGAGATTTACCGCGTTTATTGAAAACCTTAAAAGCGGATTATAAGCATGAGTTAGTGGGGGAACGTTTATTGACAACTCCATCTCACTTCTCTTATTTTAAAATCTCTGAAGGTTGTGATAGAACATGTTCATTCTGTGCTATTCCTATTATGCGTGGAGGTCACCAATCAACTCCTATTGAGGATTTGGTGAAGCAAGCAGAGTTCTTAGCCTCGAAAGGTGTTAAGGAATTGATTTTGATTGCTCAAGATTTAACGTTCTACGGATTAGATATATACAAAAAGCGTGCTTTAGCGGAATTATTAGACCGTCTTTGTGAAGTTGAAGGAATTGACTGGATTCGCTTGCACTATGCCTACCCAACGGGTTTCCCAATGGAGGTGATAGATGTTATGAAACGTCAACCAAAGATTTGTAACTATCTAGATATGCCTTTACAACATGGTTCTACAAGAATATTGAAAGCCATGAGAAGAGGAACATCGCGTGAAAAGCAAGAACAGTTAATTACAGATATTAGAGCAATCATCCCAGAAATAGCGATTAGAACAACGTTTATTTCAGGATATCCAGGTGAAACTGAAGAAGATTTCCAAGAAATGTATGATTTCGTTGAAAGAATGAAATTCGAACGTTTAGGAATATTTGCTTATTCTCATGAAGAAGATACGCATGCTCATAAATCTGAGGATGATGTTCCAGAAGCTGTGAAAAGAGAACGTGCAGATGCCATAATGGAATTGCAATCGGGTATTAGTTACAACTTAAATCAACGTCATGTTGGACAAGTTAGAAATGTCTTATTTGATAGGGTAGAAGGTGGTTACTTCATCGGAAGAACAGAATATGACTCACCTGAAGTTGATAACGAAGTATTGGTTCCTGTAAAAGATAACTATGTTCGTATTGGAGACTTTGCACCGATTTATATTACTTCTGCTGACCATTATGATTTATATGGAAAAGTGGTTGAGCAAGTGGATTAAGATTGTTAGAATACTGTTTTCATTGAATTAAAACTAGTGTTTTAGAAATAGATTATAAAAGAAAGGAGGAGAGCAATTTCCTCCTTTTTTGTTTCTATAAACGATATGCCATTCTAATTGCATCGGTTTGGAAGTGAGTCGTGTAGGTGTCTCCGTTAAGCTGGAATCAATTTTTTTATTCTACCGGAAATATCAAAAAAATCCTGTCTTTTTAAAAGCTTAAAAGTTAAATAAAAGGATATTCTCCAAGGAATATAAAAAAGTTAAATAAAAAAAGTTAAATTTGTGTTAACTCATTATCATTGCATCATGAAGAAAACACTAGCACTACTCTTATTAATAGGAGTATTTTTGTATTTGCCAAAAGCGGAAGCTTTTTCTATAAGTGAACACCATTCGGTTTTAGGTCGAAGTGTCCCGACTAATGCTTTTCAAGCGCCATGCGATCCTGCGTTGGATATACCTGAAATTAGTATTCAGGCACCAACCTGTACTGCAGATGGAGCAGCTACAATTGTAAATTATGATTCTTTTCTTTCATATATATTTTCACCTGCAGGCCCTACTGTTAATGCAAGTGGCGAAATTGAAGGAATGATCTTCGGAGTGAGCTATACGATTGTAGCTGATATCGGAACTTGTACTTCATTGGAAAGTGTCAAAGTGAGTATTAATGAAATGTTGCCAGCACCAGACGTGCCAACTATTGGTGTTGTTTCTCCAAGTTGTATCAAGAACGGAAGCGCAGTTATCATTAATTATGGTCAACAATATACCTATGAGTTTAATCCAGCTGGACCAGTTGTAGATGAAGAAGGAAACATTCTAGACTTTGATTTTTCACAACAATATACTGTAACAGCAACTTCACTTGATGGTTGTGTTTCAGATCCATCTCTAAGTTTTGAAGTTATAGAAGGAATAACAACTCCTGAGATTTCTGCAACGGTGATTCACCCAACAGTTTGTGGTGGAAATGGTATGATAAATTTTAGTTTTGTGAATGTTCCAAACGGAACGTATAGCATAGATTATGACGGCGGATCGTTTTCAGTTTCTGTATTCAACGGAGAAGGAACTGTTTCTGCAACTGCAGGAATATATGAAAACATGGTGCTCGTCATTGAAGATTGTAGCTCAGGGGTGATTTCAGTAACCTTGTTAGATCCAAATGCTCCAGCAGTACCAAACATTTTAACAACGATTGCAACTTGTACGAGTTCAAGTCTTAGTACCATTATTAATTACGATGAAAATCTAAACTATACATTTAGTCCAGCTGGACCTACAATCCTTGCGAATGGAGAAATACAAGGAGCTACTTTTGGTGTAACTTACACGCTTACTGTAGAGGAGTCAGGTTGTACTTCTTCTATTAATTTTACTAATCAAGAACAATTAATCGTTCCAACTTTATCCGTTACATCGACTGAACCTTCAGCTTGTGGTGGAAATGGAGCAATTTACTTTGAAACAACAGAAATTGTTGATGGAACTTATACTATCAACCATGATGGTGGTGAATTTATCGTTTATGTAACTGCAGGAGCAGCACATGTATATGCACCAGCTGGGAATTACGACAACCTGACAATTAGCAATGAAGATTGTACTTCAGCTTTAGGAGTTAATGCAGTTATCTCAACTATTTCTGCTCCAGTATCACCGATTGTCGAAGCCAACGAATTATCATGTCAAGGACAAGAAAACGGAACTGCACAAATAAGTAACTTTATTTCAGGATATAACTATTCATTTACACCGGCAGGACCTTCGGTAACTGCTTCAGGCGAAATCATCAATGCACTTCCAGGAGTAAACTATACGATTACCGCTGCAATCAACAGTTGTAGTTCTACCGCAACTTCTTTCTCAATACTTGCATGGGCAAATGGAGACTGTGACAATGATGGCGTTTCAAATGGAGATGAAATCTTAGAAGGAACCAACCCATACAATCCAGATACGGATGGCGATGGAATTACAGATGGTGATGAATTAACAAACGGTTCAGATCCACTTGATCCTTGTAGTCCAAACATGGCTGATGTTGGTCTTTACACAGTGAATCAATTGAGTTGCTCGAATCCTTTGGGTGACATTTTAGTGAATTCGCCACAAGCAGGTGCAATGTACACATTGGTTGGGCCAAGTCCTTCAATTTCACAAATGCTAAGTCCTTCAGGACAGTTTACTGGTTTTACTTCAGGAACATACAATCTGAAAGTTAAGATAAACAACTGTGAATCTGCACCGATAACGATTGTACTTAATCCGCAACCACAAAAACCAGCAAAGCCAACTGTTTCTCTTACAGCAGCAACTTGTAGTAATGATGGTTTAGGCGTGATTTCAAATTATAACGCAGCATACACTTATGTTTTAACTCCTTCAAACGGAGCGACGGTAAACGCAAGTGGTGAAATTGAAAACCCTGTTTATGGTACAACCTATACAGTTGTTGCAATTAATTCAAACGGATGTTCTTCATCTGCTTCGAATGGTTTTGTAATCAATCAAAAGAAACCAGCACCATTAGTTCCAGAAGTAACTGTAGGAGCTCCAACTTGTTCAGCAAACGGAACGGCTTCAATTGCCAATCATACTTCAGGAATTACTTATACATTCCTTCCAGTAGGACCAAACGTAAATAGTTCAGGAGTTATCAATAACATTTCTTATGGACAAACTTACACCCTTACAGCAACAAACACACAAGGCTGTTCAGTAACTTCTAGTTCTTTCAGTGTTTTACCTGTATTGGTTAAACCAACTTTAGCGGTAACTGCAATTAATCCAGCAAACTGTGGAGAAAATGGAACCTTAGAATTTACTTTTACCAATGTAGCAGATGGAGACTATACCATTGATTATATGGGAGGTTCATTTACAAACGTTACTGTAACAAGTAATACGGCAAGTGTAAGTGCAACAACAGGAAACTATGTTCACCTTACGATAAACAATGGAGAATGTACTTCAGTTTTAGGAGTTAATACCTTTATCATAGAGCCAAATGCTCCAGACATTCCATTGATCAGTGTTACAGGAATGAATTGTGCTACACAAGAAGATGGAAGTGCTCAAGTAAATAATTATAACGCAAGTAATACATACGTATTCTCTCCAACAGGTCCTACAATAGCGGCTGATGGAAAAATCAACGGAGCAACTTTCGATGTGAATTATACGATTTCCATAGTAAGTGGTGGTTGTAGTTCAGTTCCAGTTCAATTTACTATTGAATCTTGGGGGAATGGAGATTGTGATGACGATGGAGTGTCTAACAGTCAAGAATTAGCTGACGGAACAGATCCAAATAGTTTATGTGATGTAGATTATGTGACGCATTTTGCTATTCTTTCTCAACTATGGTTAGATGCTGATTGTGATAATGATGAATTGCCGAATGGCGATGAAATTACTATTCATAATACTGACCCATTCGATCCAGATACGGATAATGATGGTTTGTTAGATGGAGACGAAGTTAATATTCACAATACTGACCCATTGATTGCAGATACGGATAATGATGGTTTATTGGATGGAGAAGAAGTGAACATTTATGGAACTGACCCATTGAATGCAGATACGGATGGAGACGTATTAAGCGATGGAGACGAAGTTTATAATTATGGAACAAATCCATTAAGTGCAGATACGGATGGCGATGGTTTAATGGATGGCGACGAAGTGAATGTTCATGGAACTGACCCATTAAATCCAGATTCAGATGGAGATGGATTAACGGATGGAGATGAAGTAAATATTCATGGAACAAATCCTCTAGCACAAGATACGGATGGAGATGGTTTAATTGACGGTGCAGAAGTAAACTTCTACAATACAGACCCATTAAATCCAGATACAGACGGTGATGGTGTTTTAGACGGACAAGAAATTACAGACGGAACAGATCCTTTAAATCCTTGTGATTACATTTTGGCAAATCAAACTTCTCCTAGTCAAGCTTGGTTAGATGCCGACTGTGATGGAGACGGTGTGTCGAATGGACAGGAAGTTGCCGATAATACGGATGTATTGAATCCATGTGAATATCTTGAAGCAAGCATTACTTTACCGCAAGGAGGAATGTGGAATAATGCAGATTGTGATGAAGACGGAATTCCAAACGGAGCAGATACCAATCCAACAGATCCTTGTAGTCCAAACAATGCTATTGTTGGAAGTTTCACAGTAAATCAACCTTCATGTGCTAGCGCTCAAGGAGGAGTTGTAGTGAATACGCCACAAAGTGGAATGGTTTATACTTTGACTGGACCAAGTCCATCAACGACTGTATTAACGAATTCAACAGGAAATTTTGCGAATTTAGTAGCAGGAACTTATGGCTTAGTAGCTTCTGCAAATAACTGTTCTTCTACTGCGATTAACATTGTGATTAATCCGCAACCACAAATACCACCAAAACCAACTGTTTTAGTGTCTAATTCAACTTGTGAAAATGATGGACAAGCAACGATTACAAACTTTGCGATTTCAAATACTTACACTTTCACTCCTTCGGATGGAATAAGTGTAAACGCTAGTGGTGTAATTGAAAACGCTACAGTAGGTGTTAACTATACAGTTGTAGCAACAGGTCCTGGGGATTGTATTTCACCAACTTCGGAAAGTTTTGTTATCAACGAACAGTTTGACCCAGTTACAGCACCTATCGTTAGTGTTGTAGCGCCAACATGTACAGCGAATGGAACGGCAAGTATCGACAATTATGTTGCAGGAAGCACTTATACCTTCTTGCCTTTAGGTCCAGTTGTGAATAGCAGCGGAACAATAACAAATCTTGTACTAGGACAGACTTATACAACAACTATTGTAAGCGGAAATGGATGTTTAGCTACATCAGAAAGTTTTACAGTTGAAGCGATGTTGGTTACGCCAATGATGCCTTCAATTAGTATTGCGCCAGCAACCTGTTCAGCAAATGGTTTGGCAACAGTTACAAATTACAATGCCAACTATAACTATGTGTTTACACCTTCTGCGCCAAGTATTGATGCTTCAGGTGTAATTTCTGGTATGGCTTACGGTGAAACGTATTCTTTATCAGTTTCAAACGCTTCGGGTTGTACTTCAAATTCAGTAAACTTTGTTGTAGAGGCTATCAAGCCAACACCTTCAACGCCAATTGTTACTGTTATCGCTCCAGAATGTGGAGTGAACGGTCAGGCAGTTATAGAAAACTATACAACAGGTATCAACTATATCTTTATACCTGCAACAGGAACGTATGTAGATAATAACGGAGCAATTCAAGGCGCAGATAATGGAACGGTTTACACTGTGCTTGCATCAAATGCTACAGGATGTCAATCTACTTCAGTTTCATTTGAAGTGGAAGCTATGCTCGTTGTTCCTACTTTATCAGTTACAACGGTTAATCCGATTGAATGTGGAGAAAATGGAACAATCAACTTTGTGTTTACGAATGTTCCAAATGGAAACTATACAGTTGACTACGACGGTGGTTCATTATCAGTTACAGTAAATAACAATACTGCTTCGCTTAGTGTTCCTGCAGCTGTTTATACGAATTTGACAATTAATAATGGAACATGTCAGTCGGCTCCTGGAGTAACTGCATTAGTGATTGACCCATATATGCCGGCAACTCCTGCAATTGTTAGTTTTGAATTGAATTGTGTTACCGGACAAGATGGCTATGCTGCTGTTGGTAACTATAATGCGAACTTTACATACGTTTTCAATCCAGTTGGACCAAGTGTTTTAAGTTCAGGATTGATTGCGAATGCAGCACCTGGAGTTGAATACACATTGAAAGCCATCGATGATGATTGTTCTTCACTAGAAGCTTCATTTATTGTTGAAGCTTGGGCAGATGGAGACTGTGACGGAGATGGAGTTTCGAATGGTGATGAGGTAACAGATGGAACAGATCCATTGGATATGTGTGACTTTGTTTTAGCAAGTCAGACACTTACACCAAGTCAAACATGGATGGATGCCGACTGTGATAAAGACGGTGTTACAAATGGTGATGAATTGACAGATGGAACAGATCCATTAGAGCCGTGTGATTTAATCCTAGCAAGTCAAACAGTTACACCAGGCGTTTTATGGACTTACGGTGACTGTGATGGTGACGGAGTAATGAACGGACAAGAAATTACAGATGGAACAGACCTGTTTGATGACTGTGACTTTATTGTTGAGCATATCGATCAACCATCGCAAGCTTGGTTAGAAGCCGACTGTGATGGAGACGGAGTAACAAATGGTAAGGAGTTATCTAGCGGAACACATCCATTAGATCCATGTGATTATAAAGTACAAGATGTGACATTGCCGCAAAATGGCGGATGGTTAGTAGCAGACTGCGACGGAGATGGAGTTACCAACGGTGATGAGATAGCAGACGGAACAGATCCTAAAGATCCATGTGACTTAATAATAGCTAATCAAACAGTAGAACCGAGTGAAGCATGGATGAATGGAGATTGTGATGGCGATGGTGTTACAAATGGTCAGGAATTGGCAAATGGAAGTGACTTCCTAAACCCATGTGACCCTAATATTTGTGGATTAAAGACCCCTAAGACTTTCACTCCGAATGGCGATGGAATTAATGACTATTGGACAGTTGAAGGATTAGAGTTCTACCCAAATAACACTTTAGTTATTTACAACAGAAACGGAAATATCGTATTCGAAGCAGAAGACTATCAGAATAATTGGGATGGTACTTCTACAAGTTCGATGAACGTAGGAAGTGATGAACTGCCTACAGGAACATATTACTTTGTTTTAGATACGAAGAATGAAGCGGTAGGGGTAGTAAAAGGATATATTTTCCTTAACCGTTAAGAGATATTTTATCATTAAAAAAATGAAAAAGATGAAGACGATAAAATTAATATTGGCAACTTGTTTGATATCCTTATTAGGAGTCAGCAATAGCCATGCGCAGCAAGATCCTCATTTTACGCAGTACTTTGACAATATGTTATTCGTTAATCCTGCTTATTCAGGAAGTAATGGTGTATTGAACGCTACAGCGATGCATAGAGAACAATGGGCAGGTTTTGAAGGAAGACCTCATTCAACTACGCTCGGTATTCATTCGCCCTTACCCTACGAGTCGGTAGGAGTTGGCTTGTCCTTTGTGAATGACAAAATAGGGCCGATGAACCAAACCATGATTTATGGAGATGTTTCTTATTCTCTAAAATTCAAAAATCACAATGGACGTTTATCGTTTGGATTAAAAGGTGGTGTGAATATTATCAACATTGGTGATTCTCACATTGATGCAGCAGAACCAAATGATCCAACAGCATTAAGTAGTATTCGAAACAATGTCAATCCGAATTTTGGCTTTGGTATCTATTACCGTACACCTAGCTTCTTTGCAGGACTTAGTATTCCTAAAATGCTACAAAGAGGTTACGACGGAATAAGTGAAACCAACCTAGAACAAAGACATTACTATGGAACACTTGGTGGTGTGATTCAATTAACAGAGAAATGGAAGTTGAGACCATCAACGATGGTAAGAATAACTGATGGAATGCCAGTAGGTATAGATTTGACATTAGCAGCTATCTTTAATGATAAGATTTGGTTTGGTGCAAACTATAGATTATTAGCAGCGGCTGGTGCGTTTGTTCAATTACAAGTTACACCACAGCTTAGACTTGGAATTGGTAGCGATTTTGGATTACAAAGTTTAAGAAATTACAACTATGGTACATTTGAAATCATGCTTTCTTATGACTTCTCATTCACAAAAGGTGGTGTTGTAACACCTCGTTATTTCTAACCTTAAATCGACAGAAAAATGAAAAAAGTAGTTTTATTAATAGCGAGTTTCGGATTGACCTTAACCATGTTTGCACAAACAGGGAAGTTGAAAAAGGCAGACGAACAATATGCGCAGAATAATTATGCTTACGCTGTAAACTTGTATCAAGATTTACAAGGAACTTCCGTTGATAATATTGAACTGAAAAGTAAATTGGCTTTCAGCTATATGAAATTAGGACAATATCAAAATGCTGTTAAAGAATACTCAGCTATGATGATGGATTCTGAAAGCGTAAAAGCAATCGACTTCTATAATTATTCCTATGTTTTAAAAATGGCTGGAGATTATGAAGAGAGTGATAAATGGATGAATAAATTTAGCGAGAAAGCACCTTCTGATTCACGAGCTCAAGCTTTTCTAGCGAATAAAAATTATAAGGAGAAGATAGAGGGAACACAAGCTTTTTTCGCGATAGATGAATCTCGATTTAATTCAACTGGTATCGACTTTGGGGGATATTTGAATCCAGAAGGGAATTATCTGTATTTCCTTTCTTCAAAAAGAAAAACTGCATTTGTAAAACATCAGTCGGCAAGGGATAAGAAACCATTCTTGGACTTATATAGAATTTATATCGACCAAGAAAAAAAGTTCGGTGGAATAGAAAAAGTGAAAACTGCAAGTTCGAAATTTAACGAAGGTCCAATTACATTCTCAGCTGATGGAAGAACAGCTTATGTTACAAGAAATGAACTAGGAAAGACAGATGGCTTACAGCGTTTGAAAATATATGTTGTAGATGTAACAGAAGGTGGAAGTTTTATGAATGAAAGACCATTCAAATATAATTCTGATAACTATTCTATTGGACATCCATCATTGTCTGCAGACGGTTCAACACTATACCTTGTTTCGGATAAACCAGGAGGTTTTGGAGGAGCAGATATTTACCGCGTTGAAGTATTGGAAAATGGAAACTATGGTGAGATGATCAACCTTGGAGAAACAGTAAATACGGAAGGACAAGAAATGTTCCCGTTTATTGATGCTGATAATCGTTTATTCTTTTCTTCTGACGGACATATTGGTCTAGGTGGACTAGATGTATATGTTGGTTTCATCAGAGGAAAGTCTGTTGTGGAAATTGAAAATCTAGGAGTGCCAGTAAACAGTCAATATGATGACTTTGCTTTTACTTGGTATGCCAACGAAAATAAAGGTTTTGTTTCTTCAAGTAGAGACGGTGGCTTAGGAGAAGACGATATTTACAATGTAGAATCACTTCGTCCATTAGTTTATGGCTTACTTCTAAAAGGAAAAGCAACTGATAATAATGGTTCTCCAATCACTTATACGATGATGGAATTAAGAGATGAAAAAGGAAGGCTATTACAGT
This sequence comes from Brumimicrobium sp., assembly GCA_035497735.1. Taxonomy (GTDB): domain Bacteria; phylum Bacteroidota; class Bacteroidia; order Flavobacteriales_D; family Crocinitomicaceae; genus Brumimicrobium. The sequence goes on along the minus strand of DATJCX010000037.1, from coordinate 61,554 downwards.
CAGCATTTACAGATGAAAACGGAAGCTATTCTTTTAATGTTCCTTATGAAGGAAACTATATTTTAAAAGCAACAAAGCAAGATTACTTTAAGTACACAAATAGATTCAACACTTTTACAAAGAACAATGCTATGCGAATAGATGCAACTTTGGAAAGTGATCCAGGTTTTTCATTGGCGGGAATTGTAACCAATAGATTTACGAAAGAAATTATAGAAAATGTTGAAGTGACTATCGTAGATTTAGAAACCAAGGAGAAGACTGTTCTATACACTTCTTATGTAGGTGACTTTATCAAAGGAATCAAGAATAAGCAGCTAAAAGACAAAGGAAGTTATGAAATCACTTTAAAGAAAGATGGATTCGAAACAAATAAGTTGACTTTTAAAGTGACTTATGAAAATAAGGGACAATACAATATTCAAACTGTAGAAGACTTAACGATGAAACCAAAATAGGTTACTGAGTCACGAACATAAAAATAGTTATTAAAGTAAAAGCTGGCCGAAATTCGACCAGCTTTTTATTTTTCATTGCTTTTGAAAATGATAAAACAATGAACCTAGCTTCTTTGCATGTATTTCATCTTTTTTGCCTCTCTGTTTATTCTCCATTTAACTAGCAGGAGACTGATGGCAAAGTAAATAACGATTTGAATCACCAAATGAATCATTTGCGGTGTAACTTGAGATAATGTGGCATCTTGCATTAACATCAGCTTAAATGACTCTAAGAATGGTGTTAGTGGTAAAGAACTAGCCAGCCATTGAATGGGTAAAGCCATCGATTCTAAAGGCCAAGTATATCCACCGATAATAAAGCCGGGAGCAGACATAACCATTAGAACTTGTGTTGCTTTTAAAGCATTGGGTAAAAGTGCACTGATCATCGTTCCTAAGAAGGTTGTGGCCACTACAAAGAATCCTGTCATTATCACATAATTGATTGGATGTGTCGGAAGTGGCGCATTATAGTATAAGTGAAACAAGTAAAAGATAAATACCAAAGGAATTGAAAGAATCCACAATGGGAACACCTTTACAAGTACTGTACTAATTGCAGACTTCGTTTTACTAACGATTCCCATTCCAAATGTATTATTCTCTACTTCAAAAGCGATACTTACCGCCATGGCTAGTAAAATAACTTGCTGTAAAACTACTGCCAACATTGCTGGCCACATAAAGGTGAAATAGTTTCCCGTTTCATTGAAAACTTTTATGTAGTTTTGTTTGAATGGTTCGTATCTTTGGTAAGAATAGGGAACAGGCATTCCTCTTTTTTGGAGGGTTTTAATTTCCACACCAGCAGCAAATGTTCCCAAAGTAACTTGAATGTCTTTTCCAGCAAAATTGGCTGTCAATAAGTTTACCGTATTGTTGTAAACATTCACTTCAGGATAGCGTGCCTGCAAAACATCTGCTTCAAAACGATGAGGTATTTCTACCACAGCCACCGCGTTGTAATCAATCATTTGAGACTGAATATTTGTTGATTCCGGTAGAACACGAACGACACTTAATCCTTCATTGTCTTCTAGCATCTCGATTAATTGTAAACTCATCGGTGAGTTGTCGCCATCTACAACAAGAATGGGAATGTTGGTTACTTTCCCCGACTTATAAACAGATGCGAGCATCACAGCATAGATTAAAGGAGCACCTAGAAACACCATCATTAAGGTAGTGTTTCTGAAGAACATCTTGAATTCTCTTTTTAGTAATTGCATAAATTCTCTCATAATTTCTTATTTTTTTAAGATTACTGATGCGTTTACTAGCAATTCACTTAAATCACCACTATCATTTGTTGGTATTAGTTTCAATTCATAAAAAGCTTCGTCAATTTCTAAATTAGGATATGGACTAGTGATGTCTGCATATCTAGCCATTTGCTTAATGTTCTGAACTTTTGCCTGAATAGTCGTTCCGTTGTATCCAACTTCTAATGTTACAACTTTTCCTTTAGGAAACTCATTGATTTTCTTTTCTCCTATTGTCATTCTGAAATAAGTAGAATTTGGAATGTAACCATTGAATATTGCAAAACCAGCTGTTGCCAACTCACCTTCGTGAAGTGTAATTGTTTCAATTTGCATCACATTTGTTGCAATGACATATTTTTCTGAGTAAGCGATTTCTACTTCTTGTAAAACACCTAATGCTTGCTCTTTTTGACCTTCTGCTGCTGTCTTTGTTTCAATTCTAATTCCACTAGCTACTTCATTCCATTGTGCTTGTGTTGCATCTAACTGTGCTTTAGCGCCGTTGTACTTTGCTTTTATTTCATCGAATTGTTGTGCAGATAAGTAACCTGAATCGTACATTTCTTTTGAACGATTGTATGATTTTTCCGCATATTCATATTGTTCTTGCATTGCTAATAACTTCGCTTTTAGTTGTGCTCTTTGGTAACTAGTTGCACCATTTTTCGCCATTTCATCTTGCGCTGTTGCCGCTTTGATAACTCCGTCAACTTGAGCTCTTTTTGCATCTACCTCAGGAACATCAAGCATAGCTAAGGTGTCTCCAGGTTGAACGATATCGCCTTCTTGAACATAAATAGCTAAAACTCTTCCTGTCACCTTAGGTGTGAAAGAGATAACGTCTTTTTTTACTTTCCCAACGACAGGTGCTTCCGCTTGTTTGCTGCAAGATGTTAATACGACTAAAGAACTAACGATATATAAAATTGATTTTTTCATTTTCTACTGTTTTTATAAGATTTTAAGTTTGGTTTATTTAATGAATGTTGACTCTAATGTTCCAGCTGCTTCCAAGTATTGGATGGCAACTCTTCTTTGTGTGAAAACTGCCTGCGCATATTCTAAAGTTGCATTTTGAAGTGCATTCTCCGCATCAATGAGTTCAGTGGAGTTAATTAATCCCAATTCATATTCTTTATTGGCTTGCTGTAAAGCATCTCCAGCAATTGATAATGCAGTTTGCTTGATGTCAATTTGACTTTGTGCAATCTCCGCTTCCAATTTATTCTTCTTAAGTTGTAATGAAATCTTATCATTTGCATCAGCTTGTTTGTTCATTGCCATTGCTAAGTCCAATTTCGCTTGTTTGGTTTCGTTGATTCCTGTTCGACCGTCGAATAAATCCCATTTTAGTCCAACGCCTGCCATAACAAGTGGTGCAACATTATAATTGTTGAATTGGTGATCTAAAGGCTTTGAAATTGCAATCATGTTATCTCTACTTGTGATTTTCCCATCGTGCAAGCCCATATATGAAACAGAAGCACTTGCACCAATTTTAGGAATCCACCAAGTCTTAGCTGCCTTGATTTTATATTCATTTGCTCTCACTGCTGCATCAAGTGCAACTAATTCATTTCTGAGTACAGGTTTTTCCACATAAGCAATTGGAAGAATCTTTAAATCTTCATCTATTAATTCTAATCGCGCTAAATCAATTTTAGTCATTGCATGTAAATTCAATAGAAGTAATTGTCTTTTCCCTTCGTACTCCTGAAACTTAGAAGCCAACTGTGCAACAGTAAGGTTGATTTTATTAAAGTCCGACTGTGTAATTAAACCAATTTCTAAAGCTTTCTCAGCTTGTTTTTGATTTGCCTCTAAACGTTTTTGAGAATCGTCGAGCATTATCTTAACAGAATTTAAAAGTGCTAATTGGTCATAAGACATAAGTACGCTTTCGATGATTTCATTTCTGTCTAAATTAGACATCGCTGTTTCTGCTTCCAGTCTAGCAGCGTTGGCTTTTTTCATTTGACTAACTTTCCCACCTGAAAAAATAAGGAAAGAAGCTTTTAAGTCTGCCTGTGTCATAAATCCTTGTAAATGATAACGATTGTCATACTCTGGAAATATCAATAGTTCTGGAATATTCAAGTTCGTTGCTCCATAGACATAAGCTTCTTTTGCGTCTAGTGAAATTCGCGGTAGGAAAGCGTCTTTAATTTTTTGTTGGTCGAGTTCGATTTGTTCCAATGCTAATTTCTTATTTGCATAGTTGTAATCATGAACCAGTGCACTGTCTATAACTTCCTGTAAGCTAGGAATAGACTGTGCGGATACGGGCGCACTTATAATAGAAATCGCCATCATTATCCCGAAAGTTTTAATATTTTTCATCCTTAATTGTTTTATCATTTTCTATGACAAATTTAAGGAGACACTTTCGGATGAAAATTCACATATGTTAAGTGTCAGGACTTTAACATATTTTTTGAAATGGTTTTATAGGTTTTGGTTGAACGAGTAATTAAGATATATATCAATTATCGTTTTTTATCTTTGCTCTAATTCTACTTAAACTTTGTGGCTTAACACCTAGATAGGAAGCGATGTGTTTTAAAGGCGCTGCGTGAAAGATATCTTCATTGTTCTCGATGAGATTCAGATATCTTTTCTCTAAACTATCGGTTTGGAATTCTCTAACTCTATTGAGTAAGTTGATATAGGCAAATTCTGCCATTTTTCTCGCAATTCTCTCAATTCTAGGATGATTGTCAAAAAGTGCTTCTATTTCTGAAAAGTTGTATTTTAAAGTTTGTGTAGGAGCAAGCGCTTCAAAGAAATGTGTACTTGGTTTTTTTCTTAATATGGATTCATAGTCAACACAAATATCTCCTTCTAAAAAGAATGTGTACGTGAAGTCGTCTCCATCAATAATTCTGTATGAACGAATGAGTCCAGATTTCACAAAGTAAAAATGATTGGCCGTCTTATCATAAGAAGATATTTCCTCTCCAAGAGAGAAGTATTGCTCTTGTCCTAAGCTTTGCATAAGTTGAATATCTTCTTCGTTGAGGTCAAACTGTTTTAAAAATGTATAGGAATCCATATTCACAAAACTAATTATTTTTAATAATAGATTTAAAAAATTTGTTAAAATTCATAAGGTTTTATATATTTGTTAAAACCATAATTATAAAACCAAAATGAAACGAATTATTCACAGCTTAGTGAGTATGATGTTGTTCGCTAGTTTTTCTTTAACAACGCAGGCACAAATCACTCATGAATTAAATTCTAATCAGTCCACAACTACACAAACTACACAACTAAAAGCTTTCCAAAAAAGATCATGGAATCAATTTAAAGACGTTCCACAATTGAGTTTTGCTGCACCCAATGTTCAGGCATTGCTTGAAGAAGATGCCTTGCGCGACAAAAATGGACAGGCTTATCGATTCGGAACTGGTATTGATGTCAATATTACGACAGAAAATAGTGGAATCTGGACAGTTAATGAAAAAGGGGATCGAATTTGGAGATTAAAAATTCAACAGCCTGGGGCATTAGCGCAAAGTTTTATTTTTTCTAAATTTCAATTATACGGTGACGCTACAATTGATGTTTACAATGTACAAGGTCAAAGAGTTCACTTAACATATTCTGCCAAGGATGTTTTAGAAACAGGTGGTCAAAACCTTTCTTTATGTGAAGGCGATTTGGTAATGATTGAATTAATCGAACCAAAAGGAACTCAAGCTTCTGTTCTGGAAATGGAGCAAGTAATGTATGCTTATCGTTCTTATGGAGGATTGGGCTATACAGAAAAAATAAATGAATCAGACCCATGTCAAGTCAACGTAAACTGCTCGGAAGGTGCACAATGGCAAGACGAAAAGAAAGGAGTTGCTAGAATTCTAATGGTGAATGGTTATTCGCAATCTTTATGTACTGGTTCTTTGATTAACAATACTGCTCAAGACTGTAAGCCATACTTTCTAACAGCCATGCACTGTGGCGATGGGGTAACAAACTTTAGCAATTGGCGTTTTTACTTTAACTACGAAGCTTCTGGATGTTCAAATCCAACGAGTTCTGGCCAAGTACCGCAAACTTATATTACAGGAGCTCAGAAAATTGCTGGTTCTGAAGATGTTTCAGGAAATAATATCTCTAAGTCAGACTTTTTATTAATCAAAATAGGGAGTTCTAGTAACGAAAGTGCAACAATTGATCAATTAAAAACTTGGGGTGCCTACTGGAATGGATGGGATGCAAATAATACTGCTGCTCAATCAGGTGCAGGAATTCATCATCCATCAGGAGACATTAAGAAAATTTCAACCTTTACGCAGCCGTTAACTTCAGCGAATTATTCTGGGTCTAATCAAACACATTGGAGAGTTTATTGGGCACAAACAGCAAATGGACATGGTGTAACTGAAGGAGGTTCTTCGGGTTCGCCAATCTTCACTTATAACAATGGAAATTCAAGAATTGTAGGGAAGCTGTCAGGAGGAACGTCTTACTGTACAAGTACTAGTGGGTATGATTTGTATGGAAAAATTTCTTACAGTTGGACTAGTGCAGGAAACACAAACGCTACAAGACTTAAGCCTTGGTTGGACCCATCAAACACTGGAGCAATGGTTTTAGACGGTTCTTATGACCCATGTTCTGGTGGTGGAACGAATCCAGACCCAGACCCTGACCCTGACCCAGATCCAGATCCAGGAAATGGGGCATGTGTACCCGAAGTAGGGGACTGTGATGAATATATTGCGAAAGTAACACTTGGTGCTATTAATAACAGTACAGGATGTGACGGTTATATAGATTATTCAAATCTTTCTGCAGCTTTAACAGTTGGACAACAATACCAAGTAGGAGTAACACCAGGAATTCTTTCAGAAGGTGTTGGAAGTTATTATACAAATGATGTTGTTGGTGTATGGATAGATTGGAATGGAGATGGACAGTTTAATGGTCCTAACGAAACGATTGGAACTACTGCACTTTCACAAAATTATGCAGGTGGATTTACCTTTACTGTTCCTTCTAGTGTTGCTGCAGGAACGTATATCATGCGTGTGAAAATTGATTATGATCAAAGCGGTCAAGGTACGATTGCGCCGTGCGGAGGATTTAACGCGCCTTATTACAGTGGAGAAGTTGAAGACTATAGAGTAGTGGTTTCAGGTGGTGGAAGTAATCCAGTAGAAACTTCGCCATACGATATACAAGTTGTATTGAATAGTCCTACATCAGGAGCTACTTTGCCACCAAATGCGGCACAAACAGTTTCATTTACATTGAAAAATAATGGTCCTGGTGTTGTTCCGGCAGGAGATACTTTATGGTTAGGTTATCTTCATAGAGATAATTCAACACAATTGGAAACTTTATATAGACTGTCGGACGGTGTATTAAACAATGTAAACGGTATGATTATGCAACAAGAATTTGCAGTAGGACAGAGTATTTCATCTGCACAATTAGGAGCGATAGTTGGTAGTCCAGTTACTATCAATACCTCTTCATTTGTAAATGGCGACAGGGTTTATGTTTGGTGTTTAGGCTCTGCAGAAAATCCAAATACTTTACTTGGCGGAGACGTTAATGATGCAAATAACAACAACAATAGAGACTTCTTTAAAATCGGTCAAAACTCAAGCCTAACTGAGTTGGATTTAAATGAAGTTGTCATGTATCCAAATCCGAGTTCTAATCTGGTAACAATTGATTTTTCAAGCAATTACCAGAGTTTGAATGTTGTCGTTTATGATTTGACAGGTCAAATTGTTCGTACAGTTCAGGATAAAAATGGTTCATCTATTTCTGTGAATATTCATGATTTAGCAGCAGGTATTTATCAAGTTGCTATTCAAACAGAAATGGGTCAAGTTGTTAGAAAGTTGATTAAAAAATAGAATAATTTTAATGGTTAAGAGAAGAGTGTTTCTGAAAAGGGCACTCTTTTTTTGTGTTCTAAACTCTTCAATGGCTAAGTAGCTCTACAGTTTTGAGACATCCAGTTTACTTGAATTTACGGATAGATTATTCTAAGTCTTTTAGTTTATGTTTTTCGTAAACCTTTCTAGATATGAACCAATAAAGGAAAAGCGCAATAAAGCTTAATAATGCGGTTAGCAAATACATATTTTTAAAACCGAAATGTTCTTCTAAACTAGCGCCAACAAGCATGCCGGCACCAATTCCTAAGTCAAATCCTGTAAGGTAAGTCGAATTGGCTGTTCCTCGTTTTGAAGCGGGTGCCATATTGATATAGATAGATTGTAAAGCTGGGAATAATGTTCCATAGCCTAATCCCATTACAAAAGCAGAGATTGAATATATCATTGGATTTTGGAATTCTGCGAAACCGACAAAGCCAACAGTGATTAAAAAGATGGCCGACATCATAACCTTGTGCAGATGACCTCTATCTACCAATCTTCCTGAAATAACTCGAGACAATACAAGTCCAGAAGCCAAGAAAAGGAAGAAAATTCCCGCATTTTGTATGTTGATACTTTTGCCGTATAAAACTGCGTAAGCTGCCAGTGTTCCCCAACCGAAGGATAGAAACAGTTGGTTGAAGAAAATAGGAATTCCTTTAACTAGAATAAATCTATCAAATGAAATAGGAGGGATGCTATCTAATTTATTTCGTTTAGGAACCTTTAGTCTTGTTACAAAAAATATAGCCGTACTTCCCATGATTAAAGCCAAAGTGATTAAAGCATTGAAACCGTAGTTTTCATAAATGTTCACAGCAATAAAAGGAGCTAGCGCCATGGCTAAATTCATGTTTACACCAAAGAAGCCAATTCCCTCTGCTCTTCTAGAGGAAGGAATAATGTCTATTGCAATGGTGTTTGCAGACACTGATGTGAGTCCCCAAAATAGACCATGAATAAATCGCAAAGCAAAGAAGGATACAACAGAGACTGCGTAGAAGTAGCCAAAATATGCAGCCACAAAAAGCGTCATTCCAATTATCAACAAAGGCTTTCTTGAGAATACATCCACCCAATAGCCGCTAAATGGTCGAATTATCAACAAAGCCATGGCATACGATGATAAAACAATTCCTATTTGTGAATGGGGCACTGCCAGCTGTTCTGATAGGTAAATTGGGATAGTTGGCATCAATAGGAAGAAAGAACAAGCCACAAAGAAATTTGAAATACTAATATATATAAAGTTCCTATTCCATAATTTTTCTTTGTTTGCCATATATTACTTTTGTTTTACTTTAGATAAACACATAAAGTTACTTTAAGTTTTACGTATAAAAAAAAGAGGACTCATTGAGTCCTCTTTTTTAATGTTTATTGAACCTTGATTAATCATTGTCTAATGAAACTCCCCATTGGTTAATATTTGAATGATCAAAATCCCATTGGTATTTCGCTGGAATTTCTTTCAACATTGAACCAGGTTTGTATGATGGGAATAACTCTTCGTAAGTAATCATTTCGTTTAAAGAAACTCGTCTGTAAATATGGTTACGCGTTAAGTTCTTCATTTCATCTAATCCAGTTGAACCTAATATCTCAACAAATGCATTAACAGTTCCTTCGTGATAATTAGCACAACGAACTTTCTTATCAGCTACGTCTAATCCTTTACGATACTTCATGTCTTGTGTAGTAATTCCTACCGGACAACGGTTGGTGTTACATAACAATGTTTGGATACATCCGATAGACATCATCATTCCTCTGGCGGAATAACACACGTCAGCTCCTAAAGCCATTACACGTGCGATATGGAAAGCGTTTGTAATTTTACCTGATGCAAATAGTTTAATGTGTTTTCTAATGTCTAAACCATTCAATATGTTTTCAACAAAAGCCATAGAGTCAATCATTGGTGCTCCCATGTGATTTGTAAACTCAGCTGGTGCAGCTCCCGTTCCACCTTCACCACCATCGATAGTAATAAAGTCTGGATAAGTGTCCAACTCAATCATTGCTCTACAGATAGAGATGAATTCAGCTTTATGACCAATTGTAATCTTAAATCCTACCGGCTTTCCTCCTGATAAATCTCTTAAATCTTGAATGAATTTAATCATTCCGATTGGATTTTCGAATGCTGTATGGTAAGGCGGTGATGCAATTTGTGTATGTGGCTTTACGTGACGAATAGCAGCAATTTCTTCTGTGTTTTTAGAAGCTGGTAAGATTCCTCCATGACCAGGCTTTGCACCTTGAGAAATTTTTAGCTCAATCATTTTCACGTTTTCGATTTTTGACTTTTCAGCAAATAATCCTGGATCAAAGTATCCATTGTCATCACGACAACCGAAGTAACCTGTTCCGATTTGCCAAATCAAATCTCCACCATGCTTTAAGTGATAGGGACTAATTCCTCCTTCACCTGTGTTGTGCGCAAATCCTCCGATTTTTGCTCCTCCGTTAAATGCTTCAACAGCTTCGGCACTTAATGAACCGAAACTCATCGCTGAAATATTTAAAATACTTGAAGAATAAGGCTGCTTACAGTCCTTGTTTCCAACTAAAACACGAGGGTTGTGATTTAAGGTGTCAAATGCTTTTGGAGAAACTGAGTGACAAAGCCATTCGTAACCTTCTGCATAAACATCGTATTGTGTACCAAAAGGGACAGTTTGTAATTGTTTCTTTGCTCTTTGGTAAATAACGTTTCTATCTAGTTTGTTGATTGGTTTTCCAGAAGTATCAGATTCAATAAAGTATTGGTACATTTTAGGTCTTAACTCTTCCATTACATACCTCAATCTACCTACAACTGGGAAATTCCTTCTAATTGCATGCTTTTTCTCAATTAAATCATAGTATCCCATGATTGTAAATACAAGGATAATAGCGAATAGCACGTACCAGTTAGGGCTTAAAAAAATAGAAAGACCAAGTGATACAATTAACCCCAGAGTTGAATAAATTAAAAAAGATTTACGCATACTATTTTTTTTGTTTTTTAATAATTAAAAAGTACCTGAGAAAGTTTCGTTTTTACTATTAATATTCCTTCACTAACTCAAATCATTTTTATAATGCAAATGTATATATTTATATAGATAATAAAGCAGAAGTGGCTAAAAATTATTTCATCTAACTACCTCTTAGGAATACAATAGTTTAGAGGTGTTTTTGTCGAAATTCAAATCTTCTTTATTAGTTATTGATTATAGGGTTGTTATGCCATTAAAAATGATTTAATATTGCTGAATTTTAATTTTTAAATTATACTGAGCTTTATTACTTTTACATAATTTGGTTATTGAATTTATTTTATAATTAACTGTATAAAAAAAGCCTCACCAAGTGAAGCTTTTTTGATGTTTAATAATAACAATTCAATTAAGAAATTGTTTTAATACTAAAGGTTTTATCATGTGGTACTACGATATCTTCTTTTGCTAATTCTTTCATCACCTTTTCAATTAGTTGGTGGTGTATTGGCCAATAGTTTGAAGTTTTAAACCAAGCCTGAACTTTGTATTCTATGAATTGCTCATCTAGTTTACTTACGCGAACTAAATGTGGTGACTCCTTTATTAAATCATCTCCATGGCTCAATAAAACTTTATCTAAAACAGCTTTTACTTTGTCTATATCATATTTATAGCTAACGTTAAACTCCATCGTTAACCCACGTGTTTCGTGCATGCTGTAATTGATTATCGTTGCATTGGCGAGAGAACCGTTTGGAATGATAACTTCCTGCTTATTTAAGGTAGTTAAGAAAGTGTGGAAAACCTTAATTTCCGCTACTGTTCCAGAAACTCCGTTGGCTTCTATGAAATCTCCAACCTTAAATGGTTTTAAGATTAAAATGATGATTCCACCAGCAAAGTTTGCTAAACTTCCTTGTAAAGCCATACCAATTGCCAAACCTGCGGCACCCAATAAGGCAATAAAACTTGTCATTTGAATCCCAATCATTCCTGCAACTGCAATTATGAGGACGGTACGTAAGGTATATTTTACAATAGATATTAAGAATGGACGTAAGGATAAATCGACGTCTCTTTTTGTCATAACTTTGTTTGCAGACTTAACTATTCTGTTGATTAACCACCAACCGAAGGTTAAAACAATAATTGCGAAAATTAATTTACCTGCATAATTCACTACGAGTCCTTGTATAGATTCCCAATAAATACTCACTTTCTCTTCCATTTAATTTCTTGATTTTTTTATTAAAAATTGATTTTAGCAATATAATAATTATTGAAAAAGTGGTTGGTTTTGATTTTGTTAAAAATCATTAAGATGTAAGCATAGTGAATTGATAATAGTTTTAAAACTATTATACTAACATAAAAAAATGGAATGCTTATTTTAATTCCACATTGAAGTCGGAAGTTAATTCCAAAATTCCGTCAATTACTTCCTCTGTTCCAGGTCTAATAAATCCTTTTATTTTGCTGGTTTTTCCTTTAGAAATTAAGTCTTCTAATTGGGTGTTGGTCAATTTTTTTCCCATGAATTCAAAAGGAATGACAAATTTACATCCTTCTTTATAGTGGGCACACCCATAAGCCTTCTTTCCCTGAATCAGTCCTTCTTTTTTACAACTCGGACAGGTTAAAGTAGTGATATCAACCTTTTTTCTAGGCGTTCGTTTCTTTTTTGGTTTTTCGGCTTCTTCTTTTACGTCCTCAACGATACGAATCGTGCTTGCTGGCTGATTAAAGAGTACTTCGTTTGTTAAGTCCACCACCATTTCTATCAATTCTTTTTTGAATTGTTCTGGATGATATTCTCCTTTCTCGATTAAACGTAACTTTTTCTCCCAATCTCCTGTTAATTCAGCAGATTTAAGAATTTCGTTATTGATAACCTGAATTAAATCTATTCCAGTAGGTGTAGCAGATATTGACTTTCCAGAACGTACTATATAGCGACGTCTAAAAAGAGTTTCAATAATATTTGCTCGGGTAGAAGGACGACCAATTCCACTATCTTTCATCAATTCCCTCATTTCCTCATCGTCAATCTGCCTTCCTGCAGTTTCCATAGCTCTTAGCAAAGTTGCCTCGGTATATGGTTTAGGCGGGGAAGTTTGTTTTTGATCAATTCTAGGTTCGTGTGGACCTTTCTCTCCTTTGACAAAAACAGGCATTAAGTTTTCCTCGTCGTCTTTTTCTTTTTCTAAACTTTTTTCATTCTGATAAAGTACTCTCCATCCTGGGGATAAGATTTGCTTTCCAGTAGCTTTAAACTCTAGTTTTAAGACATCTCCTAAAACTGTTGTTCTACTTACGATACAGTCGGGGTAAAACACAGCGATAAAGCGTCTTACAACCATGTCGTAGATCTGCTGTTCCTGAGGTGTAACACCGCTCATTCTTTCACCTGTTGGAATGATGGCGTGGTGATCGGTAACTTTCTTATTGTCAAACACCTGCTTGCTTTTGGCAAGTTTTTTGCCAGCTAAGGGTGTCGTAAATTCCTTGTAATATTCTAAACCTTCTAAAATTTTTGGCACTTTCGGGTAAACGTCGTCTGGTAAATAAGTGGTATCCACACGTGGATAAGTTACCAGTTTCTTTTCATATAAACTTTGAATCAATTTCAATGTCTGATCGGCCGAATACCCTTCCTTTTTATTGGCTTCAACCTGTAAAGCTGTTAAGTCAAATAAGCGAGGCGGTTTTTCCTTTCCTTCTTTTTGTTCGAATGAAGTTATCTCAAAAGGCTCATCTTTTATTTTACTTAAAGCATATTCTGCTTTTTCAAATCGAGATATTTTCCCTAAAACACTGTTGAATTCAGTGTTTCTATAAACTGTTCTTAATTCCCAATAGTCTTCAGGTTTAAAATTCTCAATTTCTAAATGTCTATTAACGATAATTGCCAAGGTTGGCGTCTGCACTCTTCCTACGGATAAAACTTGTTTGTTATGTCCAAATTTCTTTGTGAATAGTCGAGTAGCATTTATTCCTAATAGCCAATCTCCGATAGCTCTTGAGCTACCAGCAGCATATAAATTGTCAAATTTACTAGCGTCCTTTAGGTTTGCAAATCCTTCTTTAATTGCTTCTTCCGTTAAGGAACTAATCCACAATCTTTTGATAGGTGCTTTCGTTCCTGACTTTAAGAATACCCATCGCTGGATAACCTCTCCTTCTTGTCCAGCATCCCCGCAGTTGATAATTTCTTCGGCGTTTACAAGAAGTTGTTTGACAATTTTAAATTGCTTTTTAATTCCTTCATCATCTATGACCTTAATTCCAAATCGAGAAGGAACCATGGGCAATTTTCTTAAATCCCAATATTTCCATTCCGGTAAATAATCGTTTGGTTCTTTAAGCGTGCACAAATGCCCGAAAGTCCAGGTTACTTGATATCCATTACCTTCGTAATACCCATCTTTACGAGTATTAGCACCGATAATGGCAGCGATATCCTTGGCAACACTTGGTTTCTCAGCAATGCAAACTTTCATGAATTAACGCGTAAATTTCTTTATATTAAATGAATAAAGATGTTTTTCATCTTTATCTTGTTCTAAAATATCTTCTTCTTCCCATTCTCCCCAATTTACAAAAGGGAAAAAGGTGTCAGCTTCTTCAAATGTGTTATGTACTTGTGTGACATACATTTCATTTAAAAGTCCTGTTTCTAAGGCCAGTTGGTAGATTTGAGCACCACCAATAATGAAGCATGTTAAGTTTTTTCCTTCAAGATGTTGTGCGACTTCTTTTAAATCATAAATCACTGTTGCACCTTCTGCACTATAGTTTTTATCTCGTGTTAAAACGAAGTTTAAACGATTTGGAAGCGGTCTGTACTTCTGAGGAATAGACTCCCAACTTTTTCTTCCCATTACAACAGCGTGACCCGTTGTCGTTTCCTTAAAAAATTGCATATCTCTTGGTAAGTGCCAAAGCAAATCATTGTCAGCACCCATTTCTCGGTGTTTCCCAATTGCAACAATTAAGCTATATTTAATACCCATTCCTATTTCCTTATATTTTAAAGCTAATTAAATTGCAACAGCTGCTTTAATGTGTGGATGTGGATCGTATCCAACTAATTCAAAATCTTCAAATTTAAAAGAGAAAATATCTTTAACATCTGGATTTATTTTCATTGTTGGAAGTGGACGTAATTCTCTAGATAATTGAAGCTTAGCTTGGTCAAAATGGTTGGAATACAAATGCGCATCTCCAAAAGTATGAATGAAGTCTCCAGCCTCCAATCCACAAACTTGCGCTAGCATCATTGTAAACAATGCGTAACTTGAGATGTTAAAAGGAACACCCAAGAAAACGTCTGCTGAACGTTGGTAAAGTTGACAACTTAATTTTCCATCTGCAACATAGAACTGGAACATGTTGTGACAAGGAGGTAAAGCCATTTTGTCAATATCAGCTACGTTCCATGCACTAACGATATGTCTTCTTGATTCTGGACTATTTTTTATTCCGTCTACCAAGACCTTAATCTGATCAATAGTTCCACCTTTACCGTCGGGCCAAGAACGCCATTGATGACCATAAACAGGTCCAAGATTACCATCTTCGTCCGCCCATTCGTCCCAGATTGAAACTTTATTGTCTTTTAAATATTTAATATTGGTATCACCACTAATAAACCATAGAAGTTCATGAATAATCGAACGAAGGTGTAATTTCTTTGTTGTAATTACCGGAAAACCTTTACTTAGATCGAATCGCATTTGGTAACCGAAAACTGAACGCGTACCCGTCCCAGTTCTGTCGCCTCTATCCACCCCATTATCAAGGATGTGCTGCATTAGTTTATGATATTGTTCCATTCTTTTTTATCAATTTTAGCTGTAAAGTTACAGATTTTATTCGTATATTTGGAAATATAATATGGTATTTAAAAGAAGGCTTGCTCTATATCTGAGTAAATCAGAATATTAAAAAAAAGGAGAATTAAGTACTAACTAAGAAAACAAGAGCAAATTAATGCGCACAGTCTATTTTATTTTATTTGTATTATTTCTTGGTTCTTGTGGAAACAAAAATCAATTGTTTTCCAAGAAATATTTTGGAGAATATCAAGGTGTTCAAGAAGCATACACTGTACATGTGGGAAATGAAACTGTGTTGGTTCCTGCAGCAGAATATACCTTGAGTTTTAACAATGAAAAATTGTTATTGGTAACGCCCAAACAAAACTTATTGGGAAAATACACTTTGAAAGCAGATACCAAGATGTATTATGCTTTAACAGTAAAATTGGAGAATGGAATAGTAGAAGAGTGGCAATTATGGAAGAAAGGGAAGCGATTAATACGCAAACCATTAAGGCCTCAGCCGGACGTTATCTTTGTGAAAAAGTAAGTGAATAAAAGATGAAATTTATTAACAATTGTCTTTATATAGCTGAAGTTTCAAGAAGATTTACTATTTTTACCGCGAACCATAAATAAATTTAATGATTATGTCAGAAAAATCAAACGGAAACAGAACTTACTTTGATGATTCAACAGTAGCAATCGGAACGATCGCAACAGTTATTATGCTAGTAACTATAGCAGCAGTTATCATCTTTGGATAGTCAAAATAAAAACATTAAAAATTTGGAAGAATATTCAATGCCTGTCCTTTCGTACAATACGGAGAGGGCTCAATTACATATTCCTGAATATGGAAGAAATGTTCAGAATATGATCAATTTTGCCAAGAAAATTGAGGATAGAGCAGAACGAAATCACGCAGTTAAAGCAATTATTGACGTAATGGGGCAGTTAAACCCGCATTTACGTGATATTGAAGACTACAACCATAAGTTGTGGACGCATCTTTATATTATGAGTAATTTCGAAATAGATGTGGATTGTCCCTATGTTATTCCAACACAGGAAAAGTTGCACGAACGTCCTCAGATTATGCCATACCCAAAAAACAGTAGTAGATACGGACATTTTGGATATTATGCAGAAACGATGATCAAGGAGGCTAGTGTACTTGAAGATAAAGAAGAACAAGGGTACATGACGGAGGTCTTGGCGAATTTGTTAAAGAAAAACTACTTGACTTTCCATACAGAAAACGTAGAAAATAAAGCGATTCTTTCTCACTTGAAAGAATTGTCTGGAGGTAAGTTGGAATTGGCAGATGAATCAGCATTGAAATCAACAAACGCAATTCTAAAGGATGTTGGTATTGCTGCTAAACTTCCAATAAAAAGAAAATCAAAAGTTAAAAAACGAAGAAAATAATTTTATAATATGGCATCATTTGAGGTTAGAGGAGGGAAGAAGTTGAAAGGAGAAATTGTTCCGCAAGGAGCAAAAAATGAGGCATTACAGATTCTGTCTGCAGTGTTATTGACTCCAGAAAAAGTGACGATTTCTAATCTGCCCGATATTATTGATGTCAATAAGCTTATTGAATTACTTCAAGCAATTGGCGTAAAGGTCGAAAAGGTTGAGAAAGGAACTTATGTTTTTCAAGCCAAAGATATTGATATCGAATATTTAAAGTCTAACGATTTTAAAGAAAAAGCAGGAGGGTTAAGAGGATCAGTAATGGTAATCGGACCACTTTTAGCGCGTTTCGGTATTGCATTTATGCCGAAGCCAGGAGGAGATAAAATCGGAAGAAGAAGATTGGATACGCACTTCGAAAACTTAATTAAGTTGGGTGCTAAATTTAACTTCGATTCTGCTGAACACTTCTATTCTGTAGAAGCAAAAGAATTGACAGGTACGTACATTCACATGGATGAACCATCTGTTACTGGAACAGCAAATATTATAATGGCTGCTGTTTTAGCAAAAGGAAATACAACTATTTATAATGCAGCTTGCGAACCATATTTACAGCAATTGAGTAGAATGCTGAATAGTATGGGAGCGAAAATTTCTGGAGTTGGAAGTAACTTGTTAGAAATTGAAGGAGTTGAATCATTAAAAGGTTGTTTCCACCGTGTTCTACCAGATATGATTGAGATTGGAAGTTTTATCGGACTTGCGGCAATGACGCAATCTGAAATTACAATTAAAGATGTAGGGTACGAACATTTAGGTATTATTCCAGATGTATTCAAACGTTTGGGAATTAAATTAGAGCGAAGAGGAGACGATATTTTCGTTCCAGCTCAAGATCATTACGAAATAGATACTTTTATTGATGGTTCTATCTTAACTGTTTACGATGCTCCATGGCCTGGATTTACGCCAGATTTATTGAGCATTGTCTTGGTGGTAGCAACGCAAGCAAAAGGAAGTATATTGG
This sequence comes from Brumimicrobium sp., assembly GCA_035497735.1. GTDB lineage: Bacteria > Bacteroidota > Bacteroidia > Flavobacteriales_D > Crocinitomicaceae > Brumimicrobium. The sequence continues at coordinate 43,633 of DATJCX010000037.1, read as the reverse complement.
TTCACCAAAAGATGTTTGAATCTCGTTTATTCTTTGTGGATAAGTTGATAGACATGGGAGCACAGATTATTTTGTGTGATCCGCATAGAGCTACAGTTATCGGATTGAATAGACAGAATCCTTTGCGTGGAATTACGATGACTTCTCCAGATATTAGAGCGGGAGTTTCATTGTTAATTGCTGCACTCTCAGCTGAGGGTGTAAGTACGATTCACAATATCGACCAAATCGATAGAGGATATGAAAACATTGATATTCGTCTAAATAATCTAGGAGCAGACATTCGCAGAATTTCATAGATTTTAAATTTCAGAAAATGAAAAAATCAATTATACTATCACTTTTTGTTTTTCTACCAATTTTATTATTTGCTCAACCAAATAATGGAATGAAAGCCATCGATTTTACCTTGGTTAACCACAAAGGAAAAAAGGTGAGTCTATCGGATTACAGAGGTAAAATGGTATTGATTGATTTTTGGGCATCTTGGTGTAATCCATGTAGAAAGGAGAATCCAAATATTGTTGCAGCGTACGAAAAGTATAAGAAAACGAAGTTTCAAAATGCAAATGGTTTTGTTGTTCTAAATGTTTCCCTAGATAGGGCAGAAGCACCTTGGAAATCAGCAATCATTAAAGATAATCTTAACTGGGATAGTCATGTATGGGATAAAACCTCAGAAGTGACTGCTAAATATGGTGTTAGGTCTATTCCATACGGTTTTCTAGTCGATGGAAAAGGAAATATTGTAGCACAAGGCAATGAATTGCGTGGAATCGGCTTACATATTCAAATCGAAAAGCACTTAAAATAATTGTAAATTTCCTGTATTTGTTAACATTCTGTAATAGGAGTGAGGCTTGTTGATTGACATAAGTTGAATTCTCTTGTGTTCCTTTTACCAACAAAAAAACCGTCTTATCAAATAGGCTTCTCAATATTCTTAATAGTAAATTTTATGCTTAGTCCATTACTTGAATGGTGTAAGTGTATTGTTCCATAACCTGATTTACCAATAACTTTTCACAAGCTTCTTCAACCTTGGCTATTGCAACAGACTTTTCAGTAGCTTCTACAAAAAGTTGAATGTGACGACCGATGCGAACATCTGTGATTTCACTTAAATCAATATTAATCATTCCTTGGGAAACAGCCTTTCCTTGAGGATCTAATAATGCGTCCAAAGGCATGATATCGATTTCGACTTTAAATCTCATGTTGCTTACTAAGTTTGTTACTTACTATTGATAGAATCAAGTACATTAGCACTATAATAGGAATGGCCCATGACAATAAAACCAAAATGATTATCAAGGATAAAATTAAGAAGAGGAATCTAACTTCATTTCCTGTCCTTTTAAAATTGGAAAATTTCAATGAGAAAAGTGGGATTTCTGAAATAAGGAGAAGTGAGAATGTTATAATTAAAGGAATAAGAACGATTCCCTTGATAAGAAACATGGATAAAGTTGCCTTCCAATTGTCTGTCCCAAAACCATCCCATAGCATTAATGCAAAAGCTGCAAAGAACAAACTATTTGCTGGTGTTGGCAAGCCAATAAATCCAGTCGCCTGTCTGCTGTCTAGGTTGAATTTCGCTAGTCTAAACAAACTAAAGAAGGGAATGATAAAAGCAATAAAAGGTTGAAATAGGTACCATCCTGTGAAATGATTGGGAAGATAAACCGTTTTATTTCCTACTAAGTCATTCAGGTAAGTGGAAATCCAGTAATGAACACTGTGTCCCATCGTTCCTTCCATCCATAATTCCCCTGCTTTTCCGCCTTGAGAAAGAATGATATCGTTGGCACCAGATAAAATCAAAAGAACAAATACAATAACCCCTGGTGCGACTCCAAATGTTATCATATCCGCTAGTGAATCCAACTGTTTTCCTAATTCGCTCGGTTGTTTTAACATTCGTGCCGTAAATCCATCAAAGAAGTCAAAAATAGCGCCAAGAATAATAGCCAAAACAGCCAACTCTAACCTTCCTGAAAAAGCAAAAACAATACTTGCTGTACCACTCAGTAAATTGCATCCTGTAATTATATTTGCTACGCTAAACATGTTCTTATATTATTGGTTAAGTTATTCCTTAGTAGATTTTCGGATTGTATTGATCTGGATATTTTGGATTTATTTCCTTAAAGTAATTCTCTATTTCATCTAGAACACTTTCCAATGGACGTGATATAAGGTCTTCATAAGAAATTTTGTAGCCAATTCTAACCATTTTATGTTTATAATCTCCTGCAGCAAAAACAATGGGAACTTTTGCAGCTAAGGCCATGTGATAAAAACCTAATCTCCATTTTTTTGCGTATGCTCTAGATCCTTCAGGTGTAATTACCAAACTAAAACTATCTTTTTTAAACTCATCGGCAACAAATTCTATCAAATTATTTTTTTGAGATCTATCAATTCCAATTGCTCCAACTCCTTTTACAAGACTTCCGTAAAATGCTTTTGTGTGCGTGTCTTTAATAATTACTTTTAGTTTTTTCTTTAATTTCCAGTATGTCATTACACCAACAAAAAAGTCCCAATTTGACGTATGAGGTGCTGTAACTAAAATACATCTGTCTAGATTCTCCAAATCACCTTCTAAATGAACTTTCCAACCTATTATTTTTAGGAAAAAACTACCGATAATTTTCTTCATCCGTTTAAAATTATAAGGAATCATTTGTTTGAAACCTTTTGCAAATATAAACTAATATCTTTATTTGACCCCTAGCTGAAAATTATAGAAATTAACTTTTTTTGGTTTTTTATTGATTTTCAGAGATAAAGTTTATAAATTGCGTTAAAATATAAACCATTATTCAAAATTATGAAATCAAGACTCCTTTTAATCCTAGGATTACTGTTGCCTACATTGTTGTTTGGGCAACTCACTGGTAATCATTCTCAAATCAATTTAGAAACCAACCAGTTTTGTGGTCAACACGAAGCGTTAGATTACATGCAGGAGAATCATCCAGAGCGCTATAATCAATATGTTTTAGATAGACAAGCACTTGAACAAGAAACACAAACAGGCATTTCTCAGAAAGGGACACTTTATACAATTCCTATTGTTTTTCACATTATACATAATAATGGGACGGAAAATATTTCTCAAGCCCAGATTGATGACGCTTTATTTATCTTAAATCGTGACTTTAGAAAGCAAAATGCGGATGTGAACAATGTGGTTTCACAATTCTTCCCAATTGCTGCTGATGCGGAAATTCAATTTGAATATGCTACAGTTGCACCAGACGGAACTTGTTTCAATGGAGTGACGAGAACTCAGTCAACACATACCTCAAACACTTCAGAAAGTGGAGGACAAGCGCAAATTAATGCAATTATTACCGGTAATGATGTTTACCAAGGTGTTTGGCCACATAATAAATACTTGAACGTAATTGTCGCTAAAAATTTAATACAAGGCGCTGCAGGATATACTTTCTTGCCAAACGGTGGTTCTCAAGCGAATGCAACTAATATGTATTACAATAGTGTTTTTATGCTACATAATTATACTGGTTCAATCGGTACATCTGCTGTATATAGTAGTAGAGCATTAACACACGAGGTTGGTCACTGGCTAAATTTATCTCATACTTGGGGAAATGGTCAAATCGGAACTTGCGGAACTGATAATGTTGCAGATACGCCTCAAACGAATGGTTCTAATGGAGTTTGTACTTTAACGAAGGTTAGCTGTGATGGAAATTTAGATAACGTAGAAAATTACATGGACTATTCTTACTGTTCAAAAATGTTTACAGCAGGACAAGTTTCGAGAATGAGAACAGCACTAACAAGTACAACAGGTGGACGTAATAATGTATGGTCAACTAATAACTTGCAACAAACAGGAGTTCTTCCGGGAGCGTCTAACTGTTCATTGTCAATTTTGGCTGATCCATTCTCTTTATGTGCTGGAACATCGACTTCATTTGAAATTATTGGTGTTGAGGGAACTATTAGTTCTTACTCTTGGTCTTTCCCTGGAGGAACGCCAAGTACCTCAACAGCAGCTAATCCAACTGTAACTTATAATACTACGGGACAATATGATGTTTCTGTGACATTTGTTCAAGGCGGTACACCAACGACGATTTCTCAATCTGATTATATCAACGTAATAGGATCACCTACACCAGTTAGTTTACCCATCGAAGAAGGTTTTGTTGGCACAACATTCCCACCAGCAGGTTGGTCTGTTGATAATGGTGGACATTCAACAACATGGTCGCGTGCAACAGTGGGAACAGCGCCTTCTACTGGAAATTCTGCAAGGTTAAACTTTGACCCAAATGCGAATACAACAGGAGATATTGACGACCTGAATACACCTGTTTTTTCCTTAGACGGATTCAGTACGGCTTCACTTACCTTTGATGTGGCTTATAAACCTTATAGTGCTAATTACTATGATAAATTAGAGGTTTTAGTTTCTTCCGGATGCGGGATGCCGTATGAAGTGGTTTATTCTAAAGAAGGAACAACTTTACAAACACAGCCTGCTAGTGCTTCAGCTTATACGAATCCGACTCAGTGGAGAAATGAAAGTATTGATTTAAATGCATACCTTGGTTCTCCAGCAGTTTCGGTTAAATTTAGAGGAATATCAGGATACGGACAAATGGTGTATATTGATAATGTGAATATTAGTGGAGTTGCGAGTAATATTCCTCCAACACCTGCGATGAGCGCGAGTACGGACCAAGTTTGTGTTGGTTCTACTGTAACATATACAGATGCGTCAACAAACAATCCTACTTCATGGAATTGGTCGTTCCCAGGTGGTACACCAGCAACTTCTACAGCGCAGAATCCAACTGTCACCTACAATACACCAGGAAACTATAACGTAACATTATCGGCGACAAACGCTTATGGAACTACAAGCGAAACATTTAGTAATGCTGTGACAGTAAATGCAATCCCAACGGTTTCGGGAACTGCTTCACCAGCAACTATTTGTCAAGGAGAAAGTTCAACTATCTCAGCAAGTGGTGCAGCAAGCTACACTTGGAGTAATGGTCTAGGTGCTGGAAATAGTAAAGTGGTTTCCCCTAGCGGTACGATGACTTATCAAGTAACAGGAACTTTAAACGGATGTTCAAATACTTCTTCTGTGACAGTTACTGTAACTCCTCCTGTGAATGTTACAGCAACAGCATCGCAAACAAAAATCTGTGAAGGACAAAGTACAATTTTACAAGCGACAGGTGGGACTACATATTCATGGAGTAATGGTTTAGGAAATGCTTCCTCTCATGAAGTTAGTCCGACAACTACAACGACCTACACCGTTACTGGTTCGAATGGAAATTGTTCAAATACTTCATCTGTTACAATTGTAGTGGATAATGCGCCAGTAGTAAATGCAACAGCATCCGCTACAGTTATTTGTCCAGGCGACCAAGTATTATTGAGTGCGACAGGAGCAAGTAATTACTCTTGGACACCAAGTACATACCTGAATAATAACATAGGAGCATCAGTTGCTGCTTCTCCAACCGAGTCTATTGTTTATACAGTTACAGGTACTAATAGTTGTGGTTCTGATGAATCATCGGTTTCTATTCTTGTAAATGATGCACCGGCTACGCCAATAATTAATGAAGATGGAGTAACCTTATACATTGATTTGTTGAGTGGTCAAACTGCAACTTGGTACCTAGGAGGAAATGCCGTAGGAACAGGGGATAGCTATACTGCATTGGTGAATGGGAATTATACTGTTGTAGTAACGAACAATTTCGGTTGTACTTCACAAGCAAGTAAATACGTTTCTACAGTTGGTTTAAGCTTAAATGAATTAGATGATTTATTCGAAGTTTATCCAAACCCAACGCAAGGAGTTACAACAATTTCTAGCTCTGCATCAATTGATATGGTTGTAATAACTGATAATATTGGTAGAGTAGTCCGTCAAGTTACTGTTGGTGGAGAGAACAAGTTGGAGCTTGATTTATCGAATTTAGCAGCGGGAACATACCAAATTCAAGTGAAAGCTGGAACTTTTATGAAAGTTGCTAAAATTATTGTTCAATAAAAAAGTTTTTAGGAATAGTAAAGTCGTCTCGAATGGGGCGACTTTTTTTTTGCATAATTCAAACGTTTTATCCAAAATTCTCTATAAAGGTTTTTCAATGGCTTCTAAGACGACTACAAAAGGCGGTATGAATGAAGGTAGGGATTAGATAAAGGTGTCGTTTTCTCCTTATACTAGAAAAAAACACATCATTTTACAGCATTAAATCTTACATTTGAGAAAAAAAACATATCAGAGTTCTGAGTTATGGGAGATATAAAAGTTATAGTTAAGGTCTTACTTGTTGTGGCGTCTTTCAGTTTGAGCAAAACCGGCACTGCGCAAGAATTCGATCAATATTTCGAAAATAAGACTTTACGTTTAGATTATATATTTGGTGGAAATAAAGAAAATCAATTTATTTTTTTAGATGAATTAGCATCTTATCCAGAATGGGCAGGAAGAACAAATCGCTTGAATGAATTACCTTTGAAAGGAAATGGACAAATTCGAGTTGTGGAATTCGCATCCAACGCTTTGATTTATTTGCATAGCTTTAGTTCTTTATTTCAAGAATGGCTTTCAACCGAAGAAGCATCCACCGCCACGAAAAGTTTTGAAAATGTTTTTCTTGTTCCTTTTCCAAAGCAGAAAGTTAAAATTGAAATTGTCTTATTTGACAAGTACGGTAATGAAAAAGTAACACTCTCACATATAGTTGACCCACTAGACATTCTCATCCACCAAAAAGGTGTTCAAATAGAGTCAGAGTATGTTTACATTCATAAAGCAAAGAAGGGCCTGAACGCAATCAATGTAGCTTTATTGGCTGAAGGCTTTCAAGAACATGAAATGGATAAATTCATGAAAGCAGCTGAAATTGCAGTCGTAGAAATTTTTAAACATGAACCTTTTGGGAAATTTAAAGATCATTTTAATTTTATAGCTGTTAAAAGTTTTTCAAAAGATTCAGGGGTGAGTGTCCCGCATAATGGGGAATGGAAAAGTACGGCGATAAATTCGCATTTTGATACATTCTACTCGACGCGTTATCTGACAACGTCTAGGATTAAGAAAATGCATGATATTCTAGCAGGTATTCCTTATGAACACATTATTGTGCTTGCTAATACAGATGTTTATGGAGGAGGTGGAATTTATAATTCTTATACACTTACAACAACAGGAAATAAACAGTTTAAACCGGTTGTGGTGCATGAGTTTGGACACAGTTTTGCTGGATTAGCTGATGAATATTTTTATGAAGGTGGTGCATTAAATGAGTTTATTTCCTTGGAGACAGAACCGTGGGAAAAGAATATCACAACTTTGGTTGATTTTGATAGTAAATGGAAACAACTTTTGAATAAAAAAACAGCTATTCCAACCGAAAGATCACAGGCTAAGAAAAATCCAATTGGCGTTTATCAAGTTCTCCCAGGGGTTGGGATTTATGTTAGTGAACTGGATTGTAGAATGAAGACGAATCAGGCGGAGGTTTTTTGTAAGGTTTGCCAAAATGCTATTGATAGGTTAGTTAGATTCTATGCGGATTGAGAGCTGTCTTAAGTTAAAACAGGTTTGGGTTAGTTGATATGTGACCTCTCTGAGGTCAGTAGTTAGCAATATATTTGCGTCTTACAAATGTGTGACCTCTCCGAGGTCAGTAGTTAGCAATATGTTTGCGTCTTAAAAGTGTGTGACCTCTCTGAGTTCAGTGGTTGGCAATATATTTGAGTCTTAAAAGTATATAACCTCTCTGAAGTCAGAAGGTACTCTTTAAAGTTTTTTTACCTGTAATCCCAGAGGGATTATATGTTTATATACCCCTGTCGTAGTTGCCACCACGACCCCAGCGGGGTCGCATATTTTACTTCTTAGGATAACGGCTTGATTACCAACTGCTTATTTTTAGTCGATTTCGTTCATTGAGTCAATATGTCTTGATTTTTTAGCTTCAAAAATATCAGCAATTTTCACGATGATACCTGTTTCCTCTACACCTCCAAAATCTGGGTTAACTGCTGTCCCAAAAGACTTCATGGAAGGTGAAATGTGCATGTACACGTTCATTAGTGGTGGGACATTTTCTCCGTTTTGACGAACGAAGGTATTGAGCACTTTATACCCGTCTGCGAAATCTAAACCAGCCAATAATTCTTCAAACTTTTTCGCATCGTAATTCTGTTCTAGCGGATGCTTAGAGTGAACTAAACCTTCATTGTCTGGGAAGTATTTGTTAAGTGTATATAATAAGAAATCCCTAGATTCTGTATGGTAACCTGGGTACATAGTTACTTTTCCAAAGAAGTATTTCACCTCTGGATAAGCAACGATTAAGTAGCCTAAACCATCCCAAATATTGTCCAGTGAAAACAATCCTTTCCTTGGGTTATGTGAAGGTTGAAACATTGGTTGAACCCAACTTCTACCTAATTCTATTGTATAAGGTAGGTATTCATCTTTGAATTTTTTTGTGAAATCAAAATAATGCGAAGTACTCATTGGAATGAATGCCTCGTCGTCGTCGCTAAGTACATTCTTGCAAAGTATAAAACGCATTCCGCCAACAAACTCTTCATCTTCAGGAGACCAAACTACGATTTGTTCATAACAGTTTTCACAAGTATCATATTCATCTATATCAATTGATAAACCTGTTCCACCGCCTGATTCTCTAAATGAAACTTCGCGTAAACGTCCGATTTCACGCATGATGTTAGGAGAATTATGGTGATTGACAATATAAATTTCATTACCACCTTTTCGGGTCTTTCTGCCAAAACGATCAGAAGTAAGCTCCTTTTTGATTAGTTCTCTATCTACTGGGTCAATAATTTTTTCTTGTGTTGACATATTAATCTTTTAATTGATAAACACGGTCTTTAATGACTTCCGCCCATTTTGCATGCGACTTAGAATTATCTAAAGTGCTTGCTTGAATAGGACGACCGAATTTTATTGTAATTTTCTTATTGTGCTGTTTGTAAAGTTCATTCACCAAAAAAAGCATTTCAATATTTACTTTTATTCCTAACTTCTTTCTAATATTTGATAATCTGTAGAAGAAATTGCTCAATCTCCCATCTATATAGGTTGGAATAATTATTTTATCGTATTTAATGGAACGGGTAACAAAGGTTTTCTTCCAAGTTAAATCCACGACTTCCCCTTTTACTTTTCTACTGACTAAACCAGCTGGGAAAATGCACAATAAGTCATCGCCTGCAAATGTTTGCTCAACAGACTGCAAAGAGTTTTTACCGTTTTTGCTAAACTTATTTACACCCACGAAAATGGAATTTAAATTCTCTAAATGCATCAAGATATCGTTCACGATAAATTTAAGGTCGGGTCTTTTATCATAAGCAACAGCGATTAAGGCCATTGCATCCATTCCGCCCCAAGGATGATTCATAGCGATGATAGCACCACCGTCAGCTGGAATGTTCTCCAAGCCTTCGTGTTCGAGTTGGATGTTGAATTTTTTCATCACCGCTTGACTAAACTCCAGGGGATTATCATTTTTATGCTTGAAAATAAATGCGTTCACATCATCTTCATGTAGAATGCGTTTTAGATAATTCAATACGAAACGAGGAAGCATTCTCAAGAGCTTGGGATTCTTTTCATGAATCACTTTTTCAATATCTATGATTTTTTCACTATCCTTCATTTTAGAAAAATTTATCTAATGTTTAAAAATCCATGCATGTGGTTTAACTGCTGATATTCTCGAAAGATCAGCTTGTGCTTCTCCTTCAGTTGAATAACTTTGCGCAGCAGCATAATATAATTGTTTACTCGTAAATGGCCCTAATACTTTAGCACCAAATCCTTGTTCTTTCATTTCACTGACAGCCTTTTCAGCATTTGATTGCTCGGAGAAAGCCCCGAAAACAATGTGGTAATTGCCTGAAGAATTAGCAACTGGGCTAGACGACGAACTATTTTCAGTTACGTCATTTTCAGCTACCTTATCCTCCATAGAGTCTTCGTCTTTTGCGTTGTCTTCTGCCAAAACATCCTCTTCTGTTACGTCCTCATTCATTCCTTCTGAATGCACTGCTTCCGCTTCGATTTCAGTTGTTGCATCTTCGTTCTCTACGACATTGTTCCCATTCCCGAATAAACTATCTTTATTGGTGAAAATTAACAATGCAATGATTACTAGAACAGTCAGTAAAGCGAAAATTCCGTAAATTCCTTTTCTTTTAGGGTTCTTATCGTTTTTGTCAGAGTTAGGATTTATTTCTCCTAAGATAGGCGATATAGCTCTAGGGTGAACAGCTACCAGAATTGGACTTTCCTCCACTTCTTCAATGGGAGTTGCTTCTTGTTGAATTTCTTTTGCAGATTCCTCTTGTGGAACAATAGGAGATGACGTTTCATTTTCTTCAACTAGAGGTCTATTCTCTTCCACTACTTCTTTCTCCGTTCCATGTTGTAGCATTTCTTCTAGCAAACTTGCTGTAGGTAATGGAGTAGGAGCCACCGGACTTTCCAATCCTTCTTCTACTTTTCTATTCACTACACCCGTCTTTATGTTACCCGTAAAAATGTATGCATCTTTTTCTTTTGTAAATTCACCTAATTGAAAAATGGCATAAGTATTCCCTTTATCTAGGTGATACTTTAACTCTCTAACAAATTTAGCGACTGCGTTTTGTGCTTCTTGCAGATTCATATTTGACTCTTGTTCCAGAAGTTCTGCTAACTTTTTATCATCATAATTCAGAAACTCATTGAACATTAGTTCTCCGCTTTCTTCATCAGCAATGACGATAGCACCAAAATCAGGTAAAATGATTTTGTAGTGTAGTTTTAAAAGCTGTATAATGTATTTATCCATAATCTTTCTCTTGGTAAAATAAAGTCGTTAAAAGTATTCGTTAAATTTAAACGTTTGATCTAGTCTAACGCCTTTTTCAGTGTTCTTCACTGTGCAACACTCATTCATAACATCATGCTCTAAGAAAAGGATGTAATTTTCATCTGCTGCTTTCTTTAGAAACTTTTCTTTCTCACTTAAAGTAAGTAATGGACGTGTATCATAACCCATAACATAAGGTAGGGGAATGTGTCCTGTCGAAGGCAGTAAATCTGCTACAAAAACGATCGTTTTATCTTTATATTGAATGTGCGGAAGCATTTGACTTTCCGTATGTCCATCAACGAATTGAATGTCAATATTGTTAAATGCATTCGCTGTAAAATCCCCCGTTCTTTCTATGAACTTTAACTGTCCTGATTCTTGAATCGGTAAAATGTTTTCTGCTAGGAATGAAGCTTTTTCTCTTGGATTGGGTTCTGTTGCCCACTTCCAATGCTTGTCATTGCTCCAATAAGTCGCGTTTTTAAAAACAGGAACAAATCTATCTTCCCCCATTCTTTTTACTGCACCTCCAACATGGTCGAAGTGCAAATGTGTTAAAAACACATCCGTTACATCGTCAGGAGAGAATCCTAATTGCTTTAAATTTCCGATTAGAGAGTCGTTTCCGAACAAGTAATAGTAAGAGAAAAACTTTTCGCTTTGTTTGTCTCCAATTCCTGTATCAATCAACATCAATCTATTTCCATCCTCGATCAGCATCGCTCTCATCGACCAGCTACACATATTGCTTTCGTCTGCAGGATTGGTTTTAGACCATATTGATTTTGGAACTATACCGAACATCGCGCCACCATCTAACTTGAAATTACCTGTATTTAAAGGGTATATTTTCATTTTATAAAACTTTGTATGAAGATAATCAATTTTATTCTGCTAAGTTAAGAAATATATTAAATGATGTTAAGCATTTATTAACAGTCTATTTTAAAATAAAAAAAGGTGCTAATTGCAGCACCTTTTCTATAGTTTGAGTGATAATTATCTTTTATCGATAGAAACATATTCTCTAGTAGTTGCACCAACGTAAACTTGACGTGGTCTTCCAATAGGTTCTTTGTTTTCACGCATTTCTTTCCATTGAGCAATCCATCCTGGTAAACGACCTAATGCAAACATTACTGTAAACATTTCAGTAGGAATGTTTAATGCTTTGTAGATAATTCCTGAATAGAAGTCAACGTTAGGGTATAATCCACGTTGGATGAAGTACTCATCTTCTAATGCGATTTTTTCTAATTTTTTCGCCAATTGTAATGCTGGGTCATTAATGTTTAATTGCTCTAGAACTTCGTCTGCAGCTTTCTTAATAATTTTAGCACGTGGGTCAAAGTTTTTATAAACTCTATGTCCGAATCCCATTAAACGGAATGGATCATCTTTATCTTTCGCTTTTGCGATCCACTTGTCGATGTCTCCACCGTCCGCTTGAATTTTGTCTAACATTTCGATTACAGCTTGGTTAGCTCCACCGTGAAGTGGTCCCCAAAGTGCAGAAATACCAGCAGCAACTGAAGCGTATAAGTTTGTTTGAGCAGAACCAACAATTCTTACAGTTGATGTAGAACAGTTTTGTTCATGGTCAGCATGTAGAATCAATAATTTGTTCAAGGCACTCGCTACAACAGAATTTGGTGTGTACGTCTCAGTTGGCATTGAGAACATCATGTTTAAGAAGTTTTCGCAGTATCCTAATTCATTTTTTGGATAAATAAATGGATGACGCATTGAGTTCTTGTATGACATCGCAGCCAAAGTAGGAAGTTTAGCAATTAATCTATGAATTGTTAAATCAACCTCTTGCGTTCCTCTGTTTGGATCATGAGATTCTGGATAAAAAGTAGAAAGACTCATTACCATAGAAGCTAAAATTCCCATTGGGTGAGCATTGTATGGGTATGCTTCAAAGAATTGCTTCATGTCTTCATGTACTAAAGTGTGTTTAGTAATGCTGTCTTTGAATGAAGTTAATTCTTCTTGTGTTGGTAATTCACCATAGATTAATAAATAAGCTACCTCGATGAATGTCGCTTGTTCAGCTAGTTGCTCGATTGGGTACCCACGGTAACGTAAGATTCCGTTCTCTCCATCTAAATAAGTGATTGCACTAGATGTACTTCCTGTATTTTTATAACCATAGTCAAGTGTAATGTGACCAGTTTTAGCTCTTAATGAACTAATATCAATGGCTTTTTCGTCTTCCGTACCAGTTATAATAGGGAATTCATACGTTTGGCCATCTAATTCTAATTTTGCGATTTCACTCATTTTATTAAATCTATTTTAATGTAAATTTTGTACTATTTATTTCAGCAGCACAAGATACGGATTTAGTTTTAAATCTTGTATATAAAAAACCCGATTTTTTTGCTGACTTATATCATATAACAATTATAAGTTAGAAAAGGTTTAAAAAGAGGATGAAAATTCTTTAATTATTTCCCTTTTGCTGCTATTGCGTTCCATTTGGCCAATAAAGATTGCGCAAATTGTTTGATATTTTGCTCATCCTCCTCGTTTGGACTTAATTCGATTTTAACGACTTCTGCACCTTTTATAGCTTTTGTTTTTTGAAATTGTGCATCAAAATCATCCGCTGATTTGCAGAAATAACCATATAACTCCTCACCTGAACCTAATGTTCCGTAAACTTTGTTTGATAAGTCCAACTTTTCCAAGTCATCATAAAAACCATTCATTTCATCTGGCAATTCGCCTTCGCGTCCCCATGTGTAGGTAGCGACAACGCAGATGTCATAAAGTAAGAATGCGTCTGGATTAATTTGTGTGCATTCCATGACGCGGTTTTGGATGTTTAATTGGTCGAAGTAAGCAGAAAGACTATTGGCTATCACTTCAGTATTTCCTGTTAAACTTGCGTATATGATGAGTGCTTTTGACATATCGTATCTTTTTATAGGTTTTTCAGCGTGTATTCAAACATCATTCTAAAAAGATGATTTCTGGTGTTTCCGCCGTAAATTCCATGGTTTTTATTCGGGTAAATAAATACGTCGAAATCTTTATCTGCTTTCACCAAGGCTGTAATCATTTCCATCGCATTTTGAACGTGAACGTTGTCGTCTCCTGAACCATGAATCATTAGGTATTTTCCTTTTAGTTTGTCAACATGGAAAATAGGAGAGTTGTCGTCGTATCCTGCTGGATTTTCTTGGGGTGTTCGCATAAATCGCTCCGTGTAAATATTGTCGTAATATCTCCAATTGGTAACAGGTGCAACAGCAATTGCCATTTTAAAATCGTCAGCTCCTTTTGTAATGGCTAGCGATGACATATAACCACCGTAACTCCAACCCATGATTCCTATTCTATCTGGATCCACAAAATTCCATTTTTTAATGTTTTTTGCGACCGCAATCATGTCTTCCGTTTCTAATTTACCCAATTGTAAATAAGTCGATTTCTTAAATTTCGCACCTCTGTACATCGTTCCTCTAGGGTCAACACTCATAACGATATAGCCATTCTTTGCCAGTAGTTGATGATACGCTCCGTCACCGCCATTATAGGCGTCTTTTACCATGTTTGAACCCGGACCACCGTAAATATTAAAGTAAACTGGGTATTGTTTTGTGCTGTCGAAATCTGGGGGAAGTAAAATCCAGGCATTTAAGTCTTCTACTGCACCTTTTATTGTGATGAATTTTTTCTCCTGAAAGTCTAATTCTTCTAAATAGAATTTTAAGAATTCATTGTCTTCCAACGTTTCTATGAGTGTTCCATCTGCCTTGTGAAGCGTATATTCTTGTGGTGTATTGATGTCTGACCAACGGTTTACAAAGTACTTCATTCCTGTTGAAAAAGTCGGACTATTTGTTCCGTTTTTTGGTGAAATTTTAGTTTTGTTTGATCCGTCTAAGTGGATGGAATACAGCGTGCTATAGATAGCTCCTTCTTCTGCTGAAGTGTAAAAGATGGTGTTGTCAATTTCGTTAATTCCTTCGAAAGAAATGACGTCCCAGTTCCCTTTTGTAATTTGTTGACTACTGCCATCAATTCCTATTTTATAAAGGTGTGTATATCCATCTTTTTCACTTGTTCGAATAAAGTGTTTCCCATCTTTTAAGAAGTATAGATTGTCATCAATTTCAACATAAGCAGCATCTTTTTCTTCGTAAATAACATGTGCCGACATTTTTTTATCCAAAATATCAATCCAATGGTATTTTAGATGATTTTGGTGACGGTTTAAAGTCAGAGCCATCAATTTATTCTCCTTGTTAGAAAACTTAATCCTAGGAATGTATTCATAATCACCTAAGTCAATGCTTTTGGTTTTTCCGTTCTTAACTTTTGCAAGTTTTAAACTTACTTTTGAATTATCTTCTCCTGTTTTGGGATACTTAAAAGTATAAGGTTCTGGATAAAGTTCCTTAAAGTACATCATTGTAAATTCTTTTACTTTACTTTCATCAAAACGCAAGTAGGCAAGGTATTCAGAATTGGGCGACCATTCATAAGCATGTGTGTAGGCAAATTCCTCTTCGTACACCCAGTCAGTCGTTCCATTGATGATGTTGTTTTCCAAACCATCTTTTGTAATGGCTTTTACCTTTCCGCTGGCTAAGTCTTTAACGTAAATATTGTTTTTAAAGATATATGCTACTTTTTTTCCGTCTGGAGAATAAGATGCTAATGTTTGTGGAGAACGATCTAAGTCTAATGGCGCAAGTATTTTTGTAGTAAAGTCATACAAATAGTATTCAGCATAAAAACTTCTTCTATAGCGTTGTTGCTGATTTACTGTTAACAGTAGTTTAGACTCATCTTCATTAAATTCATAGTCGTCAACTTTTAAAACTTTGCCATTGAAAACGAGTTGTGCACCATCTAGCACTATCTCTCCAGGTTTGTTCATATCTGCGAAAGAGTACTTTATGATAGACTTCTTTCCGTCTTTTAGTGCGAACCTAGAGTAGTATTCTCCGTCTTTCATAGAGCGAAAGCCACTAACTCCACTTCCGTAGAATTCATAATCTTTCCAGATTTTTTCAACAGTTAATTTTCTGTCTAAAGAATCTTCTTGAGAGTATGTGTAAAACGTTGAAAGTGTTATAAATAAAAGTAATGAGAGCGTCTTTTTCATAATTGATAAACTTGTTTCTGCGAATATAATAGAAATAAATGAGCATTTTAACATTTTAAAATACACAATTTTTGATAATACTTTATGGTATAGTCAAAGAATTGACTTAGTTTTGTGCTAATCTTATTTTTGAAGGACCACTGGTTCTTGAAAAATAGATTTTTTGAGAATTTAAAATAAATATAATTTTATGAAAAAAGTTTTACTTTCAATGAGTCTCCTAATCGGAGCATTTGGTTACGCTCAAGACTGTTCAGAAATTTTTATCTCTGAATACCTTGAAGGTCTTGGAAACAACAAGGCATTAGAAATTTATAATCCAACGGAAGCAACAGTTGATTTATCTGGCTACTTTGTGGTGAGATATGACAACGGGTCATCAAATCCTACAGTTTTAAACGCTGTACAATTGAGAGGAACGCTAGCTCCTAAAACGGTTCAGGTAGCTGTTTTAGATAAAAGAAATCCACTTGGAGAAGGTCAAGAATCGCCTATCTGGGATGACTTACAAGCGAAAGCAGACGAGTATTACTGTCCAGATTACAATGAAAGTAAAGCATTTTACTGGAACGGTAATGATGCAGTAGCTTTGTTTAAAGGAGTAATACCAGCAGGAACTCCGTTAGGATTTCCTATTACAAATTTATCAAATGTACAACCAGTTGATATTTTTGGAAAAATCGGTCAAAATCCAGGTGAGCCTAATCAAGGTGGTGGATGGACCTTTGATGGTACTCCAGTAGCAGATGGTGGTGTTGTTGTTTCAGCAGACCATTTCTTAGTTAGAAAACCAGAAGTGAAAAAAGGAACTACAGGAATTCCTAGTATTTTCAATCCTTCAATAGAGTGGGATTCACTTTCTTTCTTTGTTTTTGTTTTAGATGAGAATGGGGATCCTATTTTAAACAGCCAAGGACAACCAGCAAGAAGAATGAATGTAGATAACCTTGGAATTCACGAATGTGATTGTGGAGATGCAGTTTCTGCAATTTCTACAGAAGAAATCAACTTTGGTTTTGAAATCTATCCAAATCCACTTGTTACAAAAGAATTAAATCTATTGTCAACAAACGAAGTGAAAGAAATAATCATCACGGATGCTTTAGGAAAAGTTGTTCGACACATTCCGAATGCTAAATCTGCGATGAGTATAGAACTAGATGTTAGGCCAGGCTTATACTTTATAAAAGCTATCGGTACGCAAAACCATCAGTTGACTAAGAAATTTATAGTAAAATAAAAACTAAAGCTACCTTAGGGTAGCTTTTTTTGCTTTTAAAAATGAAGAAATTACTCATCTTATTTTTTCTATTTCCTTTTTTAGTTATCTCACAAACAGGAAATGTTAACATTACTATTCAAGAGGGAGGAAGTACCGAAGGTGTTCCTTATGCAACTGTTCGAATGGGTAATTATAGAGGACTTACAGACGATAATGGTCAGTTGACTTTTGAAAATGTTCCTTATGGAAAGTATTCTTTAGTTGCAACCATGTTGGATTCTATTACAGTTCAAGTTAACGTAAACAAGCCAGTTGTAGAAGTTCTAGCTAAAATGGGATTAGCAATCGAATTGGAAGAGGTAAGTGTAATCGGCTCATTCATTCGTGATGATCGAAGAACACCTATTTCTGTTACCCGAATCGAACCCAAAAAAATCCAAGAAGAATTAGGATCTCGTGATATTCCGATGTTGTTAAATGCTACTCCTGGAGTTTATGCGACTCAACAAGGAGGTGGTGAAGGAGATGCTCGAATTTCTGTTCGAGGTTTTGCACAACGTAACGTTGGTGTTATGATTGACGGAGTTCCTGTGAATGACATGGAGAATGGTGCTGTTTATTGGTCGAATTGGTTTGGATTAGACATCATCACTGGTGGAATTCAGGTACAAAGAGGACTCGGGGCAACAAAGATTTCTATGCCATCTGTAGGAGGAACGATAAATATTCTAACCCAAGGACTTTCTTCAAAGAAGAAAATAATGTTGAAGCAAGAATATGGAGCAGGGAACTTACTGAGAACAAGTATTGGTTACAACTCTGGTTTACTGAAAGGCGGTTGGGGAGTTACCTTAGCTGGTTCATTTAAAAAGTCGGACGGAATTGTTTCAGGTACACCTTCTATTGGTGGATTCTACTACGGAAAAGTTCAAAAACGTTTAAAAAATCATTTGCTTTCTTTCTCCGTTTTTGGTGCGCCGCAAAAGCATGCGCAAAGAGCTTTTAATCAAAAGATTCAATACTGGGATTCAACAGAAGCTGTCAATCAAGGTGCTACGATTACTTCGGCTTCTTCATACGATAATGGTTACGACTATAATGAGCATTGGGGATATATCACTTCTGATTATGATAGTAAGAACGTATTTAAAGTTGGGAAAGATAGAATCATGGCTGAACGCATGAATTATTATCATAAAAACCAATTGACATTAAAGGACTTCTGGAAAATCAACGAAAAGTTTAGTCTTTCTAACATCGTATATGCTTCTATTGGTAATGGCGGTGGAACCCGACTTTTAAAGTATGGATCGGCTGCTAAAGACGCAAATGGACAATTGGACTGGGATGTTATCATCAGAAACAATCAAGAAGTTGACTTTTTTGGCCAAGTGAATCCAACAATTAACCCAAATTACTCAAATACGCTATTAGAATCTTCAAACGTAATGACATCTTCGGTAAACAACCATTTTTGGGTTGGATACTTAGGGCAGTTTGATTATAAACTGAACAAGAGTTGGGATTTATCAGGAGGTTTAGACTATCGATTCTACAGAGGAGAGCATTTTAAAGAAATCACAGATTTACTAGGTGGAGATTACTTTGTAAACAATGCAGACAAGAATGACAAAAGCCCAATGAAAGTGGTTGGAAGTAAGATTGCTGAGCAACCTTATGAAGCACACAGATGGGGATATGTTCAGTGGGCAGGTGCTTTTGCGCAAGCAGAATATGCTAGTACACGTTGGTCAGCATTCGTTAACGTAACAGGAAACATGAATGGTTATTCTGGTGTTGATTTCTTTAGAAAAAGATCGATTGACTTAGGAGATACAACGCTTTTTATAGGAGCGAAAGACACTATTTCTTACGATGGTAAAGAATATACAACAGATTCAGAAGGTGTAGATTACGACAAAACGGGATACAAATGGAAACCAGGAGGAACCATTAAAATGGGTGCAAACTATATCATTGCTGAACATTCTAATGTGTTTATGAACTTAGGTTACCTTTCTAGAACTCCGATGTATTCGAACGTTGTAGATAATTCCTATAATAACTTCTTTGCAGAAATTCAAAATGAAGTTATTCAAGCAATTGAGTTGGGGTACAACTTTAGAAGTAAAAAAGTAGCATTCTCAGTGAATGGTTACTTTACAAATTGGAAGAACAAGCCTTTCCCGAATGGTTTGGCAGTTCCGAATCCACTAGACCCTATGGAGACAATCCGTGTGAATGTTCAAGGAATGGATGCTATACACATGGGAGTGGAAGTTGATGGAGTTTGGAAAATCATTAAGCAGTTAAGCGTTGAAGGTTCTGTTTCTCTAGGAAATTGGAAATGGAATTCATCAAAAACGGTAGTTATTCCAGCTTATGATTACGAAGTAACATTTGACACTAAAGGAGTACACGTAGGTGACTCTCCACAGTCGATGTACATGATTGGTTTGAGAACAGAACCTATAAAAAATCTATACCTTAAAGTACAATATCAGTACTTTGATAGATTCTACTCTGAATTTAACCCATTCATCCTAAAAGGTGCAAACGCGGGGCGTGACTCTTGGAAAGCTCCAGGGTATGGATTGCTAAACGTTTTTGCCGGATATAAGATTATCTTTGGGAAAAATGATGCGAAAAATAATTACGCTTTGGGAATCAATGCGAGTGTAATTAACGTTTTAAATAACAGGTATATTTCTGACGCTATACTGTCAAATACCTACGGTTCAGGTTTCGATGTAAACTCAGTAGGAGTTATGTATGGACCAGGGTTAAAGTTTAACATTGGTTTAAGTTTTGAATTTTAAGAATAAATATAAATAACAAAAAGATGAGAAAAAAGATTTTATCATTAATTGTAGCCTTTACATTTTTTACAACAGGGTTTTCACAATTAACATTACCAACCGATTTAGGTTTTGATGGACAGGTAATTCCACAAGGATGGACGACAAATCCAGCTTCTGCGAGTTTTTACACTGCGACATCAGTTCCTAATCCTCCTGCATTAAAGATGACGAGTACAGGACATTCTCTTATTGGAGAATTAGCAAGTACTCCAGGAGAAATGAAGTATAAAGTTACAGGAAATCCAGTACCAGGTAATCCTTGGACTGGAGTTTTTCAAGTTCAAGAATCAGTTGATGGAACTACTTATACATTAGTAAATGAACACAACGGTACAAATATCGTTGAACAAACTTACACTGAGTACACTGTTCAATTAGATGGTGCTACACGTTTTGTAAGGTTCTTATTCGTAGAGAAAATCTCAGGAAATATTGGATTAGACGATATCAATATCCAAGCAGGTTTATCGAACGAGCAAGAAATGAGCGTTTCAGTGAATGGATCAGGAGTTGTTCCGCAACAAACAGTATACACTACATCAGACCTTGGTGCAGATATGTTGATGCCATTTGTTATCCAAAACCTTGGAGCTGTTGAAGATTTAGTGATTGACAATATCGAAATTTTAGGTACAGAAGCTGGAGATTACTCTCTTTCTAATACTGTTACTTTCCCATTGACAATCAACGGACTTGATTCTGAAGATATTGGTATTGTTTTCGAACCAACTGCAGCAGGTACAAGAAGTGCTTCAATTAAAATTACATCAAATGATTTAAGCTACCCAGAGTTTGTATTCAATATTGAAGGATACGGGGATAATTTAGCTTCAGAGCCAACTGTTCAGGCAACTAACTTAACGTTTTCAAATGTAAAGACATTTAGAATCGTTGCAAACTTTACTGCAGCAGCTGATGCTGACGGATACTTAATCTTAAGAAAAACTGGAGAAGCAATTACTGAAGTTCCAGTTGATGGTGTTGTATATTCTGCAGGTGATGTTATCGGAGACGCTAAAGTTGTTAAGTCAACAACAAGTACTACTTTTGTTCCTAACGATATCGCAGCAGCAACAGATTATCACTTTGCTGTTTTCGCTTACAACGGAGTAGGAGAAGGAGTTAATTATTTAACAACAAACCCATTAGTAGGAAATCAAACAACTTTAACAGACATGATTCCAGTTGCTGACTATGCAAACATAGATCCAGAAGCAGAAAATTTTGTTAGTGACTTACATGCAGTTACAACTCCTCACTTTCAAAATTACTATGGTGATTACGCCTTGAAAATGGTTGAGAACTTCTACGCTAGAGATACCATCAATGGTAAAAGAGTAATGACTTGTCAGTATACAGGTAACCAATACCTATACGACTTCCCATTTAGCTTTGGAACTACAGGAATGTCACGTGAGCATACTTTCCCAAGCTCATGGTTCCCATTGAGTGATAACAATGCAAACTTCTATAGTGATTACCACAACTTATTGTTGTTACACCAAGATGATGCAAATGGAATTCGTTCAAACTATCCTTTAGGAATCGTTGTTAGTGACTCTATCCAAGTTATTGGAGAAGCTATTTTAGGTAAAGATGCAAACGGAAACTGGGTATATGAACCAATGGATATTTCAAAAGGAACTGCAGCAAGAGCAATGATGTACATGAGTATTAGATATACAGAAAACGGAACAGTATGGAGTTTCCCTTCACCAATTTCTTCTTCTATTTCTTATGCTCAAGACCAAACGATTTTAAAGCAGTGGAATACAGAGTTCCCTCCATCAAATTCGGAAATTGCGCGTAATGACTATATCGATTCATTACAAAATAATAGAAACCCATTTATCGACCACCCTGAATATGCTTGTTACATTGACTTCATGAACATGGGACACTTAATCGATGGTTGTGAAACTTCTTCTATTACTGATGAAATGTTAAGTAAGGCCTTTATCGTTTATCCTAACCCTGCAAAAGAATCAATTACAATTGCAGTTGATGGAACGAAATTAAACGGTTACACAATTACTGACTTAGAAGGAAGAATTGTAAAATCAGAAATTGTTAACAATGCAATTGCAAAAGAAGTTAACATCTCTAACCTTTCAAGTGGTTTATACATCATTACAGCTAAAACTGAATATGGTGAAGCAACTAAGAAAATTATCGTAGAGTAATCTATAGATTAAAATATACTAAAAAAGGCTATCGTGAGATAGCCTTTTTTGTTTTATATATTGTTTCCCTTTCTGAAATAGCATTATATTAAAGTTAGGTCAGTATTGAATAAATCTTTAAATGATTAGTCAGAACTTAATAACCATTCCCTTGCCCTTTCTTCGCTCTTGAATACTTTAACATTTTCTACCCTACCAAGTTTAAGCATTTGTGACATTAAAAGACTTGTTGGAAGGCTGTTGGCAATTATTGCTGTTTTACTCTCAGGCCGATTGAATTTAAAGAAATAAGTAAAAGATTCGTCTGTTGGTAATACCAAAGAATTTCTTGTGTCAAGAAGAACTTTATAAGGTTTTCCTTGAGCGTGGCCATAGAAGAAATCAAATTGTTTTTTTACTTCCTCTTCATCATATTCTGCACTTGTATTCTTTAATTTAAATATAAATAGAAGATTGTCTTCTAATGTTATAGAAGCAACAGGGCTGTCAAATCTCTTTTCCATATTCATTAGGCAAAAATAATAAACATTTCGATAAAACAAGGTTTTTTATCGATAAGTACTAAAGAAAGTGTGTTAAATAGATATTAAGTGAGTGTCAGTGGTTTTCTTAAACGTCTAAAATAACACTTTACTTTAAAAGAAACTCTCTCGACTCGAATATTTGTTTGTTTTGTTAAGTATATTTGTCAGGTGCAAAGATTTTTAATTATACAAACTGCTTTTCTTGGGGATGTTATCCTTATAACACCTGTTATTTCTGAATTAAAACGCTTATATCCGACGGCTGAAATAGATGTGGTTGTTAGGAAAGGTAATGAATCTTTGTTGGCCAATAATCCTAAGATAAATCAAATACTTATTTGGAATAAGCAGGCAGGGAAATACAAAAATCTTATTTCGCTTATTAAGACTATTCGAAAGAAAAAGTATGATGAAGTGTTGACTTTTCAACGCTACAGCAATGCAGGTTTAATGACTTATTTTGCGAAAACAAAAAGTAGGATAGGCTTTGATAGAAATGCTTTTTCTTGGATCTATAATCAAAAGCATGCACATTCTTTATTAGCAGGAAATCATGAGGTTGAAAGAAATCTACAATTGATTGCCCATCATGGCGCTGTAGCTTTACTTAGACCTGAATTGTTTCCTTCAAAAGAAGATAGAGAAAAAATTGCACATTTACTAGGAGAAGATTACTATTGCATGGCACCGGCTTCTGTTTGGGAAACGAAAAAGTTACCGACAGCTAAATGGGTTGAGTTAATTCAATCCACGAGTGCTAAAGGAAAGATTTTTTTGATAGGAGGTCCAGGTGATGCTGATTTATGCCAAGAAATTATTCAATTAGCCAACGTTCCAGCAAGTAATTTGGCGGGAAAACTTTCTTTATTGCAAAGTGCTGCTTTAATGGAAGGTGCTAAGATGAATTTCGTGAATGATTCAGGACCCTTGCATATTGCTTCTGCGATGAATGCACCGACAAGAGCTTTCTTTTGTTCAACGGTTCCTCAATTTGGTTTTGGTCCATTGGCAGAAAATGCGAAAGTGATTGAAACAAAAATGGAGTTATCTTGTCGTCCTTGTACTTTTCATGGGAAGAAGGAGTGTCCTCTAGGGCATTATAACTGTGGAAATAGCATTGATGTTTCATTGGAGAGTTTGGAACTTTAACTACGATACTTAAACGCTAACAAATGGATGCTTTCTATTCAATAATATATTATAAATCAAATCCTTTAACGGATGAGCTAATTTCCGTTGGACTATTAGCAGGTGGGGGAGAAGGTCCATTTCTGTACCTTTCTGATGAGAGAATGAAATTGTTAAGAAAGATTGTTCAACCGACTAACTATACAGCGATTAAGCGTCATTTAAAGGGGTTGAAAGATAAAGTTGATTCCAACAGAAAGGAAGCAGCAGGAGTGTTGTTGTTTGATCCGGTATTTTCTGCTGAAAAATTAAAGGAAGTAGCCAATCTTGTAAATGGCAGTCTCTTATTTAGTCAACCAACTATCATTAATGAATGGCTCAACGAAGCATTTTTTGATTCTTTGATATTTTCTTTCCTAGGAGAAGAAAAATAGTCACTAGCTGATATCCCTTTAAATTCTTGAAATAAACTGCATGGTTAAATTACATGCTTCATTCAATTTGTTTGGTAAATCCTTTTCGTTGTAAGGATGATGCGTGTTAAAAGTGTGACTTGCATCGTTGATGATAAACAATTTCCCATTTGTCAAGTTGCTCAATTTTTCTGATTCGCTTACATGAACCGCATTATCGTTGTCGCCATGAATATGAAGAATAGGAATTTCTATTTTACTTGCTATGGTTTCGATATCCAAGCGTTCTTTGTTGTTTTTCCAATCTTCATAGAAGGCATAGTCGTGTGGTAAATTCTGCTTGGTTCTGGAGTTAAGAACGGTGTATAATCCTTCCTTTTTCCATTTCTTCAAGTCATCTCCTTTTGGGAATCTACTTTCAATGTCAGAAATACCAGCCCATGTTGTAACAGAGCTAATTCTACTATCAAGTGCTGAAAGAACTGCTATTCCACCGCCTCTGCTGTGGCCAATTAAATGAATCTTTTTGTCACTTAGGTCCACGTTTTTTTCTAACCAACTAAGCACCTGCTGAACATCTTCTAATTCATAGGTATATCTGTTGTTGGCAAAGGCATTTAAATCAGTAAAATCAATCGGATTGTTTATTGTTCCACCGTTGTGACTGATGTTGAATTTGCAAAAAGCAACTCCACCACTCACAAAGTAATCTTGAACTAAATTCCAAGCGCCCCAGTCTTTGAAGCCTTTATATCCATGAATAAAAACAACTATGTTTTCGTAAAAATTATCCGGAGTTTCAAAATCAATCAATGATTCTCTTGCATTTGCTCCAACATAAATCTTATTTACTAATTTCATTTTTCTTTGTTTTTTTAACGAACCAAAGGTTTTAAAGAAATCAAAAAGCGATTATTCTGCTTCTTTCGTGCTGATTTCCTCGGTCAATTCTAAAAGTGTATTTTCATCTATATCATGTCCACCATCGTAAAGCGTAATGTTAGTGATAAATTCTTGGTCATTCAAGTAATCGATCACTTCTCCTAGTCTTTCCTTAAAATAAACATCTTCTCTACCTACGACAAAATAATTATCTGATTGGAATAAACCAGGCTTGTCTTCATCAAACTTGATGTCTTCAGCGTAAACACTTCCCCAAAGAATAAAGTGCTGCGCATGGAAATTTCCTAAGTTATGCCATCTCGAAGCAGTTGCACCGCCTTGAGAAAAACCCAGTAGAATTCTCCTCTTAAAGTTTCCTTCTTCTAGTACTTTCTCTGCTAATTGATTGAGGTAGTCTATATTGTCTGAAATATCATCCAATCGCGCTTCCTTTGTCATCCATGTCGCGCCAACCCTGCCACTCGTACCATTTCGGTAAAAACGGTGGAATCCTTCTGGTGCAATAATATAATTCTTCTCAGGATCTAAGCCGTGAAACTTTCTGATAAAGAATTTTGCCAATTGTGAGTAACCGTGTAGTACAATCCAAATATTATCTGCTGTTTCTGGATTACCATAGCTATAGTAGCGAGCAGTTTTTGAAATTGTAATTTGATGTTCCAATTTTACTTGATTTTTAAGTCCAATAATTTCTCATCGCCAATATATCCTTCTAAGTGATCATTGATTGCGATAGGTCCAACACCTTCTGGCGTTCCTGTGAAAATAACATCTCCGATTTTAAGCGTCATGAACTTGGAGAGGTAAGCAATAATTTGATTTACATTGAAAATCATGTCTTTACTGTTTCCTTTCTGAACGATTTCGCCATTTTTTACTAAATGGAAGTCTAGATTTTGGACATCTTTTCCTTTTAGAGAAATAAAATTCCCAAAAGGAGCACTGTTTTCAAAACCTTTTGCTATTTCCCAAGGGTGACCTTTATCTTTACAGATTTGTTGTAAGTCGCGAGCCGTAAGGTCCAAGCCTAAGGCAACTTCGTCATAATATTCATGTGCATACTTCTCCGCAATGTTTTTTCCAACTCTATTGATCTTGATAACCAATTCACATTCATAATGAATATCCTTTGTGAAATCAGGGTAATAAAATGGTTCATTTATCTTAAGAGTTGATGTATCCGGTTTTAAGAAAAACATAGGAACTTCCGGAAGAGGAGAGTTCATTTCTTTTGCGTGTTCGGCGTAATTTCTACCAATACAAAATATCTTCATCGGGCAATTTTATTTAGAAAATTTATTCTTTAATGCTTCTATTCCAGCATTTAATCTTTGCTCTTCTTGCTCTTTTCTACTTTCCTTTCTTTTTTGACGCTCAGTTTTGAGTCTATCCATTTCTTGTTTTAAAACTTGCTTTGTGTACAATGGGAAATTGCTTTGCATCATCCAGCCATAGTAACCAGTTTCTGTTTTATCAACTTCGGCAATGGTCTTACCTTTGTGCTTTCCGAAATTATACATGATTTCGTCATTGTCATTGTAAGCCAATCTTCCTGCAAAGTCTGCAGTTTTGAATTTGTTGTTTTCAGAAAATTCAGCTAGAAACTTTACGTCATTTTCCAATTCTTTATAGCGAACTATTTGTGCTTTCAACACTTCGTAAGTTGCTTCTACGTCAGCAAAAGCGCTATGTGCATCTACTAATTCTCTATCACAGTAGAATTTGTATGCTGCAACCAATGTTCTTTGTTCCATTTTATGGAAAATATTTTGAACATCTATGCAATTTCTGTTAGCCATATCAAAATCATATTCTGCTCTTAGAAACTCTTCAACCAGCATAGGAATGTCAAATTTATTCGAGTTGTATCCCGCTAAGTCAGCATCTCCAATATATAGCGCAATCTTTTCTGCCGAATCTTTAAAAGTAGGCTCATTGGCTACGTCTTCATCTGTTATTCCGTGAATGGAAGTACTTTCTGCTGATATTTTTATCTCAGGATTTAGTCGTAAAGTCAAAGAAGATTCCTCTCCGCTTGGTGTTACTTTTAATATTGAAATTTCTACAATTCGATCTTGGGAAACATCTAAACCTGTTGATTCGATATCGAATACACACAAGGCTTTCTTTAAATTTAAACTCATTATTTTATTGTTTGGAAATAATTCCTATTACTATGAGAACAAAGATGCGTTGTTTAATGTTTAAATGCAAGTAGAAACTATATATTTGATAAAAATGTGTTAAAAGCACATAGAACCATGCAAAACTAATGTTCTAAGGAAGCAGACTTTAATCTCCCGAATGTTTTTTCGAATGGTGGTAATAAATTATTTAATAAAAAGTAAGTAAAATGTATATTTCAATTAAAGAAGCGCACAACATGATCGGAATGTTGTTGTTATTTGTTCAACTCATAGTGGTTGTTTATGTCTTAGCGCAAGTAATCTTAAAAAAGCCATTTGATAAGTTGGTACAAATGTTTGCCTTGATGGGATTGATTGTAACGCATTCACAAATATTGATAGGTGTCATTCTTTATTTTATTTCTCCAGTTGGAGCTGCCAACTTTTCTGGGGAAGCAATGGGAAACACCATCTCACGCTTTTACTTAGTTGAACATCCATTTGGAATGATCTTGGCTGCTGTTCTAATTACAATTGGCTACAGAGCTGCAAAGAGTGAGAAATTCTCTGATAAAGAGAAGTATAAACGCGTTTTGATTTTATATAGTATCGGTTTAACGCTTACTGCTTACATGGTTCCATGGTTTGTTTGGAATTAGTAGCAGAAAATCATTAAGTTTGTCTTTTTTAAATCCTTATTTTCAAAAATGAATCGTAAAGCAGTTGTTTTTATTGGTGGTATCGGTAATCACCCAAATTCTATCGCAGTCCTTTTGTCAAACTATATTCATGAGCAATTGAGTTTACATGATATTGATGCGACAATATTGGATTCAGAGAAAATGGGTATTCCATTGCTTAATTTTTCTTCTGGTGGAACGCCAAAATCTGTTGAAGCTATGGCACAACAAATGGTGGAAGCTGATTTTCATATTTGGTTAACACCACTTTATCATGGAAGTATTCCTGGAGTAATGAAGAACAGTTTAGACTGGTTGGAAATTACAGCAAAGCATCCAAAACCTTATTTGTCTGACAAGACAGTTGGATTGATTTGTTGGGGAGACGGAATGCAATCAATGCAGGGAATTAACGCGATGGACTCAATCGTAAAAGCATTGCGTGCTTGGACTGCTCCGTACAGCGTTCCGATGGTGAGTGGAGATATATTTGACAAAGAAGATCCTAAAAAGATTTCGGAGTTTTACGCTGAGAAAATCAATCGTTTGGTGGACTTAGTGGTGAAGACCGCTATCGAAAGAAGAGGTTGATTATAAAATTATTAATTTTAAAATAGATGTTTACTTTGCTAAGCATCTATTTTTTTATTTTTATTCAATTAAAATAAATATGAAAGGCACTAAGATTAAATTGCTTAGAGATTTGGGAATTATGATAGGAAGTATTGTACTTTTCTCAGTTTTACTATTTCAAAATGCTGATCTACTTTCTTGGAAGTCTATTTTTTTAATGTTTGCCATTCTAGTCCCACTTATCAATGCCTTGATTATTGTTAAACGAATACTACAAATTAACAAAGGGGAAAAGGTGAATTGGTAAACCGCTATTTCACCAAGTAAAACCTTCACAACTACTATACTTTCCTTCTAGGAAAAAATTCCATTTCTTTCTTTTTGTGCAAACCTTCTTAACTAATCGTATAGTAGGGAAGAAGTCCCATTCTAATTTTTGCTCATAAAAAAAAGGAGACACTTTCGCATCTCCTTTCCAATAGTATAAATCTAATAACTTAGACTGTTGTATTCATATCGAATTGCTCTAAGTAATCAGCAACACGTTTAACGAACATTCCTCCTAGTGCACCATCAACCACTCTATGGTCATAAGAGTGCGATAGGAACATTTTGTAACGGATTCCAATAAAGTCACCATCTGGCGTTTCAATTACCGCAGGAACCTTTCTAATTGCTCCAGCAGCCATAATTGCTACTTGTGGTTGGTTAATAATTGGTGTACCCATTACGTTTCCGAATGTACCCACGTTTGTTAAAGTATATGTTCCACCGCTGATATCATCAGAAGTTAACTTTCCTTCACGTGCTTTGTTTGCTAATTCGTTTACACGTTTCGCTAAACCAGTTAAGTTTAGTTGGTCTGCATTCTTAATAACTGGTACAATTAAGTTTCCAGTTGGTAAAGCTGCAGCCATACCGATATTAATGTCTTTTTTCTTGATGATTTTATCTCCTTCAACACTGATGTTAATCAATGGGAAGTCTTTAATTGCTTTAGCAATCGCTTCGATAAAGACAGGTGTGAAGGTAAAGTTTTCACCTTCTCTCTTTTTGAAACCATCTTTGATCTTGTTTCTCCAGTTCCAGATATTTGTAACGTCAGCTTCAACAAATGAAGTAACGTGAGGAGAAGTTTGCTTAGAGTTAACCATGTGGCTAGCAATTAGCTTTCTCATTCTGTCCATTTCAATAATCTCATCACCTGGGTTTAGAGAAATTGGAGCAGCTGCAGCAACTGGTTTTTCAACCTGTGGTGTAGATGGCGCAGAAACAGCAGGAGTTGCAACTGCAGCAGCTGCTTGAGCCGTTGCACCGCTTCCTCTATTCGCGATGTAATCAAATATATCTTTCTTCGTAACACGGCCTGCTTGACCTGTTCCTGAAATGTTTTCTAATTCAGCCATGCTGATTCCTTCTTTTGAAGCAATGCTTCTTACTAGAGGAGAGTAGAATTTTCCGCTTGGACCATTCTTATCAATTTCGCCAGCGCTAACTGTCGCTACTGCATCGTTTACAGTTTGAGCAACTACTTCAACTGCTGCTGCAGCTGGTGCAACTGTTTCCGCTTGAGCAGGAGCAGCTTCAGCACCGCTACCATCTGTTGAAATAATAGCAATAACATCTCCAACTTGTGCTACTTCATCAACTTGGAAAAAGATTTTGGTAATTGTTCCTGAAACCTCAGACGGAAGTTCGTTATCAACTTTATCAGTTGCGACTTCCACAAGCGGTTCATCCATTTCAACTGTATCACCAACATTTTTAATCCAATTTGTAATGGTTGCTTCGGTAACACTTTCTCCCATTTTAGGAAGACGAATTTCTACTTGTGACATATTGTATTGAGTTATATTCTTTTTTACGAGGTACAAAAATAACCTAATTTTCATCAATAACAAATGATAAATGTTGGTTTTATCGGTCTAATTTGTACCAATTGTTTTTTAATAATGTAATATCTTTAAAAATCGTATAGTCTCTGGCGTAAATTAAATTCAACTTAGAGCTTATAGGTGATTGATTGTCAGAGTTTATGTTTCCAGAAGGACTCAGTATTCCCGTTTTTATCTGCGGAAGATTTCTGTTGATTGTTTTCTCTTCAATCGAGTAGCCAACCCATGATTTTTTTCCAATTAATACCTTCCAGGTGTTCTTTATGAAGTTTTTCTTCTGTTTAAAGAACCAAATATTGATAGGGAGCGTCAAGAAAATCAAAATTGCTAGGAGAATATCAAAGGTTCTTTTGTTGCGCTTACTGGCCGTGGTAGAAATATTGTCTATCTGAACCATGTACAAATCCCCAGCTGTGTCAACGGAATTACTACCGATTAAATACATGCTGTTGGGCTGTGCAATTTTAAACTCAACATCTTCAACAGAAGCTCTCGACATCCAACTGATAATGCTTTCCGCTGTGGTGTCTTTGGCACAAAAGATAACTTCGTCAATTTTGTGAATGTCAATGACTTGATCCAATTGATTTAAAGTTCCAGTATCGTTCTTGCCTTTTGTGTCTGTTGGCGAAATACTGTAAATATGCTCTACTTTATGTGGTGTGTTTTTAAGAATTTGTTCTACACGTTCAACTTCCTCTTCGCTTCCTACGATAGCAAAATTCTTGTTTTTAACACCGCTTAGGTCAAACTTCCTGCCTAAAACAAGATGCAGAACAAGTCTAGAAAGTAGGAAATAAGTCAGCACAGCTACCGTTCCTAAAAGAATATAAAGTCTAGAAAATTGTGCTTCTTTTGGCAGAAGTGAATAGATGATTAAGATACCAGCTGTTCCGATGATGGTTCCTGAGAAAAAGGATTTTAATTTGATCGGTGTGTCGTATGCACCTGAATAGAAATTCGTAATTAACCATGTTAAAGTATATCCAGGCAGTGCATATTTTAAGACTTCTGTCGGAAAGGCAATTTCACTAATGCTCCAAAGCTTCGTCAATCCAAATAAAATCAATAAAATAATCGCAAAATCAATCGTTGGAAGAATGATTTGTTTAATAAAACGGTTTAAAATAGCAATACCAGCCCTAAAGTAGATGGCCAAATTGATTAAGAAAGAAAAGGCCTTGGCATTCTTCTGTGAAAAGTGTTTCTCAGCGAAAATGACCATTGCACGATAGAATACAAATACATAGTTGATACTACTCTTTTTTGTGCTTTCTCCTTTATAATGAATGATTTGTGTCTTCGGGAAATAATAGTTTTTATAACCACCTTTGATGATACGGTAGGATAAATCAATGTCTTCTCCGTACATAAAAAATGTTTCGTCAAGTAAACCCACCTTATCAAGTGTTTCTTTACGCATTAGCATATAAGCACCACTCAATATTTCTATTTCATTGACATCAAATTCATCCAAATAGCCTAAATGATATTGACCGAACTTTTTACTTTTTGGGAAAATTCTGGATAAACCGAAAATTTTGTAAAAGGCAACAGCAGGAGTTGGGAGTCCGCGCTTACTTTCTGGTAAAAACTTCCCTTTTCCGTCGATCATTCTAACGCCCAATCCACCAGCGTCGGGATGTTCATCCATAAAGTTGACACATTTTACAAACGTGTCTTCTTCCACTACCGTGTCGGGATTGAGTAATAAAACGTAATCTCCTTTCGAAATATGAATCGCTTGGTTGTTTGCCTTCGAAAATCCAACATTGTTTTTATTGGCAATAAGGTGAACTTGCGGGAATTTTTCTTTCACCATTTCCACCGAACCATCAATCGAATTATTATCCACAACAAAGACTTCTCCTTCAATGTTTTTTAGGGCATCATAGACAGAATTCAAACATTGCTCTAAGAAATATTCGACATTGTAATTGACAATGACAACGGATATTCTAATCGGATTTTTTTCCAAGTGTAAAAGCTATTTATTTCATTGCAATACAAGAAATCTCAACACGAACTTCACGTGGAAGTTCCTTTACAGCAACAGTTTCTCTCGCTGGTGGTTCACTCGTAAAGAAAGTTCCATAAACTTCGTTTACATCCGTGAAATCTGCCATAGAAGTTAGAAAAATCGTACATTTCATAACATCTGACATGGCAAAGCCAGCTTCTTCTACCAAAGCTTTAACATTTTCCATTACTTGCTTTGTCGCTTTCTTGATGTCTTCTCTTTCAATGTCTCCATTTGCTGGATTCAAAGGAATTTGACCACTAACGAATAACATATTTCCTTTTACAACTGCTGGACTATACGGTCCGATCGGCGCAGGTGCATTTGGGATAGCGATTGCTTTTTTCATACTCATATTTTATTTTAAAATTGCAGGATTCTGACAAAGCATAACCACTGCGAAAACTTATTTTTTATTGTGCACTTTCGATTAATAAATCCAAAATTTTAATCGCTGAAGAAGAAATCTTTGAACCTGGTCCAAAAATTCCGAAAACTCCAGCATCGTACAAGAAATCATAATCTTGTTGAGGAATAACGCCACCAACAACAACCATGATATCGCCACGACCCAGTTTTTCTAGTTCTTCAATGACCTGTGGAACCAATGTTTTATGTCCCGCAGCTAGCGAAGAAACTCCGAGAACATGCACGTCATTTTCAACAGCTTGTTTTGCCGCTTCTTTCGGCGTTTGGAATAAAGGACCTATATCCACATCAAAACCAATGTCAGCAAAAGAAGTTGAAATTACTTTTGCGCCACGGTCGTGACCATCTTGTCCCATTTTCGCCACCATGATACGTGGTCTTCTTCCTTCCAGTTTAGCAAATTCCTCTGCTTTTGTTCTAGCGGTGATAAAATCGTTGTCTTTCATAGCTTCATGTGCATAAACGCCACTAATTGAACGAATAGTCGCTTGGTATCTTCCGAAAGTTTTCTCCATTGCTGAAGAAATTTCCCCCAAACTAGCACGTTCTCTAGCACAAGCAACAGCAGCTTCTAGTAAGTTTCCTTTTCCAGTTGCGGCTATCTTTTCTAATTCAGCAAGTGCAGCTCGAACTTTCTCTTCGTTTCTATTCTTTTTTAATTCCTGTAAACGTTCGATTTGTGACTTTCGTACTTTCGTATTGTCAATTTCAAGAATATCGATAGGCTCTTCTTCTTCCAATTGGTACTTGTTCACTCCAACAAGAATGTCTTTTCCAGCATCTAAACGTGCTTGTTTTCTTGCTGAAGCTTCTTCAATTCTCATTTTCGGAATTCCCGTTTCAATCGCTTTCGCCATTCCACCTAATCCCTCCACTTCTTCGATTAAAGCCCATGCTTCTTTTACCAACTCATCTGTTAGTTTTTCTACATAGTAACTTCCTCCCCAAGGATCGATGAAATCCGTGATTCCCGTTTCTGTTTGAAGGTAAATCTGTGTATTTCTTGCAATTCTCGCTGAGAAATCTGTAGGAAGAGCAATGGCCTCGTCAAGTGAATTGGTGTGTAAGGATTGTGTTCCACCAAAAACAGCTGCCAATGCTTCGATACAAGTTCGTGCGACGTTGTTAAAAGGATCTTGCTCGGTTAAACTCCAACCTGAAGTCTGACAATGCGTTCTAAGTGCCAATGATTTATCACTTTGTGGGTTAAACTGATTGACAATTTTCGCCCAAAGTAAACGACCAGCACGCATTTTTGCAATTTCCATAAAGTGATTCATTCCGATTCCCCAGAAGAAACTCAAACGAGGAGCGAA
This sequence comes from Brumimicrobium sp., assembly GCA_035497735.1. Classification (GTDB taxonomy): domain Bacteria; phylum Bacteroidota; class Bacteroidia; order Flavobacteriales_D; family Crocinitomicaceae; genus Brumimicrobium. The sequence goes on along the minus strand of DATJCX010000037.1, from coordinate 9,319 downwards.
GTCGTCAATTTTCAATCCAGCTTTCACTCCAGCACGAAGGTATTCTAAACCATCAGCCAAGGTATAAGCCAATTCAATTGAAGCTGTTGCGCCTGCTTCTTGCATGTGGTAACCAGAAATGGAAATCGAGTTAAACTTCGGCATATTTCGCGAAGTATATTCGAAAATATCTGAAATGATTTTCATCGAAGGCAGTGGCGGATATACGTAGGTATTTCTCACCATAAATTCCTTCAAAATATCATTTTGAATGGTTCCTGATAATAAAGCTTTATCCACTCCTTGTTCCTCAGCTGCCACAATGTAGAACGCCATAATTGGAATAACGGCACCGTTCATTGTCATTGAAACAGACATTTGGTCCAAAGGAATTTCATCAAAAAGAATCTTCATGTCCAAGACAGAGTCGATTGCAACTCCAGCCTTTCCAACGTCACCTACCACACGCTCATGATCTGAGTCGTATCCACGGTGCGTCGCCAAGTCGAAGGCAACAGAAAGGCCTTTTTGACCAGCTTTAAGATTTCTTTTGTAAAAAGCATTTGACTCCTCAGCAGTTGAAAATCCAGCATATTGGCGAATTGTCCATGGACGTTGTGTGTACATCGTCGTATATGGACCGCGTAAATACGGTGGAACTCCTGAAAGGAATCTCAGTTGTGCCAAAGAGGCAATGTCTGAATGTTTGTAGAAAGAATACAAATCAATTTTCTCAGCAGTATCATGTGTTTTTACTGCTTCAATTTTTGCTGTACTCTTTGGTTCAGACGGTGATATATTGTTGAAATTAATTTTTTCCATTTACTTTTCAATTGTAGCATTTATTTCTAAAACAACTGGCGTTCCGAAAGCAGTCTTCTTTTGAATGTCCCAAGTAGAATCAACAGTCTCTATGTTGAAGTATTTGTTGACGCCAATTAATGTAGCCGACTGATTTTCAATAGCCCTTATTCTAATTGCAGCAATTCGTTGAATCTCTTCTTTTAGAAAATCAAGACCTTTATTTTCTAATTCTTGGAACAATTTCCACGCTTTGTCTTTAATCTGCTCATACAACTCATCGATGATGTATGCACCAGCAGCAGGGTCGATAACTTTGTCTAAGTACGACTCTTCTTTTAATAACAATGCGATGGTAATACCTAAATGCTGTGCTTTTTCCTTGCTTTCAGAACTGTCTTTCGACCAAGCGTTATACGGTTGAACAGTCACTTCATCAACACCCGCTAAAACTGCAGAAGCAACTTCCGTCGTTTGTCTCAATAAATTGGTATGTGGGTCTTGCAATGACTTGTTTATAAAACCAGTTTCAACTTCGATAAACGCCTTTGCAGCATCTGCTTCTTTTGGTTGGTAAGCTGCGACAACTGTACTCCATAAAGCTCTGAAAACTCTAAACTTATTCAATTCGAAGAAGTAATTACTTCCAATTCCGAAAAGAAATTTAATTTGTTTTGCCGCTTCATCAACAGAAAGTCCCGACTTCATAAGTTGGAAAAGCGTTTCATGACCTTTGTGCAATGCATAGGCAATTTCTTGACTCACATTTCCACCTGCATACTGAACGTCAATCGCTTCGATTAAAGCGTTTTTCGCATGTTTTACCAAACCGAAATTTTCTTTTCCTGTATTGATAGCCGTCATTTGCGTTTCCACGTTTGCATTTTCATTCAACCAATCGAACTGTTCTTTTGTCGAATAGATAAAAGTAGAAGAAATGTGATTCAATCCGATTTCCTTCGTGATTTCCCTTATTTCTGTTGCATTAAAGTTTGCTAAATCAATTTTAATTCCCGTAGCACCATTCATTAAGAAACGCAAAGCATAGGCATTCATTTCTTTTGGTGAACCATGTGGAATTTGAATATTATTAACCCAGTCGTTGTCTGTCGTTTTTGTTCCCCTCAGGAAATTCCCTTCTCCAGGCGCTAAATCGCTTTTCTTTTGGTTGGAATTGAAGCCATAAGAAACATAATCGATTTCTTCAATAGGGTGTGTTTGGTGTAAAGCCTCTTCAATCGATTTCCCTTTTAACTGTATGCGGGTTAAATCGAGCCACTCTTCATCTGTTTTTACAGGGAATTCTTTATAAAAATCGTTCATATTTTTCGTAAAGTTCAATTTTCCTCAAAAGTATAAAAAAATGATGAATTAGTGGGCCTTTCCAAGGTGTATTCACTTTAAAATTATTTAAACCGTGAGTAGGAATTGTTTAGCGGTTTACCAGAATCTTGAATGTTAAAGCGCGTGTGTTTCCTGAAAATTGACTTTTTAAGTGCTAAAGCCTTGATTTTTAGGTTTTTTAACAGCCTTATTTGAATTCAGTATAAATAATATTAGGCATATACATTAATTATTTGTATCTTGTCAAAGTTCGACATATTGTTGAACTTTAATATTCTAATAATAGTTTTATAAAATGGCAAGACCTGCGACAAGACCGGCGAGATTGAAAGATGGCTTCTATATTGAAGTTAGAAATGAAGGTTCAAAATCAGCTGGTATTAGAATCAGACGCGATACAAAAGACGAGATGTTAGTAGCGGTTGAGGAGTACGAAAGAATTAAAGATGTTGTTGTACTAGGAGAGTACAAAAATGATAAATGGATTGCTGAGGCTAAAAAGTAAGCGATTCTTTATCAAAAGAAATTCTTAATTGATATTGCAATACAGTTGGAATATCAATTCAGAAGTAAAAAGCTTTTCGGTTGAAAGGCTTTTTTTTATGCTTAAAATTTTAGAATTCTTAATGTAGAATGGGAGAGAAGGAGACTTTTTTTTCAAATTGATTTCACTTTGAAATTATCAAGCGATCTTCTGTGAAATATTCAATATTCCAAGTGACTTCATTGAGTATCAATTGTCCGTTTTTGTTAAAACTCCATTTACTTTGTTCTAAACTAAGTCCGGTTCCACAGCTTGAACCTACGATGTATTCCATGGTTTCTTCGTCTAGCAAACTAAAGTTATTATAATACCCTCTCAACCTGCTTGTCATTCGTACGTCACTTCTGTTTTTAACGTAAAAATCATTGCATTTTCCTCCTTCATAACATTTGTCGAAGTTTTTTCTATCCATTCCTTCGTTGTACCATTTTCCTATTAGATTTTCCTTTACGAAGTTTCTGTCTGTAGACTTATCGATTTCTATAATTTGAATGATACTATCGGATTTATAGCTTGTTGTTCGCACTATTGGTGGATTTACCCAATCCCTGTACTCTGCAATTATGGTATGCCATTCGCCTTCTTTTTGTCCATCGACATACTCACCAACTTCTATGAGTCGGTTGTCGATATTAAGCGACCAAAACCCATCTGGAACGAGTGAGAAAATGGTATCCATCACCAAAGAATCATTTCCATCAACATCCAATAAGTCTATTAGAAAAGTTTTATATTCTCTTGTTGAAGTTTTTAATCTGCCGGAACTAATCAGCGAATCATTTTCTTGGTCGAAGCTTTTTACATATTCTCTAAATAAGAAAATAGAATCCGAAAAATTGTCCAAAGAAATTATTTGTCCGTTCTTAAATTGATACTTGATACGACTTTGAAAGAATTCTTCTTTTTTGGTAATTGGATTGTAAGGACCGTTAATGGCTTCATACTCTCCGACTTCATCTTGACCGAGCAATTCATCTTGAAGCCCTAAATGCGCAAAGTAAGTGTGTGAAAGTTTATAGAAAAACTCAGACGGCTTGTACTTTCTCTCTTGTGCGAATGAATTGGTGAAATTCAGCAGACTGAAAAGAAGAATGAGTGTAAATATTTTGGAAGTGTTGGACAATGGAATGAAGTTTTTGTTTTTAATATAACGGAATGAGGAAGAATGGTTACGGGTTTTTTGAACTTTTTCTCTAGCATAAATGCATTGAGAAAAGCTTACAGTTCGTCTTGCTGTTTCTTTGTTTTAATAAATATCGACAATATAAGAGCAGCACCAACGACAACATCAACAACGTTCCACATATCTCTTCCAAGGGCGATTTTAAAAAAGGGTTGGAACAGTAAGGCAAGCCCACCGTAAATTATCATTTCTACTTGCTTTCCTTGTTCGTGTGAGAGGTATGCTAAAATGACAAATCCGATTAGTCCTGCGAAGCGTACAAGTTGATAAAAGCCATAAGGCATATCAGCCAAGCACAGGAAAAATAAGGCAGCTAAAGTTATTTTTATGATATTTTCCATATTAGTGATGTTTATAAAGTAGAATGATGTGAAAATAATGAAAAAAAAGGAAGAATAGGATAGGAGATGGGGAATTTAGGTGAGGAATAGGTCTTTTTTATTTTAGTCGTGTTATTTTTAGTGGGTAGTGTTAGGAATTTTGAGGTTTTTGGCTTTATAGCGGTTGTGTATATGAAAAGTAGGCGATTTCGAAGCACTTCACTGTCAGTTAAGTAGAAGATTTAATAGAAATACAAAACTTGATTTGGCCACTGAATCGTCACTTTTGGGTAGGTGTTGTTAGTGGCTGGATTTCTTTTATTTCCATTCATATTTCCTGTTCTTAAAGTCAACCGCTTGCTTGTTAAATGTCCAAGGAGTTTGCAAGTATCCTGGTGAAGAACCAAGTGTCAACAAGGACATATGATAGTGTGTGAATTCAAACTTGTCACTATAAATATTACCAAAATAATAAATCCATTTTGAGTCCATTTCAAATTTTTTAGGTATGGCTACAACTAAAAGCCCTTTTCTCGTCATAGTGTAGCAACGCCAAACACCATAAGTTAGATTTTCTAACTCTTGTCCGCTTGGTTTTGATTTGTAAGGCCCGCTTTGAAATACCGCGTCCTTAAAAAATCTCATATACGTGTATGAGCTGTCTGAATAAATTGTCAAATAAACTGCATTAGTGTCAATTTGTGTGAAGTTAATTTTCTTAATATATCTTTTCTTTCTAAACTTAAATTTTGACTTTGGTCTAACAGCTTTATTGTCTTTTTGATTTTCATAAAACTCTTGATCTGTGTATTCCTGTTGTCCAAAAGTCGGTGTTAATCCAATAGTTAGCAGTCCAATTATTATTATGAATATTTTAAAAGTCATGTTCATTTTATTTGTTATGTCGGTCTGTGTGCTTGGTGTTAACGAGTGGCTACTACTCGCTGGCCGACCTTTAGCATTAAATTTAGATACGAAGATAAGACTTTTTTCTAAAGAGAAATGTTAATCGAAGCGGTTATTTCGGCTGGCGAGTAATAGCATGTTACCTACTGGCTTTCTTTAACCTATTTTAAGGTAGCTACAAACTGTTGTTATTTCAAATATTAATTTCCCAATGTCGTCTTTATTCTTTTCCATCTCTTTCCTTTGCGCACATAAAAGTCTATTCTGTTAAAGTTTCTGTATTCGTAACGAATTTCATCATAAATGGGTTTGATTAAGAATTTCTCTATACCCAACACACCAATCTTGCCTTCTTTTGTTGTTATTTTGTAATATTTAGAACTTGAAGAACCTGCAATATACTCAAACTCCTCTTTTAAGATAGGTTTACATAATGTTTTTAAATTAAAATCAAGAATTGTATAATATGCTCCTTTTTTTACTTTAAAAAATGCATTTACCCTGATAATTTCATCATATTTAAATGGAGTAACTTGTTTAGAGTGTTCATTAAATAGGGCATATAAAGAATCTTTTTTCACAAAGTAATGAACTGTATAGTCAAATAAATTATAATCATATCTTGATGATTTAATATCGTGATAAAGTATCGGGATTTTCAAACTAAACTCATCGTTATAAAAACCATATAAATTATCCTTTTTTACGACATATCCATTCATAGTTTTAATGATGGTATCAAATTCTACAGGTAACTTTAAACGAATATCAAAAGTATCAAGTCCATAAAGTCCATAAAACGCATCTTTCTTAACAAGATATTGCTGTCCAAAAGCACGAATAACAGTGTCATATTCTATAGGGATTTGTAATTTAAAACTCCAATTATAAACTCCAAATAATTCCTCTTTCTTTACAATGAAACTTTTTAATCCCCACATCATTTTATCTACCATAATCGTGTCACAATTTATTGGTATTTCCAATTCAAAACGATTGTTGTAAAAACCATATTGTCCTCCTTTTTTGACCAAAAAACTGTAATCATTTTCTGTTATTGTATCGTATTCAGTGGCTAATTTCATTTCAAAATCTGCATTGTATAGTCCGCAGAAATTATCCTCTATCACAAGATAGTTTCCATTATAACTTTTGATAATCGTATCGTATTGTATCGGAATAACCTTTTCGAAATCTTTCACATAGCCATATCGTCCATTTTTTTGTATTAGAAACTCTTTACAGCCACCAAACCGCCAAACATCAATATCATCGTATTCATCGAGAGAAATGGGATATTCAAATGTTCTCGCATTTATAAATCCCTTTTTCCCTTCTTTTGTGACGACAAAATGAAAATTATCACTACTCTTTTTAGTTGTATCAGTTGACCGACTATCAATAATATATGGAGTCCTTTCAATAAGATTACATGTTTCAAGGTTGAAATACTTAAAATTAAAATCTAAAAGGGTGTTCCCGACAGAATCGATTACTCCAATTAAACTATCGACGGAAACAATATGATACCTGAAGTTTTTAATATACCCATAGGAATTGTAGAATAAATCCTTAAATTTAATGGGCGTAATAGGGTTTCCTTCTTGGTCTAAAAATCCAATCTTACTATCTTTAACGACAATAGGCAATGCTCCAGATAAAAAAATATCGTCATATTCAGGTTGCAAAGCAATTTCTCCTTTTCGATTGATAAGTCCCTGTTTTCCATAATATTCTATAGTTGGTTCTCCGTATAATTTATATTTCCCAAGTATGATCGAGCCAATCTTATTTTTCTTTTTGGCAGGAACAGAATCAAGATGGTAAAAGATAAATAGTTTCCCAAAATTGGAAGCAATGGAATCATTAATAGTTACTGCCGAATCGGGAGAACGTAAGTCCTCTTTATTGATTTGCCGTTCGTCGAAGTGGTTATAAATAGAAATAATTTCTCCTAATTGATTTCTGAAAATATAGTTGGTCGCAGGTTTGTCGATTAAGCCTGAACTATCAGGAATTGGAGTATAAAGATAGTTGTAGTTAGATATTAAATTTTTAGCAAAATTTCTACCCCCATGTATATATGTATATTTAATCTGAATCATTTGTATGTTTTCCTGATACGGAAAGTATGATGTGTCAACACGAATCTGCAAAGTCTTATTTTGTGCATTCACTGTAAGACAAAAAAGAAGGAAAAGAAAAAGAATTTGTTTTTTCATAATCTTTTGTATGTTTTCAGTGCTTTTGTTTATTTGATGAGATTCTTTTTCATTAATATTCCAGGTTCATTGAGCTTGTAGGTAACATCTGGCTATACGCCATTTGGCGTATATATCCACTATATCTTATTTTCTTAATCCCTTAATTACCAGCAATAAACCCATTTCTAATCGTTTGTCACTCAATTATGATATATGAAATCTTTAGTCGTTCATAAGTTTTTCATAATAGCTTCATCAAACATAAAAAATATATTTAAATTTCCAATCATTCCATCTGTTTTTTCCCCTTACCTAAACACCTTCATTGCAATATGTGCACAAGCTTCTGCGTCTGCCAGCGCATTGTGATGATTCTCAAGGTGAAAACCTACATGCTTCGAAACGGTATTGAGTTTGTAATTTGGTAGTCCTGGAAAGCTTTTCTTTGCCGCTCTATACGTGCAGAAGAATTCATTTTTATGTAGTTCCAAGCCGTAAGTACTCAAAGCTGCTTTTAAACAACCTTCGTCAAAAGCGCTATTGTGTGCTACCAGCGGTAAACCTTTTATTCTGGCGTTTATCTCGGTCCAAACTTGTGGAAATTCAAATTCATTGTCTGTATCCCAGGAGTTTATACCGTGAATTTCTGTTGCCCAACTGCAGTAAAAGTTAGGATTTGGCTTGATTAATTTATAGAAACTGTCAATTATTTTATTTTCACTGACAAAGACCAAGCCTACGCTACAAACACTGCTACGGTGTTGGTTTGCGGTTTCGAAATCTATGGCGACAAATGAATTCATGAAGAAATGGTTTAATTTTATTTTTTGGATAAGAATAAAAGCTTGAAGCTTATGCCGCTTAAATATACTGACTTTTTCTTTCTCTTTTGCTAAGATCTTTTGAGATTCGTATTAAAGTTTTGTGTTTTGGCGCTTACTCTTTCGGTTTTCAGCATTTCCCGTTTATTTTGTAAAGTTAAAACGGAGGTGTGTCAAAATATGTCACTAAGAATCAATAATTTAAAATTGTCACACAACTATCCGAAAGTTTTTAAAGTAAAATAGTCCCTTATCTTTGTAGATCACAACAAATACATTGATAAAATGGGACTATTTCGTAGAAACAAAAATAACAACAAACCGATTATTAAACAAATAATTGATTTAATACCTGCTCATTTAATTCAAAAAGTTACTCAACAGTACCAAAGTGACAAAGGTCGTTCTAAATACAGGACTTACGACCAGTTAGTTTCTTTATTGTTCGGACAGCTGAATAAATGCCATACTTTAGAGGACATATCTGTTGGTATTGGGGCATCAAAGACTTTTATTCGTGATTTAGGATTAAAACAAAGTCCTGCAAAATCAACCATGAGTGATGGGAATAAAACACGAACATATAAAGTGTTTGAAAGTCTGTATATGAACCTTTTATCATATTATGGCAATTTGTTAAAACGGCACTCACATCACAAGGTTTTAGAAGAGGTTAAAACTAAATCAGTACTTCTCAGGGATAGCAGCACTATTAGTGTGTGTTTAAGCCTTTTTGACTGGGCAAAGTATCGGACAGCTAAAGGAGGATTAAAAATACATACGCAATGGGATGAAGCCATGATGATGCCTAATCTTATAAATATAAGTGAGGCAGCAGTCCATGATAGAAAAGGGTTTGAAGATGTAGTATTCCCAAAAGACACTATCATAGTTGAGGACAAAGGTTACTGGGATTTTAAAATCATTAAAGCACGCGTTTTAGCTGAGAACTATTTTGTTACAAGGATAAAAAACAATACAGTGTACACAGTAGTCGAAGAACTTAATTTACCTGAAAAGGAAGATCAACATATTCTTTTAGATGAGATTATTCAACTTACAGGCAATCAAGCGAAGAAAGTTGGAATCGAAAAAATGAAGTTTCGGCGTGTGGTAGCTTATCATGAAGAGGAAAATACAACAATAGAAATTATTTCTAACAACTTAGAATGGAAAGCTTCTACTATTGCTGAACTATATAGGCGCAGATGGGATAT